>CAXBFD010000016.1:0-80855 GCA_963974925.1 uncultured bacterium | reverse complement strand
CTCATCAGATCCAGCGAAACAACACTCCCATCCTTTGTATTCCTCGCAAACCACCGTGTAACAGAGAGACGCATCCGAATGGTGCGCAAAAAAACAGCCAGAAACAATCGCGTTTCTGGCTGTTTAAATTGTGATGAAGCTACTTTAGTTTTCATTAACTGCGATAAGTCACAGTCACTTTGCCATGGTGTGATTCAACTACCACACTGTATTTACCATAGTCAAAAACTTTGCGACGTCCATCTTTGCTGCAGCGAACACACTCACAAGCACAGCCGGGAGCACAAATCTCCACAGCAACACATCCTGGCTCACAACAGCTGCGTTTGGGGGCACAAGGATCAACGATGGTCACCAGCTTGGGGTTTGAACAAGGTGCAACATTACGAGGCCGTTTGTACTTAACATTTTCGTACAGTGGAATTTCGTGTGAAGCAACGTGATGTGCAAACGGTTGAGGCGTCAACTCTGGCATGGCTTCAGGAGCAAGCGCAGAAGCAGGAGGCGCTGCAGTTGTCTGGCTCAGATAAACTCCTTGTCCTGATTCGAATGCAGGACCTTGAGCCTGAGCCACTGTAACGGACAGGGCGATAATGCCCAACGTGTAACAAACAATCTTGTTCATCTCTGTGTACTCCTTTTGCTACCATGGTGAACTCCATTAAGGTAGCTGATTTTCAAAAATCAAATGTATCCCTTTTTCGACGACTTGCTTAGGCATTCTCCAGAATGCGAAGTTTAAGCACTTGAATGGTCAGAGATTTGTCTCGGTCGTCCACCACCCAAACTATACCCTACAGGAAAGGCGAGTCGCTTATTATTCGGCAGAGTGAGTGAAAAACCAGTAACAGTTACATGCCTGATATTGGTCAGAGATAATAAGTCGACTTTGAGTTGACAAGGTTAGTTCGCACTTTTTTTATGCAAACTCCCAAACAACCCTGCTTTGCCTGACTGGAATAATCTTACACCAGAGATGCAGCCAATGCAAAACACTATTAAAATACGTGCGGAGATATCGTTTTCGACACGTGGGTTCTGTGAATCGCTGTTTCCTCGCTCGACGATGGGATCTCTGTTACGATAAACGGAATTAAATAATCAGGGTAAGCTGCAGTTGCATCAGCGGCGGGGATTACACATAATCTAATTGGTTTAATTTCAAGGACTTGAGGGAGTCATCCATGAACAAGCCGGAAACCCGGTTAAATCGAAACTCGATCGTGTGGTCTATCGTATCTCTGTGCGCCTGGTGGTCTGTGGTCGTTGTCACTGGTTGTGGCGGAAGCCCTCCTCCGACTCCTCCACCTGAGCCCCAAACAACGGACGCCGCTCCAACTACGCCAACTGCACAAGTCGCGCAAAGCACACAGACACCAGCTCCCAAACCGGTCGAGAAAAAAGATGACCGGAAAATGATCGATGGCATCCCGTACGATGTCTGGTTTGAGAATCCTCTGGCAGTCGCCGGAAACAATCAGGCTGTGGCCCCCGTTTCGTTACCCGGAAATTCCGTGGCTGCCTTGCCCAACGCGTCTGTACCTGCAGGTGAGATGAAAACACCCGCCGCCCAGAGCGCGGCTCCTGCAGCCGCCGGTGGTATCGACTGGAAAACGATCATGCCTATGCCGGTTCTGGAATCACAGGTCAAAGACATTCGAAATCGTTTAACAAAAAACATGCAGTCAGTGGGTACGTATAACACCTCTTATCTGGAAATCCCTACCTTCACAACGACTCTGGCTGCCCTGGCGGGAATTGTGACGGAACATCCGGATGACATCGGCTGGAAGAAAAATGCAAAACATCTTCGGGACCTGGCATCCAAAATCTCAGCAGAGCCGCTGATGCGTGGTGCCAAGTCTTACCGGGACATCCAGGTTCCCTATGAACAGATCATCGTCATCCTGAATGGCAGTTTGCCGGCAGGGCTGCCCGAGTCTGCCGAGAAAAAACCGCTCTCTGAAGTGGCTTCGATGGGAGATTTGATGAAACGCTCCGACATTGCCTACAAATGGTTGAAATCAAATGTCGGGAATGCAGATGCTTTAAAATCAGAAAAAGAAAAGGTGATCGAAGAAACCCAGTTATTAGCGGCGGTTGCGAAAATCATTACGACTGAGGGATATGGATACGTTGATGATAAAGGCTTTCTGGGTCACGCGAACCCGATGACGGAAGCCTGTCTCAAAATGGTCGAAGCGGCAAAAAGTGATAATTACCCCCAGTTTGATGAAGGTTTAACGCGTGTTTATAAATCCTGCACGGAATGCCATAGCGAATATAAAGAGTAAGGAGTCTCGCTCCTGGCATCCTGTCCGGAAGCGACAAGCATTTAATTTCGTTGAAAACCGTGAAGCCGCTGTATAAGAGAGGACTCGAAGGAATGATTCAAAATTGGTACAGCTCAGGCACAAGACTATGTTTACTGATTTCCATTCTGAGTTGCACCAGCCTGGCCCGCGCAGAGTGGATTGAACTTGTCAGCGGGCATAAAATTGAAGGCGATGTTCTGAAGCAGAGCAATACTCACCTGTTAGTGGATATCGGAATTGAAGTGTTGCGAATTCCCGTGGATCAGATACGCTCCCGGACAAAATCGGAAAAACTTCCCGCCGGAGAGAAAACCGTTTCCAAGAGTAAAGATAATTTTTACTCCATTGCCGAACTCCCGGTCAAAAGCATCAAAGAGTTGGCGCGAACCTATGGTGAAGCTGTAACACTCGTGCAGACATCCAGCGGACTCGGTTCCGGCTTCATCATCAATGACCGTGGATACTGCGTTACGAATTACCACGTCGTCGAACAGGAAACGCGCATCGCAGTGACGATCTTTCATCGCACGGAAAACGGTGAATTTCAGCGAAGGCAGATAAAAGATGTCGAAATTGTGGCGCTGAATCCCTTTTTCGATCTGGCTCTGCTGAGGATTCCTTTACAAAAAGATTTCGCATTTCGTACCGTTTATCTGGCAGAGAATGACAAACAGCGCGAAGGAGAGGAAGTCTTTGCGATTGGTAATCCACTGGGACTGGAACGTTCCGTTTCGCGAGGCATTGTCAGTACGCGTAATCGCAATATGCAGGGAATTGTCTATATTCAAACGACAACACAAATCAATCCGGGGAACAGCGGCGGTCCTTTATTCAATTCCCGCGGCGAAGTGATCGGCGTCACCAATATGAAATTGATTCTGGGCGAAGGGCTGGGATTTGCGATTCCCATCACCTATGTAAAACACTTCCTGGATAACCGCGATGCATTTGCCTTTGATAAAACCAGCCCGAATACAGGGTATCGCTATTTTGACGCACCTCGCAGAAAAATAGCCGATTTTGAAAAGTAAGCGAAAATAGTTGCAACCAACTTCCCTCTTTTCTGGTACATCCCGATGAAGAGTCGTGCTGACCTCAATTTTTTCGACTCACAAGTTGAATGACAGGTTGGGCTTGTCAGAAAAAACAGAATTGCTACAAATAAACAGTATAAGTCATCGTTGCGCTCAATTGTTTCGACAGGGCCACTAAGTCGGACCGTGCGTGAGGTATCTTTAAATCCCCCTCTGATAGAGAAAGAATGAAGGCTCCAATGAGAAAGCCACTTTTGTTATTTACTTTTGTGTTAATGCAGGCACTCGTCCTGCTGACTGCTCAGGCCGGCTATGCACAGGATCGTGTTAAGGCATCCCAGCGCATTCCCGCTGACACACTCTTGTATTTTTCGATTCCCGATGTCGAAACACTCGGTGATAAGTGGAGCCAGTGCTCCATGGGGCAAATGACCCATGATGCTGCATTTGCCGACATGAAGAAAGATCTGATCAAACTGATCGAAAAGTTCTCCGAAAAGTTTGAAGAAGAAACAAACCTGGGCCTCAGTAACGTTATGAGTATCCCCAGCGGAGAAGTCTGTTTCGCCCTTGTCAAAAGTGAAGAAGGGAAATTTGGCGGACTCGCTTTCATGGAATATGGAGAAAGCGGCGAAATCCTGGAAAAGATTTTGATGAAAGCGGCTGAAAGCCTGGACAAAGAAGGAGCCAAGCGTTCCATTCGCACTCTGGACGGAACAAAAATCACCGTTTATTCCTTCGAAGATGAAGGGGCGGACGATGAACCCGTTAAAGTTCCTGTCGAGAAAAAATTCGTTTATTTCCTCAAAGATAAAACGTTCGTCGCTTCCAATGACGAGAAAGTTCTGGAATCTGTTTTGGCAAAGTGGGATGGCCAGGCGCAGAGCACTCTGGCGGGCAAAAAAGAATATCAATACATCGTTAATAAGTGCCTTGATCCGACGGCACCTGCTGTGATGCAATGGTACATGAACCCCATCGGTACACTTCAGTCTGTCTTGTCTGTTGCCAGCCGTGTCAATCCGCAGATCGGAATGGTCCAGGGTTTTCTTCCCGCTCTCGGAATCACAAACCTGAAAGCTGTTGGCGGAGCAAGTTTTCTGGCCACGAAAGATTACGATTCGATTACAAAAACATTTACCTATGTCGAAATGCCCACTTCCGGAATTATCGACATGTTTAAATGCCCGGCGATTGCTCAACAGCCGCCGCTGTGGGTCTCAGACAAAGTCTCTACTTACTACTCGATCAACTGGGGCATCAGTGGCGCCTATGATTCGATTGAAACCCTCTTTGATGGTTTTCAGGGGCGCCCGGGGGCTCTCGCTGCCATCATCGACCAGATGGCAGAAAAGCCTGAAGGTCCTAAAATCCACGTCAAAAAAGATATTGTGGATAACATGAACGGCCGGATTCAGGTTGCGACCGAACTTGCCGAAGGAGAGCAAATTGACCTGACAAAAATGTCCGGCCAGTTCACGGTCGCATTCGGTTTGAAAAATTCGGATGCATTCCAGAAACTGATTGCCTCGCTGACCGCCCGTGATGACTTCCCCGGCCAGACCAGAGAGTTTCAGGGAATTACGATCTACGAACTGCCCGGTGCTGTTTTGAATTTACCCACTGATGCCGGTTTCTGTATCGCTGAAAATCAACTTTTCATCGCCAATGATGTAAAACAGATTGAAAATGTATTGCGGAAAGACCGGGGGGTTGGCTCGCTGGTCAATAGTCCGGACTATAAGCGGCTTGCGGAAAAGTTCCCGGAGAAAACCTCAATCATTACTTATCAGAATGCAGATGCACAAATCCACGCTCTCTATGAATTACTGAGAAAAAACGATAGTGCCGTGAATGTGGATGGACTTGATTTAGGAAAACTGCCACCGTTTGCAGTGATTCAAAAATACTTGCCCATTTCAGGTGGATACACGATTCCCGATGACCAGGGATTCTTCACTTCTACCTTTACAGTGAAAAAGGCCTCTCCTTAAAGGTCTCAGTGTTGATAATTCAATCGATTTAAAAAACCCGGTGGGGTTTCTCACCGGGTTTTTTCGTATCTGCACTGATTTCAGGGAATTGACCAATACCTGGGAAGACTCTGTGTGTTAAATCCATTAGTGACAACTTCAACTAGCGGATTTCCAGTACATATTTCCATTACGGCGTTCCCACGAAAGGGGCTGTTATGCAACGTGTTTCTCATTCGTTGACCCTATTGACGGTACTTTGTTTTTCGATCAATGGCCTGTCTGCAGCCCCCGAACCTGGCGAATCGGCTCCCCAGGATATTTTTCAGCAACTCGACAAGAATTCAGATGGAACTGTAACTGCTGATGAGGTCCCAGCAGACAAGGAGCGCTTTTTCGATCATCTCATTCGACTGGGAGACCAGAACAAAGACGGCAAACTGACGAAAAATGAATTCGAGTCCGGTCTGAAAAAAGAAGATCAGAAGTTTCCTGTCGGCGAAGCGCCTGGTCGCAATCGGGGTCCTCGCAATTTTCAAAATTTTATGAGTCGCCTGGATCGGAACGGAGATAAAAAAATCTCCAAAGACGAACTCCCCGAACCCTTGCGAGAGCGACTGGAACCCCTCTTTCAGCGGTTAAATCAAGACGAAATTTCGCTGGAAGAATTGAGCCGATACGGAAATATGTTCCGCGGGAATAGAGAAGGGGAGAAGCGAACCGAAAACCCCAGGCGCAATGCAGGCGCTACTTCCGAGCGCGCAGAGCGTTTTTTCCAAAGTCTGGATTCCAACAAGGATGGCAAACTGACGCTTGAAGAAGCTCCCGAACAGGCAAAACCAATCCTGAGACGCATCCTGGAACGATCTGGAAAAGAAAAGGATGCGGAGCTTACTAAAAAAGAACTCATGGATGCCTTAGCAGAATTTCGTCCTGATCGTCGTCCAGAGGATCGCGATGCTGATAATGAAATGAAACGTCCTGAAATGATGGATCGTGAAACCAGCCGTCGGCGGGGAGATTTCCAGGGACGTCCTCCCGCTCCCGCCTTCATCCAGATGTTAGATGCCGACAAAGATGGCAGACTGAGCAAGGATGAACTGAGCCAGATGAAAAAACTGCTGGAAAAGCTGGACCGCAATGAAGATGGTTATCTGGATTTCCGGGAATTGATGGGCGGAAATCGGGAAGCAGCTGGCCCGCGTGGCCGGAACCGCATGGATCGCCCCCGGCGACCGGATTCCGATCGGCCTGAGGGGGAAAAACCAAAACCGGATTCAGCTAAAAAAACTGTAGAATAACGGCAGAGCGCGCCAGTCGTTGTCATTCAGAATCGAGTTTCTGAGAGGCAGCCTGCTCTACCAGTGGAGCACTGCCTTTTTCTTTTTGCAGATGCTGAACCCAGGCCGGGGGGAGGTTAAACCAGACCCAGTCGGTTTGAATCCGAAACTGGCGGGTATAATGTCTCATGATGTCATCGATTTGCCGAATGCGTTGATTTTCTTCTCCCCGCGAGATCAGTTTGCGGACCGGGCGAACATACATATATTCAAAATAGGACAAGACGCCGCCCGGCTTGAGTAGACGAAAATAGGCCTCAAAGATTTCACCAACTAATTCTGTCGGAAAATTATTCAGCGGCAACCCGGAAACGATGAAATCATATTCCTCTCCCGCCCCATATTCCTGTAAGGGGCAGTTATGGATCGACGTCAGGTGTTTGATTTCTTGAAAACCCTGTTCTGCATCAAAACGCTGATGCAGAATCTCCACAAACTTTTCATTCAATTCAACCAGATCCAGTTGATCTCCGGGTTGAATCTGCCTGACGATCTGGCGTGTGACAGCACCGGTACCAGGCCCAATTTCCAAGACCTTCTTCGCCCCCTGATGCTGATTCATCGGTCCCGCCATATCTGCTGCCAGAAAACGGCTGCTGGGAGCAATCGCACCAGTGGTTTCGAAAGTCGTACGAAACTGTTTGAAAAATTCCAGATAATGTGACACGCTTGAGGTTCCTGAAATGAAATCGAAACAACTGAGAAGATTCTTCGACGCTGTCAGTTAAGAGCGTTCCGTCTCTCTTCTCCGATCTGTTTGGCCTGCTGGACGATATCTACGCCGACGGTCCGGCTCCAGGCGGACAGTAACTCTTGATAAACGCGCCCCGGAACGCCGCCTGACAGGGCATGTCCATCAAAACGGGTGACTGGCATCAGACAATATGCCGTCGAAGACGTCAATGCTTCATCTGCATCGATAATCTCATTTATGGAAATATCTGTTTCTTCATAGCGAAGTCCCAGCTGTTTCGCTAATCGGACCACCATGATCTGGCTGATTCCCCCGAGAATATTTTCGGGACGGGGAGATTTTATGACATTGTCTTTCACAATATAAAAATTGCCAACCGTGGTTTCCGCTGCAAAACCGGCCTGATCAAACAGCAGGGCGCTGGCCTGTGGATCCTGCTGACGGACCAGTTTATCAGCTCGATACAGGTGAATCCGGCTACGGGATTTGATGCGGGGATCGAAGATTCCGGCATTGAGCTGTGCCCCTTCGGCACGCTGTAAATACTGCCCGGTTGTATATTTTTGATCCCAAAGTTCAAACGCCAATGGAAACGAATGTACGCAAACCGTCGGAGTGCGACAGGTTTCGATTTCGGCGAGTCCGAGATAAGGCAGATTGTGCCCAGCCGTGATGAATATCGTCAAACCCATGTCATGTACTGCCGGCAACAGGGGTGTGTTCTGCTGAATGACTGCTTCACAGATCTGCTTGAGTTCTGACTTCTCCAGAACAGGTTCAATGCAGACATATTCCAACGCAGAAAACAGACGATCCAGATGTTCATCCAGCATAAACAACTGATGCGAGAAAGTACGCACCATCTCGGTAATCGAAGCCCCGTAAACAATTCCCAGATCGGTTACTGCCAGTTTTGCTTCTGAGAAAGGAATAAAGGCGCCGTTGAGATATGCCTGTGGCTCAGTCATGTGAGTTTTTCGTGATGAAAAGAGTTTCGACCTGGAATCCAGCAGGTGTTAATCAAGTCGGAACGAATTTGCCTGTGTCCAGGTTTATGAAAGCGTCTCACGCGTCTTTCGAACCAGTGATTATTGCAGGGAGTATCATAGCAGGGGGGACGTTATGGTTAAATGGGACGCGATCTAGTATCCGTAATAAACAACCGGGTACGAATATACGGGAGAGGGGGACTGGTATTGTGAATTTAAGTAAGGCCTTCTGCCGTAAAGTCGTACCTGCAGATACATGGCATTTGAGAGCATACGGCAGCCTAGGGGAAAGACAGAATCATCACACCGGCGGTGTAACTCCTGCCGGAATTGCAGATCGCAGTAGCGTCTGCTGACGCCGGGAATTTGATAACACAGATCATGCTGCGAGCAGCTTCCCCGAAAATCCGCCCCCATGAATCCCTGCGGCGTTAAAAACTGCAAGAGCGGGGCGCCGTCCGGTCCGCAGGGATAAGCGTTCCCTTGTGCCGAGGCTGAGGTTTGCCCGTTGATACCTGAGACAATACACACGATGGTGATTACGAACTCAAACGCAGCTTTCATGGAAACTCGATTCATCATCTGAAAATTAGTCAACCGATGCCTGATTCCGGAAATACGGTGTTTCCTGCATTACAGTTCCCGATTTTCCCTGCGCGACGCACGAATCGCAAGTTTCTTTTATCGTCACTCTCGATTTCCTTCAACAAAAGGGCAAAACAGGAACAATTGTTGCCAAAAAAAATGAACCAGTCATATGACTTCTGAGTCACTGCTCGATATACTGCCAAGGAGAAAGATTGCGATAACTTGAGATATAGCAATCATTTTTTTACGATTGCCGGGGCTCCCTGACACCGTAATGATTCCTATTTTAGAACTGAGAGCGAAAAGGATTGGATAATATGGCGATACCAGCAATTCAACCAGGGACAACAAAAATCGGCTGGATTGGAACGGGAGTCATGGGAGCCAGCATGGTGGGGCACCTGATCGATGCTGGTTTTTCCGCCACCGTTTATAATCGCAGCAAATCCAAAGCGGACTCTTTAATTAAAAAAGGAGCCAGCTGGGCTGATTCCCCCAAAGCCGTTGCCGAAAAGTCGGATGTCATTTTCTCAATTGTCGGCTTTCCCGCAGATGTCCGAGAAGTCCTTTTAGGAGAGCAGGGGGCTTTGGAGGGAGCATCAGCGGGTAAAATCCTGGTGGATATGACCACCAGCGATCCTTCCCTGGCAGTGGAAATTGCCCAGGCAGCAGCGGCAAAAGGCGTACATGCGATTGATGCTCCGGTTTCTGGAGGAGATATCGGAGCCAAGAATGGAACGTTGTCGATTATGATCGGCGGTGAGCAGCAGGTCGTTGATGCACTGAAACCCTGCTGGGATGCGATGGGCAAAACCATTGTTTATCAGGGAGGTTCCGGTTCCGGTCAACATACGAAAATGGTCAATCAAATTCTGATCGCGACTGGCATGATCGGAGTCTGCGAAGCGTTGCTGTATGGATATAAAGCGGGACTGGATTTACCTACGGTTCTGGAATCGGTGGGGAGTGGCGCAGCGGGCAGCTGGTCGCTTTCAAATCTTGGCCCCCGGATTATGGATAATAATTTTGATCCCGGATTTTTCGTAGAACATTTTATTAAAGATATGGGAATTGCACTGGCTGAAGCCAAAGCGATGAATCTGAGTCTGCCTGGCCTGGCATTGGGGCATCAACTCTACCTCGCAGTTCAGGCACAAGGGAATGGACGGAATGGAACGCATGCTCTGCAACTGGCACTGGCTTCATTGTCCAATGTGGATTGGGAAAATCGTTCGTAGTTTTTATTGTCTGACAAACAACAAAATTGATGAAACAGAAATGTAGCTGGTCAAGCGAGACCGGCCGGTAGAATTTGTTTTAAGGTATTGAAAGCATGGCTAATCAAAGTGACCTGTTTGCAGGTCTTTCGGTGGCAATGATCACCCCCTTCAAAAATGGCGAAATCGACGAAACAGCCCTCCGTGGCCTGGTCGATTACCACATTGAGCAGGGAACTGACACCTTGTGCCCTGTGGGAACCACTGGCGAATCACCAACTCTCTCACACGACGAACACAAACAGGTCATCTCGATCGTTTGCAACCAGGCCGCAGGCCGTATCAAAGTGATGGCGGGAACGGGATCAAACAGTACTCGCGAAGCCATCGAACTTACAAAATACGCGCAGCAGGCTGGTGTGGACGGTGCCCTGCACGTCGCCCCTTATTACAATAAACCCATGCAGGAAGGCTTTTTCCAGCACTATCAGGCCATTGCCGAGGCCGTCGAGATACCGATTGTGATCTACAATATTCCCGGCCGCACTGCCAAGAATATCGAACCTGAAACCATTATTCGACTGGCAGAGATCCCCAATATCATTGCGGTAAAGGAGTCAACCGGCTCCATGGATCAGGCATCGCACATTCTCTCTGCCTGCGATCTGACGGTACTCTCCGGTGATGACAGTCTGACACTCCCCCTGATGGTATTGGGAGGCAAAGGAGTCGTCTCCGTTGTCGGAAATATCGTTCCCGGTGATGTGAAAAGTCTGCTGAATGCCTTTAATGCCGGCGATCTGAATCTGGCCCGGGAATGGCACTTCAAGCTGTTCACGCTTTGCCGAAATCTGCTGGGTCTGGCAACAAATCCCATTCCCATCAAAGCGGCGATGCAGTTACTGGGGCGGGATAATGGTGAGGTCCGTCTTCCCATGACTCAGCTCGACAGCGCATCAATGAAGGTTCTGGAAAAAACATTGCGGGATTATGGTCTGCTTTAAGAGTATAATCAGTCTGCTCGCTGAAGAATCTCTGGCCTGAAGCAGCTGGAGGCGAACCGGTGATGCCTGGCGGATTGCGTTATAAAAAAATTCTCGGTCACACACTTTGCCCGTTTTTTAAGAGGTTCACTTGTGATATTTGGTTTTGGAAAATCGCGGGATGAAGAGGAAGATGTCGAAGAAGAGATCGAGCCGGTCTCCTTCCAGGGCGCATTAAATGGGCAACCTGCTAATCTGAAAGAGAACGCGCGGCTGGTAAAAGCAGGTCTGATGCCTGCCAAAAACATCATCACTGATGGTCTGGCTCTCCGCGCAGAACTGATGCGTTTCGAACCCAAGGGGGAGCGATATCAGGTTATATTTTATGTAGACGGAGTTGCCAGTCCAGGTCCGAAGCTGTCAAAACAGCAGGGGATGGCCGTTGTGCAGGTTGTCAAACTGTTGTCAGGACTGAATATTCAGGAACGAAAACGGCCTCAGTCGGGTGGGATTCTGGCTGAATTAGAAGAGGTCTCTTATCAGTTACGGGTGACAACAGCCCCTGCTGAGGGGGGAGAACGCCTTTCGGTTAAAGCCATCAACATCAAGCATCCACTGGACCGAGCTGACGACATTGGCATCACAGAGGAAAACAAAGAACGGATTCGGGAACTGAGTAAAGGCCGCAATGGGTTAGTCCTGATCAGTGGGCCGCCGAATTCCGGAACAACGACTACAACCTTTGGCGTCGTGCGTTCTGTCGACGCGTATCAATATACGATCTTCGCTCTGGCTGAGCCGGAGCATCGTGAATTAAGTCACATCGCAACCCTTGATGAAAAAGAAGGGGATACGTTTGACGACGAGCTAAGAAGAATTATCCGCATGGAAGCGGATATCATCTATTTGAATCCGATCACGGATGAAGCCTACGTTAGCAGTATCCTGAATGTAAAAGATGAAATCTCAATGATCGCCGAGATTTCGGCTAAGGATGCCGTTTCCGGGTTGATTAAGTTCTGCAAATTAGCCGGAAGTCTGGAAAAAGGGGTCGATGCGCTGCGGTGCGTTATCGGCCATAAATTGATTCGAACGCTCTGTGATCAGTGCAAGGAAGCGTTCCGCCCGAATCCGAAACTGATCGAAAAAATGGGGCTGCCGAAATCCACCAAGATGCTTTATCGCCCCCCCCGACAAACCGTGGATGAAGACGGGAACGAAATTGAACCTTGTGGAAAGTGCGATGGTCTGGGTTACTTCGGCCGAACCTTGATGATGGAGATCATTGAGATGACGGATGAGATGAAACAACTGATCCTCAGCGGTGCGGAACCGGGCAAAATCAGGGCATTGGCGAAAAAACAGGGAATGCCAACCTTCCAGAAAGATGGAATCCGTTTAGTAGCAGAGGGCAAAGTTTCGCTGGACGAACTCCAAAAAGCGTTTAAGTCTTCCTGAACTGCCATATTCAAGATATTTTTGTCAGGAATTCGACGATCTAGGTGATATTTGCAGAATTCAGTGCAGCTGCCAGGAGAATTCGCGTCAAATGCGAGGTTTCATTCAGAGCCGCTGAAAAGGAAGATTTCGACTTCCTTAAAACGGATCTGCTTCTGCCTTGGGTTTATGACTATCGCCGTCTGGTGCACTTACGAGAGCAAACCGCATGCAGTCCCCAAGCCTTCTTCTCATGGAACATCGATGAGTAACGGGAATGATATACAATATATTCCCGTTAAATACTCTGCTGAACTCCAAGACGAAGTGGAGATATTGAAAGAAGACAAGCGATACCAGAAACTGGCGGAACGCCGATAGTTACCGGTAAATCCCGCTCTCTCCCACCAACATCCCCTGACATGAGCTTAAACAGTGTTCATTTCCACTCAGCCTGCCATATCTATGCCCTTCAGGCTTTCTTTATACAAAATATTGTCCGATTAGGCAGATTATAGCGAAGATTCCGGTTTTGTATGTCGATAAACACAGTACATGGTTTGTAATTATGTGTGATCTTGAGCGTTGTTTCCAGAGGAAACAGCTGAATTCAAGGTGTTCCCGGCTCCTGTCTTACCCTGTTTACACGCCTTCCCAACAGGGGCCATTCGACAACTTTTCAATCCGAGGATAATCATGGTGATTTGCCAGTTCAAAAATTGGTCCTGTGCAGGAATTCTGGGTTTAGCATTAATCGGGCTTACCAGCACCGGTTGCCAATCCAGCATCGGTGGCCAGACACTGCCTTCTGCTTATTACCTGAATGATGACGTGCAGTTCTATCCGGCTGGTCCTGAAGAACAACTTTACAACCAGCGCGAAGTCCTTGAACAATACAAACTGGAACGCAAAATCCAGGAAGAACAATAGTCACCTGAGACAGGATTGACTGACAGGCACACCGTCATCATGGCGACTGAAAACGGTGTCTGGATCGTTCTGATTGCTTTCGAACAAAACAGGGGGGGACCCTTTCGCATTTATTTTTGCGGTTTTATTTGCTGGACAATAAAAACCGCAAGCGAAAGGAAAAAAGCCGGACTGAGAGGACGGGACTCTCATCCGGCCTTTTTTACAGATTTACGCTAGCTCCACCATCCCAGTGCCACACGCATTTGAACTCGACCGAACAGACGCTGTTAAAGCTGTTTCGACATTTTCTCCGCCAGTCGGGTCAATGCCGGACTGACATCCGTTGGATCGAGATGCACGTTAATCACGCTCAGGCTGTCTGTATTTGCCAGAGCAGCTTTGATGGCCTTCTCAAGATCACCTTCAGTGCTCACTTCAAAGCCCCATCCGCCGCCGATCAGATCGGTGATATTATGATACTTCCAGTTCGGGATGTCATTAAAGGGACCTTCCTGCAGGAAACGTTCGGTCGTATATCCCTTGTTATTTAAAACAATGACAATCGGGTTATAACCCAGTTTGAGTGCTGTAGAGAGTTCCAGGCAAGTCATCTGAAATGCCCCGTCACCGACCAGCACAATCGGTCGCAAGCCTGGGTTCGCTACCTGGGCTCCGATCGAGGCCGGTACCGCAAACCCCATCGACGTATAATATGCCGGACTGAGGAATTTGGTATGCGTGCTGATCATCAAATCAACGGCTCCAAACAGACAATCCCCGACATCAGTCACCACAACGGTTTTATCCGTCAGGATCTGGTTGATACTCTCGAATAAATGCCTGGTGGTCACAGGCTGCGATGGCCTGACCTTATAGTCAATCGTCTGCGGTCGGACGTCATCTGGTATTTTACGCACGACCACCTTCATTTTTTGCTTTCCCAGCGCTTTGACAAAGTCGGAAAACACAACATCCTGAAAATGATGATAACTGATCCTGAGTTTTTCACTGGTGGCATAAATGCATTTCCCAGGGTCGAGATGAGCCGTATAAATTCCCAGGTTAATGTCAGTCATAAACGTTCCGAGCAGTATGACACAGTCACTTTCTTCCACAAAGCGCTGTACTTCGCCGCGTCCCATTGCACCTTCATAGACGCCCAGATAAAGTGGGTGCGACTCACTTACGACCGACTTACCCAGGATGGTCGCGCACATCGGGATTTTGTGCTTTTCAGCGAACTTCAAGACTTCTTCCCGTAACCCGAAGCGATGGACTTCCACTCCGGCAATGATCACCGGTTTTTTACTGGCGTGAATCAATTCTGCGGCTTCTTCAAGTGATTCGCGTAAGGCATTTTGATCGCTTACAGGCTGCGTGTCATCGGGAGTATGTGGAATGACGGCTTGTTTATGAACACAATCCCGGGGCAGTTCCAGATACACCGGACGTTTGAATCTGACACAGGCTTCCAGACAGCGATCGATTTCATGAAAGGCCGTCATCGGATCATTCAGCAACGCGGTCGCCACAGTAATTTTATCGAAAACATCCCGCTGTGTATGAAAATCCTTCACACGATGGTGGAGCAGAGGGTCGGTTTCCCGCTCCGCCATCCCCGGGGCGCCACTGATCACGACAACGGGAGACTTTTCGGCATAGGCGCCGGCGATGGAATTGCACAAACTCAAACCGCCGACACAGTAAGTCACACAAACGGCTCCCAGTCCATTCACGCGCGCATAACCATCCGCGGCATAACCGGCATTGTCTTCACGTGTTGTTCCAACAACCCGGATCGGACTCTCTTCGAGCATGCCATAAAACTGCAGCACAAAATCGCCGGGAATTCCGAACACATCGCTGATACCATAATCCTGCAGCCGCTGAATCAGATAACTTCCGATGGTGTGAACTTTTCCGTTATTCTTGCCGGCAGCACGTGTCGTGGCCGATTTTGCAGTAGAGCGAAGCTTGGTATCGCCTGATTTTGACTTGGTGACTGTTTTTCGCGCCGTCATCTCAGAACCTTCCTTGAAGAAAGTAAAATTATTCGGTGTGGATTCGCACTGTCATCAATAGTCATTATAACATCTTAATGGTGCTCAATAAGACCATTTTCCATAAACCCTTGCAGAGCAAGATGATCCCACCGGCCTGACATCTGAATTCCAGACAGTATCCCGGTTTACTGTAGCGCCTCCAAGGCCATGGGAACCGGATACAATCGAATGTGAGGCGCCATGATAAAATGGGATGCGCACTCAATAAAAAAGCACGCCCCGCACGGTTATCGGTGGATCAATTTGCGAATTCCTCGCCGTACGACCTGTTTTTCAGGTCCCGTGTTCTGCCCGGGTACAGGCTGCGTCGCAACCGAATCATTCCCGAATTGCCCCCAGTAACTGTCCAGCAGACGATAACAATCCAGGTAGCGTTGAGAATCCCAGGCGAAGGAGAGAGTCGACACCAGTTTGGTCAACTGCCGATCGTCATCGGGAGAGATTTGATGAATCTGCAAATCGACATCATCAATCCATAACTTGTCGGCCCCGAGTTTTTCAATCAGGATATGCGCATTTTGGATTTGCTCGGTGGGGATATCTTTCACACGAAACAAATATTTTCGCCACTGATGATCAACGGAAATAATCGCAGATTGAACTTTGGGTTTTCCATTCTGCTCAGCCTCCAGCGCCATCCGAACCTGCATCTCTTTTACATTCGTTTTCAACCAGACACTCATATTCAAATAACGAGACTGCTGCAATGGAATCGTATTTGTTCGCAGGGAACTGCTGCCGGACGTATGATCCAGGAGCAGTGATGCCTTACCCGAGTGGGATTCCGTTGTATCCAGATTCCAGGAGACGCCGGATGGATCCTTCGATTCCCAGCCTGCCAGAATGTAATCCCGGGAGTTTCGTGCTTCAAAATCCGCTTGAAAAACAATCGAATTCTCATCTTCCATCGATCGATGCAATTCGAACAAACGCTGTTTCTTCTTGTCGATTTTTGTTTGCAGATGAGCCAAATCACTTTCACTCACGCGACAGCTGATAGACTGAACTTGTGCCTGTGGATCATGAATTTGAAATGCCTGAAAATCAAAGGCATCCAGAGAAATCGAGAACTTGACTGTCCCTGCCGGAGACCTGACAGCATTAACGCTTTCGTCATTCGCCAGTTGAATAATGGCAGCCTCAGACGCAGCAGAGAGTTCGATTGTAACCTGGCAGGCATACGGAAAATCATTGACCAGATAGAAAAAGGTATTCTCTTTTCCCCGAGCCAGACGGGCAATCACAGGTTGCTCCGCTGTTTGAATCGTCTGAAATGGTCTCGCAGGCAACTTTTGAAGCTGCGTGCGAATCGTACGCGTTGACTGCTCCTGTCCAAAGGGAATGGTCCAGCCACCATCAAATATGACATAAGGATCCATAGTGGCGATCGTGTGAATGTAGCGAATCCGGTTCTGGGCTCCTGTCGGCGAAATCTGCGAAACCAGCCATGTAAATGCGGGTTGCCAGGGGGAAATCTGGTCAAATTCCTCAATACGAACTTCCACGGGATGGTGGTAATATAAAGCGCCATTGAATCTGGACTTAAACGACTCATCAACTGCCGGATGAAAATTGACAACCTGTGCGATGGACGATTTTTGCGGATCAGAATGAAATAGCCCCGGCCTTAAAACGATACAGTTACTGAGCTGATCATAATTGGAAAAATCGAGTCCCATTTCCATCAATACAGGACGAAACTGAATGCCGGATGCTAAGGCAGAAACCACATCGCCGGCCTTGCTCTGAGTTGGCAAAAGCTCTCGCGCTGAGAAGACAATACGGGCATCCGGCCGTTCTTTTAATAGAATTTCAGCCAGCCGCTGGTGCAACTCTTTAATTTTTTGACAGCGCCACTGAGTCCACTGCGGAAACGCCGATGTGGTCAAAAACTGGTAACGTGTTTCATATTTCTGTGATTCAGGTCCCACTGGAATCTTCACACCGGTTTCTTTTTCAAATTGAGAAACCGTGACATCATCATAGCCCCATTTCAAACCAGGTAACTGGAGGTATCCATTCATGGTTAATTGAACAGACACGCCTTGAAACGAGGGGTGCGATTTATAGCGAAGGACCAGTTCCCTGAAAATATTAACGATTTCATTCTGTACCCGTAGATTCAATGGATTATAAAAAGGGGCCTGTCCTCTGGACACACCTTCCGTTTTACGCCAGGTTTGACCATGCAGGTTGACAAGTTCAATCCCCACAGCTTTTTCCGGCTCTTCGGAGATAACTCGTTCCAGACTGGCGATGATCGAAGAAAATTGCAATTCCGGTATCAAAGCTAACTGTTCCCGATCAAAAATCCGAAACAGCAACTCCAGCACATCTTTTCGCTCAATATCCTGCCCGAAAGAATGATACACGCCGGAATCATACCGAGGAGTGGGACTCAGATAACGAGAGGGATAAATTGAACTTCCATCCGCGGAAACAGCCAGCAGAACGCTGTTAAAATTGTGATAACTCAGATAATAAGCCAGCCGGTTACCTGCTTCATAAAAAGTCTGCCAGTCATCCAGACTGCGATTACTCACAGGGTCCAGCACTTGTGAGGCACCGAAGATTTCCGGCAATAAAGGCTTTTGCAGATAAGGGCCCACCAGTCGTTTTTTTTCCGTGTCGGTGTTTTCCTGAGAGGCCAGCTGTTTTTCCGGAACAGTAAGCTCATAAACCTGCACCCGCGTAATTTCTGCTGGCGAGATTCCTCCCAGGCTATGAAACAAGACAATCGGGTTATCGACACGCGGCCAGAAAATGATTTCTGCCTGTAATTCCTGTGAATTTCCCTGCAACGCGACAGGCATACCAGCCCCCTCCTGATAGGCTCCGGAATCCACCCCCACAGGTACCAGCTGCCCTGCGGCATCAGGTTCAAGAATACTGAATCCCACTCGGGATTGTGCGTCGCGAGGATAGGTTACCACCAGCTTATGAGGCTGATTCTGATTACGGATCTTCAAGTGATATGCTGACCACGGTGTTAGATTATTTACGGTCACAACCGAGTCTGGGCTGGCCTTAAACAGCGACTTGAAAGAATTCCGAATTCGCTCGCGCGGTCTCCGGGCAACAAGTGCGTGATGATTCTGAAAACCGTTCAATTCGAACTCGTCCACCATCTGCAGGGTGGTGGCATCCTGTGCAAAAGGAGCAGATTCTCTTACCCCCGTGGCAAGAACAACAAATTGAACAACCGCCCGCTCCCCTGTATCCATGCTCACAACAAGGTCATAGACCCCATCAGCGGGAGCATCGACAGCAACAGGAATTCCCTGCTTGAGCAGCTCTTCACGGCTTTGCTGAGCCAGCCTGCTGGAGCCTGATGAAACAAGCTCTCTCGTTCGAGACCGATACAGGGTCCAGTGAACTTCGGTCCCCAACGGGGCTTCGGATGTCAGTAAATACCTGGGAAACGCCTGAACCTGAATCAGGTCATTCGGTGCAAATACCAGATGCGAATTCTTGATTTCCAAGGCAAAGGAATCGCCGGGAACCTGCTGGATGATGAATTGCGCGTCTGTCTGGTCAACCGGCAGAAGCTGTTTCCGAGCCAGAATGTCTTTCAGAACAAACTGATGCTTCATAGCAACGAGTGAGTCGTTTTGATCCTGTATGAAAACCTGCAGAGTTGCCGACAAGTCCGCTTCGATTTCAAATTCAATACTGTTAAAAACGCGATTGGTCTGTGGTTGATACAGAATCCTCTGACCAGACTGTGTAATTACCGCCACCTCATCGGCGTCAACCCCCAGAGATCTGGCAGACTTGATCTGGCCGCCCGTTAAATCAAACCGGGCATGCCAGAGACGGGGTGCCTGCTCCCCCCATTCGATCCGCAACTTTACCGATACGGGCTCACTCACTTCTGCTTTCGCAGAAACGGGAAGCTGCAACAAACTGAATAAGAGGACCGAAGTCAGTAACCAAAAACGTTCCACAGAATATCCGCTATTCCATACCAGAGAAATCAGGTATTCAAGATCGAAGTGATTCAAATTTGCGTTAATGCGTAAGCAGAATTGCCAAAACCGGCTGTGAAGAGATGAACTTCCAGGTGAGAATCCAGATTATAGTCATTTTATAAAATGAGCCAAGACCAATTAATTTTCACGGCAGAAGCCAAAATTGGACTGATTTTTCCCAGAACTCTATTGACCTGTTTCCGAAAAACTGCAAAAAAACGCATCCTCTCTCCCGTAGTTCACTTAATAACTCTCAAATCAAGTGACTACAGATATTTCAATATGACACTTCTGATTCGATTCACTCGAGTTCTCCGGAAATGTTCAGATTGTGATAACAATTCCTCATACCTCTCAAAATTCAATACCTACCTGGACTGATCATGATGTTAAAAAACAGTTTCTCTCTGGTAAGCGGCACTTTACTCCTCGCACTGGTGACCGGCTGTGCTTCTTTGGTGGAAACAAAAGCCATTGAGCAGTTTTCGAAAGCAATTGAAAACAATGATCTCAAAATGCTCAAACATCACACCACAATGAAATTTACGAAAGCAGCTCTCAGAAACCCATCTTCGATGGACGACCTGAAGATCCTCAAGATTCCCACTGGTGAAACCACGATCGTCGAAATTAAAGACGTTTCTGAAAACCATAAAAAGGTTGTCGCTGAAGTCGGCGAAAACAAAAAGAAACTTTTGTATGAGCTGAAAAAAGTAAACAAGACCGGCGAATGGGTCGTCGATGATATCTACATTAAACAGAAACAGAAAAACCTGACCGTCATGAAATCCGTGACGGAGCAGATGGACCTGCTACTGACGGTACGCGAATTTGTCACTGCCTGGGAAACAGGAAACCGGAATGATATTCTGGCAACAACAGACGGCGAGTTCAAAACCGTTCTGGAAGAATTGCATCCTGCTTTTCTGGCAAAACTTTCGCAAAAAGTGGCAGGGGAGTCGCACAAATCCAGTTCCAAAAAGCAGAGACCCGACGCACAACTGGATAAAGACATTGCCATCATTCGACTCCCTCGCCGTGCAGGCCAGATGGTCATCTCCATGAAACTTAACGAAGGTCAATGGAAAGCCACCGACGTTGCTGTTGAGTCAAAACAGGATGGAAATCATGTGAAATCAGCCCAGAAACAGGCCAAAATGTTACTGGCCATCAGTAATTTCCTGGATGCTTACAACCAGAACAACAAAGAAAATTTGAAAAAATACACGGCTGATCAGTTCTATAAGGGAAGTCTGGATTTCGGGGATCTCACACTGGCGGCCTTACCACAATCGCAGGCCGCTGCTGCTGATTATGAACTCAAAATCGAAGGTAATCTCGCAAACTTTGTCACCCACAATCAAGGACAGATGGTCAATTTGACTCTGGTAAAAATCGAATCAGATGAAATTGACGTTCCTGAAAAATACCTGGTGGAAGAAGTCACCCTGTTTCAGGACCAGGGCAAGCAGCAAATCACGCTGACCTCATTATTTTCTTCACGTGCAATCACAATGCTGTTCAGCGACGCACTGGCGAAACGCGATATGAAGATTCTCGACTTCAGTTCCACGCCGGACTTTTCTTCACGCGTCTGGAAAAAGGTAGAGCCCAATTTAGTAACTCAACTCCCGATCGATGAACTGACCGGGCCCGGCTTCAAGATCCTGGACATCAAATTCAATGGCGCTGTCACCAAAGTGTTTGCCCGACAGGGAAACCTTCCTCTGACCTATATCCTGCGAGAACATCTGGGGCAACTACTGGTTGACGATATTCAGCTGGACCTTAAAGGCAGACCTGCCTCGGTAAAGGCGACTCTGGATCTGATGGTTCAGGTTCAAAACTACGCCTTTTACATGCACGACCAGAATATTCGCAACCTGCAAAGACATTCATCCCGCGATTTTAATGAACTGGTCTGGAGACAGGTTGATCAGGTTCCCAAAACCGCTTACATGATTCCTGAATTATTGATGACTGATCTGGTAAGTATGGAAATCAATGACAACGAAGGCTTCGCGCGTATTCTCCTGGGCAGCAAAGACCGGGGCGCAACCGTTCGTCTGATCAAACAGCATAATCAATATGTCATTGACGATATTATGGTTAACAGCGACAACGTTGCTTCCAGTTATATCTCGATGAAGAAAGAGCTGCGACTGATCATGGCATCAACGACTGGCACACTCCGGCAGAATTCCGTTCAGGCAGCTTACACAATTTCGAATAAGGACGAAACTCCCCAGTCGCCGGTACCAGTGATTGAGCCTGCTGCTTTTGAAGAACCTCAACAGGAACCTCAAAACTGATCAACGGGAGTTTCTCCGTCACCGTTATTCGAATTCAAATAGCGAATGTGTTTGTGGACACTCACATTGATACTTTGATATCTGGTTTTTAAGTGACCGGTATCAAACAGATCTTCCCGTAAAATTTCCAGGTCGTCAGAGCCAATTGCATTCGTGAATATCTTAGACAGGTAATCAATGCCCAGCCTGGATGGCTGATAGCGATGCTCGTCATAAAAAGCGGGATGCAAGACGCGAGGATGAATTCCGCGCCACGCGTCTCTTAAGGCGTTTCCATTAATGGAACTGACGTAAAATCCCTTTTGCTCACTCCACTGCAGGATTGACACATAATTATTTTGCCGCTGCACGATCAGATCGACTGCTTTTCCGCCTAACTGTGACGCATAATAGCGATCAAACCGAATCGGGCGTCCGCCACGTTGCGTATGACCGATTTTTCTGGTAAATGTAGCTGCCGCAGCGAGTTCATGACGTTTGCGTGAGACAAAATAATGGTCGCCCATTGATTCAATCAGCATATTCTGCAAAACTTCTGCCGCACCGCTAAAGATGACATTCCCGGCAGGATCAACACTTTTCGAGATGTCGCCCAGGCGTTTTCCATTCGAATCTCGCAAGCCTTCTCCAATGACAATGACCACATTTTTCTGGGCTTCATACAATTCACGTACCCGTCGTTCAAATCGCTCATAATCCAGAGGAACTTCCGGTACCAGGATAATATCAGGTTGTCCGTAAGCGGCTCCCAATGCCAGATATCCCGATTCTCTTCCCATCACTTCAACAATCGCAATACGACGATGGCTTTCGGCCGTCGTACGGATACGTTGAATCCCCTGGACACAGACATAAACTGCCGTGGCATAACCGGGAGTGGCGAAATTAACAATATCATCCAGTTCGAGATCCTGTTTGCCTGGCAGCTTTCGGAATTTGACCTTTTTGGTTTCAGGGTCGACTTCGCGTGCCCATTCATTCGGTTCATCCAGGTAATTCAAACCCAGATCATTGTCAATCGTTTTAGGTGCCAGCACGCAGGGCATAAACTGGGAAATGGGTTGCATGCCATTCAAAGTTCCATCACCGCCAATACAGATTAAACCTTCGATTCCAAGCTGATCCAGTCGCTTTTTAACCAGCTGTAATTCCCCGGCATGCGATTCATCAATATACGTCCGAGAGGACCCCAGGATTGTCCCACCACATCGAGGATCAAGTTCAGGAATTGTGGAGTACAACGGATTGAGTCGAACATGTGGTACATTAGGATCAAGCAAGCCGCCAAATCCTTTGATAATTCCGACCACCTGCAAGCGAAGTTCATTCGCTCGCTCGACGGCTCCGAATATTGTTGCATTCAAAGCCGGTGTGTCTCCACCTGCTGTTAAGAGGGCAATCCGACGCATATTGATACTTTCATGCTGAACTTTCGGTTGAAATATGGAAACCCCATTGTCTTCAATATCGGATAATCTGATGCAGAAACTGTCTTATAACTCGAAAAACATGATCTCCTATTTACCCAACAGGAAGATTCGCGATAATACCCAGTCTCACTTTTTTTGACTGGCGACTTGATCACAGTCAGGAGGCTCGGATCATCTGGCATCGAATTATGATGTAGTTCCTTCCAGATTTCATGCGTTTTTGAGAAAACTTTCCATTTCATTTTTCATTTGATGCAATCCAACAACCGCCTCAACATCCTGTTTTGCCCAGTCTTCTTGAGTTACGTTTTGCGTGAGGTATAACATGAAATATATATTCGCCTGTTTTTTCTCAGCAGTCATTGGTGGTCTGCTTGTTGCCTCGCTGGAATCTCCTTCGGCAATCTGGATATCTCCCTCGGAAGCACAACTTCAACCCAAACCGAGCGGGCCGCGGATTATACCTCCTACGCCCCTGAGCCCTCCCGGCTCCAGACCGGCAGTCAAAAATTCTGAGCAGGTTCTCCATAAAGGACTTTTCAACGAGCAAGGGTTGACGCCGGAAGAAGAAATCAATGTCAGGGTTTACGACAATCTGAATAAAAGCGTTGCTCATATCACGACGAAAAGCACAAAAACAGAGGGGTTTTTCTTACTTGAATATGACACGGAAGGTGCAGGCTCCGGTGCCATTATCGATAAAGCAGGGCACATTCTGACGAACTATCATGTTGTCGAAGACGCCCAGCAGGTGAATGTGACGTTATTCAATGGCAAGTCTTATCCGGCAACGTTTGTGGGCGGCGATCTGATTAACGATATCGCCATCATTAAAATTGAAGAAGACCCCGGCATCCTGCAACCGGTAACAATGGCCGATTCCAGTAAATTAAAAGTCGGTCAGAAAGTGTTTGCGATTGGAAACCCTTTTGGCCTCGAACGCACCATGACGTGCGGCATTATTTCCAGTCTGAATCGATCATTGAAACTCCGTGGAAACCGAACGATCAAATCCATCATCCAGATTGACGCTGCCGTCAATCCGGGAAACTCCGGAGGACCGTTACTCAATTCGCATGGCCAGTTAATTGGGATCAATACGGCAATTGCCAGCAGCACCGGCCAAAGCTCCGGCGTCGGATTTGCAATTCCCTCCAACCTGATCGCTCACGTTGTCCCGCAACTCCTGGCGCATGGTCACATGATTCATCCTGAAATTGGCATTCAACGCGTCTACGAAACCGAACAGGGCTTACTGGTTGCCAAACTGACTCCTGGCGGCCCGGCAGAAAAAGCCGGTCTTCAGGGTCCCAAAATCGTTCGACAGAGAAGGGGACTGCTCGTCATCGAACGCATTGATCGCGAAGCAGCTGACCTGATCATTGCCGTCGATCAGAAACAGACGAAATCTGCTGCTGACTTTCTGGATTACATTGAGAGCAAAAAACCGGGAGACACCGTGGTCGTGACCGTGTTAAGAGGTAAAGAACAGACCCCCACAAAAATTTCAGTGACACTTACTGCCAGTCACTCCAACCGTTAATAAAAAAAGGTTTCCTGGATCTGATTCAGGAAACCTTCAGTGTCTCTCGCGGCGGAAAAACGGTTCAGTTCAATGTCGTGACAGGTTCAACGTTAATACGTCGACCTTCTTTATCGAAGTAAACGTTGCCTTCAACCAGTGAAAAAATGGTATAGTCTCTGCCCATACCAACATTTTTACCGGGATGCCATTTTGTTCCGCATTGACGGGCAATAATATTTCCTGCCAGGACGCTTTCGCCGCCAAACTTCTTGATTCCGCGACGCTGTGCTTGTGAATCACGTCCGTTACGGCTGGAGCCTTGGCCCTTCTTATGTGCCATTGATTTAATCCTCGGGTCTCAGAAACTGCCCGCAAAGAGGGCGTATCATTAAAAAAGGTGTTAATTGAGGCCGTATCTTGGCGAATCCGGTCTTAACTTGCAAGAGATAATCGTATTTCCCGCCAACTTCCCGCTATTTTCTCGAAAGAATCAGGGCTTGGGCTCAGCCGGTCCTTCGATTTGCAGCTCTTTTTTCATCTTGGCAGCCATTTCAGGGTCATCCGGCAGGTAAACCCAGTAGGGAATTCCTTTAGGACGAAATTCCTGTTCCTGCTGACCAAATTCATCCCCCGGGCGCCAGTATTGCTGAACGAGCACTTTTCTAAGGGTCATTGGTTTCCCCTCAGGGCCTTCTACTATTTTATAGCCGTTTGAAAGTCCGGAAAACAGAAGTGTAAAATAATCCGTACTGGGATCGACGCCTGTCCAGACACAAACACCATAAGTGGCCTTCTCCTCTTTGGAATCCAGCGGGGTTTCAGCTGGCAATTCGCCGATAATGTCAACGGCATTTTTGAATTGGCCGCGTTCTCTCTGGTTAATAAGTGTTTCCGCTTCCGGGAGAATTTGGTTGGGATAAATCTTCTGTTGACCATTATCGTTCGTAATCAACGTTACTTCAGGGACAAACAGAGATGGTCCTGGCGCTGGAACCTCCACATTTTCCGGAGTGAATTCATTATTGCCTGCTGGTCGATCAATCGGTCTCAGCAGGCACTTATATACAATATACCAGACCAGCGTTTTTTCTTTTTTACCTGTTTTGGGGTTTGTCAAATCCAGGCGCACCATCCGCATAGGCTTAAAGATCGCATCAAGCACCCACAATGATTTCTGGCTTGCACGCTCTTCGCCGGTCGCAGAGATGTCTGCCTTAATCGAAAATCCACGGTTGAGACTCTGATTCTGAGCCGAAACCGGATTTCCTGCAGAATACAAAAAACAACCGCAGGTGAAGGCGATCAGAGGTAACTGTTTAAGTGAATGACGCATGAAAAACCCCAGAGATTCTGACAATTCCTAATGAGAACTGTTTTGGTATGTACCAGTATATCGACTAATTGATAGAGATTCCCATACAGAGTTTGCTGAATCGCAGTGGAATCTGATTTGCATTACAACCATTTGCAGTAAAACAGCATATGTATCCACAGGCCTCAAACCGGCACATGCATACAGCAGGTCTGATTCAACCATACTCTGTCGCATGATCCAGACTTGACTATATCAGTGCTTTGAATGGATGGTCAAGCGCTTGATTTAATATCTCATGATTTCACACGAATTCCGGCTGACGGATCTCATCAGGAAGCAACCCGAAAGCCTTTCGAACGGAATCTGCTGCGGTTTTGTAAGACTGAAGGAGGTAATCCGGCGATCACCGGTGAAACAGGGACGCTGGATTAAGCGGCAAAATTGCTACAAACGGTTTAATGTAAATCATCGCCCGTGAGGTGTTTTTCAATCTCGTCTGCATATTGTGCAACTGACATCACACTTTTCTGGATGTCTTCCGCATCAACAGTGGAGCGGGGAAAGGTATCCACCATCACAAATTTGGTTTCACCGTTGACTTCGCGGATTGAAATTGCGCCGTGTGAAATCTCTGCATTCAGCCTGAGTGCCTCTTCATAATATTCGGGCTGTGCATCACAGCAGGTACTGTAAATCAACAAAAGCCGCTCATGCATCTGATGTTCGCTGGGTTCAATGAAAACCGTCTGTTTTCGCTTTCCCGTTTGTTTAACTTCCAGAATATACTTCTGCCCGTTTCTTTTCCAGGTAACATGCGGACTGCCTTCAAATGCCTCATAAAGCAATGCCTCAACATTCTTGACCTGTCCTAAAACCGCATTCAGGAATTGCGCAGCCATGAACCCGTTCTGTAATCGATTGGCAGGACTTTTATCCAGCATTAAGGAAACACACTCCGAAATTTCCAGTGGAATCTCGGGGCACAAATCCCGGACACTCGGGGCGGCTTGAGAAGTCACCTCCTGAATCAGCGAATTAAAAGTCTGGCCACGGTGAGGAAGCTCTCCTGTTAACAGAACAAAAAAGCAAACCCCCAGCGAATAGACGTCCGATGTTGCTGTTGCCGGAGCCCCCTGGAACAATTCCGGAGCCATGTAATTAGGCGTTCCTGCGAGGTACTGTGTTTCAGAGAGACGCTCATCCGCGCTGATTCGCTTCGCCAGACCGAAGTCAGCAATTTTAGGTATTCCCAAACTGGTTAAGAGAATATTTTCGAGCTTTAAATCCTGATGAATGATCCCCTTCACATGGGCGGTTCCGAGTCCGGAGGCAATTTGTGCAATTAAAGAAGTCGCATGCAATGGAGTCAGAGGGCCGTCCTCGCGCACGACACGGCTTAATGCACGCCCTGCAATCAGCTCCATTTCCAGAAAACGGTAACCTCGTTCTTCACCAATCGCGTGCGCTGTTACAATATTCGGATGGTTCAGTGTCGCGACTGCCCGGCCTTCCTGCAAAAAACGCTGCACATAATCGGGGTCGCGTTCCGCCAGCCGGGGCAAGAGAATTTTCAGCGCACATTGCCTTCCCAGGTCACGATGCGTTGCCAGATAAACCACGCCCATACCGCCACGACCGATTAACGATTGGCATTGATAAACGTGTAACTCCGTGCCAATGATGGGATCGTCCAGAGTGGAAGAGACTGGTCCCCCCTGCAAAACCCGAGCAGACAGATCATCTAGAACAATCGTTTCCTGCAAATCAGAAACGGAAACCCCATCCACCTTCGCACCACATTCAGGGCAGTTCTCGATCCCCTTCTGCTGAAAGAACGTGGAATTACAATTGGCACAATACTGAAGCTGGCACTTGTTACCCTCTGCATCAGGTTCAATATCGTGATCTGGCAACATTTCAGAAAATTGTCCGGCGGAACAGCTGGTATCAGTAGAAAACGACTCGTTCATGGTTCTGGCCCTGCTGCTATCATACCTGATTTTGAGGTAAAAGCGATAAGAAGTCGTCACAAGAATGGATCGCTGCCGGGGATAATTCGCTTGCGAACGCTGTTTATTACGGTGGAATCCTGTAATTCCTGAAAAAAACATGAATTCGCACTTCTTTACGACGACTATAAATACATAGACTGAGGCAGACAGACGTTGTGCCATTTGAGATATCGACACAACCTAATGCATTCTGTAACCATAAGTTACATCAACAATTACTCTGTAATCGAATTCCATAATGGCTGCTTCTGAAAATACGCCTTCCGAAAAACCGGAACCTGAATCGACAGACGCTGAATTCCTTCCGGACGACCTGTTTGAAGATTCCGGCAGCCCTCTCCCCCCAGAACACGCTGCTTTAGAAGTCGATCAGATTTTGAACGAAGCAGTACAGGTTGCCCGATTCGACGATCAGAAAAAACAAAGTCTGGTCAACCAGCGACCTCCGGGGCCGGGTTTATTTGAATCGATCTGCTGGATGTTTGGTGTCTTTGGTGCACACTTCGCGGGAATCATGGTTTTTATCGTCGGCACGTTTATTTACCTGATGGTGACCACAAACCTGGGGAAGAATTCTGCTCAAATTCGTCAACAGTTTACCCAGTTTTTCGAAGACCATACTTTAGAGATGGCGGGGGTAGAACAGGGGGTCTTTGTATTAATAATCATGGCCGCTGTGGGATTACGGTTGGGGAGAGGTGTTTTAGGAAAACTGAATCTGCAACCTTTTGCTGTCTCAACCGGAATGCTGTTATTAATTTCTGTTCTGCCGCTTTCGATGCTTTCAGGAGAATTCTATCGCCTAGCCTTCGATGCCTGGAACTCTTTCGCCGAACAGATTCCCTGGTTGAAGCAGTTCAATGAGATGCAGACGATGGAACTGGTTAAGCAGATGGCCGAAAACAATCCGTTATGGGCTCTCGTGCTTGTCATCGCTGTTTTTCCGGCGATTGGTGAAGAAATCGTCTTTCGTGGATTAATCGGACGAGGACTGCTGGCACGCTGGGGGTTGATCCCCGGCATTGTAATTACTTCCATCATGTTTGGGATGGTGCACGCACATCCGGCTCACGTGATGGCTGTGATCCCGCTGGGGATGTTTATGCATTTCGTATATTATGTCACCCGCAGTTTCTGGGCGCCGGTTCTGGTGCATTTCCTGAACAACGCGTTTGCCGTCACGATGGCAAAAATGGCGACTGAGCTTCCTGAAAATGCCGCGAAGCTAGGCGACGAAACACAGGCCGTTCATCCCATGATTCTCCTGGCAGCTGTCCTGTTTATTGCCGTCGTTTGCTTCTATTTGTGGAAAACACGCGTGAAATATATGAAGCCAAATGGAAGCGAGTGGACCCCCGGTTATATTTCAAACGAATGCCCTCCGCCGAATCATGGGATCACGCTTGAACGTGAACGGACTGCTTTCGGTTTTTATCCTGGTCTGACACTGCTTTATATTAATTTCCTGGTCATGATGTCCTACTTTGGACTGCAATAAACGGCCTGTGATCGTCGACTGTTTGTTCCCGGGGATGTTCAAAGCGTTTTCAAATATTCGAGGACAGCCTCTTTCTGGGATGGATTCAAGTCGTTTGGATAAGTATGGCCGGCGGCTCCTTTGCCAAACTGAGTAGTATCGAAATACAATCTTTTTTGCATCGTCGACAAGTTGTCTGGCATTACCGGAAACGTTTCGATTTCCAAACCCACTTTCCTGAGGTCATAACCGTTTTCCGAACGCTTCCAGATTTCTGGCCGTGCCTGCGGATGCAGGACATGCCACAATGTCGGCACCGATCCGTTATGGAAATAGGGAGCAGACGCCCAAACACCATTCAAGGGCGGGGCCACATATCCACCTGGATCTTCCACCACAGGATCTTTTCCGTAGCGAGACAGCCAGCTTTGATTTAAAGCCGCGCGATAGGCGGGCGGCAACGAATTCAGCCGGGCCGGGTCCGTCTTCAGTTCCGCAATCGGTATCGTCTTTTCGGGATAGGTGGAACCGTCTCCATAAGTTCCATGGCAACGGGCACAATGCGCATTGAAGACCTCTTTGCCTTGCGCTGCCAGTGATTCATGAATGGGCCAGCGGTAGAGCGGCGGTTCCAGAGCTTCAATATACGCCTGAATGTCCTCGAAGTCGGTTTCCCAGGCCTTAATTTTCTGGGCACCATTGCGGGGAATAAGGATAAACTGCATCAGCATCCGATGATTCTTGGTAATAAATCCATCCGCATAAATTTTTTGTTTCCGTTTCACATTCCACCACGCCGGAGGATCCATATCATGGTGTAATAATGGAGGAACCGTTCTGCTTCTGTCAAAATTCATATCAGGATCACGCAGGGAATCGAGAACCACTCCAAAGATCACGGAATTGGTGGTTCCATGTGTGGTTCCCAGAGGGATTCCGAGTGCCGCTAAATCCATATGACTCAGTTTTTTTAACTGCTGCAGTTTAATCTTACTTACATCTTCCGTCAGAGTATGCAGAGCCACATGACTGTTCGGCGCCCCGGGAATTACGGTGCCTGCCACTTTTCCACCATGACAGTTGAAACAGTTCATGACCCAGTTCTGTTCCGGAGTGACGACATACCCTAAGGGAGCCGTTTCCGCTTCAGGACGTTCCATAATCCCGTAATACGAAAAGATCATCTTACGGCGCTCTTCCGGTGAAACCTGCTCGGCCTCCGCTCGTAATTCCTGCGGCCAGACTTTCCAGAGATCATCCAGAACCGCCTGATCAAAATCAGGTGGTAAATACGCCTTGGATGTCAACAGGCGGTATCCCCGTTCGGCTGAACTTTCTTCTGCAGCCAATGGAAACACAGATCCACAAGTCAAAATCAATATAGAGATCAAATGGCAGAGGGTTCGCATGGAATCTTTCTTTAGGGAAGTCAGTCTTACTTTGATATCAAATTCAGGGAAGAAACGGAAACAGTGTTCTGATATTTTCGTCTGTTAATGGAGATCCATATTCGCATGGCTCGTAGGCTTCGATGAACTGGATCTGCTTGCCTCGCTTTTCTCCATAAGTCTGGATTACCAGTTCGCGGTATCGATCTGCCAGGGGAGCAATCCGGGCCTGCATCTTGCCGCTCAGCCAGACTTTCCGTTCAGAAGCTTCAGCGGGCACTTCATCTTCATAAAAGTGATTATAAGGCAGCCAGTCATAAAACTGAGACCGATGGCAGTCCAAAGCATCCACCAGCCGATCCCACACAGGTTCCACATCGACCACGACCGTGGGAGAGAAGGGGTAAGGACGCGTAAAATGATCTGACAAGTAAGCAATGATAGGGTTCTTTCGCAGTGCCGGCACATCGGGAACAATGGGAGGCACCGTCACCATATAGGCGGCGTCACACACCAGTTGTGAGGTATAACGATGATCTGGATGATAGTCGTTGGGGCGGTGTGTTAAAATCAGATCGGGCTCAAACGTACGGATGAGACGAATGATCTCAAAACGGGCTTCGATGGTCGGTTGCAGATAACCGTCCCGGTTTTCCAGCACCTCATATCCCACCCCCAGCGCCTCTCCCGCAGCAGAGGCTTCAGCCCGTCGAATTTCCGCTAATTCGGTCCCGGAAAGACGCTGATGCCCTGATTCTCCGTTCGTGACACTCACAAATTTCACGGTATGACCGGCCTGCTGGTATAAAGCAGCCGTTCCCCCCGCTTTGATGTCGCAATCATCGGGATGAGCGCCAAAAACCAGGATTCGCAATGATTGTTCTGCCATAGAGTTCTAAACCTTCACATGATTATATAGAATAACAACAGCTTGACGAGGACACTTTTCCTTCAACAATAGTACTTTAGTTGTACCGGAAGAGTTTCAGATTCTCCAGTAGGAACGAAATGTTGTTCTGAACTTTTGACCGGTATTTTGTGTCCGTACAGCAAGCTTTTTTCGAAATGTTGATTTTCTGAAGGTATGAGCAAATGTCGTTGCCAACAATTGATAACAATGTAGAAGTCTATGAAGATCCACTCGATCTGATGGACGAAATTGAAGCGCTCAAAAAAGAAAAAGACGCAACGCTTCTGGCTCATTTCTACATTGATGGAGATATTCAGGAAATCGCTGATTTCACAGGCGACAGCCTGAAACTGGCACGCGACGCCGTCAATGTGAAGGCATCCACCATTGTATTCTCCGGCGTCCATTTCATGGCGGAATCAACCAAAATATTGAGCCCGGAAAAGCGAGTGCTTTTGCCGGATCTCAATGCCGGCTGTTCTCTGGCAGACAGTTGTCAATATGGCGACCTGGATCAGTTCCAGAAAAAGCTGCGTGCGGAAGGACGTGATTTTGAAACGGTCGCTTACATCAACACCACTGCCAAAGTCAAAAGTCTCTGCGACTGGATTGTGACCAGCGGCAATGCACGGGAAATCATCGACCGGGTTCCAAAAGAGAAAGAAATTCTGTTCGTCCCCGACCAGCACCTGGGACGTTATCTGCAGGAAGTTTCGGGGCGTCAGATGATTCTCTGGCCCGGTTCCTGTATGGTTCATGAAATCTTCAGCGTTCAGGATCTGCTGCGTGCCAAGAAGAACAATCCCGGTTCGCTGGTATTATCACACCCGGAATGTCCGCACACGATCCTGGAAGTGTCCGACTTCATTGGTGGTACAGAAAAGTTACGGCAATACGTCATGTCGATCAAAGAACCGGGAACGTTTTTGATCGCGACTGAAGCCAATATGATTCACCCGCTGCATAAATCGGCACCACAGCATACCTACATTCCCGTTCCGGGAATCATGACTTCCACAGGCGAAACCTGTGCCTGTAACCGTTGTCCGCACATGGCACGGAACACGTTGCAGAAGGTCCGGGATTGCCTGAAATTCGGCAAGCCGGAAATCGAGTGGCAGCCTTATTTTGATAAGGCCAGAGAAGTCCTGCAACGCAGTCTGCTGCAGTAATCCAAACTCGGTCATTTGCACACAATTTATGCTTAATTTCTAAGCATGCCCCCGGCTTTTATGCCCAAAACCCCAAAAGGACATCTGGCTCTCTTAATATTTTTTGAGCCATTGAAAACCCATTATCAACTTGAAATTAAGTGGTTTTTGTCTTGGCAGACTGAATCAGCCACTTTATTAAGTTAGTTGACTTATTTTCTGGCACACGCTTTGCCTTTTGTTTTCGCTATCAAACGCAACCTCAAGTGATCAAAGATCATCAGAGGTTAGACCACTGTGATCTCTACCGCGCTCTTGGGGAGAGTCACTCAACTCAACATAGAAGCGAATATGAATCACGATTTGTAACAGCCATTGAACCCCAAATCACTTTATTGCAAGTCATTAGAGTAGCTCCTCCACTAAGCTTGCGATTCAGAAACGGCTGAACCTTCAGTGATGATTCTCCTAACATTTTTTGTTCCCTGTGATCGTGTTGCGCGCTGATTTCCGCCTGGCAATCACGTCCATGCGCATTCTTTCATTGAAGGAACAAAGACGAAACAGTGCATTAACTGCCAGCTGAAAGAAAGCGTTCAGGAAATGGAAATCAAAAACAAAGCAACCAGAATCAATCTATTTAACTTTTCCACTCCGCAGATGCGGGCATTTCACATGTCCTGGTTTGCATTCTTTCTGTGTTTCTTCGCCTGGTTCGGAATCGCCCCTTTAATGAAGGTGGTCCGGGAGGAAATGCTGCTGACCAAAGAGCAAATTGGCTGGTGTATCATCGGCTCTGTCGCGATTACCGTGATCGCCCGTCTGTTTATTGGCTGGCTCTGTGATCAAATAGGTCCCCGCCTGGCTTATACCTGGCTTTTACTGCTGGGATCACTGCCCGTGATGGGAATCGGTTTCGCTCATGACTATACCACATTTCTGATTTTCCGAATTGCGATTGGCGCGATCGGCGCTTCTTTTGTGATCACGCAATATCACACGTCAATCATGTTTGCTCCCAATTGTGTGGGCACGGCCAATGCGACGACCGCCGGCTGGGGAAATCTGGGCGGTGGTGTCACGCAAATTATCATGCCACTTATTTTCGCCATGTTTATTGGCGTATTAGGGTTCAGTGAATCGGTCGGTTGGCGGGCATCCATGTTTGTTGCCGGTCTGGTCTGTGCCACGACTGGTATTGCCTATTACTTTCTGACTCAGGACGCACCCGATGGCAATTTCAAAGAGCTGCGGGCAGCGGGAAAGTTGTCACAGAAGGAACAACACAAAGGCATGTTTTGGGCTACCTGTAAAGATCGTCGTGTCTGGGCTCTGTTCATTATCTATGGGGCCTGCTTTGGAATTGAACTCACGCTCAATAATGTCGCTGCACTCTATTTTCTGGACTACTTTGATTACTTCAAGAAAATGGAAACCGGTCAGGCCATTAAAATGGCTGGTCTGTTTGCCGGCATGTTCGGATTGATGAATATTTTCGCCCGTACTCTGGGCGGGGCATTCGGGGATCGATTCGGGCAGAAATGGGGGCTCAGTGGTCGCGTGAAGTGGTTATTCATCGTCATTTTCTGTGAAGGGATTGCACTCATGCTCTTTTCACAAATGAGTGTTCTTTCTCTGGCATTACCGGCACTCATCGTCTTCAGTCTGTTCGTACAAATGTCTGAAGGAGCCACTTATTCTGTGGTTCCGTTTATCAACCCCCAAGCGCTGGGATCGGTTTCCGGAATTGTCGGAGCCGGCGGTAATGCAGGCGCGGTGGCTGCAGGCTTTCTCTTCAAAACCCAGGCCATCAACTGGCCGACGGCACTGTTTATTCTGGGAGCGATTGTCACTGGCTGCTCCTTTCTCAGTTTTCTTGTGCGGTTCAACGAAGAAACAGAAACAGCAGCGCGACTGGCACATGATTCAGCCATCACACTGAAAAATGGAGAGACAGAACTGGCGACTTCCATGGGAAATTAGTCAGACAACCAAAATCCTGCGTTTAAAATAAGTGCTCTGATTTAAAGGTAGAATTACTGTGATTCAGCGAAATTCTGAACAGATGAAAACGGTTGTGGTCATCGGCAACGGTATGGTCGGATTACGTTTTTGTGAACAACTCGTCGAAAAGGATCAACATCACGAATTCAGGATCGTGACGTTTTGCGAAGAACCACGGGCCGCTTATGACCGCGTCGGTCTGACGCAATTTTTTGCTCATCATGATGCAGAAAAGCTGATGCTGGCCCGCAGAGAATGGTATGCGGATAATAACATCGATCTGCATCTGGCAGACCGAGCCGTCAGTATTGACCGGCAAAACAAACTTATCCGATCCCAGAAAGGCGAACTGATCCCTTATGATAAAGCCGTGATTGCGACGGGCTCTTATCCGTTTGTGCCTTCTGTACCGGGAATCAAAAACCGGGGGGTCTTCGTTTACCGTACGATAAACGATCTGGAACTGATTATTGAATACGCGAAGCATTCAAAAAAAGCGGCCGTGATCGGTGGCGGGCTCCTTGGCCTGGAAGCAGCCAAAGCGGCACTGGATCTGGGACTCGAAACACACGTGCTGGAGTTTGCTCCGCGTCTGATGCCCCGTCAGATTGATGACGCCGGTTCAAAAATACTGGTACAGAAAATTGAGGAACTGGGTGTCCAGGTCCATCTGAATAAAGCCACCGACGAAGTTCTGGGAGAATCCAAAGTCACCGGAATTCGTTTTCAGGATGGCGAAGAGCTGGAACTCGACATGATCATTGTCTCAGCCGGCATCCGTCCCCGCGATGAACTGGCACGGGACTGCGATCTCGATGTTGGAGACCGCGGAGGTATTCTGGTCAATGATCATCTACAGACGTCCGACCCGGACATTTATGCGATCGGCGAAGTCGCCTTACATTCGGGCATGGTCTATGGCCTGGTCGCCCCCGGTTATCAGATGGCGGAAGTCGCTGCAGCGAACCTTTGTAACCTCGATCAAAAATACCAGGGCAGCGACCTTTCCACAAAATTGAAATTGATGGGCGTCGATGTTGCCAGTTTTGGCGATTACGAAGCCGACCCCAGAATCACTAAATGTCTCACGTTTGAAGATCCGTTTGCTGGCGTCTACAAAAAACTCGTATTTAATGCTGCGGGAACAAAACTGCTCGGCGGTATTCTGATTGGTGACGCTTCCGATTATGGAACTCTCTCGATCCTCACCAAATCCCAAGATCTGCTCCCCTGCAGTCCGCATGAACTGGTTGTCGGCTCGGGAGGCGGCATTCCGGGAGGCAGCGCCGCCGAGATGCCCGATGAAGCACAGATCTGCTCTTGCAACAATGTTACCAAAGGACGGATCTGCGCGGCAATTCGCGAGGAGAGCCTCGCTTCTGTTGATCAAGTCAAAGCCTGTACCAAAGCGGGAAGTGGTTGTGGAGGCTGCATGCCTCTGGTGAATGATCTGTTCAAAGCAGAAATGAAAGCCGCCGGTATTACTGTTAATAATCACCTCTGCGAGCATTTCGAATTTTCGCGGACGGAACTGTTCGATATCATTAAAATCAAGCAGCTCAAAACCTTCGCCGCCGTTCTGAATGACTGTGGTTCGGGTGCTGGATGTGAAGTCTGCAAGCCAACCGTAGCATCTATTCTTGCCAGCTTATGGAATGACCATATTGTCGACCATGCTAACCTGCAGGATACGAATGACCGCTTTCTGGCCAATGTGCAGCGCGGAGGACTTTACTCTGTTGTACCCCGCGTACCAGGGGGCGAAATCACTCCCGAAAAACTGATTGTGCTGGGAAAGGTCGCCAGCGAATACGGACTTTATACAAAAATCACCGGCGGACAACGCGTTGACTTGTTCGGGGCAGAAGTTCATGATCTGCCTGGTATCTGGGAAAAATTGATTGAAGCCGGCTTTGAAAGCGGGCACGCATATGGCAAGGCGCTGCGAACGGTCAAAAGCTGCGTTGGCACTACCTGGTGCCGTTATGGAGTGGGAGATTCCGTTGGTTTCGCAATTCGTCTGGAAGAACGCTACCGTGGAATCCGTGCACCGCATAAAATCAAAGGGGGCGTTTCAGGCTGTGTGCGTGAATGTGCGGAAGCGCAGAGCAAAGACTTTGGCCTGATCGCAACGGAAAAGGGATATAACCTGTATATCTGCGGGAATGGTGGCTCTAAGCCGAGACACGCCGATCTGTTCGCATCGGACCTTGATGAAGAAACCTGTATTAAATACCTGGATCGTTTTCTGATGTTTTATATTCAAACCGCAGATAAACTGACCCGGACCGCAACCTGGCTGGATAAACTGGAAGGGGGCATCGATTATTTAAGAACGGTTGTCATCGAAGATAAACTGGGAATTTGTGAAGAACTCGAATCCATGATGCAATCGCTAGTCGACAGTTACCAGTGTGAATGGAAAGCGGTCGTCAATAATCCGGAGAAAAGACGATTATTCGAACAATTCGTGAATACCGAAGCGCATCAACCTTCGATAGAACTGATACCGGAACGCGGACAAAAACGCCCCGTCGACTGGACACCCGACTTTATTCCCTTAGACGACCTGAAACCACTTGAACCGACGGCAGTCGATGACTCCCAAGAGTTGAATACTGCCCCGCGCGAATGGGTCAGGGTAGGGGTTGTGGACGAATTCCCGTCAGAAAGCGGCTCGACAATTAAATATGGTAACTCTCAAATTGCGGTTTTCAATTTCACCAGTCGCGGTGAGTGGTATGCCTGCCAGCAGATGTGCCCACATAAAAAGGCGATGGTCTTATCCCGCGGAATTATTGGGGACATGCAAGGCACTCCTAAAGTTGCCTGCCCTTTACATAAAAAGACCTTTTCACTGGAAAACGGCTCCTGCCTGAGTGGCGAGCAGCAGTATTCCGTGAATGTATTTCCAGTCAAAGTCGATGAACTGAAAAATGTGTATCTGGAACTTCCGGAAAAAAAAGTACTCGACGAATTATTAACTCAGATCGAATGTGCTGGCGCTCACTAAGCACGGGTTTTTAAATGATCATTTCTAAACAACCAGATTCCAAAAGACAAAACGAAGAACTTGTCACACTCTCCGTCGTAGACGTGTTACAGGAAGCTGACGATGTCTGTACCTTTCGACTGGATAATTCCGCCAGGCTGCTCGCCCCACATAAAGCGGGAATGTTTATCAAGGTTTGCCTCAACATTGATGGGGTAGAAGTCTGGCGGAGTTTTACCATCAGTTCTGCTCCCACGCGTCCTGATCGAATCAATCTTACGATCAAACGGAATCACCAGGGACAGGTGGGGAATTATTTTTTCGAACAGGTTCGCCCGGGAAGTCAGCTTCAGGTTAAAGGCCCGCTAGGCCAGTTTTATTTTGATCCGAAACTTCATACAGAACCCATCGTGCTCCTCTGTGCGGGAATCGGGATCACGCCCATGATCAGTATTGTCCGCAATCTCTATGATTCCAGGCAAAACAATCCCTGCTATTTATTTTATGGTGCCAGGACCCACCGGGATATTATCTTCGATCAAGAAACCCGGCAGCTGATCACACAAAAGTCTGGATTCCATTACTTCCTGACACTCTCTCAGCCTGCGCCCCATTGGCTGGGATATTGTGGTTATCTTAATTTCGATTTTATTCTGTCGAAGATCCCTCAAGTTCCCATGTCACGTTTTTTTCTGTGTGGCCCCGGAAGTTTCAATCAGGATTTTGAAGAACAATTATTGAAAATCGGTGTTCCCAAAACATTAATTCACACCGAACAATTTCATAAAAAACGAAAGCCTGAATAGACGCGCATGAATTTCGACGTTGACGGACACAATCGAAACTCGGTTTTTTCTCTCGAAGAGGCCGCTTCCTTATCACAGGCAAATACGGCCTGTCATACTGATATCGATCTCATCGCGCTGCTCTTAAAAGAACAGCAGACATTAACGGCCGTCGATCAGTTTGCTAAAAAGTATGATGCTCAGACGTTACCGGCACAATCACGCTATTATGCAGACCTGATTCCCTCAGCAGTCCCGCAATCAGGAGAACAATATGCGTTTGAGGTCGATCTGGATCGCTGCTCCGGCTGCAAAGCCTGTGTCAGTGCCTGCCATTCACTGAATGGACTGGACGAAAACGAAACATGGCGTGATGTGGGCCTGCTCATCGGCGGTTCAACTCAGGAGCCAATTTATCAGCACGTCACCACCGCCTGCCACCACTGTCTGGAGCCGGCATGCATGGAGGCCTGTCCGGTCAATGCTTATGAAAAAGATCCATTGACAGGCATCGTCAGACACCTGGATGACCAGTGTTTTGGATGTCAGTATTGTACATTAGCCTGTCCTTATGATGTTCCCAAATATCAGAGTCACAAGGGGATCGTCCGTAAATGCGATATGTGCAGTCAGCGATTATCCGACGGCGAAGCCCCCGCCTGTGTGCAGGCGTGTCCGCATCAGGCGATTGCCATTGAAATCGTTAACCAGGAACGGGTGATTGCCGATTCGGAGATCAATCAATTTCTGCCCGGGGCACCAGACCCGCAACATACATTTCCTACAACCACCTATAAATCAGCAAAACCATTCCCCCGAAACACCTTGCCGGCAGACTATTATTCCGCCAGCCCGCAACACGCTCACCTGCCTCTGGTGATCATGCTGGTGCTCACACAGCTTTCTGTCGGTGCGTTTCTTACCGGCTCGGCTCTGGAATATTTTCTCAGTGCTGAAACAACGGCTGTCATGACCCGCCTGTATGCGACCAGCGGTCTGTTTTTTGGCTTAGTCGCTTTAGGCGCCAGTACACTTCATCTGGGCCGCCCCCTGTATGCGTTTCGAGGTATTTTAGGGCTGAAACATTCCTGGTTAAGCCGGGAAATTCTCGCCTTTGGCGCATTCGCCGGCACTGCGATGATTTACGCCATGCTGACCTGGGTTTCTGCCTCTGCGTTTCCAGAGTTGAAGGCCTGGCAACCTCTTGCGGGTCGTTTTGTCGGGCTTGTCGGAGTCGTTGGCATTTTCTGTTCGATCATGATTTATGTGTTTACCAAGCGGGAATTCTGGAGCTTTGAAACAACGGCTGCCAAGTTTTCGCTCACCGCAATTCTGTTGGGAATCGCCTCAACCTGGTTGACGATTTTGATTTTGAACTTCACGGATCACTCACCCGAATCAAGTCTGCTGATTTCGCAGGCGGGGCCCATTCTCTCTAAGGCTTTGATTGTCACGTCAATCATCAAGCTCAGTTTCGAAGCTTCCATTTTTCGTTATCTGATCCGAAGGCAGAACTCGCCACTCAAACGGTCGGCGCTACTCATGAGTGGTGAACTGTCAAATGTCACACTCGCACGTTTCGCCTGTGGCATTCTGGGGGGGATCCTGATGCCTGCCTTTTTACTGAATCATCAAACGCAGCCGCTACAAAATTTAACGCTGTTTATTCTTGTCGTGATCTTATTCATTGCCTGTCTGTTCGGTGAATTATTAGAACGTTACCTTTATTTCTCCGCGGTTGCAGCTCCCCGTATGCCCGGTGTTTTACGCTAAATTTCCTTATTCCATACTGGAATCGATTTTATGTCAATAATCGATCGAACAAAATTAACCTCGCTGATTCATCAGAAAGAAGGACATCTTACCCGAGAGTTATTACTCTCTCCCGGCGGATTCGGGCTCGGTAAAGTCCCCGATAAAAATCTGCCGGATGCCGTCACGCAAATGGTCTGCGGGTTTTGCGGTACGGGATGTAATTTGAATATCCACCTCAAAGATGGCGAAGGCGTTTGCATCACTCCCACCACAGAATATCCTGTCAATCTGGGAATGGCTTGCCCCAAAGGCTGGGAAGCCTTGTCGGTCCTGAAATCTCCGGACCGGGCTATCAGCCCCCTTGTGAAAAAGTCGCCCAGCCACTGGGAACCGGTGGACTGGGATACCGCCCTCAGCCTCTTTACACGGAAGTTCAAAGGGATTCAGCAACAGTACGGCCCTGAGTCAGTCGCCTTTCTCAGCACCGGTCAAATGGTAACGGAAGAAATGGCCTTTCTGGGAGCACTGACCAAGTTCGGCATGGGCATGATTCATGGTGATGGAAACACACGCCAGTGTATGGCATCTGCAGTCACCGCATACAAACAATCATTCGGTTTCGATGCCCCTCCTTTCACATATCAGGATCTTGAAGAATCAGACGTGCTGGTTTTCGTAGGCGCTAACCCCTGTATTGCCCACCCGATCATGTGGGAACGCGTCATGCGCAATCCGCATCAACCGGAGATCATCGTCGTTGATCCGCGCAAAACCGAAACCGCCATGCAGGCGACGCAACATCTGCAGATTTATCCAAAATCGGACCTTCCCTTATTTTACGGCATCGCACGAATCCTCATTGAAAGAGATTATCTCGATAAAAAGTACATTCAGGAACACACGGAAGACTTTGAAGCGTTTGCTGCACATGTCAAAGACTATACAATCGAACGGGTTGTTACCGAGACCGGACTGAGCCAGGCTGCGATCGAACACTTTGCAAAGCTGATTCATTCTGGAAAACGGGTCTCTTTCTGGTGGACCATGGGCGTTAATCAGAGTTATCAGGGAGTACGCACCGCTCAGGCTCTGATCAATCTGGCCTTAATGACCGGCAATATCGGCAGGCCGGGAACAGGTCCGAATTCGATCACAGGCCAATGCAACGCCATGGGTTCCCGCTTATTCAGCAATACGACAAATTTATTAGGGGGCCACGATTTTCTCGACGCTGAAGATCGCGCTAAAGTGGCGGAAACCCTTTCCATTCCCGTTGAGAGAATCCCTTCTGAAAACAGTTGGCCTTATCACAAAATCATTGAAGGAATTCTGGCTGGCAAAATCAAAGGACTGTGGGTGATTTGTACGAATCCGGCACATTCCTGGATTAATCAGGGGCAGGTCCGCGATATTCTGGATCGACTGGATTTTCTGGTCGTTCAAGACATGTACCATACAACGGAAACCGCCCGCCACGCTGATCTGATTTTACCCGCGGCGGGCTGGGGAGAAAAAGAGGGAACGTTTATTAATGCCGAACGTCGGATTGGTCGCGTCAAACGCGTCACACGCGCTCCCGGGCAGGCCTTGTCTGATTTTTCGATCTTTAAACTGATCGCGCAATACTGGGGATGCTCTGAAATGTTCTCCGAGTGGAATTCACCGGAAGACGTCTTTCAAATCATGAAACAATTGACGGCGGGGCAACCCTGCGATATTTCCGGCATCGAAGATTATGCCGCGATTGAAGAGCAGGGGGGTATTCAGTGGCCGTTTCCTGAATCGGAAACTGAACCGCCAGAACAACAACGGCGGCTCTTTGCAGACGGTCGGTTCTTTCACGCGGATGGCCGCGCCAAATTTATTTTTTCCGACCCGATCAGGATGCCCGAACCTCCCAGCGAGCAATATCCCTTCATTCTGCTGACCGGTCGGGGTACAGCTTCACAATGGCACACGCAAACCAGAACCAGAAATTCAGACGTCCTGCGAAAGCTTTATCCGGAGCGCATTTATGTGGAAATCAATCCGCAGGATGCCAGTCGCTGCTCTATCAAAGCCAATGAGTGGATTGTTGTGGAATCGCAGCGGGGACGCCTCCGCGCCCGCGCTTTTGTCACGCAATCCGTGCAACCGGGACAGTTATTTATCCCCATGCATTACGAGCCGACCAATCAATTGACGGATGCGGTATTCGATCCCCATTCCAGCCAGCCTTCCTATAAATGTTGCGCTGTGCGTATTCTGAAATATTAGGTAGAGCACAATCACCGGATTCGTAAATCCCGCATCACCAATGGTGTTTATGCTCATCCACAAGGCGCTCGATACACCCCGGCACCTCAATCTTTAGCCGCATGCTCCTTTTTCCGCCCGATTGTAAAAAGAACACGCATTCGGGCCGCATAATCGGAGTTTCTCTTATTTAGCGCTGCGATAAGCAGCAAAAGACCGATATCCGTGATAAGTATTTTGTGTACTACCTGCTGGGAAGTGCGCGCTGCATGCGAGTCATGATGATCTAGATCCACTCATCCATTGAATAAATCAGGCCAATGAATTTATTGACAACTCTCTCCATGCCGCTTAAAGCATGCTTCTGTTGCTGCCTGCTCCTGTGTGCTACCCAGTTATTTGCCCAGGATGTCGCAACATCACCCGTCTGTGTCAGCGAGGCGAAACCCTGCGTCGTTACTCCCGACTGTACTGCCTGCGTCCCTGAAATCAATTACTGGGTCGTCAGCAGTCGATGCTGTTCTCAAAAAAGCAAATTCTGCTGTCCCTGTTGTGAATTTGACGTATATCATTCCAGTGGCGAGGCTCATATTACTGAGTCATCGTACGAAAATTTAATGCAGTCCCTCGACCCGAACGCCCCGATCTGCATCATGGTACACGGCAGTTTTGTCAAGTGGGAGGGCGTACTGAACGATTCCTACGGCACTTATCTCTGGTTAAGAAATGCCGCACCGCATCGCCCGTTGAATGTGATTTTTTTCACATGGCCCAGTGATGAAACACCTACCAAAATTCTGCCACTCGATGTAAACATGCTGGGGAAACGGGCAGAATACAATGGGCATTACCTGGCACGCCTGATTTCCATGCTGCCTGAACAATCTCAAATCAGCCTGCTGGGGCACAGCCATGGTGCCCGCACCGTCTCTTCGGCGTTACATCTGATGGGGGGGGGATCGGTGCAAGGCGTCTCGCTGAGTGAATGCGGAATTTCTATCTGCTGCCATTGTCGAAAATTTCGAGTCGTCTTAGCGGCGGCGGCCATCAATCATAACTGGTTAAACCCCGGACAACGCTATGGCTGCGGCCTGAACTGCACTGATTGTCTGATCAACCTGCGGAACAGGAAAGATACTGTTCTGCTATTCTATCCCGTCCTGGCTCCCATTTCCCGGAGAGCCCTGGCGCGGACTGGTTTTACTTATCTTGACCGGCGTGCACTGGGAGAAGATCTCAACCGCGTGCATGACATCGATGTTTCTGAGTGTGTTGGCGCCGCACATATGTTTCCAAACTACTACAATCGCCCCGAAATCGCAGAAACGATCATGCCAGCGATTTACTTTTCCAGTGGCAACTAGAGCGCATCCTATAGCGTCTCTCAACCTGATAGACTTGGCCCCGATGGTCCTGGATACGCTGCAGGAAACCTGGATACAGGCTTGACGCAGATTCGGTCGGTCTGCCCGATTCCTGAATCTGCACAAACTACTGCACACGCTCATACCCGGCAATCGCAGCAGTCAGCTTGCTCTTCAGCCCACCTCGCCCCGATTTCATTCAAACAGGGGTTTCCAGAGTCGAAACTCACCCTGGATTTGTGCATAATGGCCACTGTCTGCTGATAATCGCGGATCATATGACGCGGTTCCACCAACATACACTAAGCATATCTCTCATCCAGAATTAGACTTACGCTACATGGTTCTTCAAAAATACGATTTTTGAAAACTGATCAGATTCTGAAAATAATATCGATGAGTCGTGCATCGTTATTACTAAAAGCCGTGGTTTTGTTGTTTGAACGGGAGCAGATATTGGCCACCGGTAACGATGGCAAGCTCGACCCCGAGATCGTCCATCAATTATTTGAAACACATGCAACCGATTTGCGCGCTTTTTTAACCGGATTATTACGTGATCACGATCTGGTGGATGAGATTTTACAACTGACGTTTTCCAAAGCACTCCAATCGGGAGGGCAATCCAAGGAAGAAACCCGTAAAGGGTGGTTGTTTCGAGTTGCCTACCACGAAGCAATGGCTTTACTCCGCCGGAATAAGATTCATAGAAAATCGTTAAGCAACCTCTGCCATACCACCAGTGTTTACTGGACGGAAGCGCCAGATCAAAGGCTGTTAGAACACGAAAATATTGAACAGATCAGGCTGGCACTCAATAATCTGCCTGAAAGCCAGCAAGCAGTTGTGATCGCCAGAATTTATCAGAATAAAACCTTTAACGAGATTGCCCAGGAATTCGGACTCCCCTTAGGAACAGTACTCACACGCATGAGGCTCGCGATTAAAACTCTGTCCAGGCAAATCGATAATCCGTCAGAAGATCATTGATTTTCCTTTTTGCCTGCCCCATTTAAAGACATGTACCATGATTGATTTTTCAGACAATTCAACACCGGCAAATTCTTCCGATCCTCTGGAATGGTTGGCATTTCAATATCTGTCGAATGAACTTTCTGAACAGGACGCACTGGCATTTGAATCGCTGCTCGCCCGGAATCAGGAAGCCCGGGAAACATTGGCGGCCTCAGTACAACTGATTGCCGGATTGAAATCCATTGAGCCGCTACCCGTTTTAAACCCACAAACGGCTGCCGCCACGCAGCCTGCTTTCAAATCACGCTCCATGTTGTCATCTCGCACTCAACGTTGGGCTTTGGCCAGTTGTACTGTCGCCCTGTTGCTCGCTGTGACCTCATTCCTGCTAACCGAATCAACATTTCGCAATCCTGCTGACTTCCAGACTGCTCAAAACGAGCCGTCACAGGATGACTTGAAACACCTGCTCAATCTCTGGTCCGAATCGGCAGATGACAGCAGCTTTACCGTCTCTTTGAATTCCGGTATAGAACACATTGATCTGATTGATCAACCGAATGTGCTGGCAGAGAATCAAACGCTAGAGATTCCCGACTGGCTTTATACCGCCGTCTCCCTTCCGGAAGAAAGTGTGAATTAACATCATGTCATCAACACTCTCCAAAACCGGTTATCTTTCAGGCCTGACAGTTCTGATTGCGGTCTGCGCGATCAGCCGCTTCGAACAATCGGTGATTGCCGAAAATCCTCAAAAGGCCGGCACAGTCGCCGTTTCCCGTGATGCTCCGCAAAGTGACAAAACAGTCAAGCCGGCAACGCCGCTCAAGAAAGAGCGCAAGGCACCTAACGGCATTGATGCGGAGCGGGAAAAACTGGCGATTGAATTCGCCAAATTACATCACCCCGAACTGGCAAAATTGATCCAACGTCTGAAAGAACATAAACCTCGCGAATACAAGCGAGCCATTCGCGATCTGGATACCACGCTCACAAAACTGGATCGTTTTAAAAGCCGCGACAGCGAACGCTATCGTCTCACTTTGGAACGCTGGGAAGTGGATTCCCGAATCCGTCTGCTGGCAGCCCGTGTTTCGGTTATGGGAAGCTCGGACGATCAATCCGAACTGAAATCCCTGTTAACAAAACGCGTCGACCTTCAACTCGAATTATTACGACACGATCAAAAGATGGCGGAAAAACGGATCGAAAAAATCCGGAATTCCATCAGAGATATTGAGCAAAACCGGGAATCCTTAGTCGATGGCGATCTGACGAAAATCAAACGCAGCAGCAAAAAGCCCGGCCAGCAGACAAAAAAACAAAAGTAATCGGATTACCCTCTGACTGACATTATGTCGTCCCTTACTGCAAGGTGTGTTATGAAATCAATTCCAATGACAAGTTGCTGTTTCCCATTCATTGTCGGCGTTCTGGCACTGGTCCCTTTGACTGCAACGCTCCATGCCGCCGAGAACACGGACACTCAAAAGCCGGTCAGCCAGCGCTTTGCCGACCCGGGAAACAAAGAAGTCCCCCAGTTTCAGCAGCATGTCGTACCGTTACTTGGAAAACTGGGTTGCAACGGACGTGCCTGCCATGGTTCCTTTCAGGGTAAGGGCGACTTTCGACTCTCCCTGTTCGGCTATGACTTCATCATGGATCATACACAACTGACAGCCAAAGACGTGGCACGTGTTGACCTCAAAGAGCCCGCAAAAAGTTTAATTCTGCAAAAAGCGCTGGAAGAAGTGGACCACGAAGGGGGCAAGCGTTTTGAGCCCGACAGCTGGCAACATCGTCTTTTGGCACGCTGGGTTGAGGGTGGTGCTAAAGGGGTCCCCAAAGAAGCTCCCAAGTTTGTGCGCCTGGAAGTCACTCCGGAATCAATACAATTCAACAAAGAAGGAGAGACCGTCTCATTACGGGCCGTCTCTGTCTGGTCCGATGGCACAAGAGAAAATGTCACCCCCCTCTGTCGCTTTCAGACAAACAACGAACAGATCGCAACGATCACCGATGCCGGGCTCGTCACTGCAGCCAGACCCGGCGATACGCACGTCGTCGTCTTTTACGATTCCGGCGTGATTCCCGTTCCCGTGCTGCAACCCGTGTCTGATCAATATGGTGATAAATACCCCGCCATCGCAACTTCGACTCCCATTGATCAGTTTGTTGTTACGAAATTAAAGAAACTGGGCATGGTCCCTGCATCAACATGTGAAGATTCAGAATTTCTGCGTCGTATCAGCCTGGACATTTCCGGCACCCTGCCTGCACCGCATGAAGTTGAAGCGTTTCTTAAAGATACATCACCTGACAAGAGGTCTAAAAAGATCGACGAATTACTTGACAGTCCGGGTTACGGCGCCTGGTGGTCTACCAAACTCTGCGATTTCACGCAAAACAACTATGACGATCTGGTAAATATCTCTCCTGTCCGGGACCGTCCGAGTCAGGACTGGTATGACTGGATCAAAAAACGCGTCACCGACAATACCGGTTACGACAAGATCGCGGAAGGAATTCTGCTGGCGACAAGTCGTGAACCAGATGAAAGCTTTAACGACTTCACAAAATCCATGAATGCCATTCTTCAGGAGAAACCAGGCCAGGAGTTTGCAGACCGTGACCACATGCCTTATTACTGGGCCCGTCGTAATTTTCGCAATCCAGACGACCGTGTGCTGGGATTTGCCTATACATTCCTGGGCATCCGGATTCAATGTGCCCAATGCCATAAGCATCCCTTTGACCAATGGACACAAACCGACTTCAAAGACTTCCGTGGCTTTTTTACGCGAGTCAATTTCGGCGTAAATCCGGAATCCAAAAAAGAATACACGGCGATGGTGGAAGAACTGGGTGCCGACAAACTGCGCGGAAATCAATTAATCCGCGAACTGAGTCAAAAAGTAAAAGGGGGTAAGAATGTTCCGTTTATGGAAGTTTATGTTACCAAAGGTCGCCCCGAACGGGCGAATAACAAAAAGAAACAGGGTAAAAACCGTCGCAACAATCAGAGCCCTGTGACGGCAAAACTTCTGGGAGCAGAAGTCGTCGAGATTAACAAAATGGAGGATCCCCGCACTGCACTGATGGATTGGTTACGTCGTGAAGACAATCCCTATTTTGCGAAAGCATTTGTAAATCGCGTCTGGGCATCCTACTTTAACAGAGGAATTATCGAACCGCCTGATGACCTGAATCTGGCGAACCCCCCCAGTAATGCACCGCTGCTCGATTACCTGTCTCGTGAATTCGTGCGGCATGATTTCGATATGAAATGGTTACACCGTGAAATCACCAACAGCGACACCTATCAGCGCAGCTGGAAAACGAACAAAACAAATGAGTTGGACGAAGTGAATTTCAGTCACTACATCCCGCACCGTTTACCTGCAGAAGTTTTATATGACGCCATTCACCAGGCAACGGCTTCGGATGATGCGATCGATTCGATGAAGAACAGCATCGACGAACGTGCCATCAGTATTGCTGCTTCTGGTTTACGGAATCGGACGTTTAAAGACAAGCAGTATGCTTTGACGATTTTTGGCCGCTCGACCCGCGAAAACAACTGCGACTGTGATCGTTCCGTCGACCCCAGCCTGCTGCAGACGATGTATATTAAAAATGATAACGACGTGTATTCTGCCATCAACCGTTCCAACAGCAGCTGGTTATTCCAGGTGGGACAGCAGCTGGGGGCAGTTCAAAAACCCACGGAACAAAAAGAGCGCCTCGATACCCGTCTGGAGCAACTCAAAGAACAGGTTAAAGACGCAAAACAAAAAGTAAATCAACTGCAAAAACAGGCTGACAAGAAACCGCAACTCAAGCAGGCACAAAAACGGCTGCAGACGATGACTGCCGAGTTAAAGAAATTGCGGCAGGCTTCCAGCAAAGCGGAAAATGCTCCCGCTCGCCTGCAGTCTTTTGAAAAACCTGTTTCTCAGGAAAAGTCCGAAGAAATTATCACGAAAACCTATTTGCGAAGTTTGAATCGTTATCCGACGGAGGCAGAAACAGCAGCCGCCAGAAAATATCTGGATGATTCACAGAATAAAATTGATGGAGTGTATGACCTGATCTGGGCTGTGCTGAATACAAAAGAATTCATGCTCAATCACTAAGTCATTCATGCTCACGACCAGTTAAGTCAAATTACATACAGAAACACAATCCAAGCCTGAGTAAACATCATCAGGCAATTCAAAGCGAAAGGAATTCAGATGGCCGTATCAAAGACCTGCGATGGAGTGAAACGCCGTGATTTTATCAAAATCGGCACGCTTGGTTTTACAGGATTAACGCTCTCTTCGTACCTGAGAATGGTGGAAGCCGGCGATGCCAGACCTCAAAACGCGAAGTCTGCGATTTTTATTGAGCTGTCGGGGGGTCCTTCTCACATGGACACATTCGATTTGAAGCCGGAATCTCCCAGCGAATTCCGTGGGGAATTCAAGCCGATCAAAACAAACGTCTCTGGCATTGAAATCTGCGAACACCTGCCAAAACTGGCTGGCTGTATGGATAAATTTGCATTACTCCGAGGCGTTTCTCACTCTGTTGCAGCACACGCGCTGGGGCGGTCTTATGTGAATACCGGGAACCGTCCTCTGCCATCACTCGAATATCCGGGATATGGCGCGGTCTTTACTAAAGAGAGCCCGGGCCCGGAAAATTTGCCTCCCTATGTTTCGATCCCCAATTCCACACAGGCGCCAGGATTTCTGGGCGTCAAATATGCTCCTCTGAATACGGGCGCAACTCCACGTTCCGGTCAGACTTTCAACGTACGGGGCATTTCGCTTCGGTCAGGCCTGACCGTTGAGAATATCGAACGACGCGAAACACTGCTGCGGGAGATTGATCAGACTTTTAACAGTCTGGAAAAGAACTCACAATTAATCGAAGGGCTGGATCGATTCAGTCAGCAGGCCCAGTCTATTATCACTTCCAAAAGGGCACGCGACGCATTCGATATTTCGAAAGAGTCGCCGGCATTTTCCAAACCGTTCGGCGAATCCAGCTTCGGGCAGAGTTGCTTACTGGCTTCACGCCTGGTTGAGTCAGGAGTCCGTTTTGTGACGGTCTCTATGGGTGGCTGGGATACCCATAGCAAAAACTGGGACAGCCTGGAAAACAGATTACTGCCTCCCCTGGATGAAGGTCTGTCGGCTCTGTTTAACGGATTGGCCGAAAAGGGATTGCTGGAATCGACCGCCGTTTATGTCACAGGGGAATTTGGACGTACTCCAAAAATTAATACCCAACGCGGTGGCCGTGACCATTACCCGCGCTGCATGTTCATGCTGATGGCAGGCGGCAAGGTTAAAGGCGGGCAGGTGATCGGAAAGAGTAATGCCAATGGGACCGAACCCATTGACGACGGATATTCTCCCGATGATGTTGCAGCATCGTTCTACCACAACCTCGGTGTGGATTTCACAAAAGAATATAATACCAATACAGGCCGTCCAATCACGATTGTTCGTGAAGGTTCTGTCATCAATAAACTGTTTGCGTAACACTGTCTCTTTTGCAATTCAAGCCACTATATTTGTTGTATATCTGGCATTATATGTTGTTTCCTGAAGGGGATGAGAATGTTGAAAGTAACCAAAGCGCTTGTAACGATGGCCGTAATCCTGGCTTGTGTCGTTTCCGCCGATGCGGCTGAAAAAGGTGCGAAAAAGAAAAAAGGCAATAAGCAGCAGGCAGTTAAAATTCAGGCTTTAAATTTGCCTGAAACCATTGAACTGACTGCAGAGCAAAAAGAGAAGATCGAAGGATTGAAAAAAGAGTACACGCCGCAATTTGCGACCTTACAGAAAAAAAATCAAGAGATTCTGACTGACGACCAGGTCAAAGCCCGTCGCGCGGCAATGAAGCAGGCTAAAGAAGCCGGCAAAAAAGGGAAAGAACTGCGAGATGCTGTCAGCGCTGCCCTGAATCTTTCGGATGATCAGGAAAAGCAGATGAAAGAAGTCACCGCAGAAACACGGAAGCTTAACGGCGAAGTCAAAGGCAAAGTAGAAGCTCTGTTGACTGCCGATCAAGTCGCAAAAATCAAGAAACCAGCTAAAGCCGGTAAGAAGAAAAAGAAGAACAGCTGATCTCAATCCCAAAGCTGTTATGACGTGTGCTGCGTCAGCTTGTGAAAGATGAAGCAAGTTTCGCTTACCCCCGATTCATAAACAGAATCGGGGGTATTTTAATGTACCCGGCATGGTTTTGCGGAAAACACGAGATTCTTTCCCATCAATCATGGGAAAAAGGAGTTGTTTTCACCCCTAAATCCTGATATAAACAAAGGTTGATGCTATCTGTTTTTGACTCAAACTGAACAGTTCTCATCCCAAATGAGGAGTGTAGTGGATGCTGCTGAAAGAATCAGGCTTCTTGATGACCTGCAGGCCCGTCATGATCACGCTGATGATCCTGGGGATGGTCGGGATTGTAGATGCAGACAACACGCCGCAGAAAGACCGCGGTATTGAGTTCTTTGAAGCGAAGATCCGGCCCGTCCTGATCCAGCACTGCTATGAATGCCATGCGGCCGATTCAAAATCCATCCGAGGTGGATTATTGCTGGATACGCGAGCCGGTACGCTCAACGGCGGCGACTCAGGTGCGGCACTTGTTCCTGGAAAACCAGCCGAAAGCCTGCTGCTGGAATCGTTGCGGTTTGAAGGTTTTGAAATGCCTCCTTCCGGGAAACTGGCACCGGAGATTATTGCTGACTTTGAAACCTGGATCAAACTGGGCGCTCCTGATCCACGAGAAGGGGAGAGCAAAATCGTCCGGGAACGCATTGACCTGGAAAAAGGAAAACAGTTCTGGGCCTTTCAGCCAATTCAAAAGCAAACACTGCCCACAGTTTCCGCACCGGAGTGGAATCACTCTGGCATTGACCGCCTGATTCGCTCGGCACAGGAACAGCAAAAACTGATCCCATCGCCAGACGCGGATCGCATCACGCTGATTCGTCGACTCTATTACGACCTGATTGGTCTGCCCCCCACGCCTCAGCAAATTGATCAGTTCCTGAATGACAAATCCGAAAATGCCACCGCGCGAGTGGTTGATGAATTATTAGCATCCCCTCACTTTGGAGAACGCTGGGGCCGCCACTGGCTGGATGTGGCCCGTTTTTCACAGTCGTCGGGAGGAGGCCGCTCGCTGCTTTACAATACCGCCTGGCGTTATCGCAACTATGTCATTGAAGCATTCAACAAAGACAAACCTTTTGATCAGTTCATCCGGGAACAGATTGCCGGCGATTTACTGGAATCAAAAGATTATCTGCAGCAACAGGAACAACAGCTCGCGACGGCGTTTCTGCTCCTGGGCCCGACAAACTATGAGCAGCAGGATAAAGAGCAGTTGCTCATGGACGTGATTGACGAACAGATTCAGACCGTCGGCCGCTCATTCCTTGCAATGACTCTGGGCTGTGCCCGCTGTCACGACCATAAATTTGACCCGATTCCCGCGTCTGACTATTACGCGCTGGCCGGCATTTTTCGCAGTACCAAAGTTTTAACGCCCGGCAACGTCTCCGGCTGGACGAAGCGCCCGCTGCCTCTCCCTCCGGAAGAGCAGCAGACACGAGACGAATTTAATCAGGTTATGGCCAGTTTGACAACCAGACAGAAAGCCAGCCAGAAGCAATTAAAGTCGCTGGAGCAGGAATTAAATACCATCACCCTCGATGATTCCTCTGCGACCCTGGTCGGAGACTGGAAACAGTCGACCTTCTACAAAGACTTTATCGGCAAAGGATACATTCACGATCAGCATACTGCTAAAGGGAAAAAACAAGTCAGATTTACTCCGCGCCAACTCAAATCAGGACGTTATGATGTGCAGCTGGCCTATAATTCGGCTGAATCGCGGGCCTCGCGTGTTCCGGTAACCATCACAACAGCGAAAGGCAAACAGACCGTTTATGTGAACCAGCGAATCCGGCCGACCGATGGTGCGTTTGCCTCGCTGGGCACGTTTGAATTTACCGGTACGAAAGACGAGGAAGTGGTTGTTTCGAATGAAGGCACCGACGGTTTTGTGATTGTCGACGCCATTCGCTTCATTTCGGCTCCCGTTGAGCCTGCTCCTGAAAACCAGAAACAGGCTGCGGTCACACAATACAAACAAACGTTGCTGAAAATTGAAGAAACAAAAGCAGAGCTTCAGGCACTTACAACGGCCATTGAAACAAAAAAGAAATCAGCGCCCCCCGCAGTTCCTGAAATCATGTCTGTTTACGAGAGTGAGGAACCGGGAGATTATCACCTGCTGATTCGCGGCGACGTACATCATCTGGGAAAAATTGTTCCCCGCGGTTTTGTCACGGTTGCGCAGTCTGATGCCTCTGTCACGATTCCCCCCGATGCCAGCGGACGGCTGGAATTGGCCCAATGGGTGGCCAGCCGGCAAAATCCGTTAACCGCGCGCGTTTATGTGAATCGGATCTGGCATCACCTGTTCGGTTCCGGACTGGTGCGGACCGTTGACAACTTTGGCATCCGGGGTGAGACCCCCTCGCATCCCGAATTACTCGATTACCTCGCGTTAAAATTGATTGAGAACAAATGGTCCACCAAAGCCATGATCCGTGAAATCGTACTTTCAAAAACCTATCAGCGATCAAGTCAGTCAACATTGAAGCAGCGAGAGACGGACCCCGATAATCGACTCTTCACGCACCAGAACCATCGACGCCTTGATGCGGAAGCGATTCGCGATACGATTCTGTTTGTCAGTGGTAACCTCGATCTGTCGCAGCACGATCAGACCATCAAAGCCGATACCACATCAGAGTATGGTTACCAGTTCGAAAACCACTATCGCAGCGTCTACATTCCCGTGTTCCGTAATCGGCTGCACGATTTACTGGCGATCTTCGATTTTCCGGACCCCAATTTATCCGTAGGACGCCGCAGCACCAGCACTCTCTCGACACAGGCGCTATACCTGATGAACAACCCGTTTGTGATCGAACAGTCACAGAGCATTGCCCGGCGACTGATGTATGAGTTTCCGAATGATCCCTCTGCCCGCATCGACGCTTTGTTCCGCACCGCACTGGGACGGCTGCCGGAGCAGACGGAAAAAGCTAACGCCATACGTTTTTTAAATCAATCGCAGGTTAAGGGCGCTCCCACTCAACTTGAGCTCTGGACCGCCTTCAGTCAAACGATTCTCGCCTGTATTGATTTTCGATATATCAAATAGACCTGCCATTTCATAAATCTGGAGTTTTTCCATGTGGGATGCGAATAATCCTGTTACTCGACGCAGTCTGTTGCGTTCGTCTGCCTGTGGCTTTGGTTCACTGGCAGTCTCCGGTCTGCTCTCCCAGGCGCGTGGTAATACGCCCCGAGTTTCCCTTAAAAACCCTCTGGCACCGCAAGAACCAATGTTCCCGCCTCGTGCAAAACGCATCATTTTCATCTTCATGCAGGGGGGGCCGAGCCACGTTGATACCTTCGATTATAAGCCACTCCTGAAAAAGAAAGATGGAGAACAACTGGAATTCAAGGATTCTCGGACCATCGCCAAAACCGGAACGTTCGGCAAAGAACAGGTGATGCAGTCACTCTGGAAGTTTCGGCAGTACGGTGAAACGGGCCACTGGGTATCGGACTTGTTTCCAGAGATCGGCCGCCAGGCAGACGATCTTTGTTTTGTCCACAGCATGCATACGACCGGCGTGGCACACGGCCCGAGCACTTTGTTCCTGCACACGGGAACCACCAACCTGATCATGCCCTCCATTGGCTCCTGGATCACCTATGGCCTGGGGAATGAAAACGAAAATATTCCCGGATTCATCACGATTTCTCCTTCCGCTTCAAATGGAGGTCCCCGCAATTTTTCGAATGCGTTTCTCCCTTCACATTATCAGGGAACCGCGCTGGGCAGAGCAGGGCAGCCGGCTGACAAAGCACGTTTCAACAATATTAAAAACGAACAGTGGTCAATCAGCAAACAGCGCCAGCAGTTGAAGCTGCTGCAGTCATTGAATCACAGCCAGCTACAGTCACACAAAGAAGATGACGAGCTGGCGGCTGTCATCAATTCCTTCGAACTGGCATTCCGCATGCAGCAGCATGCTCCCGGGTTGACCGACCTGTCTGGCGAATCAAAATCAACCTTTGACCTGTATGGAATCGGACAGGCAGAAACCGATGACTTTGGCCGGCAGTGTCTGCTGGCTCGACGCATGGCCGAAGCGGGAACCCGTTATATCCAGGTCAACTACGCCGACAATGGAAACACGCCTCGCTGGGATCAGCACAGTAAAATTCAAAAACATGAAATCCACGCCAAAGCCACTGACAAACCGGTTGCCGGTCTGATTCAGGACATGAAACAGCGCGGACTGCTGGAAGACACTCTGATCTGGTGGGGAGGCGAATTCGGCAGAAATCCCTTTAAGCAAGGCGTCGATGGCCGCGATCACAACCCCAAAGGTTTCACCCATTTTCTCTGCGGTGCTGGTGTGAAAGCCGGTTTCTCTTACGGAGCCACAGATGAATTCGGGCATGAGGCAGTCGAAAACAAAGTCCACATGCATGACATGCACGCGACTCTATTGCACCTGCTGGGTATTGACCATGAACGATTGACCTATCGGCATGCCGGCCGCGACTTTCGTTTGACCGACGTCGAAGGCCATGTCGTCACCGATCTGTTCGCCTGAATTTCAAGCTCAGGAATTCAACTGCCGTCCCTTCGCCGGTATCAGAATATTCCCGAGACAGAAGCTGGTCTGACCTTGCAGCCTTCAAACGAAAACGCCCCGAGGATTAATCCGGGGCGTTTCTGTTGATTTATCACTGAAGTGGTCTTCAGAACTGACTGATTATTCAGCGACGCGAACGGAAGTGGCACAAGGCCCTTTACGTCCCTGGCCTACTTCATACTCAACCATTTGACCTTCCTGGAGTTCTTCCAGAGTTTTTCCCTGAACCTCTGAATGATGGAAGAACAAGTCGCCTCGTTCCCCTTCAATGAACCCAAAACCTCGATCCGAAACCAACCTCTTGATTTTACCCTGTGGCATTTCTGCTCTCCAACATAATAACATACGACAGACGGCAGCGCTGGCAGTGCAGCGATCCGTAGCCCGAATAAAGAAAGCAGATAGAGCCACAAAAAACCGAAGCGGAAACTTTTAGAGAAGCTCAGCTACGCAGAATGAAGCGGGAAGAGAAGAACAACCCGAAGGCGGTTATAACTGCACCTTGTCTCTGCTCGTCACAACTGTTGTGACATTTGTATTATACTGGGTACTGACTAAGTGTAAAGAGCGTTCAGGCCCCTTTACATCGATTCTCGCCAACCCTCAGTTTCCGCGAAAACAGTCGAAAACCCATCAAAAATGGGTAATTTTACCGTGACAGCAGTCGCACGATTCCTACAATCCCCGTCAACCGCCAACCCGGCAGTACACATGTCATAAACAGGAAATGCAATCGGAAGCTTTCCCGCTCGATCAAAATCCACGCCCGCTGGTTTGACATTAAGAATCACCGTTGACTCCTCAAGTTCAGACTCACCTCCGAATCAATGCGAGTTTACTTTTTTTGACAGAGCAGCCAGGGACTCAACAAAGCCGTGTTCCATTTCTGACGCAGAACAAATCGCCGCAAGCGATTCTCATTGCCAGCGGAAATGTTCCGGATTCCGCGACAGCTCAATGGGGCATTCAGGCCACACCAATTAAAAAAAGCCATAACCCGTGATGAGTTATGGCTTTTGAAGTGCCCCCGAAAGGAATCGAACCTTTAACCTACTGATTAAGAGTCAGATCAGTTATGCGTTTTTAAGCTATAAAACACTGTTTGTTGTATCTAATTTTTCTAAAAAATAGCAAGAATTAGATACAAACTGTTAGATACAGTACATGACACATAAAAGTCGCCAATCTATACTACTCGGTAGCACGTATTTCAGTGAGGTACTTGGCTTGCGTCTCGTGATCGTGAATACCCTATCAAATCAATCGTATTGCCAACCACGGCTTGACCGTGTTGCGGCACCCCGACGATGATGTGCAACTGGATTTTCGTGATGCCCAGCTAAATTCATTCAAGGAATTGTCCGCAATTAAGATAGATATCATGAGCGAATCAAATGAAGATCATATTGCGGCACACGGTCATTCAATCAGGCATCGTGTAGAGATCGAGGAAAGCGATACTTGTGGTTGCTTCTACTGCTGCTGTGTATTCCCGCCATCAGAAATCGAGGAATGGATTGACGACGGAGAAACCGAAGCAGAGCAAACAGCACTTTGCCCACATTGCGGCATTGATTCTGTAATCGGTTCCGCAGCGGGCTACCCAATCAATCCTGAATTGCTGGGTCGCATGAACCGGCATTGGTTCTGACCGTCCGATTCAACACATTTCCTCTCCCGTAGATCGAAGAACAATGAAATAATCAGATTAATAAATAGACAAGTGTAATCAAATCTTGGATAACGTAAAATCACTCCACCGATCACACTCAACACAACACAAGCACAAAAAGAAGTATCTGAGTCGATAAATGGAAAATGATGAAAAAGGTGTTCCGATTACAGAAGGGAAAGTTCCCTCCACACCACCGAAGACACAGAGAAAAGCTGGTAAAGTTCCTCCCAAACCAACCAAGCCAGTTCGGAGGAAAACTGAAGACGCAAATTGATGAGGTTCATATGAATTCCACACCAGAATTTTACGCTATAACCTACTGATTTGGACTAAGTAGATACACCATTAAACTTGCAAAAATTAGATACAAACAAAGCCAAACAAAAAAGCCATAACTCATTATGAGTTATGGCTTTTAAAGTGCCCCCGAAAGGAATCGAACCTTTAACCTACTGATTAAGAGTCAGTTGCTCTGCCGATTGAGCTACAAGGGCGAATTGAGTTGATGTCGGTTATTCTAGTTCTCTCAAAATCATCCGACAAGCGAATTAACGTAACTTCTCTGAGTTGCTACAAAGAATTATCGTCAGACGTCTCCGAAAACATCGGCAAACTTTATTGAAAATCAGGAACCGGCTGGTATTACCGCCGCCGGTTCCTGACTCCAAAATCTGGACTCTCGTTCAATCTGTCGTAATCAGACCTGATCCAGAGCCTGTTTCAGATCGTTGATTAAATCTGACTGATCCTCAGTTCCCACCGACAACCGGACAAAATCGGGAGTCACGCCGGAACTCAATTGTTCTTCCGCCGTCAACTGCTGATGTGTGGTGCTGGCAGGGTGAATAATCAGCGACTTACAGTCACCGACATTTGCCAGATGAGAGAACAGTTTCACACCGTTAATCAGCTTGATGCCGTTAGCCCGTTGCTGATCCGGAGTATCGCCTTGAATCCCGAATCCAAAAACAGCCCCACTCCCTTTAGGTAAATATTTTTGTGCCAGCTTGTAGGAAGGATGCGATTCCAGTCCGCAGTAATTGACCCAGGAAACCTTGGGATGACTTTCCAGAAACTGAGCGACCGCCAGCGCATTCTGACAGTGTCGCTCCATTCTCAGATGCAATGTCTCCAGGCCCTGCAGCAACTGAAACGCGTTGAAAGGACTCATTGCCGGCCCCAGATCACGGAGCAGCTGCACGCGCGCCTTAAGAATGTAAGAGATATTCATGCCGCCGAAGGTCTCAAAGAATTTCAGACCGTGGTAACTGGGATCGGGTTCGGTCATGCCGGGGAATTTGCCATTATCCCAGGGGAATCCCCCTTTTTCGACAATGATTCCGCCGATGGAAGTTCCGTGGCCGCCGATGAATTTGGTACAGGATGCCACCACGATATCCGCGCCATACTCAAACGGACGCAGTAACGCGGGTGAAGCTAACGTCGTATCCACGATTAAAGGAATCCCGGCATCGTGCGCGATTTCCGCGATGGCCTCAAAGTCTGCAATATCGCAGCGGGGATTTCCGATCGCTTCGACATAAACACAGCGGGTATTCTCGTCGATGGCGTTTTTGAAATTTTCGGGATCACTCTGATCTACGAATTTGGTCTTAATGCCAAACTTGGGGAAGGTATAATGGAACAGATTATAAGTTCCACCATAGAGGCTGGACGAAGAAACGATATTCTGTCCTGCTTCCACAATATTAAGAATGGCCAGCGATTCCGCGGCCTGCCCGGAAGCGACCGCCAGAGCACCAGCGCCCCCTTCCAGCAGCGCCAGACGTTTTTCAAGCACGTCGCAGGTGGGATTCATCAACCGGGAGTAGATATTGCCGAATTCCTGCAGGCCGAATAATCTGGCCGCGTGATCAGTGTCGTTAAAGACGTAGGAAGTCGTCTGATAAATGGGAACCGCCCGCGAATTGGTCGCGCTATCGGGCTCCTGGCCGCCATGCACACAGAGAGTCGCTAATTTCAATGCTTCGGCATCCATTGTAAATACCTTCTTGTAATGGGAAAAATTCGGCTTTGACAAGCACAATTGATATTTCAGAGAACTCATCCATCAGAAAACAATGCCAGATCAAACGCCAGAATGATCCGAAATGAGTTACAAATGAGGCAGATTTTGCAGAGGAAAACAGCCCCTCAAATTAATCAGCCATCCTATCGATGTTTCCCCTAAAAAACAATTCGCCCGCCAGTCTCCCTCTTTACTGAACGGCACATTCCCGAAAAAGGGAGTGATTACCAGACTTGCGTTTAAAATGAATCCATTTTCCCCTTTTAGTTCAGTTTAGATTTTCGTTGCCAATCCGACTTTCCTACAATGAACGGGATTCTGAAGAATGAATTATCGGTTGAAACCCGTGTTTAAAGCCCCTGACGAAGAAGGTGCCACTATGAGTCGCTTGCTCTGTTTGAAAAGTTTCCTGGTCCTGACACTCCCTCTGTACTTCAACTTTTGTAGCGGAGCACTTTTGCTGGGCAATGATGCGCCGGAAGTCACAACTGCCCCACAACCAGGGCTGGTCATGCAGGAATTTGTTTACGACAAGGCTCCTTTCCCTTCCTGTCACGCCTCGACCATCGCGCAAACACCGGAAGGCATGGTCTGTGCCTTTTTTGGGGGAACGGCAGAGAAAAATCCGGACGTGGAGATCTGGCTGTCACACAATCAGGGAAATGGCTGGACAGCGCCGGTCAGTGTGGCTGACGGAATTAAAGACGCCCATCATCGCTGGCCTTGCTGGAATCCCGTCTTGTTTCAGACCAAACCCGGAATATTACTGCTGTTTTATAAAGTAGGCCCGAATCCGAGTGAATGGTGGGGCATGCTGAAAATCTCACACGATCATGGTAAAACCTGGGGCAAAGCCAGACGATTGCCGGACGGTTTCGTCGGCCCTGTGAAAAACAAACCCTTCCTGCTGTCAGATGGCACTCTGCTGTGTCCGGCCAGTACAGAACACGATGGCTGGCAACTTCAAATGGAATGGACGCCCGACCTGGGAAAAACCTGGCATAAAACAGCTCCCTTAAACGACGGACACCAAATCGGTGCCATCCAACCTTCGATACTGCATTATGGAGATCGGTTGCAGATTCTTTGTCGCAGTCGCAAATTGGGGAAAATCGTGGAAGCCTGGTCGGACGACAATGGCCGTTCCTGGAGCGAGGTCACTGAAACCACGCTCCCGAACCCCAACAGCGGAACCGATGCAGTCACCCTGGAAGATGGTCGTGCCATTCTGGTTTATAATCCCATCACCAAAGGACGCAGCCCGCTGCATGTGGCCCTTTCGTCCGATGGGAAAAACTGGAAAACCGGTCTGGTCCTGGAAGATCAGAAAGGCGAATATTCCTATCCTGCCGTCATTCAGACAGCAGATGGAAAAGTTCACATCACGTATACCTGGAAACGAGAATTGATCAAACACGTGGTCCTCGATCCCGCCAAGCTGGAACTCAAAGAGATTAATTGAGAGGCGGAGGAATTGGCTGAATCGAATCAAAGTCCCCCGATCCGCACCAATTACAGGAATATTCCCTGGATTTTGTGTCAGTGGGTTCTGCAGGTGTTTTTTGTGCTCTGGCTGCGCTATCAGTCGCGGGGCAAAGAGCATTTACCTGCAGAAGGGGGCGGTTTAATGGTCAGTAATCACCAAAGCTTTCTCGATCCGTTACTGATCGGCCTCCCGTTGAAACGACCGGTGAGTTTTATGGCCCGCGACTCTCTGTTTCGCGTTCCGCTTCTCGGTCCGTTTATGCGTTACGAATTTGTGATTCCGATCAGTCGCTCGGCCGCCAGTTCTCAAAGCTTTCGTGCCGCGATTCAGAATATCGAATACGGCAACTTTGTCGGCATCTTCCCGGAAGGAACGCGTACTACCGATGGTGCCGTCCAGCGATTCAAACCCGGTTTCTTAGCCTTGTTGAAGCGAACCGATTGCGCGATTTATCCGATCGGCATCGCCGGTGCCTTTCATGCTTTGCCTCGCGGCGCATATTATCTGCGTCCCCGCCCCGTGCGCGTAGTGTACGGCAAACCAATCATGGCTGCCGAGATCAGGGCATACTGCGAAAGAGGTGCAGAGAAAGAACTGCTGGAACTCACCAGACAGCGTGTCATCGAATGCCAGCGGCAGGCGGAGGAATGGCTGCCCCCGGAAGCAACGGTCTGATTTTCGTCAGAGTCGGGATTGCCATTTAATACGGTCTCCACTATGTTTTTCGAATATGATTGACATTTCAGATATTTTTTCTATTTGAGCAGGTAAATACCATGTCGGAACGGATTCACAGTATTTCCGGATTACGGGGCGTTGTCGGTAACGGATTGACGCCCGACTATTTAACCCGGTTCGCAGCCGCCGTAGGCACCCTGGCAGACAAGGGGACCGTGGTTTTGTCGCGTGATGGCAGGGCGAGCGGGGAAATGGTGCGTCATGCGGTCATCGCCGGGCTGGTGGCAACAGGTTGCCGCGTTGTTGACGCCGGCATCGCGACGACTCCGACCTGCGGCGTCCTGGTGACTCATCTCAAGGCGGCTGGTGGAATTCAAATCACTGCCAGCCACAATCCGATTCCCTGGAACGGCCTGAAACCGTTTTCAGCAGAAGGCTCGGTTTACAACCAGGCACAGGGCGAACTGCTGCTGGATGTGCTCAATAACGAAACGTTTAATTATGTTCCCGCCGATCAACTCGGTACATTAGAACTTTACGCAGACGCCGCAGGCCCGCATATCGCACGCGTTTTAAAACTGATTGATGCGAACAGGATTCGTCAACGCAAATTCAAAGTCGTCCTCGACTGCAATCATGGATCCGGTGCGGTCGCCACGCCTCAATTCCTGGAAGCGCTGGGCTGTGAAGTGATTGTGCTCGGCGGGACGGCGGATGGCCAGTTTGCACATACGCCGGAGCCGCTCAAAGAAAATCTGACCTCGCTTTGTGATGCCGTACTCAAACACAAAGCGGACGCCGGTTTCGCACAGGACCCTGACGCCGACCGCCTGGCGATCGTTGATGATACAGGACGTTACATCGGAGAAGAACTGACTTTGGCGCTGGCCGCCGATTATGTTCTGGCACGCACTCCCGGGCCCGTCGTCGTGAATGGTTCCACCAGCCGGGTAACGGCGGATATCGCGGCAAAATATGATTGTCCGTTTTTCCGTTCCTATGTAGGAGAAGCACACGTCTGTGCCAAAATGAAACAGGAATCTGCAATTCTTGGTGGAGAGGGGAATGGAGGAGTCATCGACCCCAAGGTCGGTTACGTGCGTGACAGCTATGTCAGCATGGCCTATATATTGGCCGGCCTGTCAGCTTCCGGTCAAACATTGAGTGCCTGGGCTGATGCATTACCTCAATACAGCATCGTCAAAAATAAAATCACTTGTCCCCGCGAGCAAGTCGGCAACGCCTGCAAAGCACTCGAGGCGCATTTCGATTCGGCGACTGCTTCCACGGGAGATGGACTGCGGCTGGACTGGGAAGACCGCTGGGTTCAGGTCAGAGCCAGCAATACCGAACCGATCATTCGGGTGATTGCCGAAGCCCCGCAAACAGAGGAAGCAGAAAAACTCTGTACATCAGCGATGGCGATCGTGGCGAAGGCTGTTTCCTGATGAATAAAAAAATAGAGTAAACATTCAGCACGATGTTTACTCTATTTTAAATCAACACAATGGAACTTTATCCTTCCCAGCGGGTTTTCATAAACTCCAGACCTCTGGTTGCAAGATGTTCTTCCGTCGGAAACATTTTGCGCCAGATGCGGGTGGCTGCAGCCAGATCGGGTAAAGCCAGGCCAAAGGCTTCAATCATCAGCCAGCCGTCGTATTTCACCTCTTTGAGCGCGGCAAAAGTGGTATCCCAGTCAATTCCGCCTTCGCCCGGTGTCGAACGATCATTTTCAGAAATATGCACATGCACCATCTGGTCGACACAGGACTTCACCGCGGATGTGATGCATTTTTCTTCGATATTGGCATGAAACGAGTCGTACATCATTTTCAGATTAGGATGATTGATTTCACGTGTAAACTGCGCACAATCTTCTGCACAGTTCAGGAAATAACACTCGAAACGATTCAGGTATTCACAGACCAGAATCACATTATTTTTTTGCGCGTAGTCGGCTGCTTTGGCAAGTGTCTCTTTGCCGTAATTCCACTCATCGACTGTTCGACCGGCGCCAGAAAATTCTCCGAGTGCCGAGTGAATCGGACCACACATGTGAGTCGCTCCAGAGACGGCACACATGTCAGTCATCCGTTTCAATCGATTTAAACCGGCTTCGCGGATTTTCGCATCGCTGGAGATCGGGTTTTCATCAGGCGTGCAGACTGTGACTGCGGTACACTCTAAACCTAACTCAGACAGTTTTTTTCCGACCTGCGAAAACTTCTTTTCATCGGCTTCGAAAATCGGCAGTTCCACGCCGTCATAACCCCAGCCTTTGATCTGTTCCAGCAGACCAAAATGGGATTCATTCACATCGGAGGTCCACAGCAGCATATTCAAGCCGTACTTCATTGGTGTTTTCTTTCAATCAAGTGAGATTCAAAAATGTTCGGGCGGCAATAAATCGGTGAGACGCGTTTCCACGATTTTCCGGCCCGTTTTTAAGATCGAAATCGTTTCCTCTGGTAATGGTTGTAGTTTGACCCGTTTCATAACCTGATTCAAGCGCACCAGCATTCTTTGTGGAACAAGATAGTCTCTTAAAAAACCTTCTTTATAAAAATGGCCCAGCCAGTGTTTTAACTGATCTGTTTTTTGCGTGGCCATTTTGTTCGTGGCAACTTCAATTTTCAGCGGATCGATCTGGTTAAACGCCTCATAATACTGGTCGATCAGCCGCGGATTTTGCTCGATGAGCACACCGTCCAGCAGCAGTTCGGTCACGATATGTCCCAGAAATCCAACACGTGCGTATTCATCGTCTGCGAAAACCTTTCGAAACAGGATCGATAAATCCGTGCTGATTTCGTGAAATCCCTGTGTCGAGTGAAACCAGTGGTCATCATCCAGATGCTGCTTGATTCCGGAGGCGACCTCGGACTGGATTGCAGATTCATCCTCCGTAAACGGAATCACATTTTTCATCCGTAATCGGACACGACGATCGACAACGGATAATAAATCGGGAAGGGCAGTCCCCGCCAGAAAATAGGGACGGTCGACAAACCTCATTCCGTGTGCAAAATAATTCATAAGAACGCTTCGTAGATGAAAACCAGAACAAAACCGGAAGTTACTGCCAATCGTAGTCGATCAGGCTTCAAAATCACAGTTTGCAGAGGCATTCCCGTATCGGACTCCGCCTGAGACCTGCCCGTTTTACGAAACACGCATGTGCCGGTTAACAGGCCTGTTCACTCACAAATCTATCACAGGTTGCCTGAGAACCAGTGGCCTAACATTGGATACCGACTCCAGGAAGAGTATAATGCCTGACACATGACTGCATACACCCATCTGTGATTCTGTGCTGAAAGTGGCAAATGTCTGATTCCCCTTTAAATTTAATGTTCCTGCTGCGGGATGAAAGTCCGCATATCCAATCGGCGTGGGAACAGATCCAGAACCATCTCAAAGCACAATCTTCAGTTTACGTCTCTGCGGTCTCCGTGATTGAAGATTTTCGACCCGAGGATTCAAATGCCGAACTGGTTATCGTACTGGGCGGGGACGGGGCGATTCTCCGGGCCTGTCGTCAGATGCGACTCAAACAACTCCCGATGATTGGTGTTAATCTGGGACGACTGGGTTTTCTGGCAGACCTGACTCCCGAAGGATTCTGCAAAAATTTTTCGTTAATTCTGGAGCGAAAATATCGGATCGTGGAACATCTGATGTTTGAATGCAAGCATTTTCTGTCAGACGGATCATCCAAATCCTATCTGGGTCTGAACGAAGTTGTCATCAGTTCCGCAGGCGCCATGTCAATGATTGATGTGGAACTGGCCATCGATCACGAGCTGGTCACCACTTACAGCGGAGATGGACTTATCATCAGCACTCCTGTGGGATCAACAGCGCATAGCCTGTCTGCCGGGGGGCCGATCCTGAAGCAGGACCTGCAGGCGTTTGTCATTACCCCGATCTGCCCGCACACTCCTTCGAATCGACCGCTCGTTGATAACGCGAACGGGCACTATTCTTTGACTGCCACGAATGTTCCCCAAGGCGCGATGCTGGTGATCGACGGACAAATTAAAGTTCCCTATTCTTCCGGCGATCGTCTCGAAATCACCAAAGCCTCGGTCACTTTCAAGCTCGCCCGTATCCCCGGTTTCAACTACTATTCCCGACTCAATCGCAAATTGGGCTGGGGTGGACAACCCAAATATGGTGCCGAGTAGCCTGTTCTGCCAATTTTTTTGATCTTCACTAAAAATGCTCTCCCCATAATTTCTTCGATGTGTTAATCTCACCGGCAGTTAAGGAAAATCAGCAAATTAGTTTCATTCAGGGAAGGAGTCCTTGATGCGGTCCTTTGTGTTCTGCGTACTTTCAATCGCCCTCGTCCAGTCTGCAGCATTACTGCCACTCACTTTTGCGGAAGAGGAAGCGCCCCAATACACTTTGCGTTATAAATATACGCCCTCCGAGTTCGTCCATTATGCTGTGGAATCACAGAATAAGATCATCGTGGAAAAGAACGAAGCAAAACAGACATCAACCAATACCGCAAAAACCCAAAAACATTATCGCGTTGTGGGGGTCGATCAAGAGGGTAACGGGACGCTGGAAATGACCATCGACCGTGTGCAGATGAGTGCCCAGTTCGATGACGAAGCAGCCGCGACATTTGACAGCAAAGACCCGAAGCAAAAAGACCTGAAGCAATACGATAAAATTCGGGAAACCATCGGAAAACCATCGCGGATGGTTTGTTCTCCACTGGGAAAAGTGATTTCAAAAGCGGATCAATCGAATCAGGGGTTTTTGATTCCACTTCCTGAAAATCAGGTAAAAGTCGGCGATAACTGGAAGGAAGATTACGACATCGAAGTCGCCGTCGGTAAAACATTACGGAAAAAAGTTCCGATCCGACGTATTTTCACTCTGGAATCCGTGCAGGACCAGATTGCAGTGATCGAATTCAAAACCAATATCCTGACGCGCCTCAATGACCCCAAGTTAGGGCTGCAGCTGATTCAAAAGACGCCCTCCGGAACCATCAAACTGGACATCGAAAAGGGGATCATTGTTTCACAGGATGTCTCTCTCGACAAAGCACAAGTCGGCATCTTTGACGGGCAGGGGGCCATGCGAGCGATTTCCTCTCGTGTCGAAACACTCGTCAATCCGTCGGAACTCGCGCAAAAGAACCAGGACTCTGATTCCCAATAAGAAATTACCTCCACTGCACGTTCAATTCTGGCCCTGCGCAGCATGGTCAGACCGGGCGTCTTGATTTCCTCCTGTTTCTGAGGTCGGAATCACTTTTTTTAAAGGCTGGCAAGCGCTTATCTGTTGACGCTGCCTACAATTATTTTACACTTAGACTTCGATGTAAAGGTATGCAGGTCCTAGCAAACAGCCATTTCTCTTCGCCTTCAGGCCTCGTCTCACAGCATGTGAACACAGCCTGAACAAAAACCGCTCTTACATATTTTATGTGGAAAATAGTGTAGGTGATTAAAAATGGCAGGATCGAAGTCTATCAACAGGTCATTCACAATCACTGCTGCTATTGAGACCGGATATGAAACGGGTTGAGCTTTCTTCACAATTGACGAGCTTATTAAAAGCAGCCAAAAAACTGGCCAGTGATTGTGATATTGAAGTGATCTTCCTGCTGGCTGATATTCCATACGATTTTCTGGAAATCGGGAAATCGCTCGGAAAACTGCGACTTGTTGTCTCATCAGACAAACCTGATGTTCAGCGTGCCGCCCAGGAAGATGGCATCGCCCTCGTCCCTCTGATTCATGAGCCACAAACCAGACAGGTCCAGATCAGCCAGGCGATCCTGGAAGCCATCGCCGATGAAATTCTTGCGTCCGGCGATCGAATCATTGCACTTTACGCCGGGTTTGAAAGAGAACACGCCGATTCCTTAAGCATCGTCAGCCTGGCAGATCACCTGGCAAAGCTGACATCGCGGGACCTGCAACGCTTAGAGACAAAAGTCCCCCTGCAGACGCTAAGAACCGTCGTCGATCTGGCTGTTGAAATTGGCCGTGAAGGGCGTGAGGGAAAACCCGTTGGTGCCTTATTTGTTGTTGGAAACCATCGCAAAGTAATCGCTTCGTCACATGAACAGGTCCACGATCCTTTCAAAGGATACTCTCAAAAAGAGCGCCTGGTGAATAACCCCCGCGTCAAAGAAAGTATGAAAGAACTGGCTCAGATTGACGGTGCATTCATTATCAGCTCTGATGGAGTTGTTCAATCTGCAGGCCGTATCTTAAACGCCTCGGCAGAAGGCTTGACACTGTCGAAAGGACTTGGCGCCCGCCACTGGGCTGCTGCAGCCATCTCCAAAGAAACCGGCGCCATTGCTATCGCTGTTTCAGAATCCACGGGCACGGTTCGTATTTTTCAGGATGGTTATGTCGTTCTGCGAATTGAACCGATGAGCAGTGCGATGAAGTGGTTCGACTTTGATACCGAGCCCCCCCAGTCGGAATAAAAAACGGACGGTACTTTCAACCGGTAAGTGGCTCTATCATCTATTTTTACAAGCAGATACGTAAATTTTCCCAAATATTCTCTTTCCCTGAATTGTAATATTTGCTATGAAACTCCCACACAAGGCAATCTTCGGTCTCTCGGGGTCGATTTGCGTCATATGTGGTAGCAGAAAGTTCGCTTTTCAGTCTCTGGTAACTGAGCTATCGAAACTGAAGGCAACGGTCAGTACAGTCTGTGTCATTTAAGAGCTTGTTCAGCGGGAAGGGAGTCCCATGTCGAATGTAGCGATCAAACTCATCGCCGTCACTGGAGTCGTAGGTCTCGGTGTATTGATGTTTCTTCAGGCCCAAAAAGGCATTCAGTCGGGCAGCATTGAAAACCAGATCGGTCAGTTGGACGTATTGGATGCGGCGGGAGCGACTGTTCTCAACGAGTCGGAACCCGAAGACGATCTGAACGCAATCCCGCTCAGCCAGGTTCCAGCAGAATTATCGGAACTGGCAGCCCGCAATGCCACTCCCTTAAAAAAACAGGCTGAAACTCCCTTTTCACCAAATACCAAAACGGCCTCTCCCAAAATCAAGCTGACGGCTGCAACAGAGGAAGCAACTACGGGAGATCTGGAAGTCTCCGCAGATTTTGAACCTGTCGAGAAATCCAGTCTGGATCCTTCTCCTCAAGGCCTGGATTTTCGTGCTGCTCCCGAAATGAAAACACTCAGCCCCACCGAGAACCCCTTCGCAGATTCCGTCAAAGCGCCGCTGACAGATAATCCGAAACTTGAATCTCCGGCCCTGGCGCAACCAGAGTTCACCACCGGACCGCAGTTCGGCGCACCTGCACCAGCAAACTCAACTCCATTGACTGGTGATACGAAAACAACTGTTCCGGCACGTGAAAACATCGCGAAAGAAATGGCTTCCCGCAATCCATTTGATAAACCGGAAACAGCACCGGCTCAACCCGCTAACTCTCCAGAGCCGGAACAACCGGAACTTCGCGACGCATTACCGAAAGCTCCGTTGGATCTATTCCCTGAAGAGAAGTCTCCCGCGCAAAAACTCGACTCGGTCGATACACCGTTTGAATTGCAGGAAGAAAGCGTTCCCAGTCCTCCCGCCGTCAAGTCTAATCCGTTCATGACGGTTCCCACTGAAAATTCGTCTGCAAAAACACTTTCTGCTCCCACCACTAAAACACCTGTTCCCAATCCGGAGCCAGAATTCAATCCGTTCGGCAACGAACCGCTTCTAAAATCGAAAGAACCCGTCACAGAAGTAAAACCAGCTGCCGCGAAATCCTTACCAGCCATTCCGGAAATTGAAGAAAACACATCGGCTGCGTTTCCTGAGGAACCAGAGAAACCGATCGTGCAATCCTCTCCGGCGAAACAGGAAATGAAACCAGATCGGCAACCGTTTTCTCCTGATGAGTCTTCAGACGTCGTCGTGATAAAAAAACGTAATCCAGAAGTGAGTCCCCAGGAACCTCCCCTGTTTACCATTGAAGGGGAGACCGGTGGCGCTGACAAGAGTTCTCCACAGCCGATTGAAATTTCCCCCACTCCTGAACCCAGGCCCTTAAGTCTGGTTGAGGGGAATCAGCCAGCTATTGAAGAACCGGTAAAACAGAGTGTTCAACAAAAAATACAGTCTCCCCAGATGACGATTCAGAAGATGGCTCCTCCGGAAGCAGTTCTGGGACAGCCTTTCATTTATCAGGTGCTGGTTAAAAACACGGGCACCACTTCGGCTCAGGAAGTGGTCGTCGAAGACCGTATTCCCCAAGGCGCCAAGCTGACAGGAACAATTCCCCGCGCAGAACAAATTAACGATCGCATCATCTGGCGTCTGGGAGCCATGGGACCCGGAGTCGAAAAGAAAATATCGATTCGCGTCATTCCTGAAGAAGCCGGCCAGATCGGTAGTGTGGCGACAGTCAATTTTGTGACCGAAGTGACTTCCGAAACGAAAATCACATCACCACAATTGACAATTAAAACTGATCAACCAGAGGCAGTCAAACCGGGTGAACTTACGGTCGTCAATTATACGATCACCAATTCGGGGACGGGTGACGCCAAAAATGTCTTTCTTCGCAGTATTATTCCGCCGCAATTTTCTCATCCCGGTGGAGATGACCTTGAGTATGAAATAGGCATCATTCCGGCCGGCGCAACAAAAGAAGTTCAACTGAAACTGAAAGCGATTAAGCCTGGTTCAGGAAAAAATATTTCCAGCGTCATGGGAGATGGAAATCTGAAAGTAGCTACAGAAATTCCGCTCAAAGTCATCGGCAATAGCGAGCAGTTTTTACTCACCCGTAAAGGCCCGAAAAACAGATACCTGGGTCATTCCGGCACCTATGAAAATGTCATCACAAACAACTCTGAAAAAGCGGTTGAAAAGATTTCAGTTTTCGAATCCATCCCTCCCGGCATGAAATTTGTAACCGCCTCAGCCAGTGGTCAGTTTGATCCTGTTCGCAAGGTCGTCCAATGGGATATTCCTGAGTTGGCAGCCGGCGATTCGAAGGTACTGACGATTGAACTGGAGCCAACTGACATAGGAAAAATGATCAGCACCGTCCAGGTTGTCACTGATAATAACACCAAAGATTCCGCAAACCTGCAGTCAGAAACGACAGTCATTGGTCAGGCTCTGCTCAAAATGGAGACCAGTGAATTAAAGGGACCGCTTGAGGTCGGCGATAAAATGACAATGCAGGTGCAGTTGATCAATCAGGGAAGTGCGTCTGCCAACAATGTGGAATTTCGAGTCAAAATCCCACCAGAGCTGGTCTTTCTTTCGGCAAAAGGACCAGCCCGATATCAGCAGGCCGGTGCGTTTGTCATTTTTGAATCAACACAGGAATTAGCGGCAAAACAGGCATTGAACTTTGAACTCTCCCTGTCTGCGCGAAATAAAGGTGATGCGCGCGTCCTGGTGCAAGTGCAGTCAAAGCAGATGGAAAAACCACTCAGCCGGGAAGAAGCGATTCCGGTTCTGGAGAAACTGCAATAAAACACAAGTGCTCCCGTCAAAAAATCAGGAGCACTTGTTTCATTTACGTTTCCAGTTCAACATTCCAGTACGTCTCACTGATAAAGCGGGACCAGCTGTCAACCTGGACGTTTTGCAACGCATAAAATGGCTTCCACTTCGGACGAACGGCTTCTTTCAGCAGTTTCATTCTCGCTTGACCCGGAGTCCGTGCCGCTTTGTGCGAATTACATTCAACACAGGCCAGCACGCAATTTTCCCACGAAGTTTCGCCCCCCTGGGAACGCGGTATCACATGATCAATCGTCAGTTCTTCGCTGCCCGGCTGACAACCACAATACTGACAGGTAAAGTGATCGCGTTTAAAAACATTCCGCCGACTGAAGGTGACAATATTGCGAGGCACCCGGTCGTACTTAAACAGCGTGATCACTTCCGGAACGCGAAACCGGGCGTGGCTGCTTTGAATGGATAACTCATTTTCTTCCGGACAGAATTTTGCCCAGTCAGACCAGGAATACGTTTGATAATCAGCCGGATCAACAATTCGGGCAGTCTCATTCCAGATTTTCACAACAGCGCGTGCCACCCTTGTGACACCCACGGGCTGCCAATTGCGATTCAGTATCAACGTTGGTCGCTCCAGCGTGGATGATACCATGATTTTATCCTGATCTTCTAAACAAAAAAGGGTGCCCGAGAGATTAGAACCGACCTCTTTCATAGTCACAGTGTCATAAACAGAATCATTACACTGTAATTACCATATCGAATTTCAACAAAAAGCGGAAGCCGCAGAAGCCGAACCCTGCCTCTCCGCCGTCAAAGGGCGGAATCCGGTTCGTCGGATCAACAGAGCATACAAACAGTGCGTTTTTTTAATGGATCGGGAGGTCCTCGAATCCTCGTCTGCGATTCTACAAATCGCCGCTAAACCGTCTCAGCTACCGATCCCGACCGGCACCAAATGAAGCGGAATACAGGATGCCCCTTACATGCCTGAGAAAACGGTGTGTCACGCATTTCAATATCAAACTGCATGACCCCGGCACCCGTTAACTACGAAATACAAGCGAAGAGACGCTGATACCTGTGAGGACCCCCTCACCAGATAAAAAGTTCACCCTTTAAACAAATTGGGAGCGGTCCGCTAAAAGTGAATCCTGAATAGCAGTCACATCGCACGATCGATGTCGAATTCACAAAAACTTTCAGAAATGGGCACATTTCCTATTGACCAGACTGAACAATATATATCATATATAATATATCGTATCATTGATTTTATATTCGATACCTCTATTTTTGAATCTTTCTCTTTTTCCTTCATCTGATAAAAAGGGCCTGACAATGCTGATCTCCCGGAATCCTGAACGAAAAGCGTTTACACTCATCGAGCTGCTGGTCGTCATCGCGATCATTGCGATTTTAATTGCCCTTCTATTACCTGCCGTGCAGCAGGCCAGAGAAGCAGCGCGACGCTCAACCTGCAAAAACAATCTCAAACAACTCGGTTTGGCGTTACACAACTACCATGACACATTTCGAACTTTCGTCCACATGATGGGGGGAACCGCAAACGGTCGCTGCTTTGGTGGTGCCCCGATCACAGACGGTTGCGGCACAGGTACTTTTGGAAGCGGTAACGAAAGCCGGATCAGTGGTTTTGTCGGTCTGTTACCTTACTTCGATCAGGCACCTCTGTTCAATCAGATCTCCTCACCATTGGGAACTTACCCGGCCTTTGGTTCTTCCAGAGACGATAGTGACTATGCTCCCTGGAAAGCCAAGCTCTCTTTAATTCTCTGTCCCTCGAACCCCAATCCCGCCGACTATCGCGGCTTTGGCTGGACGGTTCCGCAAAGTTATGTCTTCTGTATGGGAGACACCATTGATAACTGGGGAGTCAGGAACACGCGTGGTCTGTTTGGTTTTCAATCCAGTACACGGATCCGCGATATTGTTGATGGAAGCAGTAATACCATCATGCTGGCAGAACGAGGCATCTATTCAGGAAATGCCCGCGATGTGCGTGGGCTGGCTGCCAACGGTGTAAGTACCGTTTTAACAGCTCCGAACACCTGTTATGAAAAAGCCAGTGGAGGCCTCTACAATACAGGTCAGAGCGTCCAGACAGACAGGCACATGGGAGGTATGTGGCAACATGGACAACCTCATTTTGCCGGATTCTGCACGGTTCTCCCCCCGAACAGTCCCTCCTGCATGTCCAATACACACGGCGACAGTTGGGCCCTTGCCAGCGCCAGCAGTTACCATGAAGGAGGCGCGCATGTACTGATGGCAGACGGGGCCGTTCGCTTTGTCAGTGAAAATATCGATACAGGAAATCTCGGAGTCGCACCCGCTACCAGTGGGCCCAGTAACTATGGTATCTGGGGAGCCCTTGGCACAAAACAGGGAAGTGAGACCATCGGCGAATTCTAGCCTGTGTCCAGGTTTACCGCAGCGTCTCCAGGACCGTTTGGACCGAGTATATTAGAATGCGAGACGCGATGGTTAAATGCGATGCGATCCAGAAGTCAGCTCCCCACCAACGTTTCGTGATCCCTGAATTCCTCTTTCAGAGATTAGAATTCACAATTCAATGCTCGGAATTGTAGAGGTTCCTCAATATGTTCTGCCCAAATCTGTTACTTCAAACACGTTTATTATGTTATCTCCTGTTCCTGGCCTTGATTGCCGGTTGCTCAACCGCCGTGGAGGACCTTCCGGAAACCGTACCAGTATCAGGAACCGTGCTCTTTAAAGGTGAACCGTTAAAACGGGCTTCCATTATCTTCACCAATCCTGCAGAGAAACCCGGCTCTGCCACAGCGAATGCCACCACCGATGACAAGGGTCACTTCGAGTTGAAATCATATTTCGGAGCGAGGACTGAAAGAGCAGGGGTGATCCCCGGAACATACACGGTTACAGTTTTGAAAATGGTCCCGCCGGGGAAAATGACGGAAGAGGAATATCACGCCAAGGTGAAAGAATCTGATCAAATCGTGTCCGCCGGTGGTGTCCTGACGCAGGAACAAACTCCGCCGGAACTAAAACAGATGATTCCCCGCCAGTACTCTGATGCGAGTATTTCCAAACTGGAAGCGAAAGTCGTCGCCAATCAGGAAAATCAATTCCAGTTTGATTTGAAATAAGTCATCCAACACAATCAACTTATTTTTTATGCAGACGTTCCTGCATCAGTTTCTCGACCAGATTTGCCGTGTTACGGATGTGTTGCTCCATCTCCTGTGCCGCTTTGTCACAATCGTTCGACTGTAATGCACTGATGATTTCTGCATGGTCCGAAAGCGCTTTTTCCTGAGCCTGGCTCTCATTATCAACCACTTCACGGATCGACTGAACCAGTGTGTTATACCGACGCAACTCATCCTGCAGACGAACGCTGCCGCAATGTTCGGCGATCAGACTATGCAATCTGATATCGAGGGACATTGCTTTTTGAGACCAGTTTTTATCGCGCGGCTCTTTCGTGATCGTGGCAAATTCACGGTCCAGTTCAGACAACAGACGAGGCTCAATTTTCCCACACGCCGTACGAACCGCTTCCACTTCCAGAATTCTGCGCAGCTGATAGATTTCACGAATCTGCGCGACTCCAAATTCACGCATCACCGCACCGCGATTAGGAAGATTCTCAACAATCCCGATCGAAGCCAGTTCCACAAGTGCTTCCCGCACAGGAGTCGCACTCACACCGAATTGCTCCGCCAGATTCTGAATCACCATCCGATGACCAATCGGAAATTCACCCCGTATCACGGCGGCCAGAATCCGTTGCACAACAACCTCACGGATATTCCCCCTGGGAACCAAAGTGAACGACCCCGGTAGATTGGTGGTAGACATGATATTTCCTCGAATGGCCTGTAAAGGCTTACAATAATTACACTAACACTTTGTGTATATTATATATTATATGACGAGGAGATAAAAGAGGCGTATCTCTGAAGTTCTGAAAAAGAATCGTAACCTGTCTTGAACGGGAAAAGCTGTCTGACTTAGACACTCAGGCAATGATGTTTTGTACAACTTCCCCCGCCACATCCGTCAGACGGAAGTCGCGGCCTGAGTAATGATAGGTTAACCGTTCATGATTGATGCCCATCAGATGCAGAATTGTGGCGTGTAGATCATGGACGTGAACCTTGTCCTGCATCGCACGGAAACCAAATTCATCCGAGGCACCATGGATCGTGCCCCCTTTGATACCGCCTCCGGCCAGCCACATGCAGAATCCGAACGGATTATGATCGCGGCCATTAATGCCCCCTTGAGCGGTGGGGGTCCGACCAAATTCGCCCCCCCAGACAACCAGCGTCTCATCCAGCAGTCCGCGCTGTTTTAAATCAGTCAACAGTTGCGCGATCGGTTGATCGACGTCTTTGCACAAGCGTTCGTTACTCTTATCGTGATTACTGTGAGTATCCCAAGGCTGCCCGTTTCCGTAATAAACCTGCACGAAACGGACGCCGCGTTCGCTCAAACGACGAGCCAGAAGACAAGCCTTCGAAAACTCGCTTTTGCCATACGCTTCCGACAGCTTCTCAGGTTCACGCGAGATATCAAACGCGTCCGTCGCAGCGAACTGCATCCGGTAAGCCAGTTCCATGGATTTAATCCGCGTTTCCAGATCGTTGTCGCCTACTCTGTTAACCAGATGCTGCTGATTGATCGCCTGTACCAGATCGAGCTGTTTTTTCTGTTCATCTGAAGATAACATTTCGTTTTTCAGATAGGGAATCATCTGCTCGGGTGTCAGATCCTTGTTATTGATGTGAGTTGCCTGATGTTTTCCCGGCAGGAAAGCGCTGCCCCATAATTTCGGACCGACCACCGGCTTGCCCGGACACAAAGCCAGAAAACCGGGCAGATTCTGATTCTCTGTTCCCAGACCATAAGTCAGCCATGAACCCATACTGGGCCGCGTGGGGGTCAGCGTTCCCAGATTCATCATGCACAATGCAGGCGCATGATTAGGAAAATCAGTATGCATTGAACGAATGATCGCCATATCGTCGATATGTTTCGCGAGGTGGCTGAAATGCTCCGAAACCGGAATCCCGGATTTCCCGGCGTTGATAAACTTAACCGGAGAAGGGAGCAGCCCCGTTGTTTTCGATGCGGTCCTGATATTAGCTGACTTGGGTCGCTGACCTTCGTATTTTTTTAAAGCAGGTTTCGGGTCAAACGTATCCACCTGGGAAGGACCGCCGCTCATGAACAGAAAAATCACCCGCTTTGCTTTGGGCGCAAAATGCGGCATCTGCTGCGGAACGTTTTTAGGGGCTGCCTCTGAAGCCGCCAGCATGCCGGCCAGACTCATCATTCCAAAGCCGCCCCCGACTTTCTGCAGAATTTCCCGGCGGGTAAAATTATCCGGTCGATTAGTATTGATCATTTCCTGGGTCTCTTTATTCAGTGTTGAATGAAAATCCGGTTCATTTATTAAACGCTGTTTAGTCAACAAACATCATTTCATTACTGCATAACAAAGCCTGGCAGTAACGCTGCCACGGCGTGAGCTTCTTGGGGTCCGTCTCTTGCCGACCTTCATAAACACCATTATTTTTATTATCTGTAATATCAAGCGCCTGTGAAAGATTCGGATTGTCAGTCCGTAAAGGCCAGCAGGACAGGGGATCGGACTCTAAAATCGAAGCCACATATTCCGCATGAGCCAGCTGATCCTTTTTCGGTTTGGCAGACTGAAAATGTTTCTGAACTTCAGTCGGAGTCAGCACGCGGTTAAACAGAGCCACCGCCCCCAGCTGGCCTTCGAAATTCGAAAAATTATCATTCCGCCCTGCGATGATCACTTCAGAAATCCCCGCTTCATATCCGGGTTTCGCTTCACCGGAAATCTCTGGTGTCGTATTCCCGTTCAGATAAACCAGAATCTGCTGCTGGTCTCGAATGAAAACAACATGATTCCACGTTCCCGGCTGAATCACCGTATTCCCGAAAAGCGACTGCCGCCGTTGATCCCCGTTAAAGAAAAAGAGACGTCCCTCTTTATTCTGTTTATATTTCCCGGAGATGCCCAGATGATCGCCGGCCGCCTTGGGGGCGGAGTCTTTTCCGCGCGAGAAGAAATAACCGGTGATCACGCGCTGGTCATTCGGAATCTGGTTTTTCACCCAGAGTTCCACCGAATATTGATCGCCCAGATCTTGCACCGTCGCTTTCATCCGCTTCCCGGCAAAGGTCGGAATCTGATCAACAGCAGGAGTCGATTCGTTCGCAGAATCGCCCTCTCCCTGTTCCAGAAACCGCAGACCAATCTGCATTTCCTGCGGTGACGGCTCACGCGAAAATAACGTCCGGTAAACTCCATCAATCCGTTTTTCGGACGATTCCCCCTCTAAGCGTTTCGCCAGTTGCTGCGCCTGCTGTCTCACAAAGGGTGAGTTCAATACAAACAACTGCTGTAAAGGCGTCGTCGTTTTCGAGCGGCGGGCGGCGTGGATCGCGGGATCCGGAAAATCATACGACTGCAGGAACGTACTCAATTTGTGACGAGAAACATTGGCGTAAATCCCCCGGCGATGAAAGGTCGGATCATCAATGTCACCCGAAGGACCGGCCTGTGTCGCATCCAGATTTTTCCCCGCAGCCAGCAAAGCATCACGGTAGACTTCCGCTTCCAGTCGTTTGCGATTGAAATAGGAGAGCAGCCGATTATCAGGATCGAGTTTCTTCTGCGCTTCCGACAACACCACGCTGGACGTCTGCTGATACGTCGCCGACAGCATGATCAGCCGATGCAGTTTTTTGATCGACCACCCCTGATCCATAAACCAGACCGCCAGATCATCCAGCAGTTCCGGATGGCTGGGCAGGGAACCGGTTTTGCCATAGTTACTCGGCGTATCGACCAGACCTTCACCGAAATGATGCTGCCAGACCCGATTCACCATCACCCGTGCCGTCAAAGGATTCTCACGGCTGGCAATAGATCGGGCCAGCTCCAGGCGACCACTTCCATTTTTGAACGGTTCCATTTTCTCACTGGAAATCACTTTCACAAAACGACGCGGAACCACTTTTCCCAGGTTTCCGGCATTTCCGCGAATGAACACATTCAGATCTCGGGGTTTGTTCGGATAATACACGATCTTCATCTTATCCTCGGTGATCTCTTCCACCCGGATCTGCTCTTCCGTCAAGGCATTGGCCAGCGGCAACTCAAAACCGGGTGTCGATTTTTTGATTTCCTCAATTTCTGCTTTGTTCTCTTTAATCGTTTTGTTGTGCTCAGCAATCAGTGCCGTCTTCTGTTTAAGTTCTTCCGGCGGGAGAGGAAATTTGATCGAAGTCTGTTTCTTCAGATCCGGCCGCGGCGCGATCAACGGAAACTCTGTTTTGCCCGCCTGTTTAATCAGTTCTTTTAACTCAGTATTTCGCTTGGTTAATTCTTTGATTGCGGCCGTCAGATCTGTACTCTGTTTTGCCAACGCCGCAGCTTTGTCGCGGGCAGGCTGAGTTTTCGCGATTTCGGCATCGGAAATAATCGGCCGCGTCGTCTGCCGGACTGAGGCAAACACGCCCGCAATGCCATAATAGTCTTCGACCGTTAACGGATCGTATTTGTGATCGTGACAGCGGGCACAGGCCATCGTCAGTCCCAGCAGCCCACGACACAAACTGTCAACGCGGTCTTCCCAGTCGTCGGCGTAACGATTTTCCAACGTCACCTGAGACAGCGCGACTTCCTTGTGATACGAAGGCCCGAGTCCCATATAACCGAGAGCCGGATAATCTTCAGGGCCGGTTTCCGGCAGAAAATCAGTCGCCAGTTGACGAATGATAAATTCATCGTAAGGCATATCATCATTCAACGCTTTGATGACCCAGTCCCGATAACGATACGCGTGCGGAAACGGCCCGTTATGCGGCCCCATGTTTGTATTGTCTTCTGCATACCGCGCCACATCCAGCCAGTGACGGCCCCAGCGTTCCCCATAATGCGGCGACTGCAGCAGGCGATCTATCAGATGCGCGTACGCGTCAGGCGAGGTGTCTTTCACAAACTGCTCAACTTCCTGCGGAGTCGGGGGCAGGCCAATCAGGTCAAAAAAGACGCGGCGGATCAGGGTCTGTTTCCCGGCAGGAGGAGCGGGGGTAAATCCGCGGCCTTCCTGTGATGCCAGAATGAAGTAATCAATTTTGTTCACCGGCCAGTCCTGTCGTTTCACCTGCGGTGCAGGGTAACTCTGAGGCGGCTGAAAAGACCAGAACTCGCGTGCCTTCCCAAAATCAATTTCGGTTTTCGTTTTGCTCACTGTTTTTGTCTCGCGGGGATCAGGGGCCCCCATCGCGATCCACTTTTCAAAATTCGCAATCACCTCGTCGGGAAGCTTCCCCTTGGGAGGCATCTGATAACTCTCTTCCCCGTAACGCAATGTTTCCAGCAGCAGACTTTCTTCCGGTTTCCCAGGCACCAGTGACGTTCCCGAATCGCCTCCCGTTAACGTTCCCTGTTTTGAATCGAGCAGTAGGCTCCCTTTGAGATTTTTCGTGTCTGCGGAGTGGCATTCATAACAATGCTGAATCAATACAGGACGAATCTTCTTTTCAAAGAAATCAAGCCCCTGCTGATTCGGCTGCGGTTCCGCTGCAGAAAGCTCAGGTATCAGCAAACCGATCAGGCTCGTGATTACGATGACGCTTGTCACTTTTTGCAAAGTTTTCATAGTCATGTTCTACGATGGTAAAAGTCAGGTGGGAATAAGCCGCGCAGGCTGAGGTTTATTGTTCTGTATCTTGTTGTACCAGCTTTAGATACATCAAGTATCACTTATATCCTATCGGGTAAAACCGGGAATGACAATATAATATTTAAAAAAGGCTCCCTGATACGCTTTATTTCCCAGTTTTTTGTTATTTCCGGCGGTATCCAAGCGAAATCATTCAACGAATCGGCACGTTCATCAGCATGGTTCCATGCCGGAGCAGCATTGCCTCACCGGAAACGGCTTTTTGCAGTACGCCCCGGACATATTCTGTGAGCGGAGATTGAATGAGCTTGCCTTCCTCGTTAGTCTGAATAACCACCAGTCGAAAACGGAATCACTCTGATTCCAGCCCTGAGCTACAACTGCGTTCCCTGAAGTGAGGAGTTGTCATGTTACTGAAAGCGCCCGCCCATACGAGTCGAATTCTGATTTTCTCCGCTTTGATCTGCTTTAGCCTGAAGACCTCTCTTGCTGCTGAACCCGCAACTGCAACAGCGAAACCGCAACAGCCCGGTTTTTCCATTCCTTACATCGACCTTAACGAACAGGCGCATCGCCAGACAGTGGTCGATCGGGAAGAAGGCCAGTACCTCGGGCATCCCACGACCGTCCTGCTGGAAGACAACAAAACCATCCTCTGCGTTTATCCCAAAGGACACGGAAAAGGGGGCATTGTTTATAAGCGTTCCACCGATGCCGGCAAGACGTGGACCGACCGTCTGCCGACTCCCGAATCCTGGCTGACCTCCAGAGAAGTACCAACCCTGCATCGGGTCATTGATGCGAACGGTAAAAAACGAATCATCATGTTCTCCGGCCTGTACCCCACTCGGATGGCGGTCTCGGA
>CAXBFD010000015.1:0-81826 GCA_963974925.1 uncultured bacterium | reverse complement strand
TCGCCATACGTCCCGCAACCAAAGGCAGCCTGGCTGTCGAGCTTGTCTCTGATCATCCGGAACAGGACGCAGTCCGGCTCCTGCACCGATTTATTCAGCAGGCCCAGCGACAACCGACGCCCGCTGATGTAATCAAGATTTATGAGCGACTCGTACTCGATGAGCTTCAGAGCGGCACACCGCTGGCCGAGGCGCTGCTGACCGGTTACAGTGCCTTTCTGTGTTCCGGTCAGTTTCTGTATCTGCCGGAACCTCAACCCGCTGTGCCTTTTGTGCATTATGCCGTTGCTTCGCGTCTGTCTCATTTCCTGAGCAATACACGCCCCGATGCCATTCTGATGTCGCATGCAGAGAAAAGTGAATTACTCGACGCGAACACGTTGCGGAAAGAAACCGAGCGACTGATCGAAGCGAATTCGTTTGAGGACTTCATAACGGATTTCACCGACTACTGGCTTTCGTTGAAAGATGTCCGCCGCGATGAACCTGATGCGCGACTTTACCCCGAATATCGCTTTGACGATTACCTGATCGAATCAATGGAAGCGGAAACGCGTGCGTTTTTCACGGCCATGGTTCATGAGAATCTACCAGTCACGGCACTGATCGATACTGACTTTGCTTTCATCAATGACCGGCTCTCACGACACTACGATCTCAAAACCGTCAGCGGGTCGAACCTGCAGCGTGTCAAACTGCCTGCCTCAAGCCCTTACGGCGGTTTACTCACACAGGCGGCAATGATGAAAGTCACCGCCAACGGCTCGACGACCTCGCCGGTAATACGCGGTGCCTGGATCATGGAACGCATCATGGGGAATCCCCCGCCGCCACCCCCTCCTTCGATTCCCGCAGTGGAACCCGACATCCGCGGTGCGACAACCATCAGGGAACTCTTGTCCCGGCACACGAAAGATCCGGTCTGCGCCGCGTGTCACGCCCGGTTCGATCCGGTGGGCTTCGCGCTGGAAAATTTTGATATCATGGGCGCATGGCGTAACCGCTATCGCAGCCTTGGCAGTGGTGAGAAAGTGACTGGCATTGATCGCGCTGGTCACGGTTTTACGTACCGTGTCGCCGGCGCCGTTGACGCGAGTGCACAGCTCCGAGATGGTCGAAAATTTCAGAACATTCAGGAATTGAAAACCATTCTCACATCAGAATCCAGGCAGCTTGCCCGCAATCTGCTGCAGCAGATGACGGTTTACGCCACAGGCACACCAGTCAGATTTTCCGATCGACCGGTGATTGAAACCATTCTGGATCAATGCAGCAAGGATGGATATCGAACGCGTGACCTGATTCACGCTTTGATTCAATGCCGGATATTCCTCGGCACCGAACAGTTACACGCAACGGTCCCAAATTCTGAACAGATAAAATAAAACGGAAACCAGAGATTCCATTACGACAGCAATGAGATTTTCATGACTTCAAACTGTAATCTGCCACAATCGACAAAAACACTTTCCCGCCGCCGTTTCCTGCGTGGTGCGGGAGTCACACTCGCCCTGCCGCTGCTGGAGTGCATGACTCTGAAGTCGAACGCCGCATCGAGCGACAAACACCCGCCGCGGCGGATGCTGCTCATTTCCAATAACCTGGGCATTCTGCCGAAACCCTTTTTTCCCCAGACGGCGGGAGCCAAATATCAACTCTCCCCCTACCTGCAGGAACTGAAAGAGTTTTCTCACGATTTCACAGTCTTCAGCGGACTTTCTCACCCCTCCTGCGAAGGGGGGCACTCCACCGAAAACTGTTTTCTGACCGGAGCCAGACATCCCACAAGCAGTGGCTTCCGCAATACGATTTCACTGGATCAGTTCGCCGCTGAACAACTCGGCCGGCAAACCCGTTTCGGCACGCTCAATTTCGGCGTCAATATCGATAAGGCAAACCGCAGCCTGTCCTGGACCAGAGACGGTATCCTTCTGCCGACCGAAGACAGTCCGGCCAGTATCTTTAAAAAACTTTTCATCCAGGGCAGCGAATCCCGAATCGAACAGCGACTGCATCAGCTCAAGCGGCGCGGCAGTATTCTGGACGCCGTTGCGGAATCGACTCAACAACTCAACCGAAACCTGGGACGCAATGATCGGGCTCGTCTGGACCAGTATTTTACATCGATACGTGAACTCGAACAGCGACTGGTAACCGCCGGCGAGTGGGAACAGAGCCCGAAACCGAAAACGGACCGCGAAATTCCGCAAGATATCGTAGACCGCGCGCTGCTGTTCGAGAAGTTCGAGCAGATGCTCACCATGGCCACACTGGCGCTGCAATCGGATTCCACCCGGATTGTCACACTGATGGTAGATGCGTTTGCAACGCCCGTCTTTCAATTACAGGACAAAGAAAAAAGTTCGACCGGCTACCATTCGCTCAGTCATCACGGCATGCGGGCCGACCATCTGGCGCAACTGGAAAAAGCAGACCGCCGACAAATGTCGCTGTTACGGCAGTCATTACAAATTCTATCAAACGTTCCCGACGAATCGAGCCGTCTGCTGGACAGCACGATGGTTCTGTATGGCAGCAATATGGGCGACGCGAATACGCACGACAACACCAACCTGCCTATTCTCCTGGCTGGCGGCGGTTTCCGGCACGGTCAGCATCTGGCCTTCAATCGCGAAAGCAATGCGCCGCTCTGCAACCTGTATGTCAGCATGCTGCAGCGACTGGGTATCGAAGCGGACCGCTTTGGCTCCAGCACGGGAACATTGACGGGGCTGAAGGCTTAAACCAGCATAAATCGTGTCAGGCAAGAATCTCATGCACCACATGACCGTGCACGTCGGTGAGGCGACGATCAATGCCTGCCGTGCGATAAGTCAGACGTTCATGGTCAATGCCCAGCAGATGTAAAATGGTCGCGTGCAGATCATAGCAATAGGTTTTGCCTTCTGCGGTCTGGTATCCAAGATCATCACTTTTCCCGTAACTGGCGCCCGCCTTGACTCCTGCTCCCGCCAGCCAGGTGACAAAGGTGCCGCGGTTATGATCGCGGCCCAGACTTCCCTGCGCGAATGGTGTCCGGCCGAATTCGGTCGTCCAGACAACGAGTGTGTCGTCGAGCAGGCCACGTGATTTCAAATCTCGAAACAGCGCCGCGATCGGTTGATCGACGCTTGTCGCAATCGGCGGTAGTTCGTTTTGAATATTGCCGTGATTGTCCCAGTTGTTGACTGCACCTTGTGGGCCGCTCCAGACTTGCACGAAACGCGTCCCCCGTTCCAGCAGACGTCGCGCCAGTAATGCGCGCCGGCCAAAATCTTCCGTCACTTTCTGATCCAGTCCATAAGCGGCGTGGGTTTCTTTCGACTCACGCGAGAGATCAAAGGCTTCGGGCGCACTCAATTGCATTTTTGCGGCCAGTTCACCGGCGGCGATCCGTGCTTCGAGACGCGAGTCATCGGGCCGCGGTGCCGCATGTTGTCGATTGAACTGTTGCAGCAGGGCAAACGTGTCTTTGTCGGCTTTATCTCTGGCAAACGCATACCGGGGATCGGCAAACAGATCGGGAATCGGCGTTTTGCTGGCCGCGTTGACTAGAGTTCCCTGATGTTTTGCCGGCAGGAATCCGCAACTGAAGTTTCCATTCTGATTATAGGGAAGACCGCGTGTATCCGGCAGTACAACAAAAGTCGGCAGATTATCCGCAAGATTGCCTAGCGCATAAGAGATCCAGGAGCCCATACAGGGAAACCCGGGCAGCATAAATCCGGTGTTCATCATGTAACTGGCGGGACCATGCACGTTGGTTTTGGTCGTCATCGCCATCAGGAACGCCAGTTCGTCCACAATCTTCGCCTGATGTGGAAACACCGTACTGACCCAGCGACCGGTTTCACCATGCTGGGCAAATTCAAAAGGACTTTTCATCACTGCACCGGCTGCGGCTGTGAAACCTTCCGGTTTTTCTTTGGGTCCCAGCATCTGGCCATGCAGCCGTTCCAGTTCCGGCTTATAGTCGAACGTGTCCATCGGGCTTGCGCCGCCGTTCATAAACAACTGGATGACGCGATTCGCTTTGGCTCGATGGTGCAGCCCTCCGTTCAGACCGGTCGCGGGAGCCGCGTTTGACTCACGCCCCAACCAGCAGGCAAGTACCGCTGCCCCGAAGCTGCCGCCCGCGTGCGTCAGAAGCTCGCGTCGTGAAATTGGTAGGTTCAACATCTGTACCCTCGCCGCTATTCAACAAAAAGAAACTCATTGCTGTTCAGGACCAGCCGACATACGGTTTCCAGGCCATGTTCGCCCGCCAGCTGTGTCATTTTCTCCTGCTCAACTGGTGTCGGCTCCCGCAACCAGGTCCATAACACAATACGTTTGATCTGATCGGGCAACTTCGCTTCAGTTGCTTTTGCCCGCGCTGCCATTTTTTGAGCATGATGCAGGACAAACCGGTTATTAAACAACACCAGCGATTGCAAAGGCGAAGCAGAAAAGCCACGCGTCGGCGCCAGTAACCCGAGGTCAGGAAAATCCAGTGCATCCATGAGTGGATCAGGCATTCCCCGCCAGACGACACGATAGATGCTGCGTCTGTGTGCGCCGGGGCTGTCCAGATTAAACTGATCGTAGTGCAGGACCGGCGTCACCTGCGCACCGGGGCTCGTTGTGAAATGCTGGACTCCGGGTCCGCCCGCTGTGAAATCAAGTTGACCACTGGCCAGCAAAACGGAATCGCGGAAGCTGTCAGCATCAATCCGCTGTCGTGACATACGAGCCAGCAGACGATTTTCCGGATCGAGTTTGATCAACTGAGGCTGATTGGCAGACGACTGCCGATACGTTTTACTGTTACAGATCAGGCGATGCAGATGCTTCAACGAGCCATTATTGTCACGCAGTTCACAGGCGAGCCAGTCGAGTAATTCAGGATGGGACGGCGTGCCTCCCATGCGCCCGAAATCATTAGGTGTGTCGCAGAGCCCTTTGCCAAAATGATACTGCCACACGCGATTCGCAATACTCCGCCAGGTGAGAGGATTTTGCGGATCCGCCAGCCAGTCTGCAAGTGCTGCCCGGCGTGCTGATTCCGGATGCGACTCGGGCAATTCAAAACGGGCCGGCAACGGAGCCAGCGCCGTCAACGCACCGGGGCCCACAATGTCACGCGGTTTAGCAAGGTCCCCGCGCACTAAAAGCCGAATTTCCCGCGGCGCGGCATATTTTATCATCCCCCGCTCGTTTGTCGCTTCTGCTCCGGCTGCATAAACCTGAACGCAGGGAGGCAGTTTCTGTAATTCCTGTTCCGCATGATATTGCAGAACGGTGGCAGCGAGTTGTGTCTGTTGTTCGGGGGTTCGCTTCCCCGCAGGAATCTCAAGCGCCGTTTCTGCTTCTGCAGGCAGTGCAATCGCATTCAACTTCGGCGCATCTGTCACAGACAGCTTGAAACGGCCTATGATATGCGATTCTCCATGCAGTTGTTTGAGCGTAACCACCAGCCGCATCCCGGGGGCAATGGCCAGCGGAGTTTCCAGTTCGAAGACGGCATGGTGTCCGACGCCGGCTTCAGGGTGAATGCCCCAGGCGGTTTTGAGATCCCCGTCAATCGCATGCTGTATGGTCCAACCTTCCTGATTGAAGTCGGCGGTTGCCTGACGAATCGGGATGACGCGTCCTTCTGCTGCTTCGGGGGTAAAAACGCGCAATTCAAACTCCGTCAGATGCAGATTGCCGTTGTGCGCCCGCCCTGCCCCCTGATGCGGCAGTGAAGCATCGGTCAGCAGATCCAGGCGTAGTGCCGTGACGGTAGAGAGTGAAGTCCCCGCGGTGACCACGGTCGTTTCCTGTTCAGGAAGTGATTCTGTGGAGAGAATCGAGCCATCGGGCTGACGTTTCAGAGTTGCTCCATTCATTGACAGGAATACATCCGCCTGTAAAGGCAGCCAATGCGGTTTTGCAACGCGGGACTGTTCCCATTCGGCAACCAGCTTCCGATTTTCTGGCGTCAGCAGGATCTGGGAGTGCTTTTGCTGGGCTGCGGTCTTGAGGGTCTTCCAGTGATCGCGCTGAGTCGCCACCGCCTGATCCATGTCAAACGAAAGATCCCCTTTGCCGATGCCGGCGAACACTGCCTGCAATGCGAAGTAATCGGCTTGTGTAATCGGATCGAACTTATGCGTATGACAACGGGCACAGTTCGCGGTCGTGCTGGCGAAGGCTCCCATGGTCTGCGTCACCAGATCATCCCGGTCAAGATATTCAAACGACATGGGAGCCGTGGCGGCGGCGCTCCGGTCGTAAGGTCCCGCCCCGAGAAAACCCAGTGCGACGGTCAGCTCGCTCGATTTGGGAAAGAAATAATCGGCCGCCAGTTGTTCCCTGATGAATTGCGGCCACGGCGTATCACGGTTGAATCGTTCAATGACATAATCGCGGTAGCGCCACGCGTGCGGTCGATACTCGTCGTGCTCGAACCCGTGTGAGTCAGCATAATGTACGGTATCAAGCCAGTGCCGGGCCCAGCGTTCTCCATATCGCGGCGAGGCCAGCAGGCGCTCTACAAGACTTTCATAAGCAGTGGGACTCGTGTCCGCGATGAATGCTCCCGTCTCCTCAACCGTTGGTTGCAATCCGTGCAAATCAAATGTCAGCCGACGAATTAATGTGCGACGATCTGCTTCCGGCGATGCAGTCAGACCTGCCTGCTGCAGGCGCGCGTGAATGAAGGCATCAATGGAATTTCCTGAACCATCGCCTGGAACAGCAGGACCCGGCAGCGGTTTTAACGACCACCAGTTGGTGTCCACGGTCGCTTCAGTTGCCGGTTTGGTGCTGCGAGGATCATGTGCACCATTTTTGACCCATTGTGTGAGAATCGAAATCTGCTGATCGGAGAGTTTTTTCTCGGGCATCTGCAAATCAGGATCGCTGTGCCGCACCGCTGTTATCAGCAGACTCTTTTCGGGATCGCCCGGCACAATCGCCGTACCGCGACTGCCGCCGGTTTTCCAGCCGCTGCGCCAGTCCAACGTCAGTTCGCCTTCCATCACACCGGCGGTATGGGAATGGCATTCGTAACAATATTGCTTCAGAATCGGCTCGACGGATTCAAGAAAAAATGTATTTTCGTCGGCGAATACAGGGCCGGTCAGTAACAGCCATCCCAATAGAATTCGCCACACTTGCGTCTGTTTCATCGGCAGAGACTCCCGGCAATTTCGTCTGCACACTGCAGGACCTGTTTCCCGACACTGGCAAACAGACTCTTAGGCATGCGCTTTGACGGAGCCGAAACCCAGACGACAGCGAGTAAATTCTCATTAGGGCCCAGAATGGGTGCCGCGACACAGTGGATGCCTTCATCGGCTTCCGCAAAATCGGTTGCGTATCCCCGGCTGCGAATCCGCTCACATTCTGCCATTAATTCGCCAGGCTCAGTAATCGTGCGCGGAGTATCCGCGGTTAACGCAATGCGATCGATGGTGGCTTTGACGTCCCGCAAATTCTGAAATGCCAGCAGGACTTTACCCGGCGCGTTATTATGCATCGGAAAGCGGAGTCCTACATCGACGGCAATTCTGAGTGGATGCAAACCACCCGCCTGTTCAATGATGACACCTTCATCGCCGACGCGAATGCCAAGCTGGACGGTTTCACGGGTCGCATCGCGCAGTTCCCTCAGAAGTGGCAGTGCTTCTTCAACCAGGCTCACATCGCCCACCTGCGGCAGCCCTAACGTCAGAAACTTGGTGGAGAGTCGAAACCGCTTGGTCAGCGGGTCACGTTCCAGATAATTGCGATCGGTGAGTGTGTGGGTAATTCGAAAGACCGAATTCTTATTCAGCGACAGCCGTGCTGCCAGCTCGCTGATCCCCAGCCCCTCCGGGACCTGGCTCAACATCTCCAGCACATCCAACCCCCGCTCCAGCGCAGGCACACTCGTCGTGGCAACTTTCATCAAAGGCTCTCCAGCGATGACAACGTCCCATATACATAACGCGTTACACCAGAGTAACACGAGACATCAAAGGAGTCAAATTAAAAGTCGTTCAGATCCCGCATTTAATTACGAAATCCTGTTTTAGAACTCCTTACCGGTCGAATCAGGGCTCGGTTTCCGTGTATCACCGGGATTGAACTCAAGAAGGATCAAATCAAAATGCACTCCATTATTGAAGAAATTCTCTTTTGTGCCTCAGATTGCCTCTAAGTGCATTTTAAAGATCTGATCTCACACAAAGAGATAATTTCACTAATTTGAAGTGAAACAGACACGTTATATTTTGCACTTCATACTCACTGAAGCACTCTCACGGAGACCTAGACTTAATTTTGCGTCAGATGAATTCTTCTCCCCTTCAGAATTTGCTTTACGAGCCTTAAGTCCATTTCAAGGAGTGTATCATGCAACAATTCATCATCGAAAAACTGTCCGAAAAGATCTCTATCGTACGCAATGAGCTCTGGAGTGTTTACGTGGATAACAAACCCAGGTTTACAGGTACTCTTGAGGAGTGCTGCGACTGGGTTCAAACACAATCAAAGCAACAGAGCACCACCGGGTTCTTTTCCTGAGTCGGAAACTGCTAAATCCGGAAATGTTCCGGAGTGTCCTGCACCAAGTCCAGAAAACAAGTCTGGCATAAGTTTCCCAGAACTTGAGCTGGAAACAGAATAATTCAAACGATTTTCTACTTGCCAGCTTTGTCTGTCAGGAAATAATCGTGAAAGAGGAGAAAAAGTATCATGAGCCAAAAAACATCACGTTTTAATCAGACTGATTTCAACGACCTGCCGGACGACCTTACTGCCCTTGGAAGAAAACTCAGGACGTTGGAACACTCGGATAAGAACGAACTCCTGAAGTATTATTATAAAATCATTTCGTATTCCAAGCGTCGTACTGAAATCGTAAATTTGCTGTCAGACTCCCTGGCACAACTTCGCCTGGATGCAAAATATCTTTCATTTGATCTGGAAATCACGCGTGACGAACGTGATGAAGCATTAGCGCAACTGGAATAACAGCAATCACGATTTTAATTCTGTTTCAAATGAAGTGGCTCCCGAACATGATCATCGCACCACTGTTATATATCTCTACCGGATAGAGATTTTTCCTTAGAAATTTCTTGGATAAAAAACTTTGCTAACAACTATTTGATGATACAAGCGATAAATCCGGCAAAAGCTAACCTTTCGCCTGTTACCAGACAATGTTTTGTCCCGTTCCGCCTCATAACATCTGTTCAAATTTCACGTGTATGATAAAATTGACAGTGGTATGTAAAAGCAGGATGAACTGTGAAAGATCTGAAATGTGTGGATTCCCTGAAAATGAGTTGAACGCAATCGACGAGCCAACACTGCTCAAGCATAGACTCCGGCCAATTCAGACTGAACTATCCGAATACACTCGTAAACCTTTCGCAGAAATGCAAGATCTACTGAGTCCTCTGTCCCTTGAAGATCTGACATCTGCGAAGCGATTCTACACGTCGTCTCATCTTCCGCTGGCAAATCTCTATCGCGTACTCAGTAAATTGCTCCTCTCCAGATCTGGCGCTACGTTTTCCTCTCGGTAATCAGATTGAATCGGGCAATCATTCGTCATAGGAGATCAATTCATGTAGTTTACATAATTCCGAGTCACCATTTTTCTCGGCACAAGCTGTGTTTCAAAGATTCACCGCCCGCCGACGATTTGGTAATCGTTCTGAGTCAGATATCAACGAGATAAGCGACCAGAACAGAAACAGATGCAGATAGAGAATCGATGAGATGAGTAAACACTTAGATTTACCTGAGGATTATGAACCAATAATTTACATCGTTGACGATGATGAATCGGTATGCGAATCAATCTCAGGGTTGATTGACGATATGGGGTTTCTTTCAAAACCATTTTTCTCAGCGGAAGATTTTATTGCTCAGACAGAGAATAGTATATGTGGTTGCGTACTCGCTGATTTACGAATGGTGGGATGTAACGGCATCGAAATGCTGAAAAAAATGAAAACTTCCGGTTATGAAATACCACTAATCATGGTGTCCGCATATGCTGACGTCACAAACACCGTTTCTGCGATGTCGGCAGGCGCGTTGACGGTTCTGGAAAAACCGTTTTCAGATCAGCAATTGTGGGACACGACCATTACGGGAATTATTCTCGATTCAGAACGTCGCATCGCCTTGCGCTGGCTGCTCGATTTTCAATCAAAATTAAACAAACTTACTAATGGCGAAATTGAAGTCATGCAACTCTTATTGAAGGGTAAGTCAAACAAAAGCATCAACCATCTGCTTGACGTGTCTGCAAGAACGGTTGTGATGCGCAGAAAGGCCATTCTTGAAAAATTCGAAGTTGATAATGTGATCGATCTGGTCAAAATGATCACAAAAGCGCAAACCGTTGAGCAATATCTCTCTACCATCTCTCAATCCACTTTCGCAGAACGCCTGCAGTCGAACATACTCCCATCTGAATAATCTCTGTATCAGAGAAACATTTTGAGCTTCGACAAGACAATAAATCGGGAACGGCACCAGCGATTCACTACACCATTTGCGGAAGGGCATTGAAGCAGGCGACGGGTTGCTCCAGCAAAAACTCTTCCAGTCTGTCTGCGGGCATGGGTCGCGCGAAGAAATAACCCTGGCCGAAATGACATCCCAGTTTTTTGAGCTCAGTCACCTGATTCTGTTCTTCGATCCCTTCCGGAATCAGCATCATTCCCAGATTTTCTGAAAGTACGACCAGTGAATTGATCATCGCCGCCATGCCTTTGGTACGTTGTACCTCTGCGATCAATGAACGATCAATTTTCAGCGTATCCACGGGGAACTGGTTCAAAGAAGCAAAAGAGGAGCATCCAATTCCAAAATCATCAATGGCCAGTTTGACTCCGATGTCTTTGATTTCTTGCATCGCCTGAATTGCCTGTTTGATATCGGAGGCAAACGCGTCTTCAGTCACTTCCAGTTGAATATGTTTGGGATCGACCTGAAATTCTTCAAGTGTGCACCGGACTGTTTGAACCAGATGCGGGCAGGCAAACTGTTTGCGTGAAAGATTAATACTGATCATGGATGGCGTTCTGAATTCCAGACGCTTTAACCATTCCGCATACTGCCTGCAGCCTTCCCGTAAGACCCATTCTCCAATCTCAATAATCTGTTGTGAATCTTCCGCGATGGGGATAAACTCTGCAGGACTGATGAGCCCTTCAGTGGGATGATACCAGCGCAACAAGGCTTCCACACTGCAAACAGCGCCGCTTTCGAGTGATACGATTGGCTGATAGTGCAGCACCAGTTGATTTTGATCGATCGCTTTTCTGAGATCATTTTCCAGCATCATTTCACGCATCACGCGTTTGCGCATGGAGTCATCGAAAATCACGTAGCGACTTTTTCCGGTGCGCTTCGCTTCATACATGGCAGTATCAGCGTCACGGATCACATCCTCCGCCCGTTTATAATGCTTATTGCCAATCACAATCCCCATACTGGCTGTGGAGTACACTTCATGATTCTTCAGATTGTAGGGACAGGCAAAATCAACCAGCAACCGTTCTGCAACGGTCACTACCTCGCGGGGATTTCTGATCCCATCCAGAAGAATGATAAATTCGTCGCCTCCCAGTCTGCCTGCAGTGTGCCCCGTTACCTGTCGACTTACGGAATCGGTACAACGCAGCTGATTACGCAACCGTGTGGCAATTTCGACGAGCAGCATGTCGCCTACATCGTGTCCGAGACTGTCATTCACCATTTTGAAACGGTCAAAGTCGAGAAAGATGACAGCATAATTTGATTTTGCTGATCGATCAGATTTCTGTACCACCTGATTCAAACGATCATGGAACAACGCCCGATTGGGCAGCCCCGTCAGCTTATCCAGCAGTGAGGCTCGTTCAAAGACTTCTTTGCTTTTCCGTAATTCGATCTCGGCTTTTTTGCGTTCAGTCACATCGAAAATCACACCATCAACCATCAAGCCATGACTGGTATCAGAGGAAACCTGTCCCTGTTCCCAGACAAATCTGATTTGTCCATCGGATCGCACGACACGGTATCCGATCTGGAACGACTGTGGAGATTCTGCTGCCCCCCGAATGGTCGCGTTCACATTGGAAATGTCATCCGGATGAATAATACTGGCAAATGATCGCACTTCATTGTGAAGTAATTCAGCAGCCGGGTATCCGATGAGGTCTTCAATCGTCACGCTGATGAATTCTAATGTACGGCGTTCATCCACGTGAGAACGAAACGTCACCCCGGGAATATTGTTAACCAGCGTTAGAAACTGCTGCTCACTTTTTTCTAATTCATTTTTCTGCAAATCGATTTTCTCCAGTGCCTGTTCAATCTCTTGTTTGGACTGCATTGCCTGATTCCGAGACTGTCTTTCCTGCTCTTCGCTCTGCTGCAGTTCGTCATTATATAACCGCAGTTTTTTGTTGGCGCGCGTCAGTTTCTGGTTGTAGTTCCGGAATAGCAGCAGGAGAATCACGCCCGGCGCGATGGTGAGAAAAAGCAAAACAAGTACACTCAGCCGACCGCGCCAAAACAACTCTCTGCCATTTTGCACGACACGCTGTGCACTTTCGACAGCAAGTCTGTCTGAAAGCATTGCTAAGTCCTGCATATCCGCTTTGAACGGCGCCATTGCCAGATTGGCTTGCGCAGGACTGTTGATTTGCCCACTTTCGATTTTTTCCGAAACAGACATGAAATGCGTTCGATATTGTTTCACCGAATCATTCAGCAACCTCTGCAAATTCAACTCTTGCTGATCTTCTAGTTGATACTTGAGAAAATCGGTGTCAATGGAAAGCTTGTTCCAGGCAGTTCGCCACTTCGCGAGAGACGAGGCGTACTTTTCCGGTTCCTTCAGATTCAGGAACATGTCTTTTTCATATCGACGGCATTGCAGCACATCGACGGCGACTTGCCCGGCCAGCGACTGACGCACCACGTCTCCCTGAAACATCTGTCGTGTGAGTGTCACCTTTTTCAGTTCGTAGATCAGAACAACGCTACCTAATGCCATCACGATGCTGATGCCAACCAATGGAATCAAAGGCCATTTGAATGCAACTACATTGTGCGCATTTGCAGAATCTGAATATATTTTCTGAGTCGCGGGGGGTGGTTTCATGATGCTCGCTCTAAACCAAAAGGGATATAAAGTCCTTCTGAAACGTAGGTTATTTTTTATACCCGACAGTGATTTAGCGACGATTCCCTCAAATCAAGCCCCCAATTACAGTCTAAACCCTCCCTTAAACATGTACATTCACGCCCCTCATCTCCACAAAACGTGTTAGAAAGATCACTGATTCATGTGAGAGTTTGAGTCTGCCTGTTTGTTTCAGAAATGGGTACACTACCCTCTGATAGCCACGCTTTCTGGGGAAACGTGCTGAACATTGAACAAAGCTTTAAGAAGCGGGACACAGCGGTACGCTCATCTGAAAAGTATTATTTTTCAGATTTTGAATCAGTTAAACGGGGTGCAAACCAGGGAAAAATAGCGGGAACCACTAATGATGTTAAATGATGTTATGAGTGTAGAAGTAATCAGCCCAGCAGTCACAACACTGGCCAGCGGCCGCTGGATCTCAGCTCCGTCTCTTTGCGAGAGCGTCATCGTCAGAAATCCAGGGCAGGCAACTATCGCGGTCATGAGCACCGGAAGTAACCGCGCCATCGCAGCCTGAAAGGGGGCATCTTGAACGGGACTCGACCTTTGATTCGCAAATTCTCCGCCGCCCTGACCCAGACCAGACCGTTCAACACGGCCACTCCCAACAACGCGATAAAGCTGACACCAGCCGAGATACTGAAAGGCATGTCGCGTAACGCCAGGGCAAAGAACACGCATTTTTCAGACGAAACCATGAATCACCTTGCTGAAATACGGCTGAACGAACTAAACTGGCGCACGCAGGGGCTTCGAACACCCCCTATTTTAACAAATCAGCATTTATTATTAATGAAAATCTTTTCCGTATGACGTTTTGTCTTCGATTCTTCAAGAGTGCGATTTATCCCGTAATCATCCTGACTCTCGTCTTGCTTGCGCGCTGGGAGGTACAAGCTCAGGCTCCTTCCCCATTACAAACTCCGTTACAAACCTCCGCGCAACCTGCCGCTCCCGCCACGCCCCAGCTGCCATCCATTACCGCGGAGACGATTCAGAAACGAATCGAACAAGTCAAAGAAATCAAGGAACTGGCTGAGGAGAATCAGAAAAAGGCCATCGATTTTTATAATCAGGCGCTGGAAAACCTGAAGAAAACAGCCTATTTCCAGGATTCAGAGCTCGTTTACGCAACTAAAACTCAAGATGCAATGCAGCGGCTCAACAAAATCAAAGCCGAAATCGAAGCTTTGAACAGACAACCTGTTCCCTCTTTCACACACAAACAAAATCTTCCTCAACTGGAGCAGGATCTTGTCAAGGCGGAGCCAGAATTTGAAAAAAACAAGCAGGATCTTGCCAACTGGGATGCAGAAATAGCCCGCCGCGCCAACCGCCAGAAAGAGGCATTGATGCGTGTGAGCGAAATTGATGAAAGATCAAACGAGATCGAAAAACAATTAAAAGTTCCTGCGCCTGCAGAGGAACCAGCGCCTGTCGCCGATGCCAGAAAACTGGAACTCACTACGCGCCTGAATCTTCTCAAGGCAGAAAAGCCCGCCTTAAAAAACGAACTGACATCCTACGATGCCGAAGAAGCGATTGGATTTCCGCGGATCTATCAGGATTATTTAAAACTGATTGCCAAAAGGTCAAAAGAAACCGTCGACGCGTTAAAAGAGCAAATCTCGAAACGACGAAAAGTGGAATCCCAGATGCGTGTTCAGGAAGCACGCGAAAAAGTTTTTGCCACCAATCCCCTCCTGCAACCCCTGGCGGAAAAGAACCAGGCCTATGCAGAAGAAATCCAGAAGCTTAACCAAAAAATCGAATCGGTAGATCAGAAATCTTCACAAACGAATAAAATCCTGGAAGATCTCAAAAAACAATTCGATCAGACAAAACAGAAAGAAGAGTCCGTTGGTTTAACAGGTCCGATCGGACTGCTGCTCAGAAATCAACAGTCAATGCTCCCCAATGTTGAAACCCATGAAAAAAATATCGAAAGTCGGAGTAAACTGATCGATGAAGTCCATTTAAAAACATTTGAACTGGACGACGAATGGGCAGACTTTCCGACAGCTGAGGCGAAAACCGCTGAAATCCTGAAAAGCAGCAAGCGTGACTTGACTGCGGAAGAAGAAACCGATCTGGAAAATATTGTCGAAGAAACACTGTCGAAGCAAAAAGAATATTTAGACACGCTGATCCGCAGTAACAGAAACTACTTCGATAAGTTACTCAATCTGGATGTCGCCGAACGGGCACTGGTAAGACAAACCGAAGAATATTCCGATTACATTCAGGAACGCATTTTCTGGATCAAAAGTTCTTCGCCGCTTTCAGTGACAGAACTCAAACTGACGTCTCATTCATTACGCTGGCTGTTTTCTCCGACCCACTGGAAAGAATTATTAAAAACAGTTCAAAAGGATATCTCTAACAACCAGATCATTTACGTGACCGCGTTCTTTTGTTTCCTGAGTCTGTTATATCTGGCTTACAATGTGCGACAGCAACTGAGAATCATCAACAAAGAAATCACCAGAAACAGTTATCGTAAATTCGGGATTACAGCACGAGTTGCCTTTCTCACACTGTTTATTGCGATTGTCTGGCCGGGCATGATCTGGTTTCTGGCCTGGAGAATCGGCAGCCATCCACAAGTACCCGATTTCGTCAAAGCAGTTGACTACAGTCTGCGTCAGGTTGCCTGGCTGTTATTTTTCTGGGAACTGATCCGGCAAATATGCCGGCCTTTGGGTCTCGGTGAATCCCACTTCGGCTGGTATAAACAAACTGTTTCCTACGTGCGTAGAAATATTCGCTGGGTGATCCCCTTCTCGATTCCGCTATTGTTTGTGACTCTTCTGCTGCATGGCAAAGAGACTGATCGCAATCAGGATTTGCTCGAACGACTGTTTTTTATCGCGCTACTGCTGGTCTACACCATCTTCGCCCGGCGGGTCTTTCATCCCCGTTCCGGGCTCTTTCAGTCGATTTTGAATTACAATCAGGAAGTCTGGTATGACCGTTTTAAATTCATCGTTTATTTTTTAACCCTGTTCATTCCCTGTTCGCTGATTCTGTTATCACTCATCGGATTCTATTTTACGGCGATGAGCCTGTTTCATCTGACTTTCCTGACGCTCTGGCTGTTCCTGTGCGTGATTATTTTCAGAGCTCTGTTATTACGCTGGATTCTGATTCATCATCGACAACTCAGCTATAAGCAGAATCAGGAACGGTTACAGGCCATCCGAAAAGATTTACAGGAGTCGAGCACAGAAACATCCTTTGCAGGCATTACAACAGAAGAGGAAACCCCCGCCGATCTCACCAAAATCTCGGCGCAGATTAAAAAACTGATCAATGCCACGATGAGCGTTATTCTGCTGATGGGTTTGTTATGGATCTGGGGGGATACGCTTCCGGCATTTAACCGACTCGACACCTACGAGAACAGTCTCTGGTCCACATCAATCCAATCTCTGGAAGAGACCGAAAATCCAGACGGTCACATTTCCTATAAACTCACGGATAAGCTGGAGCCTGTGACCTATTTTGATTTAGGACTCGCTTTCATTTTTGCGATCTTTGCCTTCATCGCCACCAAAAACATTCCAGGGCTGCTGGAGTTCCTCGTACTGCAACGACTTCCTTTAGATACACCTGTAAAATATGCGATTACAAGTCTGGCCCGTTATTTCGTCGCGTTAATCGGCATTTTTGTCGTGTTTAACACAATCGGTTTAGGCTGGTCGAAATTACAATGGCTGGCGACGGCTTTGACATTCGGACTGGCCTTTGGACTGCAGGAAATTTTTGCCAATTTCGTTTCCGGCCTGATCCTGCTCATCGAACGGCCGATCCGCGTGGGAGACATCATCACCGTCGATGAAATCACCGGCGTCGTCTCCCGTATTCGGATGCGCGCCACGACAATTACGAACTGGGACAGGAAAGAATATATCGTTCCGAATCGGGAATTTATTACCGGTAAATTACTCAACTGGACTTTGACCGACTCTGTCAACCGTATTTCGATTTCCGTCGGCGTGGCCTACGGTACAGATACAACGCGTGCCTCTGCGATTGCCTTGAAAATTCTGACCGAGAATACGCTGGTACTGGCAGATCCGCCCCCCAGTATCACTTTCGAATCCTTCGGCGACAGTACATTGAACCTGACTCTGCGGGCCTATCTGCCCAGTCTGGAAACTCGACTACAGGTCATTCACGAACTACACACCTCAATTCATGAACAATTCAACAAAGCAAATATTGAAATCGCGTTTCCCCAAAGAGATGTTCACATTTATTCCGGAAACAAAGCACTCGCAGAAACGATTCTGAATTTGGATCCTGCAGACGCGGTTCCTCAGAACAAACCCGATGAAACTTAATACATCCATTCAGGATGATGGCAACAGTTTTGCCACAAATGTGCCTCTAATCACTGCTGCAATCTGCCGGTTCACAGTGACTGATGCTTCAAGCGCAATCCGTGCGCGGCCTTTCCGTTGCAGACCTGCATGAAACTGCTCCCAGATACATTCATCTGGTATGGGGCACTCCGCTTCGAAATCATCCTCAATCGGATGCAGAAATTCTATCTCGCTTTTCTGAATGACAATTTTATAGCGAAGCCTGTCGTCGCGCAGCCGAAGATGGATCAAGGTCCAGCCTGCCAGAATGCCTAAACTGGCAATGCTCCCCCCAAAAGCGGTCTCCTGATGATTCAGATTGGGAGATAATCTGGCGCTGAGCCTGAGACTCTTTTTTGCTTCCGGCAAAACATTAATCTGCATGGCCCGTGTCACTGGAATATGCTGATGCAGGTAAGCGGTCACTTCGCCAGCATCAAAGTCCATTGAACACATCCTTCCAGTTAAATATTACACACACATTCCACGCTCGTTCCTGAAAATATAGTGATGCATCATCTGGAAAAATACAAGTGTTGAAGAATGCCAACAATGAAAGAGTGAACTACTCATACCCGACACTGTTACCAGCATGATCTCAGCTCGTTGAGGGTAACGGCGGCAGTAGTTGCGGGCCCTGCTGTGACGGGACTGGTTGATATGCCGGCGGTGCCGAGGGAAAAACAGGAGTAGACCCGCGAGAAGGTTTCCAGCGGGAATCGTTCTCTTCCTGTTGCGGTTCAGGTAAACGTGACGGCTGTCGCAGAGGGCTCCTGTCTGATTCAGAGGGCGCAGCAGCGCCGGGTACCGGAAAATAATTTCTCCCCGGCGCTACGCGAGGCTGCGGTGCATAGTACCTCTGTAACTGACTGATGGATGATTTCATCTCCTGGAGTATCTGGCATAATTCACACGTACTCCGTTCTGGAACCATTCGATATGGAAAACCATTGTATTGAAAACGCGGCTGTGGATATCCATTTCCACCATAGAAAATAGATCCGTTTGGCCCCGTTGGAATGGTAACGGGATCTCGGAGTACAGGTAAACTTGAAGCCTTGATCGTATCATCCAGATCATCCACTAACAGACTTAAATCATTCAACGCCTGATCCATGCCTCTCACCGGCGCTTTCAAAACAAGCATGTGATGGATATTGTCTGCCATTTCATGGATTTCGTATGCTTTGGTAAACAGGCTTCGCTGACCTCTGATTCCTTTAAATTCCGAACGAATCTCTCGGCACAGCGTAAAAGAATCACGGTTGAGCTTACCCCCAATCAATGCCAGTTCCTCTCCCTGAGCATAGAGCCAGCCCCCTTGCAGGATGACAGAAATCAAAAGCGTGGCAAAGATCCCCCGGAAAAGGTTTCGTTGAAACATCGTGATTCTCCCTTCTTTATAGACAGACTGGAATCTCTTTTGATTTCCCATGATCGACTCCTGAATTCAGAACACCTCAGATTGAGGCAAAAAACGTTCCTCAATTGGTACAGAAACGAATGCCTGTTGATAAACGGACTGTTTCAAATCACTTATTGGCAATAACATACTGTTGATAGACCCCGAAAAGCCAAACGCCTGTCTTGGATCTGATGCGGTTTCGATGACAGTCGTATCAATTTGACTGCCTGGAACAGAGAAACTTGACTTGGATCACAGGCGTCTCGATTGCCAAATTGGGACTGCAACGACACAATAAGCCTGTAAAGAGCAAATCAGTTTTAAATGCAGTCTCCACAGATACTTCGGAAGATTCAGAATCCCATGCCACTCACTACCAGAACAATCGGTCCTCTCAGTTGCCAGATTTATGATGAATTACCGACAGGCCAGGCTCCGAAAACCATTGCCGTTATCTGCCATGGCTTTGGAGCGCCGGGTGATGACCTGGTCCCATTCGGACCTGAAATACTGAGAAAAAACCCTGAATTATCCAATCAGGTCCGCTTTGTTTTTCCCGCAGCTCCGATTTCCTTAATCGATCTGGGCATCCCCGGTGGACGCGCCTGGTGGATGCTGGATGTAGCGGAATTAAATGCCGCGATTGAGTCGGGAACAATTCGCGATCAGAGAAACAAGACTCCGGATGGATTACTGGAAGCTGCACAACAGTTACAGGAATTTATTGCCGAACTGCAAAAGGAATCCGGCTTACCCCTCGCGCAATTTGTGCTGGCAGGATTTTCACAGGGATCGATGATATCCATCGAAGTCGCCTTGAACCTCCCGGAACCACCGGCCGCCCTGGTCATCTGGTCCGGCACATTATTATGTGAACAAAGATGGACATCTCTCGCAGAAAAATCGGATAAGTTTCCTGTTTTACAAAGTCATGGCAGACAGGACCCCCTGCTCCCCTTTGATGGAGCTATCTGGTTAAAAGAGATGTTTGAACAAAATAAGTTTGAAGTCGACTTTTCCGAATTTATAGGTCCCCACACGATACCGGAAATTGCGCTGGTGAAATTTGGTAATCTGCTTACTGATCTAACGCACTCAGAATGAGTTAAGAATATGTTAATCCGCGGAAACCCTTGATTTGGAAGGGCAAAGCATTGAGCCTTGCCCCGTCACAGGACATAATACCAAGATATCTCTGTATTTATTCATTTACTGCAATTCGAACCCATTTCGAAATAACGCACATTATCACTACCGAAACTGATTTCGGATGCAATGCTGAGGGAATCAGAAAATAAACGCATGAAATCATCTCGCTTGCCCCGGTTCAACAGACTCTTCACATTGCTGCTGATTGTGCTCTACGCCAACCAGTTCTCCTTTGCAGCAGAAGAAGCCGTAAAACCTTTTGAAATCAAACAAATTAATGTGGGCTTTAACGGTCTCTATAAAGTGGGACGCTGGGTTCCGGTGACTGTTGCACTGACTACCAATGAGTCAGTTGAACTTCAGCTTTCTGTTGTTTCACTCTCTCCCGATGGCAATCCGACCGAAGTTCCTTCTGACGTTTATCGATTCCCTCAGCCGGGAACCTATCAACTTAATTCACAATTTAAAGCGGGTCTTCTCGACAGCCCTTTAAAAATCAGGTTGCGTGATGCACAAACGCAATCCGTCCTGCAGGAGATTTCCTATTCCCCCCAATCAGCACGTAATCGGTTCACGGGAATCGGCTTAAAACAGGCAGTCGAACTCTGGGCCACCATCGGGACCATCCCGGGATTTGATCCTGTCTCACCATCTTCCCCCAAAGCGATCGACGATAATCTTAACCAGTTCACAACAGCCATCTCAGACCAGTCGCTCCTGCCTGAGACCGCTTATGGCTATGACTCTCTTGATACATTGATCGTCGATTCAGAATACCCCGTCCACACTCAAAAAAACCTGGCCATTCGAGACTGGGTGGCGAATGGAGGCCATCTTGTTGTCTGCGTGGGTGAAGGCATTGAAGCCTATCAGCAGAGCCAATTTTCCCCATGGGTGCCGATCAAGATTCTCGGCAAAACTCAAGTACGCGAATTAAGCAGCCTTGAATTATTTGCTTCGGTACGATCACGCATCCGGGGTGTAGCCACTGCTTCCCGCATTGAAATCCCTGCGGGAGAAGTGCTGGCATCTTCTCTGGATGGGCCACTGCTGGTCCGGGTGCCTTTCGGGCTGGGGATCGTCACGTTTCTGGCATTGGATTTAAAAGCCAGCCCCCTTGTCAACTGGGACGGTTTAAAAAATCTCTGCCCCAAACTGGCAACCAGAACCAAACAGTCTTTTGCCACGCAGCAGCAGAATTCCGTCCTCGGAAAACGGATTTCTCAGACCGGTATTTCGGAACTTGAGACTCAGGTATTTCATTCGCAACAGAATTTTCCGGATGTGCAGCGTCCTTCCCACTGGTGGGTCATGGGCCTGATTCTTTTTTATCTGCTGTTGATTGGCCCGCTCGATTATTTTCTGGTGCATCGCATTTTGAAAAAGCCGCATTTCACCTGGATCACCTTCCCGGTCATGGTCTCGCTCGCTGCAGTCTGGGGAGTCACAACAGCACTGACGGATAATGGCAATCGGTTTCAGGCAACACAACTGAATCTCGTTGACTACGACGCCTCGGAAGGTCAGCTTCGAGGGCGTTTTTATCTGAATCTCTACAGTCCGGAAACCCGCCGTTATCAGGTTGATGTTCAAGCGACAAGTCCGGGAAAAGAGAATTCAGGTGAATACTTTCCGACACAGATCTGCTGGAACGGTTTACCGGAAACGACGTTCGCGGGCATGTATCGCTCTGCTGAAGGAACATTGACGGGGCCTGCTTACCAGTTTTCCGATCAGTCAAAGTCGATCAGGAATCTGCCGATTCTCAAATGGGGTACCAAAAGCCTTAGAGCAGAATGGACGCAACAACAACCGGAACTGGTTATATCCAACCTGACCGGTAATAGTTTAGGTCAGCTCTCGGGCAATCTGACTCAGCATTTTTCCGGTCCCCTGAAAGAGTGGGTGCTGGCATATGGCAATCGTATCTATCTGCCGATTGTCAACCCGGAACATCTCGAAGGTTCTTTTATTCCCGCAACTCAAGCCTGGGATATCAATGGCCCCCGAATAGAATCGCGTAACATAAAAGGCTACCTGACCCGCGCCGTCTCTCGTCGAATCGAACAAAAAGGGCAGAATAACGCGACCGTGATTACTGTGCAGACCGATTACAACCCCTTCTCCGAAGACGTCTACGACATTCTGAAAATACTGACGTACCATGAAATGTCAGGCGGATTTGGCTACACCGGACTTTCCAATATTTCCTCAGAACAACTGGATCTGTCCGAACAGTTACGCCTGGGCAGAGCCGTTTTATTCGCCAGACTGGACAGTCCCCTCAGCCAGGTTCTGCTGGATGAACAAAAACTGGATCAGGACCAGCAGAGCACCTTTATCAGAGTTGTGATCCCCGTCAAAAAGTCTACAGACATCCAATATGAATTACCTTCGTTGAAAGACGAAGACAAAGACAAACAGCCGACAGATCAGAAGGATTCACCTTCCGGGAGCGATAACGAGTGATTGAAACACGCAATTTAACCAAACGTTATGGCGACCTGATCGCCGTGAATAACATCAACCTGAGCCTGGGAGAAGGCGATGTCTTTGGTTTTATTGGTCCCAACGGTTCCGGTAAAACAACCACGATGCGAATGCTCGCCACACTCCTCAGTCCTGATTATGGGGAAGCATACGTTTGTGGACTTTCGATCTATACCCATCCGGAAGAAATCAGACGACTTGTCGGCTTCATGCCCGACTTTTTCGGTGTGTATGATGACATGACCGTACTGGAGTATCTTGAATTTTTTGCATCCGCCTATCGAATTAAAGGCCCGAAACGCCGCAAAATCTGTGAAGAGAAACTGGAACTGGTTGATATGAGTTTCAAACGGGACGCCATGGTCAACCAGCTTTCCCGCGGTCAAACCCAACGTATCGGGCTGGCGCGTGTTCTGCTGCATGAACCGCAGGTACTCCTGCTGGATGAACCGGCAAGCGGTCTGGACCCGCGTGCGCGAATTGAAATTCGAAACCTGTTGAAACGCCTGGGTGAACTGAAGAAAACGGTCATTGTCTCCAGCCATATCCTGCCTGAGCTGGCAGACGTCTGCACGCGTGTCGGGATGATCGAAAAAGGCAATCTAATCGTCGACGGTAAGGTAGACGAAGTCATGCAAAAAGCAAGGCAGCGGATTCTGTTACACATTGCAGTGAACGAGAATACAGAAAAAGCCGCAGCCCTGCTTGAATCTCATGAGCTGGTCTCAAAAATTGACATCCAGAAGAATGTCATGCTGGTCACTCTGCAGAATGAAGTGAAAGATTACACCTTTATTCCCACGCTGTTAATCAGCGACGGGTTCAAGCTTTCTTTATTCCGCGAAGAAGAAACCAACCTGGAAACAGCATTCATGGAATTAACCAAAGGTCTGGTCCAGTAATTCCTCCGAGGTGTTATTTTTTATTTTTGGCAGCCGCCCGTTTCGCTTTCCGGGCCTGTTCCTCTTTTTCTTCGGCAGCTTTGACTTCTGACTCTGGTTTCTTTTTCTGCTGTAAAAGCCATTCATACAACTTCGGATTATCATAGGTTTCGGTCCACGAATCATGACCGGCATCCGGGTAAACCGTGAAACTGATATCCGCGTTTGCTTTTTTCAGCTCATCAACCAGTGTCTGCGAACGTTCAAGAGGTACGGCGGTGTCTTTTCCTCCGTGAAATACCCAAATCGGAACATGCTTGACTTTTTTCACCCAGAATTTTTCTCCGCCACCACAGATGGGGACCAATGCGGCAAACCGGTACGGGGTATAAGCGGCCAGTGACCAGGTCCCAAAACCGCCCATGCTCAAGCCGGAAACATAAATACGATCTTGATCGACCCGGTATTTCTTTTCGACTTCGTTCAACAACGCGGTTAACTCAACCGGCTGCCAGAGTTGATCCGGGGGACATTGTGGCGAGACGACAATAAAGGGGAATTGCTTACCATTTTTGACCAGCTTAGGCGGACCATGCACGGTCACCAGATCCAGATCCTCTCCTCTTTCGCCAGCACCATGTAAAAACAGCATCAATGGCCACTTTTCTTTTTGCTCATAATCTTCCGGTAAATATACCAGATAATTCATTTTGACCGGGATCGTGGTGTTGAGTTCGGCCGCTGCCTGCTTTCCCGATTGAGCCTTTACTTCTGCCTGAACGGTCGAAAGGCAAATTAGAACGAGCAGGACCAGTGATCCCGGCATGATTTTTCGCAACATCTGTTTTGTACTCCCTGTATGAGAAATGTTGTTTTTGGAAACTTGAGCAGAATAGGACATGAGCATGACAGACGATTTACCAGACTTCAAGTCATTCGAATGAGTTCGCCTTGCCAAAACACCGCATGTATACCTACTCCCTCAGAAGCGGTGTCAAATCACATAAACTGGGAAATGTACTGATTTTATCAGATGAAAAGTGGCATTTGCGAGTCCTGCATTGATCCTTTCGTATGTCTCAAAATGCCCTTCTGTCTGAAACCGTTATCTGTTAAAGTCCGCCTCTCAATTCTCTCTTTCTCTCCTGCCATTTCTTTCACTCGATCACATCTATTTTCCCATGCGTTCTGTCTCTCATTGCGGATCTGGTTTGTCTGAACCACCGGCAACATTAAAACGTCTTTTTCGTTCTACGTGTTGGGCTGGTCTCGTTCTGTGCTGCGCGATTTCCCTCGGCTGCCAGAAGAATCTGCTCCAGGATGTGCGTCAGACTCCATTGACGATGACACTGAAAGAAAAAGTGTCCAAACCCATTCCGCAGGAACTGGTGGGGCTCCACGTTTATCTTTCTCAGGATTTATGGGTCCGAAACCACAACTGGACTGCGTTTCAGGAATGGAACACACTTCAGAACAGCACACAGAACGACCTCACTTCTTCGATGGACGTACATCGCTGGGTTTTCGGTTCATTGAAAGAGAAAAAATTACTGGCGGAACCAACCGACACAAAAACATCAGAAGCGGCGCCACTCAAAGCAGTGGAAAAGACACCAGTCGCTTCCACTGAAAACGAAAGCCCCGAACCGGAATCAGAACCAAAAGTAGATCCGCCCAGCGAAATAGAAGAGAGTCAGCACGAAAGCTGGTCGTTTAACACGTTGCAGGACTTTTTTGTGAGAACCGGTTTTCAGGATTCAAAATCAAAAACCGGATCCGCTTTACCTTCGGGAAAAATGGCGGCCTTAAAACAGCTTACGGAACGGAATTCTCTTGCAGGCTGGAATGCTGCCATCCTCTGGGCAACCCTTGATCCCGCGACCGCGCTGGAGACACTTCCTCTACTCGAAAAAGTTGTTTTCGAGGATCTCACGTATGATCCCTCGGCACCTGATAAAGTTCCTGCAACCAAGAATCGTCATATTCCTCTCCCAGGTCGGCAAACAGACGAAAAGCAACCCAAGTCTGTTCTGATTCCCATTTCTCAGTCGATGAAACATGCCGCTATTAACGGTATCTGCCTGGTTCTCTCGCACGCGGATGCCGTTCCCTTCGAGACAAAAAACAAGCTGACCCAATTGCTGCATCGCCCTGACATCTCAATTGAACAACGCGGCGAACTCTATCGCGGCCTGGCCCGCTTCCTTCCTCCAACTGAGATTCCCTCATTGGATCAATCTCTGGATGTCAGCGATAATACAGCACTTCCTCCCAAAACCCTGCGCTGGGCCGCCATGGATGCCTGTATCATTCACGGGCTCTGGTTTTATGCCGAACAGAATCAAATCTCACATACAACACCAAATCAGGATCAACCTCGGGAATACGACTCCTCGCCATGGCCGGAAAATATCATGCAGATACGCTGGGATTCAGACGCCGTGATGCGCTGGAATTTTGGTTACTGGGCCGCCTTGGTTCGTCATCCCGATGCGGAAGCAATCCTGACCTCTCAGCTACGAGATGCTGATCTCCTGGTTCAGAACAAAGCGATTGAACATTTAGGAATTCTGGGAACCGAACAGGCATTAGCACTGCTTCAGGAACAGACTGAACGGCCTCAGGAAACCTCCCGGATGGCAGCAGTGTTGGGCCTGATTCCCTGGGGGGCACATTATCTGGCGCCGCTAAAAGATGATCCGGCTTCATCAGTCCGCCGCACAGTAGCAGCAGGATTAGGACGGACAGAGTCTCCGGAAGCGGCTCTCTTACTGCGATCCTTAATCAATGATCGCAGCTCGGAAGTTCAACTTGCGGTGATTGAAACTATCTCTGACTGGTCCGATGATCTTGCCATTCCACTTCTTCTGGAAGGAATTCAGGAAGGCGTTTTTAAGACACGGCGAAAAAGTACCATGCAGCTGATCCACCGCACCGGCGCGGGAGGTTCCATTTCCATCGAAGCCCCCAAATCAGAACGAATCGCCGCTGTCAGAGAACTGGTTCGAACGGAACAGTTTCCCGCTGGCTTATGGGATCAATTGATGAAACAAGGTTTGCAGTCATCCAGTGAAATTGACGACAGCCGGATTGCAGAAATTCAGGCTTACTTTCATGATCTGATCAGTCAGCAGCGTGATTCAGCAGCGTACCTCCAGGCTTACGAGGAATTGTCAAATATTTCTCCCGAAGAAATCAGCGTGCTGGAGAAATTGATTCTGGAAACTTCTATCGAGATACCGGATGAAATTTATACCAGACTGCTCCCGGGACTGGCCGCTGATTATACTGCTCTGAATCTGCTCACGAGCACTCACATCTCCGATCGTCGCAAGGCGGCACAACAACTTTTAAACAGCTCGCAAAAGGTGTCGTTAAACCCGATTATCGTAAAACGTCTTGGAAAGTTGATGATGCACGAGCAGGATCGTCTGGTCTGGCGTATCGTCATGTCAGCAATCGAAAAAGACAACTATGAGGAAACAGCACAAGTTGCCCTTTTGGCGATCAATCATAACTGGCCTGATATCAGAATCCTGGGCTGTGAATACCTGGGTAGACATGGATTGCCACAATATGCGACATGGTTGCTGCCTCTCCTGGCTGACAAGAACGACTCAGTGCAACTCGCTGCCATCAATGCGATTGGCCATTGCCATAATCCGCTCGCCATTACCGGCGTGTTTAATTCCAGCCCGGACAAGAGCCCCGGACCTTCGCTGCGTTCATTGCTGACACACTCGAGTCCGCGCATTCGCTTTGAAACGGTCATCGCCCTGTCGCGACTGGATGACGTAGAAGGCATGCAGGAAATGGTGCGGCTCTCAAATGACAAGCTCAATTCAACCCGCCTCGATGCCGTACGAGAAATGGGAAACTCTGGTAAAACACGTTTTATAGAACCGCTGATCCAGTCAGCCTGGACGGAACGCAATACTTCCACCCTCAAAGAAATTCTGAGTAGTCTGGAAAAACTGGTCCCCGCTTCAGAGAAACCGGCAAATCTGACCCCCGAGCTAAATTATTCGGAACAGGCTAACATCTGGATGAATTGGTGGCAAACTCAACACTCGGGACCGGCTTCCCGGCTGTTTACAGGCCGTTAAGTATGAATTCTTGTTTTTGATGCACTTGAAGGCTGTTCTCGATTCCGGGTTCACAGTATCATGGGTCTCAAGCACAACCTTTCTGCCTCCAAAGATTAAATTACTGCGGAACTACCTTATGGCTAACTATCACGATGACTTTCAATTGGAATGGCATGGAAATACTGTCGTAATCATTCCAGCAAGTAATGTCGAGTCTATGAGTTGGGATCTGATTGAACAGGCCGCCGACATCGTGATGGCTCCTTTGCAGGAAGTCGAAATTCCGATGGTGGTCTTTGATCTGAGCGACGTCAGCTATTTCGGTTCCGTATTTTTAGCGCTCTTATTACGCTGCCATAAACATGTCAGGAGCAGAGGTGGTGAATTAGTCCTGTGCGGGGCCAGTAAAATGGCAAATGAATTATTGAGAATCACGGCTCTGGACACGCTGTGGGCAATTTATGACACCAGAGATGAAGCTCTGGATGCCCTGATGGGGTAAATCAAATTAAGATCTCTGACAGGCAGCTCGACCAGTTGTGTTAAAGGATTAATAGTTCATGTCGAGGAAACATCGAAAAACGCGTCCCCGGGTTTCTGAATCTGACGTATTACCGACAGAACACAGCACGGAACTTTATCCGCTCGAATCAATCGTCGCCAGTATCAAAGATACGGCAGACAAGCTGAAGCAGGATAATGCGACACGCGGCGACCTCAAAATTCTTGATCGTGCGCTGAAAGAACTCAGATACGCATTTAAGATCTTCACCCCCTACCGCAAACAGCGCAAAGTGACCGTTTTTGGTTCTGCCAGAACTCTACCTGACGACCCGGCTTATCAGCAGGCACTTCAGTTTGGTCGGCGCATGGCCGAAGAAAAATGGATGATCCTGACCGGTGCCGGGCCTGGAATAATGGAAGCCGCTCATGTGGGTGCAGGCACCGATATGTCTATGGGGGTCAACATTGTACTCCCCTTTGAGCAGGAACCCAATTATGTCATTCATAAAGACGAAAAACTCGTCAACTTAAACTATTTCTTCACACGCAAACTGCTGTTCGTGAAAGAGGTTCACGCGATTGTCTGCTGTGCAGGCGGTTTTGGAACATTAGACGAAGCGTTCGAAATACTGACGTTAGTTCAGACAGGAAAACGCGACCCGATGCCGATTGTGCTGCTCGACGCGCCCGGCAATTCATACTGGAAAGACTGGGAAGCATTTCTGAAAAAGAATCTTTTAAAACAGGAATTGATTTCAGAGGAAGATTTATCCCTGTTTTTCGTCACGGATAGTATCGAAGATGCCGTGGACGAAGTCATTGGCTTTTATAGCGTCTACAACAGCATGCGGTATGTGAAAGGCCGCCTGGTTCTACGGTTGCATGTTGAACCAAGTGATGAGTTTGTGGAACAGTTGAATAATGAATTCCGGGATATCCTCGAATCAGGCATCATCACAAAAGTCAAAGCACACGAACTGGAAAAAGATGATGACCACCTGGTCAATTTGCCCCGCATCTCTATGCTGTTCAATCGAAAAAGTTTGGGACGACTTCGACAAATGATCGACTTGATCAATAACGAGTTAGATCCCAATCATGATAATGAAGAAGCCGAAGAAGAATAATCATTTTCCCAGCATGCTTTTGAATTCGTCTTCGTTTTTCAGAATCTCCTGAAGTTTTACCATCGAGCGACTGATCATCACGCGAACGGCAACATCCGATTTATTCAATTGCTCAGCAATTTCTTTCGTGGGAATGCCTTCCACATATTTCAGGCGAATGGCTTCCCGATTCTCCGCCGGTAAGCTTTCCAGCGCCACAAGTAATTTCATTTCTTTCGCACCGCGCGAGAACGCCTGGCTCGGGCTGGTAATACTGGCAACCAGCAGATCCATAAAACCCTGCCCCGCGCCATCGACGGCCGGCCTCTGATTGACTTCCCGCCCGGCTGCGCGCTTTTGTACCTGAAAATATTTTCGATGGTTATCGATAATGCGCCGCTCAGCCAGATGACAGAGCCAGTTAAAAGGTGTTTTCTGTTCATAATCCATCGTTCTGAACGACTCGACCGCATTCAGCGAGACTTCCTGCAGAATATCTGCAGCCTCTACCTTGCCTTTCAAGCCATCACTCATGTTCTTACTAATAAAAGCCAGCAGGGGAGCACGGTGGGCTTCCATAAATTCCAGCAAAGCCGGCTCGCTGCCTTGTTTGATCTGCCTGATAAGAACTTCGATATCCGTTGTCATGAAAACTTCATACTTCCTGCTCTGAGTGTATTAAGTCGGGCGGATTCTGCTTTTCACTCTGTTCCTCATCGGTTACCATGAGGCAGCTTTCGCCATTGAATGTTTTGCCCCTTTATACCATTGAGGGCACGAACCAGCTACTGAATTTTCACAATCGTTCCCGTAGAATTATCATTCAGCATACCAGGAGCAAACAGTTGCCTGAACCCTTGCAACAACTGGATACATCAGTCAGTCAAAGTGAGTTGGCTGCACTGACAGATGTGATGCAAAAGTTTATCAACGACTGGGAAACGCGACAGAGTCCCCCTGATTTAAAAGCTTATCTGCAAAACCAGGAACAGTCCCCACACTTTCTCTTAGTTGAACTGATTAAAATTGATCTGGAATTTCGCTGGCAGCAATTTAATTTCCCCAAACGGATTCACGAATACTTCCAAGAATTTCCCGCGATTCTGAAAGACAGCATCCCCGTCGATCTGCTCTACGAAGAATTTCATCTTCGCCGCCAAAACGGTTTTGACGCGGACCCCGCTGAATATCTCAGTTATTTCCCCACCGCCGGCCCGCAACTGAAACAGCTTTTTGATTTGCAGCATGATTATCTGACCACAAAAATGGTCACACATTCCCTGCCGCCGATATTTGACAGCTTTCAACCGGGACAGACTGTCGATGATTTTGATTTACTCACATTATTAGGCACAGGCGCGTTCGCCAAGGTTTATCAGGCGCGCCAGAATTCCATGCAACGACTGGTTGCATTAAAAATTTCTGCGGATTCAAGTAACGAACCACAGACACTGGCGCAATTAGATCACGATAATATCGTGCGTGTGTTTGACCAGCGTGTGATGCCTGACAAAAAGATCCGCCTGCTGTATATGCAGTATCTTCCCGGTGGCACTCTGCAATCGGTGGCGGAGATGATCCGCAAAACAGCGCCCGCCGAAAGAACGGGAAACGTCCTGCTCACTGCCATCAATGAGTCTCTGGATTTACGGGGCGAATCCCGGCCTGTTGAATCTGTGACCTGCCAGACGCTGAACTCACTCTCCTGGCCGGAAACGATTTGCTGGTTAGGCATCCGGCTGGCGCGTGCGTTGGACTATGCACATCAAAAGGGAGTATTGCATCGGGACATCAAACCCGCCAACGTACTCCTGACTGCAGAAGGAACTCCGAAACTGGCTGACTTCAATATCAGTTTCAGTTCACATGTCGTGGGCACAACACCAGCCGCTTATTTTGGGGGCAGCCTGGCCTACATGTCGCCGGAACAACTCGAAGCCTATGACCCCACTCATCCCCGACTGCCAGAAAGCCTCGACGAGAAAAGCGATCTGTATTCGCTGGGCTTAATGCTGTGGGAACTGTTGACCGGTGTCCGCCCTTTTCAGGTTCCTGCGATTACCTCCGGCTGGTCAGACCTGTTGAAACAGATGATTCAACAACGAAAATCGATCATCAATTTGAGTGACACTCCCCAGCATCTGCCCCCTGACTGCCCGGAGCATCTGGTGACCGTTCTCCAGAAGTGCCTGGCTCCAGATCCGGCAGATCGCTGGAAATCGGGTGCGGAACTTGCCAGTCAACTGGAACTATGCCTGAATCCGAGAGCTCAGGAAATTTTATTCCCCCCTTCCACTAGCTGGTTTTCTCGATTGAAAGGCTGGGAAATTCCCCTGATTATTTTGATTGTCGCGATCCCTAATATGCTGGCGGGATTATTTAATTTCTTTCATAACCAGAAACATATTGTGGAACACTTAAAGAATTCACAAGACGCGTTCTGGCAAATCCAGTCGACCATCAATCTGATTGCTTATCCGCTGGGACTGGGCCTGATCGGCTGGCTGGCCTGGACCACGTTACGATTTCGAAATGCGAGTGCGACGGGTGTAGCTTCTGAAGATCGGAAATCAGCGGCCATTCAAAAGCGGTGTCTTCGACTGGGACATTATGCTGCCTTGATCTGTACCACAGAATGGATTATTGCAGGCATCGCTTATCCGGTCAGTCTGCACTTTGCCATTGGTGCATTGCCGTTCTCTGACTACCTGCATTTTCTGAGTTCGCTCGTATTGTGTGGCCTGATCGCTGCCAGTTATCCATTTTTTGGAGTCACATATATCAGCCTGCACGCAATTTATCCCCGGTTGCTGCAGGCCAATGTGTTCAGCCAACAGACTCCCGATACCTACAGGCAGATCAAACGTCTGACCTGGATTTATCTGATTATGGCGTTTTTAGTGCCAACGCTCAGTATCGCCGCTCTGGCGATGATTAATCTGGATGATAAAGTCGCCATCGGAATTCTGACAATCGCCGGAACTCTAGGCGCCGTCAGCATTTTTCAGGTTTTCCGGTCACTTCAAGCCGATCTGGACGCACTTGAACGGCTTTACTCCAAAAACCAGTCCACGACACAGTGATCATTTGACACATTTTCTTTTTTCTAAAATATGTTGTAACAGATTTCAAGCGTTCCCGCTTGGTGAAGTGTGAGACAACGAACTCAACTCTAACCAATCCAAATGACAGGAACGAAACGATGAAATTTGCAGCCCCCCTCTTCACATGTGTCGTCGTCACCTTAATCGCCATCAGCAACGATGCTTCAGCCGGAAATAACCGATCTTCCGGAAAGTCCTCAGGACAATCTTCCAATCGCTCTTCCTTTAATCGCGGTCACCAGAATACGAACCTCAAAAACCATCATTTTAATAACCGCTCCTCAGCTTCACAACGAAATCATACTTCAGCCTGGCAGCGAAACTCGTCTCTGAAGAATATAAAATTTAAATCCAACTACGGCCATAACCATCATCATCATTCAGGCCATCACACCTATCACAATTACAATCATCACTTCGGTCAAAAGTATGGCCGCAACTACGGTTACAACTATAATTATAAATTCGGTCATCACAACGGTCATCACAACTGGTAACCCCGCCAGCAAATTGAAAGATCCATGTCATAAAAAAAGAGCTTCCGAAAAGATCGGAGGCTCTTTTTTATTTAATCAAAGTGATGCAGTCAGTGATCTTATTTTTTCAACGCGGAAAAGATACTCCCGCCGTGATATCCTGCCTGCCCCAGCAACTGTTCTTCCAGCCGGAGTAACTGATTGTATTTCACCAGCCGCTCACTGCGGCCCACAGAACCGACCTTCAACTGCCCCGCCCCGGTGGCGACGACCAGATCGGCAATCGTCGCATCTTCCGTTTCACCACTCCGTGCCGAAATTACCGGCCAATAACCGTGATCAATGGCCAGCCTCAGCGTTTCCAGCGTTTCGGAAAGCGTGCCAATCTGATTCAGTTTGATCAAAACACTGTTCGCCGTCTGGCTGTCGATCCCCTGCTGCAAACGACGACGATTGGTTACGAACAGATCATCGCCGATTAATTGCACGCGGTGTCCCAGCCTCTCGGTCAGTTTCTTCCACCCTTCCCAGTCATCTTCCGCTAAACCATCCTCAATGCTGATAATCGGATACGTATTCACCCAGCGTTCGAGCATATCAATGACATCATCTGAAGAGAGTGCTTCATCGCCGGTCGCATTCAAATGATAGGTTCCCGTTTCTGCGTCAAAAAAATGAGTGCTGGCAACATCCAGTCCGATGGCAACATCCTCACCGGCCTTCAATCCCGCCGCCTCAATCGCAGCCACAACAAATTTAACGGCTTCACTGTTGCTGCTTAATTTGGGACCGTATCCCCCTTCGTCTCCAATCAGGGTGCCTTCGTGTCCGGTTTTATTCAGGATTTGGCCGAGTCTGCGATAAATGGTCACAATCCATTCGAACGCCTGCCGATACGAAGTCGCTCCGACCGGCAGGATCAGAAAATCCTGAAAGTCGAGATTCCGCCCTGCATGCAGTCCCCCCGAGATCATGTTGACCATCGGCAGTGGAAGCAACATCGATTGCGCCAACGAAGCAGTTCGCTCCGTCAGCACTCCCCCTCCCGAGGGAGCCTGACTGACATAGTCTGACCAGATTTCCGCAAAACGAGCAACGGGTGTCTGCTGTTGTGATTCCGCAGCCGCATAAGCGGCTGCCAGAGACGTCCCCAGGATCGCATTGGCCCCCAGCCGCGATTTATTCTCTGTCCCATCCAGTTCACATAAGATCGAATCAATGGCGCGCTGATCAGAGGCGTCCCGGCCAATTAACGCCGCTGCGATTTCGCCCCGCACATTTTCGACTGCCTGAGTGACACCCAGCCCATCAAAACGCGCTGCATCCTGATCGCGCAATTCTACCGCTTCGAATTTTCCGGTACTGGCACCGCTGGGAACAATGGCCCTGCCGGGACGGGAATTTGCGCAGCAAATCTCGACTTCCACCGTGGGATTCCCACGACTATCAAAAACTTCACGCGCGTGAACATATTCAATTTGAGTCATGACAGATCATACTCCTGACTGTCGATGTAAATAAAACTGTGAATAATTCCAGTAGCATCAGCTGGAATTTCTTTTCTAACATAACAGGATTCCACGTCATCGTCACCCGACTTGTACTCAGGAATTCAGCATCTCGGCTAAACGGGAAATCGCTTTTTGCATAGAAGAAGGGGGATCCAGAATCAGTGAGAGGGCAAACGAACGAACCTGATCCTGCATCAAAGGATCTGTCAGATAGTCAACCGTGCTCTTACCATCGACACGCGCCAAAAGACACGCAGCCAGATGCCGAATCGTGCGGCGTCCCAGTTCCTGCGCGTCCATTTTACTTGTGTCCAGATTGCCTTCAGTGGGAAACGCAGCGCCGTGCTTCACATACTGATCCCAAAAACACTCCGCCAGCTGAATACATTCGTCTCCCTGCTTCTGAAAGTAGACTGCTTTCAGTAACAGATGACTTAGAAAAAAGCCAAGGTCAAAGGCCGGATCCCCATAATGCGCCGTCTCAAAATCGACCAGATGAATCCCCTGATCTGTAATCAGAATATTCTTGGGACTGAAGTCAGCCAGCACAAGACAGATGCGATGCGCGGACATTTCCTCAATCAAATCATCGATCCAGGCTTTGATTTCCGGATGCGCTTTCACAATAAACCGGTAAAAGGGATCAATTCTGAGTTGATCAAATATTTTCCAGTCACCCCATTGGGTCTGATATTGCTCATTTAAAAAACTCTGACGATGAATGGCGCTCAGATAGTTTCCCAGTTCCCGCGCCACGTTCAGATCGTATTTTCCATCCAGCAATACCCCTTTCCAGACCTGGTGACCTTCATCGATGGCATCCATTGCAAACAGATAGTTCTCGCGCTCTTCGAACAGAACGCGCGGTACGACTCCCTCAGGCAGAAGATTCTCCAGTTCCTGCATCACTTCCAGTTCGCGCCAGATTCGATCCAGGTGACTGAACCACTGCGCCTGCGTTCGGAGCTGCTCTCGGGACTGCTTGATTACAAAATCATTGCCAGCACTTCGGTGTATACGAATGACTATATTCGAGACTCCCCACGCTAACGCTTCTGCAGTCGCTGCTTCTTCGGAGTCCAGAAAGCGATTTGCTTTTAAATACTCAACGGCATTCTCAGCTGTGATCTCGTGAAACATAAAGCCTTCCGTAAGTTTAAAACACCAAAATGTTAATGATTGTTAACGTTTTAATCAGATACAGCCATTTCTGCGATCAAATTCAGTCGTTTTATCAGATAACCCTTCCAAAATTATTACGGCCCCTTCCATGTTCTGCCACTGATATTTGCCACATAATCCTCACAATCTGAAGCCTCTCCCGATTTACCTGACCCGTTCCATAGAATTAGCCGTTAAGCTGAGTTTCGAAAAAGTGCGTTTCCCGACAACTTTTTATTGCCAGGACTCTTTTATATGCTGTAAGATAGTAATAAGGAGATTGTTATTAATAAACGATTTCCGACAAATCGATGACTTCAATCTTTACATCACGCACGCGTGGTATCCTCTAAGTGAACCACAGGAACAATTTCTATGTTGTCCACAAAATCTGCCGTATCCCGAATTATGATGTTTCTGTCCGTTGGCTGTCTGGCATTTTGTCTGACGACCAACCTCGAAGCCGCGAAGAAATCCATCCGGCCTCAGAAATATGATCCCTCTGCCGAAAAGGTCGATGACCTGTTCGAAGCCATGGAAGCTGGTACGGTCGATGTCAAAATCGTTGCCAAGGACTCAAAAGGCGGAAATGTTCTGATCACGAACAATCAGGCGAAACCTTTGAATGTCAAACTTCCCGAAACCTTCCTCGCAGTTCAGGTTCTCAAACAGGGCGCTCTCGGCGGCGGCTTGGGTGGTGGTCTGGGCGGCGGACTTGGTGGCGGACAGGGTGGCCAGGGTGGTGCTCAAACCACCGGCGGCGGAGCCGGTGGTGGACTGGGTGGTGGATTAGGCGGTGGACTGGGAGGCGGCGGCGCTGGCGGTGCTGGCGGCGGATTCTTCTCAATCCCTCCAGAAAAAACAGTTTATGTTTCCTACACTTCAGTCTGCCTGGAACATGGAAAAGCAGAGCCTTCACCGCGCATGGAATACATGATGGTTAAAACCGAAGAAATGGTGAAAGATCCTGCTCTTCAGGAACTTCTCAAATTTGTTGCGACAGGTCGAGTCAATCAACAGGCAGGACAGGCCGCAGCCTGGCATCTGGCAAACAAAATGAGCTGGCAGGAATTAGCAGCCAAGTCCATCACACAGTTGGGAGGCGCTCCTTCTACCCCGTACTTCAATACAGCGGAACTGCAATTTGCGTCTCAGTTAGTCGGAGTGGCGCAGGAACGTGCCCGCAATCATAAAGAGACTGCCAGCAGTGCCGAAGAAAAAGCAAAAACCAGAACAGAGACAACTCGCAGCTTTTCGCGCTAGTCGGTCTCCGATCTCAATTCCCGACAGATCAACAAATCAAGGCTCGTTTTGACGAGCCTTTTTTATGCGCAGCCCTACCACTGGGTTATTAACTGCGGTACTTTGGAATGAAGTTTAAATATTCATTCCGTCAAAACCGGAGTTAAGGACCATGATGCTGAATCCGAAAAAACAAATCTGTACGATCGTTGTGCTCATCCTTCCCCTGCTCTTCATCACCGCTTCTCTCAGCGCAGAGGAAGCGACGCCCTTGCGAATCATTTGCTTCGGCGCGCATCCGGATGATGCTGAGTATAAAAATGGAGGCACAGCGGCCCTCTGGGCACAGCAAGGTCATCAAGTCAAACTGGTCTCCGTCACGAACGGTGATATTGGTCACTTTGAAATGGCCGGAGGAACGCTGGCACAAAGGAGGGCAGCTGAAGTCAAAGCCGCTGGAAAAATCCTGGGAGTCGAAACGGAAGTCCTGGATATTCATGATGGCGAATTACTGCCCACGCTGGAAAACCGAAAAAAGATTGTGAAACTGATTCGCGAATGGAAAGCCGACCTCGTAATCTCACATCGTCCCTGGGATTATCATCCAGATCATCGTTATGTCGGCATTCTGGTTCAGGATGCCGCATTCATGGTGACCGTTCCTTATTTCTGCCCGGATGTTCCCCGTCTTGAAAAGAATCCGGTTTTTATGTATTCCAGTGACGGATTCCAGAAGCCGTACCCGTTTCGCCCGGATGTGGTTGTTGCCGTTGATAATGTTTTCGATCAGAAACTCAAAGCGGTCGCACAACTGGTTTCGCAATCACTGGAAGGGGGCGCGGGAGGAAATCCGGAACGCGCTGCCAAAGTCCCACCGGCAGACCCGCCGGAATTGCGGATCGAACACATTCGCCCCTCCTGGTCGCGCAGACAATCTTCCGAAGCAAACAAGTTTCGAACCGACCTGATCAGCATTTATGGCGAAGAAGTCGGCAAGAAAATTCAATATGCTGAAGCGTTTGAATTATGCGAGTATGGCGCTCGCCCCGGCAAGCAGGCGCTCTTGAAACTGTTTCCCATTGAAGCATCGATTCCTGCTACGGAAAAATAAATAAGCGACAGACTTTTTTCGAATTCCATTCGAATCCCGCTTTTCATTTCCTCCAGAGAGATGTTTCAGAAATATCTCTCTGGTTTTAGTCGATAATGGCTGGTCAAACACAACAGAGTGATAAATAATTGACAACAGTAGTATTCTCCCATTAGTATATACTGCACAGCGATCACCAAGGGGACTCACCTGTTCTCCCATGCTGCGATGGCGCAGCACTGGCCTTCCAGAGACGCACCCGGATCGTTGCATTGCCTGATAACCAAAAGGGCAAATAAATGAATTGCCGCGTTTTCTGTTTGACAGGTTGGCTGATTACAATTCTCAACCTGATCACTCTTCAACCGTCTTTTGTATTCGCCAAAGACGCAGTGGCGGAAACTGCAAAGATTGACTTTCTGAAACAGATCAAACCTCTGTTTCAGGCAAAATGTCACTCCTGTCACGGACGCGAAACACAGGAAGGCGGTTTCCGACTCGATCTTAAAAGTCGGGCACTGGAGGGAGGCGACAGCGGGCGTGCAATCAGTCCCGGCATCAGTCACAAAAGTGAACTCTATCATCGCATTGCCGGAACAGGCGATGGCGATCAAATGCCCCCCGAAGGTGAAGGCACCCCGCTCTCCACCGATGAATTAGCGTTAGTCAAACGCTGGATCGACGAGGGAGCACAATGGCCTGAAGCCGCCAATCTCAAAGATCAGCTTCCCGGCTCGGATCACTGGGCTTTTCAAGCCGTGAAATCCGTTCCGCTGCCTCAGGTCCAGCAATCTGCCTGGGTGAAAAATGGAATTGACGCGTTCATTCTTCAGAAACTGGAACAGGAAAAAGTAAGCCCTTCCGCGGAAGCCGACCGCAGCACTCTAATCAGACGAGTCTATCTGGACTTAACCGGTCTGCCTCCCTCAGTAGCAGAATGGGAACGCTGGTCTTCAGACACCAGTCCCGGCTGGTACGAAAAACTGGTTGATCACCTGTTGGCATCACCACATTACGGCGAACGCTGGGGCAGGCACTGGATGGATCTGGCTCGTTATGCAGACAGTGATGGTTTTGAAAAAGACAGCAAACGCCCCCATGCCTGGCGCTGGAGAACCTGGGTCATCAATGCCCTAAACGCTGACCTGCCCTTCGATCAATTTTCAATCGAACAGTTAGCAGGCGATTTATTACCGAAACCCGCTACCAGCCAACTGGTGGCGACCGGCTTTCACCGAAATACCTTAATCAACCGGGAAGGTGGAACTGATCCGGAAGAAGATCGAGTCAAACGAACCGTTGATCGCACCAACACACTGGGATCGGTCTGGCTGGGACTTACCGTTGAATGTGCGCAGTGCCATACTCATAAATACGACCCACTCACCCAGCGTGAGTATTATCGGCTGTATGCATTCTTCAATTCAATGACGGAGCCCGACATCGGTGCGCCCTTACCGGAAGAACAGGCTGCTTTTGAAAAAGCAGATCAAATTTACCAGAAAGAGCATGCACCACTCGTCAAAGCCATTCAGGATTACGAACAGCAGCAGCTCACACAGTCGCTTTCAGCGTGGGAAAAGCAAAACACGAACCATAATCCGGTCTGGACCATTCTCAAGCCGGAATCTGTCCACGCCAAACAAAATTCGACACTGAAAATCCTGCCCGACCGTTCCGTGCTGGCAGCAGGCGATAATCCCGGACGTGCAGAAATTTACACGCTCACATTCAAAACGAATCTCAAAAACATCAATGGGATTCGTCTGGAAGCCCTGCCTGATTCCAGTCTGCCGAAAAATGGTCCCGGGCGCAGTCCTGCCGGCGATTTCGAATTGACGATGCTCAGTCTCAAAGCGGCACCACTTCAGACTCCGGATTCAGCAACCGACATTCCCCTTGAAAACGCTCAGGCCAGTTTTGAAATGGCCGGTTTTAAGGTCGACCGCGTGATTAATAACAGTCCTCACAGCGGCTGGTCAATTGGACCGCAGCAAGGCAAAAAACAGATTGCCACTTTTGAAACCAAAGCACCTTTCGGCGATGAAAAAGGAACTCTCATCACGGTTACGTTACAGCAATCCACCACACGCACACTCTATCATAATCTGGGACGCTTCCGCCTGTCTCTCACGACCGCTTCCAAACCATTGTCTCTCACCGGGATGACGGATTTGATTGTGGACACTCTGAACACACCCGCCGATCAACGAACCACCGGACAACAACAGGAACTGCTTGAGTATTTCCGCACGTTAGACCCTCAGCTCAATAAATTAAAAGCAACGGAACTCGCTCACAAAAAAGACAAACCACGTAATCCCGCGGAAACCACGAAAGCGCAAGTCGTTAATCACCTGAAGATTCCCCGAAAAACACACTTAATGGTGCGCGGCGATTTTCTGAATCCGGCGGACGAAGTTCAGCCAGATACCCCCGCTATTCTGCCTGCTCTGGAATCCTCAAACCCTAACCGCCTCGAACTGGCCCGCTGGCTGTTCAATCCGAAAAATCCTCTTACCGCACGCGTCACCGTGAATCGAATCTGGAGTCGCTACTTTGGACGCGGTATTGTGTTCACGATTAATGATTTTGGCACCCAGGGCGAACCTCCTTCCCATCCTGAATTACTGGATTGGCTGGCGACTCAGTTCCGTGAAAACAACTGGAGCTTGAAGCAGCTCCACAAATTGATCGTAATGTCGGCCACGTATCGACAGTCATCAAACAGCAGGCCCGAACTTACGAAACGTGATCCTTATAATACCTGGCTGTCGCATCAAAACCGCCAGCGTGTCGAAGCCGAAATTGTGCGAGATCAGGCACTGGCGGTCAGTGGACTCATCAAACATAAAATTGGCGGACGCAGCGTGAATCCGCCTCAACCGGAGGGCATCGCCAGTCTGGGATATGCCAACTCGGTCAAATGGCCCACCAGTCAAGGTGATGACCGTTACAGGCGCGGCTTATATACGTTCTTCCAGAGAACCGTTCCTTATCCCATGCTGATGACCTTCGATTCGCCGGACTCAAACCTGAGCTGTACCCGCCGAGAACAATCAAATACTCCGCTGCAGGCACTGACGATCTTGAACGACCCCGCCTTTTTCGAATGTTCTCAGGCGCTGGGCAGACGCATTGTAGAAGAGACACAACAGAAAGAGTCCAGCCTGGATTCGCGCGTCAGACACGCCTTCCAGCTTTGCCTGTCACGACAACCTTCGTCTGATGAAATCGACATTATCAAGCAACTTTATCAGGATCAGATTCAACTTCTCAAGTCCGACCAGGGCGCTGTCAGTCAGTTGACAAACGCCCAAAAGAGACCCGCGGGCAGCACACCACAAGAGGTGGCAGCCTGGATCATTATCGGACGGGTTCTTATGAATCTGGATGAATTCGTGACTCGTGGGTAACTCTGAGAATAACTGGTACAGCTTTTTTAAAACAATATATTTTTCCGTTTCGGACAGATGAGATGATGCATACAAATCCCGACTCCTTAAATCTGGCGCGTCGTCAGTTTCTCATGAATTCATCCTGTAGCGTCGCCGGTTATGCCCTGGCTGCGATGATGGAAAAAGAAGGATTACTGGCTTCTGAATCCAGTCTGACCAATCCCCTGGCCCCCAGAGACGCTCACTTTCCGGGGACCGCGAAAAACTGTATTTTCATTTTTCTGGCAGGCGGCCCCAGTCAAATTGACCTGTATGATTCAAAACCAAAACTCCAGGAATTAAATGGACAACCCCTGCCTAAAGAATTAACCGAGAAGGTTCGGTTTGCATTCATCAACAAAGAGACCGCCACCTTAAGCGGCAGCGTTCGAAAGTTCACGAAACATGGAGAGTGCGGAACGGAATTTTCCGACGTACTCCCAAATATTGCCTCTTGTGCAGATGATATCGCGTTGATTCGCTCCATGTATACGGAACAGTTCAATCACCATCCTGCCCAGTTAATGTTAAATACGGGAGTAGGACGTTTTGGCAGACCCAGCGTCGGTTCCTGGCTGACTTATGGGCTGGGGAGTCAATCCAATAACCTGCCCGGTTATGTCGTCCTGACTGCCGGCCGCGGCGCCAGTGGTGGTGCTTCGCTCTGGTCGAGCGGTTCCCTGCCTTCCACGTATGCCGGTGTTTTATTCCGAAACAAAGGGGAACCCGTTCTCAATTTGAATAATCCTCCGGGTATCAGCGCTGACATCCAGAAGTCCGGATTAGACGCCATTAAAAAACTGAACAGTGCGCAGCTGGGACTGACAGGTGATGACGAAATCGCCAGCCGGATTGCCAGCTACGAGCTCGCTTTTCGAATGCAATCCTCGGCCCCGGAACTGATTGATTTATCCAGCGAAACCAAAGAGACGCAGGACGCTTATGGCATTGATCGCAAGGGAGAGGCTAAAAACGGAGGGCGTGGCGGCGGGTCGGATACCGAGGCAGCCTTTTCCCGAAATTGTCTATTGGCCCGCAGGCTGGTAGAACGGGGAGTTCGGTTTATCAATCTCTATCATGCTTCCTGGGATCATCACAGCGGCCTCGACGCCGGTATTACCCGTAACGCGGGCATCGTGGATCAACCCGTTGCCGCACTTTTAAAAGACCTCAAACAACGCGGGCTGCTCGATTCGACCCTGGTCGTCATGGCCGGTGAATTCGGGCGAACCCCTCTGGGTGAAAACCGTACCGGCTCCAAAGCTGTCACAGGACGCGATCATCACCCCGGCGCATTCAGTCTCTGGATGGCTGGTGGAGGCGTTAAAGGGGGCCAGGTTATTGGAAAAACCAGCGAGCTTGGATGGTCAGTTGAGGAAGACCCCGTACACATCAACGATTTTCATGCAACGCTGTTGCATCTGTTTGGCCTGAACCACTTGAAGCTGGCCCAGAATTTTGGAGGCCTGGATATCAGACTGACAAATGTCGGTGGAAAAATCGTCGAAAAACTGATTGTCTGATTTAACAAGCGCTGACTCCTGAAGAGACAGTCACAACATTAAATGTTACGGAAACCGGAATTCACCACCGAGAACCAGACCATGCAGCGTATAGCTATCAAGGCTGTTCTGTGCCTGTAGTGAGACACCATTGGTTAAGTTCGCAGAGGACTCGTTATAGTACGTGATTGTTCCCGGTCTGGCGATCTGATTCGCCCACAGGAAATTGTAACCCACATTAAACGTGAAGTTTTCGGTCAGATTGATACGGGCATTCACGCCAAATTCGAATGTGGGTGAAAATCTGGTTTCCGAAATCCTGGTCACGTGAGTCGGATCAGCGGCACTTAAAAACTGATTCGTTAATACACTTCCATTATAGTTATTCACACCAAACCCGACTTTAGGTTCTGCGGAAATGGTAAACCAGGGATGTACAAATTCCATGCGAATCCCTGCCTGAGGCACATAAAGTTTATTGTTGGTTTCCGTATCAATGGTAGTTTCAAACAAGGCAACGGGAGTTGTCGCCGTTGCAGCCTGGTCCTCGAATGACCCCTTAATGATCATTTCTTCGCCGATTTTTAAATACCGAAACCCGACCAGAGGACGTATCTGAAGCCCTCCTGCCCCATAATAAGTTCGAAACATGAGGCGTTCAGTATTGATCACATAATTACTCTCAACCCCCCAGGCCTGTGTCTGATAATCTACAGAAAACCTTTGATTAAATCTTCGACCAGTGGTTGATACCTGACCGTCCAGAAAAGTTTGAATTGCAATACTGTTTGACAGGTCATAGTTCGTGTTTAATAAATCAGCCTCAGAAAAGTTAGTACGCATTAATTCTGTTTTCCCGTAGGAAACGGAACTATGATCGGATTGCATTCCAAAAAAGATAGCCTCGAATGTACCACTGTTAAAATCAATTCCAAATGTACCACGGATTCCATTTGAACCCTCCTTACCGATCGTACTGAGATCAGCTTCTTTCGCCTGGAGGTTAAAGGTGCCATCGGGGTCTTCAATTGCATACGGAAGACGCGGATCATTTCCTGATGGGATCTCAGTACCGATCAACTGATTCCCGGGGGGCGCTTTCCACAGGAGATATTCAATCCGCATCCAACTATTGTGCGCCAGATGCTGAAATAGACCATCCATAGGATGATCATAAGCCCAGCCCCGATCCACAGGTAACGCACGCGAGATCATATCTGATTGATCACCGGCTTCACCGTATGGGTTTCTGTTATACTCATAATTATATTGGTCTGGTGTTTGATAATATTCCGTGGCTGTTCCATAGTTCTGTTGATCAGAATAAGCAGTTTGTGAGTAATTATTCCCCGATGGAACAGGCATACCAGCAGCATACTGCGCCTGCGCAGACCGCAATCCCAGTCCTGACAGGAGAACAACCATTCCAAGCATTAGTCGGTAGGCCGGGTTTACCATGTTGTACTTCAATCTCATTTTTAAGAAGTCTACAAGCCGGAGGCTCTACAAAATTGCCTTTGATGTAAGACAGGTCCAGCAAATAAAGCCCCTGCAGCGCAGGATTTTCTGCGTGAAGAGTACCAGATATATCAAGGATATCGGTTATATGGGTTATTCGACTTGTAGGAATCCTGCCTACTTGGGCAGAAAGTTCGGAACCAAATCTGGCCCCACCAACACACTGGATAAAATAAGATGACAGGGAAAAGCCCAGGCCGATCCGCTGTATTTATTACAACCCATGACAGATGCCATGAGAGTGACTCAGGCTTTCCTGAGTGCTTCTTTCAGGCGGGCGCGTTTTCCTGTGCGATAGAGGACTAAGAGAGGAATCACACCGGCCAGAAGCAGGATCGCCCCGATCACAGGCCGTGCCACCATCCAGACTGCGGATACCAGGATCAGCGAGAGACTGAGTGAACTGAGAAATGCAAATACGGTAATGCCTCGCCCCACAAAATTTCCCAGTAAGGGAATTTTATCTACAAGAACGACCAGAGGGCGAAACAGGGTTGCTAACCCGAGAAAAAGTATGACCCATCCTGCGATCCGAAAGCTCCAGTCAAATACGGTGGTTGAAATCAACCCCGTGCTTTCAGCGGAATCATCCCGTTCCGTCTCAGCTGTTTTTTCGCCATTTTCAGAGAGGACTAACTCCGCCTGATGTCTCTGTTCGCGTTCCATTATCTTGGTTTCGTTATGCCAAAGCAAAAACAGGCCTGCAATTAAGAATACGATCCCAATACCAAGATTTTTCAACGCTGTTTTTAATCGTTGACCGAACTGATTTGCCGAATTTTCTTCTGTTTTTTGAGTCATCAGATGTCGCTTTTTGAATGGAGATCCAGAAGTTAAAATGATATTGAATACGGTGCAGGTGGCTGACGTGACAGAAATCCCAGCGTTCTGACGATCTTCTCGAGCGTCGCTGTTCAATACCGATGATTCCCTTTGGGGGGCAGAAAATTCCCGTTTGTCTTTCTCGTCGATGTTAAGTTTACCTGTTTTCGACAATCCAAAATAGCCTCGCCCGGGTCGGACGGCATAAAATGCACCTGTTACATCATAAGTGGGACGGTCACAAGGCCTTTCATACTAATACTCGTATTCGAACTCAACCGGGTGGTACTTTCTCTAGTTGTAATCGTGATCCACTCAGATCCCGTCAACAACAATCATTCCGACAGTTGTTTCCATGATCTGGGATTCTTTGCACTGGGACAACTGGTATCCAATGAAATTCCAGTGAAGTTCCTGTATTATGTGAGAATCACAAAACCATTTTTTTCAATTTCAGCAAAATCGGGGCTTTAGAAGGTAAGGATTTTTTAAATGCCGGAGCAGTGTTTTTTGGGAGTCGATTTAGGCGCAGAAAGTGGTCGCGTACTGGCGGGATTACTGGACGGCAAGCAGATCCGCCTGGAAGAAATATATCGCTTCAGTAATGGGCCGGTTCCCGTTGCCGGAACACGTCGCTGGAATGTAATCGGGCTCTGGTCATCCATTCTCAAAGGCTTGTCGCTGGCGGCTCAAAAATATGGTGACCGCATCATTTCCGTAGGAGTCGATACCTGGGGAGTGGACTATGCGTTGCTTTCCCGAAATCAGGAACTGCTGGGGCAACCTTATCACTACCGTGATCCCCGCACCGAAGGCATGCTGAACCTGGCAACCTCGCGTGTTTCAAAAGAAGAGATTTTTGACGCGACCGGTCTGCAGTTTATGGAGATCAACACACTTTATCAGCTATTGTCCATGCAACAGTCTGATCCCGAATTAATAAATCAGGCTGAAAAGTTTCTGCTGATGCCTGATTTTTTTCATTGGTTACTGTCAGGAAGTCAAGTTGTTGAATTTACGAATGCCACCACTACCCAATGCCTGAACCCGAAGACAGGAGACTGGGCAGTGGATCTGTTGAGACGTCTCGAAATCCCCACATCCATGTTCCCTCCCATTGTTCCCCCCGGAACAAAGCTCGGCACACTGCGAGAGGAAGTCATGCAGCAAACGGGTCTGGGCAAGATAGACGTGATTACGCCAGCCACGCACGACACAGCCTCTGCTGTTGCCGCTATTCCTACTTCGAATACAGGAAAAGCGAACTGGGCTTATATCAGTTCAGGGACCTGGTCTTTGATGGGAGTCGAAGTCGATTCTGCTGTTCTCGGTCGACGGGCGTTTGAATTGAACGTCACGAATGAAGGGGGCATTGATGGCACATACCGATTGTTAAAAAATATTATGGGTCTCTGGCTGGTTCAGGAATGTCGTCGCTCCTACGAACGTCGTGGAAAAAGTCTGGATTATTCAGAACTCGCCGATGCGGCCACCTCTGCCGAAGCCTTTCGATCGCTGGTCGACCCGGATGATCCCCGGTTTCTCAATCCCGACGATATGCTGGAAGCAATAAAAAGTTACTGTGAAGAATCCAGTCAGCCTGTACCGGAAACAGAAGGACAATTCATTCGCTGTGCCTTGGAAAGCCTCGCCCTCAAATATCGAAAAGTACTCGGCTGGCTTGAAGAACTGACAGGAACTCCGGTCGAGGTCATTCACATCGTCGGGGGGGGGACGAAAAATGAACTCCTGAATCAATTCACTGCCAATTCGTGTCAGGTCCCCGTGATCACAGGACCTGTGGAAGCCACCGGGCTGGGAAATGTTTTAGTACAGGCGCGTGCTGCAGGTTCCGTCAGTTCGCTGGCAGAAATCAGGGAAATTGTTCGAAATTCCACTGAAACTTGTCAATATGAACCCCAGGATTGCGAAATCTGGAAACAGGCCATGCAACGATTTGAGAATCTATTGCAAGCGGAATAACAAGTATTTCAAGAAGCGACTTACCAGTATGAGATACTTGCCGTGCGTACCTGAACTCTATATTATCCTGTTCTGAAACGAATTCTTCATTTTTTTGAATCCAGCTTTATCAAGTAAGAGAGTATCAAAATGGGTCTGTTTGACCGATTAAAACGTGGTTTACAAAAGACAAAAGAAGTTTTGCGAACAGATGTTCGCGACTTGTTTAAAGCTGGCGAAATCCTGGATGATCAGAAGATTGAAGAATTCGAAGCACGTCTCATTAAAACCGATATGGGTGTGACCTCTTCTGCTGCCATCTGTGAAGAGATCCGCAAAAAACATGGCGGCCGTACAGTTGTTCTTGAAGAAATTGAAAATACGGTCAAAGAAAAATTAAGAACCCTGCTGGAAGGAGAAGGTGATACCAAGTGGGACGTGACAGCCCCTTTATCACCGTTGAATCAGAACTCTGATGGGGTGACTGTGATACTGGTCGCAGGCGTGAATGGCGTCGGAAAAACAACATCGATTGCCAAACTGGCCAATCTGATTCTCAAACAGAATAAAACAGTACTATTAGCCGCAGGCGACACGTTTCGCGCTGCCGCCGTTGAACAATTGACTATGTGGGCCAATCGTCTGGGATGCGAAATTGTTACACGTCCTGATGGAACCGATCCTGCCAGTGTCGCGTATTCGGGATGCGACCGCGCCCTGGAAACCGGTGTTGATTATTTAATTATTGATACGGCAGGCCGCTTGCAGACTCATACGAATCTGATGGAAGAACTGGAAAAGATTAAACGAGTCGTCAATAAAAAAATCCCGGGGGCACCACATGAAAGTCTCTTAGTTCTGGATGCAACGACGGGCCAAAACGGGATCAGTCAGGCGGAACATTTTTCGAAAGCGATTGAGTGCACCGGCTTGATTCTGGCAAAATTAGATGGTACTGCAAGGGGCGGAGTAACCGTGGCCATCCGACAGAAGATGGGGATCCCTGTCAAATATGTGGGCGTGGGCGAACAGATAGATGACCTGGAACTATTTAATCCCCAAGGCTTTGTAGACGCTTTATTCGTTTAATGCCTTAAAAATGCGCTCGTCATAAATCCCTGAAATAGTGTCTCTTTTCACTCATTATCTGATTTGTGATATCCGATATGCTTATAATAACAGCATCATTAAGAACACTTACCATTTGGTAAGATATTGCGCCTCCATGGTTTAGCGGACCATGCAAAACCCTCCTGATCAAACAGGATTTAACTGACGCATCTCTTTTCGTCAAAGCCTCTACCGAGAATTCCGATATTCCGAGTTAGAGTCATCGTTCAGTTAGCGCTCACTTTGTCGGCCATGACAGGTCAACAAATTCTAACGATGGCATGATTGACAAGACCGTCAGTATGGCTTTTTATCGACGAATTTTTTGAAAAGCATATACGCCTCTCTTCTGACGGTATGGAGACCAAGCACTTAACCCGTGTACTCAGGAGTTAAAATATGCAAAAACTAAAGGAAATGAAAAGAAAAGCCAGATTGACTGGGCTCCTATTAAGTGGGCTGGGTCTCATGGCTGTATCACCTGCATTTGGTGGTGACGCCAGTTGTGCACCCGCTTGCACACCAGCACAACCAAATGCCTGCTGCACGAAAGTGTATGAAGAAGCCGGTACGAAACTCGCTGCAGAACTCGATCGGTTAACAGCAGAATGCTGCGCCCCGAAGACCTGTGCACCTGCCTGTGCCGATCCGAATACCTGTTGCGGCGAAGAAGGCTCAAGTGATGATGGCGATTGCTGCAGTGGACGTCTCACTCGTCTGTTTGATGATTGTGATGGTTGCGGAAATTTTCTCGAAGATAACGGCTGGAAACTGAGTGGTTGGCTGGAATTCGGGATTACCTTCAATGGTAACCGTCCTCAAAACGACTTAAACACACCCGGCGTTGGATTCAACCAGGCTGACAGCCAGTTCATGTTGAACCAGTTGTACTTTGTTCTGGAAAAAGATGCTGCCGCCAACGAAGACTGCTTCGGCTGGGGGGGGCGTGTTGATTTGCTCGTCGGTTCTGATGCTGCAGATACTGCTGTCTTTGGTGGGCCTAACAATACCCCGAACTTCGATGGAACCTGGTCTAATAACGATACCGCAACTGCCAACCAAATCGGTCTGGCAATGCCTCAGTTATATGCTTCGTTTTATGCTCCCATCGGAAATGGAGTAACATTGAATGTTGGTCACTTCTACACCGTCATTGGATACGAAGTGGTTCCGGCTCCCGATAACTTCTTCTACTCACATGCTTATACCATGCAGTACGATGAACCATTCACCCACACCGGTGCATTGGCAAGTACAGATCTGAGCGACAATGTTTCACTGACCGGTGGTATTACCACAGGTTGGGATGATTTTGAATCTCAGAACAATGAATGGAGCTTCCTCGGTTCGATTGGCTGGACAAGCGACAGTGAAGATACTTCGCTGACATTTGCCATCAGCTCTGGTGGTGAAAATGATGCATTTGGTGGAACATCAAATCTGACGGTCTTCAGTATTGTTGCCCAGCAAAAGTTGAGTGACAACCTGTCATATGTTTTCCAGCATGACCACATGTTCTACCGTAACGGAGACATCAATGATCCTGGTCAGGATGCTGAAGCCTATGGTATCAACCAGTACCTGTTCTACGATTTGAACGAGTGCACCCGGGCTGGTATCCGTGCGGAATGGTGGAGAGACCACAACGGTACCCAATTAGGTACTGCAGGGGCGAACTACTACGAAGTCACGGCAGGTTTGAACTACAAGCTGAACTCCTGCCTGCGAATTCGTCCTGAAGTTCGCTGGGACTGGGCTGATAATGCTTCTCCCTGGACAAATTCTGGCGGCGGAACGAAAGACAGCCAATTCACAGTTGGTACAGACGTAATTCTCGTCTTCTAAGTCTCAAGTGATAAAATGAACGCTTCATACAGGGATACCTGGATGAGCTCGCTATAAAAAAGGAGCCTTCTTCATGGAAGAAGGCTCCTTTTATTTGATACCTGCATTAGTTTAATGTTTGAAGTGCCGACGGCTGGTAAAGATCATTGCAATCTGATGTTCATTGCAGGCTTCAATCACTTCTTCATCCCGCACCGAACCTCCCGGTTGAATAATCGCCGTGACACCGGCTTTCGCTGCTTCGTCGATACCATCCCGAAACGGGAAAAAGGCATCAGAAGCCACGATGGCACCTTTGCTCCGCTCTCCGGCTTTGTAAGCGGCGATAAACGACGAATCGAGACGACTCATCTGACCGGCTCCGGCACCAAGCAGCATTTCATCCTTGGCCAGTATGATTGCATTCGACTTCACATGACGGCAGACAAGCCAGCCGAATGACAAATCGTTCAATTCCTGCGAAGTCGGCTCGCGGCTGGTGACCACTTTCCATTCTGCGGCATCATCGCGAAGTTCATCTTTTTCCTGGACCAGTAATCCGCCGGAAACTCTGCGATAATCGAGACTGGCAATGGCAGATGGCACCATCATGGGACACTTCATCAACCGCACATTTTTTTTCCACTTGGGTTTCGTGGTCAGTAACTCGAACGCATCCGGATCAAAACCAGGGGCAATTATCGCTTCAATAAACCGATTCGGTTCGCACAATTTTTCAGCCGTCTTCCGGTCTACAGGACGATTGAAACTCATGATGGATCCAAAGGCGCTTACCGGATCGCCCGCATAAGCTTTTTCGAATGCGTCAACCAGCGAATCTGCCGTCGCACATCCACAGGGATTGGTATGCTTAATCACAACGGCGGCCGGTTTTTCAAAATCACTGGCAATCTGCAATGCCGCATCCAGGTCCAGGAAATTATTATAGGAAAGTTCTTTCCCGTTCAACTGCTCCGCCAGAGCCACACTGGCCGCAGGCGGATGTTTCTCGACATAAAAGGCCGCATTCTGATGCGGGTTTTCTCCATAACGTAACTGATCTCTCCGAACTAGGTTGATACTGATCTGTTGAGCAAACCGTGAATCTTCACCTTGCTGACCCGGTAATACGGAAGCCATATAATTGGCAACAGCGCGATCGTAACAGGCAGTCATTTCAAATGCCGCCGCCGAAAGCTCAAGTCGAAATTCCGGAGATAGAGGTCCCGCCTGGAATGCCTCCAACACCCGGCTGTATTGATCTTGTGATGTGACGACTCCAACATAAGCATGATTCTTGGCCGCGGACCGGACCATGCTCGGACCGCCAATATCAATCTGCTCGATTGCTTCTGATAACGAAACATTGGGTTTCGCAATTGTTTCTTCAAAAGGATAAAGGTTGCAAATGACTAATTCAAAAGGAATGATTTCGAACTCTTTGATTGCAGCAGCATCACTGTCTAAATCGGGCCTGCCAAGAATTGCTCCATGCACCTTAGGGTGGAGTGTCTTGACCCTCCCATCCATGATTTCAGGAAAACCTGTGTACTCAGAGATATCAATGACATTGACTCCCTGCTCTTCCAGATAGCGACGGGTCCCCCCCGTGGATACAAATTCAAATCCTGATTCAGCGAGTCCTTTGACAAAAACATCAAGGCCTGATTTATCGCTGACACTCACCAAAGCACGACGCGGATACGAATTACTCATTTGTTTCTTAATCAATCGCCTGAGAATGCAGAAAAGCGACCGCCTTCCTGCCATGTAAAGAAATTTATCCAAGTGCCGGCAGATCTGAGAATCGGTTTGAGATACAGAATGTAATGCCGCCAGACACTCTCAACCAAAGGCCAGTTTAGCTGTTAACCGATCAGAAAACAAACCTTATGAATCCCGCTTTAGAGAAAGCAAAAGACTCATTTCTGCTCAGTATTTTCATCCGCAGGAGGTGTCGCGGATTCCGCATCAGTGGCAACCCCCTCAGGAGTGATCTCTGGCAGAATCGGATAGCGGTCCTGATGCTTAAATCGAATGGGAAATGGCAGATCGCTCTGTTTCAGGCACATAATCAAACCAGATTCTGAAGAACAGTAAATACGATCTGTCCGTTCATTCATCAATTTGACCTGAAACTTCCGCAGCGGCACTGCAGAAAGCACCGCACCATCGGTACGGGAAAGAACCAGCAGATTTCCAAGTTCATCCGAAGCATAAACGCGAGTGGGGGACAAGGAGATAAAGTCTGAGGCCAATGGTTGCCACCACTGTTCCTGGCCAGTCTTCGCGGAAAGCTTAAGAAAACCGTTTTTTTGTGATGAGAGATAAACATCGTTATCCAATACCGTCACAGGTTTAAGCAATGGAAAAGAGGTACGAATTCTCCACCGCACGATTCCGTTTAAAATATTCAGACAGTACAGATTCTGATCTTCGGAGGCGAGAAACAGACTATTTTCATCTTCGGCTAAATCTGCTGAAATCGGTGCATCCGTTTCGAATTGAAATGCCAGTTCGCGATCCGTAATTGTCACCGAATAAAGCGAACCATCCTGGCTGGCAAACAGCAGGCTGCGATTTGTAGCAATCGGAGGAGTCGTGATCGCGCCACCTGTCTGATAGGTCCAGCGAATGGCAGTTTCCCGCCAGGCTGGCAGCTTCGACTCACTACTCAACTCATTCAGTTTTCTTAAATTCCAGGCATAAACCCGCCCATTCAACGTTCCGACATAGATCGAATCTTCATCAACGGTCGGACTTGCCGAAGCAGAGTTGGGAAGTTGCAACTCCCAGTCGATTTCTCCCGTCAGTCGATCTATCGAATATAACTTCATCCCAACGGTAATAAAGACATACTTTGAATTTGAAACAGGAGAATAATTAATATTATTGCCGCGTCCCAGTTGAGTCGCCCACAATTTTTTCCCGGTTTCATTGTCGAACGCAGTAATGATTCCAGAGGTTGAGAGTGCATATAAATTGATTTCATCCAGCGAAAGATGCACGATTCGATCTCGCTGGGGATCCACTGTGGCTTGTCCCCACCAGACTCGATCCAAATCGAACTGCACCAGTTCCCGTTGTGAGAGCAGCGAGATGCCAACGGACGATTCATTCAGCCTCTGAACCTGAGCCATAAGACCATCCGATACTGTAACGGTCAAAATCAACGTCAGAAAACTTAAAGTCCACTTCTTGCTGCCACGCATATTACAATCTTTTCAATTATGATTTAAGGAAACAGATTTGGATTGATGAAAGGAATAATCTCATTGCTGAGATCAAAACAGAATCGGTTCTTCTGAAGTCTACATCACTGATTTGCAATCATCGAAATATGTCTATGAAAACAGACTCCAATTGCCGACACGATAACAGACCGCATGCCTTACATCACCTATTCTACCCACTCAACCAAACAGGAATCCAGCATTGTTCGGGGTAGATTTGAATTTTTTCATCTCCAGGACTGAACATTTCATTGACATCATTGATTTCAACAGTTTGCCCGCCTCCAGCCTGACCACCCATAACAGCCTTTGATTTCGGTTCTCCGGATCAAATGGGTCAGAAAAACGCCACATCAAAGCCGAATTCGGGTTATACGGATTTTTTGAGCAATCTCAGCCTGGATGTGTGAACTTCAAGAATGATTTGACCATTAAAAACAGCTCCGTTCCTGTTTTAAGAACTATTCAAATCAATTGAGAGCGTTTACAATGGTAAAAGTGACAGGCGTACTGCTATTCCACGCTGAAAGGCAGTGTTCAGCCAGGCAAAAAATATTCGAATACCATCCCATCCAAAGAGTAAACTGGTATGAGAACAAACCGCACAAACTCGATTCAAACCACTCCACTTGGTGTCGCACTGAGAGTGATTCTCTTCACGTTGATCTTGCTGACAGGTTTTCGATTCCCTGCTGCGCAAGCTGATCTGATTAAGCTCAAAAGAGGCGGCGAGATTCGGGGAAAAATCCTGCCTCTTTCGAAAACAGAATCGGAAGCAATCCGCATTATTAAAACCCTCACGGGAGGATCAATTACCGTTGATGCGCAACAGATTGAGTTTATCACAAACCGTCCTCTATCCATTGAGGAGTATGAATCAAAATCCAGCGAAATTGAGAACACGGTAGAAGCACACCTCAATCTCGCGGACTGGTGTTCTCAAAATCATTTGAGTTCGCAACGGAACCAGGAAATGGAAAAGATTATTCAACTTGATCCTGATCATGCTAAAGCGCGTGCCGCACTTGGTTACACAAAACGGGACGGTGAATGGATGACCCGCGATGACGTCATGCGAAAAAATGGTTATATCAGATACAAGGGACGTTATGTCTCTTCTGCTGAACTGGAATTACTCGAAAAAAATGAAGCCGACCTGGAAGAAGAACGAAAATGGATCAAGGAAGTCAAACTCTGGCTGACCTGGCTCGGCAGCAATGATCCATTACAGCGGCAGACAGGGCTGAAAAACATACAGTCGATCACAGACCCGCATGCTGTAGCCGCTTTAGCCAGAATAATGGGAAAGCACGAAAGTATTATTGTGAGGTCACTTCTGGTTTCAACACTTGCACAGATTTCAGGTGATAAGCCACTCCGTCCGCTGGCTGAGCTTGTATTAACAGACCCTGTCCAGTCCATTCGCGTGGCTGCTCTGGACGCACTCGCGAAGCGGGATGCAACCGGGGCAATTGCATTTTTTATTGAAGCATTGAAAAGCAAATCGAATCTCATCGTGCAAAGAGCGGGCGCCGGCCTGGAAGAGATTGGAAATCAAGCTGTCGTTCCCGACCTGATTTCTGCCTTAGCTACCAGCCACACGTATAACATCAGGGTGCCTGATAACAGTTCTACCTACAGCTATAATACGAACGGGACTTTTGGTAATTCCGGCGTGGTTCTGCCGCCGGATATTGAAGCAGGCTTACTGGCAGGTCGCTACCCGAACGGCGTGATTGTGCTGCCTTCCCAGCAACCTCCTGTCGTGATGCGAACGCTTTCAGTAAAACACGTTCACCAGAATGAAGCCGTATTGCTGGCTTTGCAAAAAATCACGCAGCAGAACTTTGGCTATAATGAAAGATTGTGGCGTCTCTGGTGGGCATCAACCCAAAACCAGACAGGGCTTATACCTGTGATCCAGTAATGTTCACTGGAAATCATCTTCAGAACAGATTGCTCCAGGGACAATCTGGGGTTAATGTTCCGGAGACTCCAGTGTCTCTCGCAGCGTTCCCAAATACTGATCGTAGTTTTTCCAGCGATCTAACCCCGCTCGATTCATCGGACGGCGGACCTGCCAGTTACTAGCTGTAGTAACTGGTCGGTCGTTGTCATGAAAACTCAGACAACGATCATCCCAGCAAATACCAATAAAATCGATCAGTTTTCTGCTGACTGCCTCCTGGTCCGTAACCAGTTCAGAGTAGTGCAATGTGTAAGGTGTCATCGGCAGAACATCGATCCAATGCTGCATGAGTCTTTGATACTCACGGAAATAAAGCCCCAGGTGCGTTAAATTGAAAGAATAATGATGCCCCTGACGAAAACGCTGAAAATAGCAGGATAGGCAGGTATCAAGTGGATTCCGCTGGCAATGAATCACTTTAGCCTCGGGAAACAGAATTGCGATCAGTCCCAGATGTAAAAAATTCGCAGGCATTTTATCGATAATGCGAATGGCGGAATGATTGAAGGTACGCAGACGACGCAAATAAGCGTCTGCAAATCCGGCAAATGCCTTTTCGGGCAGGAACGCCACACATTCCGGATAATCTATGTTCTGTATCGCGTACTGTTTCGTCGTGCCCGCAATACTGGAGATATCTGGCAATTCCCCCGCCCCATGAACTTCAGGATGGCTGGACAGGATTTGCTCTACTAGTGTCGTGCCGGTTCGTGGCATTCCCACAATGAAAACAGGAACCTGACTCGAAAGTCCCAGCGAGGACAGCTGTTGAATCCGTTCCGCTGAAAAAAATGAGATGAGCTGATCGATTTCTCGCCGGAACTGATCGATATTAAACTGAGCATTTTTGCAACGATTTCCCAGCTCGTAAAACAAGAATGCTTTATCATAGTCTTTGATATCGTTGAAGATTTTTCCCGCTGCAAACCCCAAAAAACAGCGATCCGGATCGGAAAGATCCGATCGGGACAATTGCTGTTCGAGAATCGGAATCACGGGATCATCAACCGTAAACTTTCTGGCGGCAGAATAATTGAAATATGCTTCTGCATAATCCGGTTTTAAATTCAAGGCCGTCAAATAATGCTGCTCAGAAAGGGGAAAATCTCCCACCAGACGATAAATGGCAGCCAGGTTATGATGGTATTCGGCAATCCGCGAATTCAGAGTGATTGCTTTTTTCAGACGTTCGATTCCAGACGCATAATCTCCGCTGCTTGAAGCAGCCAATCCATAGAAATGCAGAAACTGATCATTATTGACATTTGCCTGATAATAAGGCTTCATCAGGTCTTCCGCTTTTTTTGCCTGATTGGCCTGCAGTAATTTGACGGCTTCAGCAATGAGACTGGTCATGCTGCCCCCTGATTACAATCTCGAAATTCTTGAAATACACGGCAAGAACTGCATCAGAGGCGGAAATGGAACGTTTTTCGGAAGTAACGCCATAACCATTGACCGGTCGTTAACTGACTGACCAGAAAACGGGCTTTGCCTCTCATGTTTGACCGAAATAATATGACATCTTCATCGAGTGGAACAATGGCCTGATACGCCGTACTGGTTAATTTCTCCCGACCGTCTTTATCAGTGACCGTTGGTATTTCACCTCCCATTTTATTGGAGAGAGTTGGTGGCACATAATCGAGATGACCATGCGCGATCCGTTCCACCTTTGATGTGTAAGTCTTGTCGGGCAGATGTTCCAGCTTGAGCTCAACAGGCTGCATCAGATTGAAATCGTTACGGTATTCCTGATCGATAAATAAGACCGCCTGAAAACGTGTTTCTGGAGCGATGCTTAACATATGCGTTCGCTCTTCAAGATAACAGTCGGCATTTTTCGCATCGAGTGGAGACCCATACCAGCGCGATAATTGTTTTTTGGAATCAGACAATTTGGGTTCTGGCTGACTGGCTGGCGCGACCACAATCCCACTGATGGGAGCGATCACCTTCATATTAACCAGCTGCTCTTCAATTTCCGAAATTCTTTCCTCGATTGTGACCAGTTTCTCTTTTGCGACCTTCACGCCAGCCTGATCATCCAACGCCAGGAATTTTCGAATTTCCCCTTCCTGAACCTGTCGATCTGTTTTTAATTTATTGAGTTCATCTTCCTTTTCGATATTCACAATACTTGCCAGTAACTGGCCTTTTTCAACATATTGCCCCGGTTCGGCATACACCTGCTCCAAGCGACCGCTTTCCTTCGTATAGACATGCTTCACATCATACCCTTCCACAATGAAAGGGGCCTCGAAATGCATGGGAACTGGAATTAAAAGAATTCCAAGGATCACAGCGGCAGTGACTGTCAACGTCGCTGATACCTTCAAGTAATTCATGGGTTCGGCCCTCGGCGCAGAAATGATTTTGTAAATATTGGAGACAATACCCCAAAGAAATGTCACGGCAGAGACAACAGCCAGCGTCACTCCAATACTCTGTAAATCGTACGGTTTGAGAACGGTATAGAGAAATAGCGTAATACCGAACATGATGAACCAGCGATACAAGGCTGCTGAGATCGCATAAACAATGAACCAGAACTTTCCCGTTTCCGGCATAAAGGGATCGCGTGATGATTCAATTCCCAGGCAATACCAGGCAAATGTATCTCGGAGATGCTTATCGGCTTTTTGCCTCAGATTGGGTATTTCCAGAAAATCGCTCATCATGTAATAACCGTCGAAGCGCATCAACGGGTTGGCATTAAAGATCACAGTCGTCACCGTCGAAACGAAAAACAGGTTCAATGCCAGGTGATTGAGAAGACCCGGTTTTGTAAACCACCAGATCCAGACGGCAATCGCCGACATGATCACTTCGATATACATTCCCGCGCCGCCGATGATGATGCGTTGCCATTTATTTCTCAGCATCCAGGAGTCCGAAACATCACAATACAGGCATGGGCTGAACACCAGAAACATGATCCCCATTCCATGACATTCACCACCATAGTGTTTGCAGGATAACCCGTGCCCGAATTCGTGAACGACTTTGGCAGCACCGAGCACAAACCACATGTAAATCAGGTTCGGCCAGCCGAAAAACTGCTGAAATTCAGGTAAGCGACTACGAAACGCCTCAAATTGCACACCAATCAGTACCCAGGAGGAAATGATGAGCAGCGCACACATTGTTGTCGCCCAGGGAAGCCACATCCATTTGACATAAGGGTATAACCTCTGCAGCGAAGTTTCCGGATCCCAGCCAGGTAGTCTGAGATACATCAAATTTTTAAAGGTAGTCACTAATTTCTTGTTTTGTTCTTCTCGCCGCTGCTTGATCAGTGTCACGCCCTGCCCCGGACGTCCACTGGTCAACAAACCTTTTCGATACAAGTCAGAAATTAATTGCTGAATCTCAGAGATCGAAAGCAGTAAAGTTGGATATTGCCGATGCACCTCGTCCTTAATCTCTTCAGGACAGCGTTCCCCATTCAACAGATACAGAATGAAATACTGCTCCGGATGGAGCCGTGTGTATTTCAGTGAAACCGGATCTTTGATGACCCAGTACCCGAGCCCTTTATAATGAATCCATTTGCTGATCAAATCATCGCGCACGCTCAACGGAATGGGCCGTTCGGTTGAGGAAGTCATGGATTCGCTTAAAGTGCTCATGTGTAGCGATGGTCTTTTACAGAAATGGAAATCTCTTCGGCGACAGTGGAACCGGCATATTAAAAATCATTTTTTGACGGACGCTGCCTGGGGCACCTTACTGCTCGACTTGTCAGTTAATATTTTCATGGAAGCCATGTAACCGGCTTTCAGAATATTATCCGGGTTATCAACTTCTGCCCAGACTCGAATCGATTTCCCATGAATGGGCTCGACTTCCACATTAATGAAAGTGATTTTACCATGAAATTTTTGGTCTTCGATGGGCAGGCGGATTCCCTGAATGTCTAATTGCACTTCAACCGGTGTTCCAATTTGAAACTTCCAGGTATCTTCAATATTCACATAACCTTCCACTTTGACCCGTTTGGTACTGACAATTTCCAGGACTTCATCGCCGTGACGCACCACTTCACCCGTAGCACGAAACTTTTTCGTGACCACACCGTCAAAGGGGGCGATGACCCTGGTCTCTGCGATCTGAGCGTCAATTTCTTCAAGTTGTAATTTACTCATGTCAAATTCCAACTCGGCCTGTTCAATTTGCAAGTCACTTTTTTCCGCAGTGAGCTCCAGACGTTTAATATCCAGTTTTGAAATCGTATTGGGTACTCGCTTATTAATATCCAGGTTCATTTCCAGTTCGACATAGGATGTATCTCTGGCCTTTTGCGAATAACGAATTTCAATATCATTGGAAGAACGCTTTTCCGCTGTCTTGCGTGATGCTTTTAATGCGTCACTCTTGAGGGCGGCGACGACCTGCCCTTTTTTGACCTGCTCTCCTTCGTTGGGCTCCACATAGTCCAATACTCCGGGACGGTCACACCCTAATATCACCCGATCAATCAATTTAATGCGACATTCATTAATCATAATTGCAGTACCGGGGGCAGGTGACGCCGGCTTCCCCTTCACTTGATCGTCTGCCCCCGAACTTCTTACAGTCAGTATCAGGCTCGAACCGATGATCAGCATCATACTGCAACAAGTTTTCAACGGGTTTAACTTCATTACTTCATCCTAAAATCTGAATCTGTTGAATTGACAGAAGGTCGAAGGGCATCCACTTCGATTTCACTCTCGACAATCGCTGCCATAATCTTTGTCGACATATAAATATAGACACTTCTGAGCCTTATATCTAACGGTTCGATCCCCCCGCTGACAAGCGATTTTTCATAATGCAATATTGTTTTTCAGGGGCAGGTTCGGAACTTAACGCCTTGGTGAAGCAGCACATCTCTTCCGCAAAAACATCACAATCATCCCATTTGTCCCACTCCCACAACACATCCATGAGTCTGACAGGCTCTTAAGCACCCGGATTCGCTGTAAGTTACTGTCAGATTATAAATTATGCTTATTTCTCTTCTTACGTATGTTATACTTTAAATATTTGACCGTCTTATCTAATTAGAGATGGTTTATAGGACTCTTTGCTCTTAAGCGGGTTAGATAAATCTTCCGTTTCATTTACGCAACATAGGTGAAAAAATACGTTTACGGTGAAATGGTTTTTTGCAAACGGTCATACAACTTCATAAAATCATTGTATGTAAGACTGTCCAGAGCAGGAAAATGGTGAGCGGATCCATCAAAAATCCATATTTTCTGCCTCTTCTTACCGTATACTTTCTGAAGACTACGTTCTTTTGAAAAATAAATACTGGAATATCCGAAAAATAAAACAGGTAATCTAACTCAATGACCAGCACTCAATCACCGACCCAGACCCGCGAACGTGTCATTCGCATCGCACGGGAAATCGAAGAGTTCGCTCATTCCAATGTGGCGCCGGAAACCTTCTTCCGTGAATTTCTCAGAAGAGTCGTTGCCGGTCTGGGAGCGACTGCTGGAGCCGCCTGGTTAATTGACGACAGTGGACGACTTGCTATCAATAGTGAAGTCAATCTGGCAGATACCGGTTTTTATGAAGAGCCAGAGGCCATTCTCAAGAATCAACGACTTTTATCTGATGTTCTGTCAACTGCGGAAGCACGAATTTTCACAGCCGATAATGACACCGACGTGCATTTACCCACAGATAACCTGATTGTTGTCGCGGCATTATCGATCCATAAGAAACCGGTGGGTGTCATCGAAATCTTCCAGCGATCGAATGCACCAAAACAGGCTCACCCGGGTTACCTGCAATTCGTCGAACAGATGTCAGGTTACGCTTCTCATTATCTTGCAGAACGTAAGAAAGCCAGCCAGTCCGATGCCTCCCTGGAAGTCTGGGAAGAGGTGGATCAATTCGTTCAGCAAATTCATCGCAGCCTGGACTTAACCGAAGTCGCCGCCACCGTTGTGAATGATGGCAGACAATTGCTTGATGCAGATCGTGTGAGTCTCGCGATGCAATACGGTAAGAAAACCGTGATCGAAGCAATCAATGGTCAGGATAAAGTCAACAAGCGGGCAAACACCGTCCGGCTCCTTTCCAAACTGGCCAACAAATCGCTTTCCATGCGGGAAACATTTATTTATTCAGGGACGGTAGATTCCATTCCACCTCAAATAGAAGAACCACTGGCAGATTATCTGCAGGAAAGTGGAACCCGTATGATCATGATCGTACCATTATTTGAGCCTGACCCGGTGATTAAAAACAATGATGAAGCCTTAGGCGGTCGTAAAAAAGATGTGCTGAAAAAACTGATTGGCGGCCTGATTGTTGAACAGATTACCGATAGTCAACCCCGGCCGCATATGGAAAGTCGGACAGGTTTACTCTCCGGCCATATTGCCAGCGGCCTTGCGAATTCACGCAATTACGAAAGCATTTTTCTGATGCCTTTGTGGAGATTCATCGGACGCTGCTTTGCCGCTTTAAGGGGTAAAACACTGGTCAAAACGCTGGTTATTACCGCATTGATCGCAGCAGTCGGTATCGCACTCGCGCTGGTGCCTTACGATTACCGAGTCTCCTGTGACGGCAGACTCATGCCTACCATTCAACGGGAAGTATTTACGAACTGGGAAGGGGAAGTTGTCGCGATCCATGTAGAAAGCGGTCAAAAAGTACAAAAGGGAGATCTGCTGGTCGAGATTCGAAACGAAGATTTAAAAGCACAAGCTCTGGAAACAGAAAACAAGTTGAACGAACTGAGATTAATGCAGCTGACCTTAAATGCGCAATTACAGTCCGGAGATAACAGTAAACGACCAAGCGAAGATATCATACGTCTGCGAGGTCAGTTAAATGAAACAAAAACACAAATCTTCGGAATTGAAAAACATCTGCAGATCCTGAAAGATCGACTTGATAAACTGAATGTCAAAGCTCCCATTGATGGTGTCGTCACTACCTTTCAGATCGAACAGCTTTTAATTAACCGCCCGGTCCAGCGTGGTGAATTGCTTCTGGAAATTATGGATAACACGGGCCCCTGGCAGTTAGAACTCGATGTGGAGGAAAAACGCATGGGGCATATTCTCAGAGCCACCGGTAAAAAGGGAGATATCGGTTTACCGTTAGAGTTCATTCTAGCCACTTCGAACGAGGTCACTTATGAAGGGGAAGTCACAGAAATTTCCACACGCGCCAACTCCTCTGAAGAAAGCGGCAGTATCGTAGAAACGTATGCGACATTCGATAAAACAAAACTGCCGGAAGATTCACTTCGCATTGGTGCCGAAGTCAGTGCAAAAATCGACTGTGGAGAACGCAGCCTGTTCTACGTTCTCTTTGGTGACGTCGTCGAAACCTCTCGACGCTTCTTCTGGTTATAAGACAAAGCCAGATCCAGATAAAAATAAAAGCTCCCCTGCTCTAAGGAACAGGGGAGCTTTTTTATTGAATCAGCAAAAGTAACGAATTACTTATTATCTGCTTTTGGTGCTTCCTTTGCCGGCTCTGCTTTAGGCGCTTCTGACTTCTTCTCGTCTTTATGATCGTGACCTTCATGACCGTGTTCGCCGTGCTCCAGATCGACATGAAAATGATCTTCGCCGATATCCAGATGGAAGTGGCCGTTCAGATCGGATTCCGCTTTGATTGAATCGGGAATCGCTTTCCCTTCCGCAACAAACCGTGATGATTTGCCTTCTTTTTCTCCGTCTAAAGGCTTGGCGGTCAGTGGGATTTCGTGTTCTTTGTCGTCGACTTCCAGATCGAAATCGATTGCTTCTCCTGCGATGGGGAATGCCGTTTTAGCATCGGGTCCCAGAATGTAAGCTGTCAGAGTCCGGGCTTTATCATCAAACACTACCTCGAGGTGAAATTGCTCTTCACCAACTTCCAGCAGATGCCCGCCGTTGGGTCCGTGTTCATGCGCATGATCGTGAGCATGTTCCGCTTCTACAGAGGCCTCTGAATCTTTGGCATCAAATTTACGAGTATCGTCTTTCGATGAACATCCCACAAATAAAACCAACCCGAGACTACAAACTGCTACCCGAAACGTTTGAGAGAAACGCATGTTTCATTCCTTATCTAAGTGTTGAAAACTCTAGAATTATTGTTTAACCAATTTGCCCCTGCAGTCACTCGCTGCATGCATCAAATCATAACAGGATCGGATATAAAAAAAAGCATTTTGCAATAGATTTGTAAAAGCTTATTGAATCCCCTCTTCCTGAGCCAGGGAGGCATCGAGTTCTTCATCCTGGATGTAAGTTTTCCCCCGATAATGTTTCGCGACAAAAATAAACAGGACCGCGGCCACAAACATCAGCCCTGAGAAAAACCAGAAATAGGAGGCTCCTTCCAGCCGCGAAGTCTTTTCATCAATCATGATGATTTTATTCACACCCGCTGTCAGCAGATTTCCCGCCGTCACTGATAGAAAATAGAGTGACATAATGAATGATTTCATCGATTTGGGAGCCTGTGTATACGAAAATTCGAGGCAGGTAATCGAAATCATGACTTCACCCGCTGTCATCACCAGATACGGAATCGCCTGCCAGAGAATATGCGGCGGATTTTGGAGCGAACGATCAATTCCAATCTGAATCAAGGCGACGATGGCAAATGAAGCAGCCGTCAAAAAGAACCCGATTGATATCTTCCGCAAGGGAGTCAACGGAAATACTTTATCGATCTGCGGATAAACCACATAAGTAAAGGTGGGTATCAGTATTAAGATAAAAAAAGGATTGAATGCCTGAATTTGAGCAGCACCAAGCTGAAATTCCCCCAGTGGTGTTGTTACCAGGGTATTCATCTGCAGTCCCTGCAGCACCCAGGACGAACCTGTCTGATCGAATAAGGCCCAGAATACAGGCAGGAAAACATAATAGAGTACTGAGAGATTCAGTAGCGCCTGTAACCCTTCTTTACCAAACGTTTCTGTGCGAAATTTTTTCCAGCCCGAAGGAGGGATATGCACGAACTTGTTGCGACCCATCCAGAACAGAATCGTAGCCATCAGCATGAGAATCCCGGGCAGTCCAAATGCATAATGCGGTCCATAGTGTTCGAGAATCACTGGTATCAGAAGCGAAGAAACAAATGCTCCCAGATTAATGGCCAGATAAAACCAGCCGAACACCCTGCTCAACAGATACTTGTTCTGACTCCCAAACTGGTCTCCCACATGGGCGGAAACGCAAGGTTTGATTCCTCCCGCCCCCAGCGCAATCAAAATCAGTCCGATAAAGAGCCCTGTCCGTGTATCATCAATGGCTAATGCCAGATGACCGAAACAGTAAATGATCGAAAGCACGAGTATCGTTTTATACTTGCCCCATAAAACATCAGAGAGCAGAGACCCCAGCAGCGGAAAAAAATACGCCGTCGCGACGAACAAATGAAACACAGCGGTGGCGTCATTATCTGACATATAGTCGGCTTCACCCCTGGCGTTCAACATGTATTTCGTCATAAAAACAACCAGAATGCCTCGCATGCCATAAAAGCTGAAACGCTCTGCTGTTTCGTTTCCCACAATATAGGGAATTCCGGAAGGCATTCTGGTACTCGGTACGGGGGCTGTATTATATTTCGCCTGTGCCATTAAATTTCAATATCCTTCCGGTAAATAACTGCGTCAGTATAAATTCAGTCGCGTAACTGCCAGTCCGTTTCGATCCGTTGTACCTGCACTCCCTCTTTCGAAGGGGTAAATTGATAAATACAATCTGCATAACGTTCAAACATTGCCGGATCATGATGGCTGATCATGATAATCTGAAAACCGAGGGCTTGTCCCGCTTCGTGAATAATTTTCACCAGACGCGGCACTAAATCCGGCCTTAGCCAGCAATCCTGTTCATCCAGTACGAGTACCCGCCTGTGTTCTGTCTCGTCCAAGGTCATCAACGCAAACATCCTCAACCCCACCGACAGGATGTTGGCAACCGATCCTCCCTGCCCCTTCATAATGTCTTCCGTGTTTCCTTCACGTTCGATCTGAAATTCGACCGTGGCTGCGTTGCGTTTCCACTCCGCAACCGCTTTCAGTTTGAGAGGCTGTTCCAGTACTTCCTGCAGCGCAATCGTCAGTTTTTCCTGAATTAAATGCAGTTGCTGCTTAAATAACTGGCCACTCAATGTTTCCAGGGCTTCCGTGACTTGCTCAGATATGCCAACGTACGCTTCGGTTTCCCGCATCTGATCGGTTAATAACGCGACTTCTTTGCTTTTCTGTTTCCGTACTGCCGCTAATTCCCAGCATCGACGTTGCAATGCTTTGGGTGACCGTAATTCCTGCTGTGATGATGATTCTGAAGGGGAAAACATCTCTACCGCTACCTTAATTCAATTCCGAAATAACTGATTCAGGACGCCTCGGTCGCCTGATGCTCTGTTTCAATTTTTGTCAACTCTGCTTCGATCTTCCCAAGTGCCTGATGGTACTCGGCCCGTTTCCGTTCGTTTTCGGTTTTGATCTGCTGGAGCTTTTCTTTCAGTTCATCAAGCTTGTTTGTCCCGTATTCTTCCTGCGCCTGCTGTTTGAGTTCGTTCAGATTTTTTTCCGCGTTCACCAGATCGCGTTCCGATTCGATTTTGCGTTTGTTTAATTTCTGAAACTGTGCCGTCAGTGTTTCGATATCGGGCACTGAACTTTGATTATTCGTTGGCATCGCTAACTACCTCACTTGCTAATTTTCGTACTTCGTCTGCAACCGTTGTATTAAATTGTTTCAGATTTTTTTCCAGGAATAATTGCAAGCCCGCACCGGTATCTGTTCTTCTCGACTGCAACTCTGCGAGACCGGATATAAAAGCCGATGGGACTCCCTCTACAGTTTCTTCCAATACCTCTTCATAAAACACTTCATCAAACGCCTGATGCGGGACCTCAATCACAGAACGTTTCCAGCCATCCGCAGTTACTTCCAGTTTCAGGACTGAAGGCAGATGTGCCCGCGAGGCATCGCTACGTGATCTGCGAATGATGTTGCCTGGCGTGACCCAGGTTGTCTGCCCTTTTTGCACGTCTTCCAGATGGCGATGGATGTGGCCGTTGATGACGTAATCCACGCCCGCGATTTCATACGGTTTGAAATGTCCCTGTTCTTCATAACCGGGCACAATCAGATCATGGTGAGTCACCCAGATCATCAAAGGCGGTTCGACTCCGCTCTCGTATTCAACCGACTTCGGCAGTTTTTTCCCCCAGGAGGTACCGCCGATAATCACGGAACGCCCCTGCATTGTCCCCTGCCACGGTGTTTCTTCCGAAAGCAGATGGTATTTACCCGCCTGCACGAGAATGCTGAGGGTGTCGTGTTCCGTCAGTTGATTTTCCCGACAGTCGTGGTTGCCGTAAATCCCGTAAACGGGAGGATCGAAAATCGCGAGTAACTGACATAGCAACCAGTTTTGATTATCGCGGGGTACATGAAACAGATCTCCGAGAATCACCGGCAGCAGATTCTGTTCTGCCGCCGTTTTCAGACACCAGCGCAGCTTTTCCAACACGATTTGTGGGTAGTCATCTTTGCGAAAACCGGGAACCCGTCCCTCAACATGCGGATCACCAATCAACAACACACCAGAATAGCTCTCACGCTCCATGTGTGTGCCCCTTCAAACCCATTTCCGCTGTTTGAATGAACTGTTCCGGCTCCAGTTCTGCACCGCAGGTCGGACAGGTCGGATTTTCTTTTACCCAGTCTGTCAACTCAACGCGTATTGCTTCATGTGCGGCTGCTGATTCCTGACAGGCCTGCTGTATTTTCTCGCACTGCAATTGTGCTTCTTCCCACTGCAGACAGAGCTGTTCCATACTGAGCAGGTCAGCCAAGACAGGTGGCGGAGTACAGCTTTCCAGAATCGTGTGTAACACCCGGTCAACGCAGGCTCTCTCTTCCGCAGACTGAATTTTCTCTATCAGTTTCTGCAATGGATCGGTGTCGGTCAGAGGTGGTGGATCTTCCAGATTCTTCAAACACTCACTTGTCGCATCCGCCCGTTCACATTTCTGTTCCTGCAGTTGAAGTTCAATAACCAGTCCCGTCAGGAAATCAACTTCATCCAGTACAGGAGGTTCATTTAATTCAGACATCGCTGCAACGTTTATCCGGTTTTGCAACACCTGCCGACTTATATCCTGTATCCGCAGCGTCAACAACTCTAACGATTTTTCGTTTTCCTGCTCGAGTGCGGCAGGCAGCAGGTCCAGAAGTCCAACGGTTTGCTCCAGCTTTGTGACTACTTGAGAGGCACGCTGCCAATTCTGGATCAAGGTTTCCAGTCGTTGAATCTGCTGGTTTTCTGTGAGTAAGTCTTCATAGGTATTGTCGAGTTCCTCCAGTTTAGATTCCAGAGCAGGAACCGGCGCGAGCACTTCCAGAATCGCGGTGATCTGCTTTGATTCTGTCTGCTGACGTTGAAATTCCTGTTGAGCAGATTTGACCTTGCTGCGATGCAGTTTCTGCATTTCGATCAGGACAGAGGCATCCGAAGAGGATGCAAAAAAAGCGGCAGCCCGACTACCACGCTCCCCCAGCAGAAAGATCGGCGACTTTTGCTCACCAAAGTGGACATCAAACTGGTCACTGTCGCCAGCTTTGACCTTCGACAGTTTCAGAACCTGACGCAGTTGATCTGGTATGCTGTTTCTTAGCCGATGAAATTCTTCACCATCAATATTATAACTGACGACCTTCTTTTTTCGTTTCCATTCGATGGTATGACCATCGTCCGTTTCCACAATGACACGACACTCTTTCGCACCATGCCTGACCATATATTCGCCTGAGGAATTCTCAGCCAGAATCTGCAGCGCAGAGACGAAAGCAGACTTACCGCAATTGTTGGGCCCGGTCAGGACGGTCAATCCGGGTGCCAGATCAATCACGGTATGTGAATGGCTCATAAAGTTATGTAAAGTTATCCGTTTTAACATGAGCGCAAGTATAATCTCCCTTCTTAAGAATTCACAGGATCTACACACTCGGTATTTCAGAACATCTGATAAACAAAACGATTGCGTTTCTTCGAGAATTTGAGTCAAATAAAAGTTGACTGCGGGATCAGTCCTGATTTCGCTGCCACTTCAGTTTCCTAATCCATTTTGTTTCAAGGGCCGACCATGCTTTCCCCCAGATTTTTCCTGCTCGGTACCGTGTTTATGTTAAGTACATTGTTATCAGGACTTCACATTAGTTCGATTTCTGCAGCAGAACAGTACCGGATTTATGTCGGCACCTACACTCGAGGCAGCGACAGTAAAGGCATCTATCAGCTTCTGCTGGATTGCGAAACAGGCAAACTCTCACACGCTGGAACGACAGAAGGTATCGAGAATCCGTCGTTTCTGGCCGTGCATCCCAATCAAAAATTTCTGTACGCTGTAAATGAAATTGGAAATTACCAGGGCACGCAAGCGGGAGCCGTCAGTTCCTTCGCCATCGATGCAGAAACAGGCAAATTGACATTTCTCAACCAGCAGTCCTCAAAGGGGGCAGCCCCCTGCCATCTTGTTGTGGACGCGACCGGTAAATATGTGCTCGTTGCCAATTATTCAGGAGGCAGTATCTGTTCGCTGCCAATTCGCGAGAACGGGAAACTGAAAAAAAATGCTACGTTCATTCAACACACTGGTTCCAGCGTGAATCCGGCACGTCAAACGGCAGCTCATGCACATTCCATTAATCTGGATAAACAGAATCAATATGCGGTTGTCGCAGATCTGGGACTGGATCAACTGCTGGTTTACCGCTTCACTCCGTCAGGCGGTTCGCTACACCCTAGTTTGATTCCGGGAATTAAATTACCTCCCGGTGCAGGTCCACGTCATTTTTCATTTCATCCAACGGGAAAATGGGGTTATGTGATCAATGAATTAAACCTGACCATTACCGCCATGAACTATGATGCAACAAACGGTTCCTTTGAGGAAATCCAAACGATCTCGACGGTACCGGCAGGAACCCCCTTGAAAGGAAACTCGACCGCAGAAATCCAGGTACATCCCTCCGGTAAATTTCTTTATGGTTCGAATCGTGGGCCCAATTCACTGGCCATGTATCGAATTGATGAACAGACGGGTAAACTGACCTCCATCGGTTATCAATCAACGGGTGGTGCAATACCTCGAAATTTCAAAATCGATCCTGGTGGAAAATTCCTGCTGGTCGCCAATCAGGATACGCATAATGTAGTTGTGTTCAGAATTGATCCGGAAACAGGTTTACTTCAGAAAACGAGACACGAAATCGACGTTCCCAAACCGGTCTGCATCAAATTTGTTCCAGTAGCATATACACCTTAAAACAGAAGTTGTATATAATTGATTTGATCACGGGGTCGGAATCCTCATGCAGATGACAGTTTGAAAAGTATGACTGCTCATCGTGCCGATCACGAGCCAGGCAGGAATTCAGAGAAGAGTACCCCAACGATGTGGGTTAAAATTTGTGGAATTCAAGATATCAGTACCGCTTCAATGGTGGCTGATGCAGGCGCTTCGGCGATTGGGCTCAATTTTTATGCACCGTCTCCTCGTTCGGTTAATCTTGCGACAGCAGCAGAGATTAAATCTGCGGTTTCCTCCCGAGAAATTTCTGTCGTCGGGTTGTTCGTCAAACATTCACTCGAACAAGTAAAATCCATCTGTGCGGATCTCTCTTTAGAGGTCGCACAATTGCATAGCGACGAATCTGCTGAATTTCTCGCGGGACTTGCTCAGGCTGCTCCCGAACTAAGAATCATTCGCGCTTTTCGCACTCATGACCACGACCTGACCCGATTGGCGGATTTTCTTGCGGAATGCGATCAGCGTGGAAAGCGTCCAGACTATGTACTGATTGACGCTTATTCACCTCAAGCTTATGGTGGTACGGGACAAATTGTCCCCTGGGCAATGATAAAGGAAAGCTACCTTTATGAAGAATGGCCTCCTTTAATCCTGGCAGGGGGATTGACGGCAAAAAACGTTGGTGAAGCGGTCAAAACAGTGGCTCCCTTTGGCGTTGATACCGCCAGTGGTGTGGAAAATGCCCCCGGAGTCAAAAACCGCCAAATGGTGGAAGCATTCGTAAATCAGGCTAAATTATCTGAAGAATCTTTGTAAAAGCCGGTATAATTGACCGGGCCTCCTTCGAGAAAGTTGAAGAATCAAAACAGTTTGATACAACTGCCTTGAGAATCAATTGATAGGGACATAACATATACACAGGACAGGAAAGTCTGAGCATGTGGCGCTGAGTCACTTTACAACCAGGAGTCGCGAGAAACGGATGGTTTCTCCAGGGAATAATAATGACCAAGTCAACTGATTATACGATTCTATTGATCGAAGATGACCGTGAGATTTCAAGCACCCTGAGTGGTGTCATCAAGTCAGCCGGATACAATGTGATTCTGGCCCCGAATGGCCTGGAAGGACAAAGACTCGCCCAGTCAGAGAATCCCGATCTGGTCATTACGGATATGATGATGCCCAAAATGGGCGGCTTTCCCGTGCTGGAAACTCTGAAGTCGCTGCCTTCTCCCCCCAGAGTGATTATGATTACGGCAAATGAAGGGGGCCGGCACAAAGCATATGCCGAGATGCTGGGAGTCGATGACTATCTGAGAAAGCCATTTGCCATGGATATCTTTCTGGAAGCCATCGCACGTGTCCTCGCCAAAGACAAAAACAGCGATGAAGCTGAGAAGCCTCCGAAAGGACCTGTCAGCCGTTCGCGAAAAAAATCCTGACCTGAGAAGTCGTTGCCCGTTTCATTTTCAGGCGCTGGTTACAAAAGCCATGTAATACCAGTACAGTCCTGTTAATGACGTCAGCGTAATATCAATCGTGGAAATCCAGCCCAGCTTTTTATGCAGGTTGCTGTGCGCGCAGGGAGCAGGTGGACTGGGAATCCGTCTCAGAGCCAGAAACAGCGTCGTTGCCCAGAACAGAGGCGTGGACACCGCAAAGATCAAATGGACATAGAGAATATTTCGGACATTCTGGAATTGTTCCGGAGTGAGTGGGGTTTCTCGCTGGTTCACGATATTTTGCCACCCGCCATGCATGATCTGCACGTCAATTTCGAAGGCTGATACCGCCACCAGCAACACAACCCCCAGCATAATCTGCAGTTTCTTATGCAGAGAAAAATTGCGTTTGATTTTGACAGTATAGAGACTGAATAATAACAAAGGCACTATCAAAACGAGCGATGATACCACGAAATCCAACATGAATGTTGAGCGATAGCCTAAGAATCCGTACTCCATCTGAGAATCCTGTCCTGCTAGAGATTGAGTTCTAACCTGTTGGCGGCTAACCATATCAGAACCTCGAGTCCGCTCCAAGACCATCCTGCAAATTGAGATGCAGAGCAGATCGCGAAAGATTCCTTACGGGAATGCTGCAGTTTTGGTGGTCCCCCGCTTGAAGAGTCAGACTCACTGATGATAAATTGGGCTCGTTAAGGTTTTATTGAAATGAGCCGTTCATCAGGAAACACAGGAGGTGTTCACATGCAAGTGTGCGGCGTAATTCCCGCCAGACTACAATCGACCCGGCTACCGAGAAAATTGTTGTTGAGCGAAACCGGCAAATCATTGATTCAGCATACCTGGGAAGCGGCAGCAAGTTCAGAAAAGCTGGACCGTCTGATCGTTGCGACGGATAGTCTGGAAATCATGGAAGCCGTTCATGGCTTTGGCGGAAAAGCCTTCCTGACGGGAGAACATCCCAGCGGTACGGACCGTATTGCCGAAGTCGCTGTCAAAGAACTTTTTGACGCCGAGATTCTGGTGAATATCCAGGGAGATGAACCAGAAATATCCCCTCAATTTATCGACCAGTTGATCGAACTATTATTACAGTCCCCCGATGCAGATATGGCAACGTTAGCAACCCCTATTCGTCACATCGACCAGCTACAGGATCATTCCTGTACCAAAGTGGTCTGTCGAACCGATGGCTCTGCGATGTACTTTAGTCGCTTGCCCATCCCCTTTACGAGAGATGTAGCTGCTGAAACACTTTTGCCTGACCAGAGCCCCTGGTTATTGCATCTCGGAATCTATGCTTACCGCAGACCGTTTTTGCTGGAGTTAACAAAGATCCCTCCTACTCCACTGGAACAACGGGAAAAACTGGAGCAATTGCGTGCTTTGGAGTCAGGTGCCACAATTCAGGTTGCCCAAGTAACTCATCCTTCAGTGGGCATTGATACCCCTGAGGATTACGCTCAATTTGTAACTCGCTATAATCAGGATAAATCATAGCCTGTTTCCAATTTCCTGACTAAATTCATGAGCCCCTGATTTCGGCGGACCTTTGTTAAACAGTGTAGATAACTGAACTTAAATAAATGTGATGTTGTATTTTGCATCTTGAAACGTGCAAATCTGCCTGACATCGCATATCATGATGAAAAATGAACTTCGACTCAATTAGCAGATAGTAAAATGACCAAGCATACGACCAAACATATTTTTGTCACGGGTGGCGTTGTCAGTTCTTTAGGAAAAGGCTTAACGTCCGCCTCGATCGGGCTCCTCCTGGAACAACGGGGATTGAGAGTGCGGATGCAGAAGCTCGATCCGTATATCAACATCGATCCGGGCACGATGAATCCTTATGAGCATGGCGAAGTGTATGTTCTGGACGATGGCTCGGAAACCGATCTTGATCTCGGTCATTACGAGCGATTTACCAACAGCCCCCTCTCACGCAAATCCAATTACACAACCGGACAAATTTATCAGCGGGTGATTGACAAAGAACGCCGCGGCGAATATCTGGGTGCCACCGTTCAGGTCATCCCCCACATCACCGACGAAATCAAACAGGCGATTTACAATTTAGACAGTTCCGACGTCGATGTCGTCATCACGGAACTCGGGGGAACCGTGGGAGACATTGAAGGTCTGCCATTTCTCGAAGCGATCCGTCAGATTCCCCTGGATATCGGCAAGGAAAACTGCCTGTTCATCCATTTGACCCTGGTCCCCTACATCAAGGCGGCGGGAGAAATGAAAACTAAACCGACGCAACACAGTGTTGGTTTATTGCGACAGATTGGGATTCAGCCCGATATTCTGATCGTGCGAACCGAACGCCCGATGGACAAGGATCATGCGGACAAAATCGCCCTGTTCTGCAATCTGGAAAAAAATGCCGTGATTGAGGAAGTCGATACGGAATATTCGATCTATGAAGTACCTCAAGGACTGGCTGACGACGGTCTCGACAAACTCATTATTCGTAAGCTGCAACTCGACGCAGAACCTCTGGATCTTTCCAACTGGCGGTCCCTGCTGAATCGAATCAAAAATCCGGAGCATGAAGTCACGATCGCGGTAGTGGGAAAATATATCGATCACAGAGATGCCTACAAATCAATTTATGAGTCGCTGTTCCATGCAGGTTTTCATCATTCCACGCGCATTCTTTTAAAACGAATCGAAGCGGAAGAGATCGAACGACAGGGACCGGAAGCACTGCTTTCAAATGTCGATGGGATTCTCATCCCCGGCGGTTTTGGAAAACGAGGCATCGAAGGCAAAATTGCAACCGCACAGTTCGCCCGTGAATCAAAGATCCCCTACTTCGGGGTCTGCCTGGGCATGCAATGCTCGGTGATTGAATTTGCCAGAAATGTACTGAAATTACCGGACGCGCACAGCACCGAATTCAACAGTGAGTCGAGCGCCCCTGTCATTTGTCTGCTGGAAGAACAAAAAGAAATCACGGAAAAAGGGGGAACGATGCGTTTGGGCGCACAGGATTGTATCATTTCACCAGACTCAATCGCTCATTCCTGTTACGGTGCCGATTCCATTACCGAACGACATCGACACCGTTATGAATTCAATCCCGAATATCGAAAACAGATGATTGAAGCCGGTATGGTTCCCACAGGAACCAGCCCCAACGGAAATCTGGTCGAAATCGTAGAGATACCCGACCACCCCTGGTACCTCGCTGTGCAGTTCCATCCGGAATTCAAATCCAAACCAGTCAGCCCGCATCCACTCTTTGCCGGATTTGTAGGGGCGGCCTTGAATTATCATCAACAAAAAGTCCGCGTCACGGTTTGAGATCTGATTTCGTTCAAATTGTGTCTGTGCCCGCACACGTAAAAACCGGGAACATTTTCCAATGAGTTCCAAAAAATCAGTGGATCTGAATTTTTCCGGCTTGCTGAATATTAATAAGCCACAAGACATTACCTCGCGTCATGTGGTCGATCAAATCGAAAAGCTGGTCAAACCAGCTAAAGCCGGGCACGCCGGCACCCTGGATCCACTGGCAACAGGTGTCCTGGTCGTCTGCATCGGTTCTGTAACCCGCCTGATTCGTTTTGTCCAGGAACAGCCTAAAGAATATATCGGCGAATTCATTCTGGGCAAATGCAGTGATACTGACGATAGTTGCGGCAACATCACCGATACACCTGATTGCCCTGTCATCACGCGCGAACAGCTGGAAGCCTGCCTGCCGACATTTCGCGGGCAAATCGAACAGGTTCCCCCTCAGTTTTCAGCCGTGCATATCAAGGGACGGCGGGCCTATGATCTGGCACGCCGTGGAAAGTCGTTCGAAATACAACCCCGCACCGTTGAAATTCATGAACTCGAATTAGTCAGTTTTGAATTTCCTCGTTTCCAGCTCCGCATTACCTGCGGATCGGGAACCTATGTTCGCTCTCTTGGTCGCGATTTGGGAGAACAACTGGGGACTGGCGCGATCATGTCATCACTGGTTCGCACACGGATCGGGCAATTCAACCTGGAATCCGCGATGAACCTTGATGAAGCACTCTCATTAGAATCCATCATCCAGGAACTGCAACCTGCTGCTTCTGCCGTCACTCACCTTCCCCACTATCAATGTAATCAACAGGAACTTCAGTCTCTCTGTCAGGGGCAGAAGCTTATCTGCCATCCTGATCGACTGCCTGATACCAATCAGATCATAGAGATAGCTGTGATCACGCCGGAAGGTGCACTTGCCGCGATTGCCGAGTGGGACCGATCCATCAACCAGCTCTCTCCCAGACAGGTCTATCATCAACTGAGCAGATAACAGATTGAAAAAACGGACCTGGAATCTTTGATCCTGTAATGAAAGACTTCCATGAAATTGATTCTGGCCAGCACATCCTCTTATCGTGCAGCACAATTGCAACGTTTGGGACTGAATTTTGAAACTTGTGACCCCCAGGTCGATGAATCACTTTGGAAACAGACTCTGATTTCTCCTGAATCGCTGGCAGAAACACTGGCCATGGAAAAAGCCAGACAAGGCTTTCTACAGCACCCCGACGCAATCGTGATCGGCGGGGATCAACTGGTTTCGTTTGAAAATCGCATCCTGGGAAAACCAGGCGATGCAGAAAACGCAGTAAAACAGCTGCTGTCCATGCAAGGCAAAACGCATTTGCTCATGACCGCGATTGCCGTCCTGGGTCCGAATTTCAGGGAAACACACATCAACTGCACCACGCTCAAAATGAGAACAATGGATCAGGACGCTCTCAAGCGGTATGTTCAATTCGATCAGCCCCTGGACTGTGCCGGGGCTTATAAACTGGAAAGTCGTGGAATCGCATTGTTTGAAGAGATTCAGTCGACAGATCACTCTGCCATCACAGGCATTCCCTTGATGGCCTTGACCTCCATTCTCTTAAAAGCCGGTATTACGCTCCCCTGACTCGTCGACTGATCTTTGCATTTTCGCCAGATGCAAAAGTATATGAGACCCGCGTAGAGAGGTCTTCCGGTAAACTCACAAAGCCTGCAGAAGTTTTTTTCCTGCAGGCTTTGCTTTTTCATCACACAAATTATGATTCATACGGACTGCAAGTCCAGCAGCGCTTCTCGTAGTCGATTGCGTGCGGTGTGCAATCGCCGTTTGATCGTTCCAATGGGCCGATCAAATTCGTGACTCATTTCTTTCAGAGACTGCCCTTTGAAGTAAAATGAAATCAGCGTCTGACGGTCGACTTCGCCCAACTGCTCCAGACTCCCTCGCAATTCGCTGGCACGTTCGCTTTCCAGCATTTTTTCCAGCGGGCTTTCCGGTTCATCATCCAGAACAATAAACGTATCAGGACTTTGAATGCTCTCCTTAGGCCGTCGAACAGCACGATTGATTGACATCCGAACGGCAATCTGCCGCAACCAGCCGCCGAATCGTTCCGGCGCGTTCAACTGAGACAGCTTCCGCATGGCCTGAATGAAAACATCCTGCGTCACTTCACTGGCTTCAGCGTGGTTTCGCAATCGTTTCATGACAATCGCAAAAACCGTCGATTCAAACTGAACCACCAATGAACCGAATGCATCCCGATCCCCATTCTGAGCGGCGATCACTAATTCTTCTAACTGTTGATCTTCCATTATACTATCTCTTCTCTGACCCTGAGTCAGGGCTCTGTAGTCAAGGATCTCAAAGTGGTAGCTGCGATCATGCCTGAAGTGAGAGTGAACCAAACTTTGAGTCAACCGTAAATCGGGGAAAGAGAAGAACTCTTTCTGCCGGTTTTACAGAAGACCAATTCGTGGCGCTCGCCATCAAACATGGCAGGGTCAGCTAAAACATTCGTTGCGTTTTAACCAACCACTTTGAGTGAACGATTTTCTGCTAAAAAGCAGGGAATCGGAAACTGCCTACGAAGCAGTTCCGGTCATGGTGGTCCTGGTACCCGTTATCCGCATGTATCTTTGATACATCAGATGCATCGATGATTGATGTTGACAACAATGCCAACTCATCGGAGGGGTCCCCGGCATACCACCGGATTCCGACAATCGTTCTCCACATAGAGGGCTTAACGAATTTAGACGGAGGGCTGCACGGACGACATCAATGGCTTTCACGACAGCCGCTGTTTTCACACACGCGCTGATGTTAATTGCTTTGACGACGAAACGACGATTCTGTTTAGAAAAAATCATCAGTGCACCTCCTGCGTTAAGCCGCAGAGAAAGAGACTAAAAAAAAGAGGCATTCTGCCTCGTAAAAAAAACGGATTTCATCCGCTCACAAAAAAGGTGTTGAGAGATTCTTCAACCCGCAAGTCAAGAAACTCTCCTTACCAGCTAGACAGGCAAGTCCTGTCACTGGTTCGCTTATTTTTGTCAGTTTTCGGTAAAATGTCGATTCTTTCAAGAGCGGTTTTACAAAAACACGTGCCTTGTGTACTAATACGTGCCAAATCACGAACCACATATAAACCATAACAACAATAATAACAATGACTTACAAGACAGGTCTTTCTCGTCTGCGAATCGGAACTAATTTTCAGTATTTTTTACCAGTTGCCTCTGACTCCGCTATTTCTGACCGACAATCATGGAAAAGATCTTGAACCCGCTTTTCAGACTCTGAACCGGCACATAAGTGCTGGTCGTCAGCGCGTGCGGCCCCATCGACAGACTGAACGTCAGGTAAGAAGCAGATATGCCCTGATTTTTCAGCAGTGCTTCTGTAAACAGTCCTGGCTGCTGGCGGCTTTCTGCGAAAATATTGTAACCTTGCGCGATACTTGTCGGCACATCAACCATAGCCAGAATATTAGCCTTGCTGAGTCCCTGTTTGCGGGCCTCGATAAACGCGGGCTGATTTTGCGCAATCAGCTTGGAATCCACTGGCGCATTCAATGCGTCCAGAAACTTTTTCATCGAAGCAGTGGCTCCCATCGCCTGCAGGACTTTCCCTTTCGGATATGACATCCGATTCGTAATTCCCGCTGGCCCGTAAAGTACTTCCAGCATCTGCTTCTGAACCTGAAACGGGTCGAATTCCGGATCGACTTCCTGCTTGATGACCGTTAGATCGACGGTTTCGTTTCCAATCTTCTCTGCATCGGGTGTCAGCGTGACTTGCTGCTTCATGCCAGGCAGAGAAATATTCTGCATTAATGACATCATCTCCCGTGTATATTTCCGCATTGCTTCGGAAGGGTCCACTTCTGAAATCGTATAAGCATTCAATACTCCTTCGGAAAGTTTCCCTAATTCGAACGAGAAATAATAACTGCCAAATTTCAAACTGCGAATTTCCTTGACGATGGACTCGAATTTCGACCTTGCTTCGGCACTTTTTTTCGTGTCATCAAACATCTGCGCGGTAAACTGCATTCCCCAGGTGATGAGGGCATCCGTATTCCCGGCACCGGCAAAATACGCCAGTTGATCTGCAGGAAATTTCCCAAGTTGTGTAAATCCCTGTGGCGTATTCGTCTGAAACAAATGATCGGTTATCGAGTTTTCTCTGACCTCAAACAGGCTCTCCAACCCCACACCGCTGCCCCCGGCCTTGACGATGGTCGTATAACTTTTTGAATCCTGAACGGCCTGTAAAGCTGCTTTCGCCAGTGTGGAATACATCGCCAGAATCGGCTTCATATTCACACCAGGCGCAGTATTTACGGTATCGGAAAGTTGAGTGAGAGCCGTATCGACCTTCTGCTCTGCCTGTTCTAACTGCGTATGGTAAATCTGTACAATCTTTTGTGAATTCACAAATATTGAAAGATCCCCCTGAGCAAAAAGTGCGCGTGACTGCGAACTCATCTGGCCCTGAAAGTTCTGATCGCCAGACTGAAATAATTTCACTGCCTGCTCAACCAGCGACTGGTCCTCACTGTAAAGAGCCCAATTCTCATGTATCGAGAAATGATATTTTTCGCCAAGTGCGGCCTGCATCACCTGCTCATCACTTGCCGGAATCACATACAGTAAACCCGGTTGTTTTGTCTGACTTAGAAAAACGCCCACATACAAGTCGCGCAAACGATCAACGCCTGCGAGGTCGGAATTTGAAATCGACCGCCCCAGAAACGTACGTAAGTTTCCGGCAATCACTCCGGTCAGCGACTCGTCGATCTGATTCAGCAATCCCGTAATATTCTGCAGTGTTTCCTTGGGCTGCTTAAGACGTATTACAATACTCGCTTCCTGGGAAATTGCCGATTCCGGAGTCTCAGCTGCTGTTACCAGTGACATCGGAATCAAGAGCGAAACAAATGCAAAAACACACTTCCATTTTACAAACATCAAACAACACTCCATTGACTAAATAATATGTGGCCCGTTAGTAGGCTCTGTATTATATACAGTGTTGAAGCAAGAGGGGACTCTTCGCCAATTTTAAAGTCAGACATAACATAAACCTTTTATGTATATGTAGTTATCTGGATCACTCATTCCCGAATCTCACTGAAACTCTCGAACAACACACAATGGGTGGTTTAGCAAACACGGGAACTCTGTTCGCGTTATCATGAGATTTCCTGTCACAGAATGGATAGCAATTAAAACAAAGGAATCAAACAAAACAATCGTGCCTGCCTCAGTCAATGCAAAATGCAGATCCAGACTCGTGTGGCAATTTGCCCTTTACCGATGAAAGGAGAGTAAAGTACTTCCCTGATTAAGCAGGCAGCAGACCTCTTTCCGGTCACTGCATGCATCGGAAGACGTTTATTTCCACATCATTATTTCGTAATATTGAATTACCGACAAAGATCTCGTTGAAGGATCACACAGAGTATCAATGTCTACTGGATTTGCTGGCTCACGTTCCATGGATGAACGCCGACGTCGAAGATTGGCGTCGGAATCTTCAGAATCTCTCGACGATTCGAACGATGATTCTACATCGCAGACCATTGCCCGGACGAATCGATTCAAAGCCGGTCAATATCCGCTTCGTACAATCATCTTCCCCAAACGCTGGAAACTGGCCTTATATTACGTGCCGGTCTTTTTGTGTTTTTCCGGTTTGATGGCCGTTGACATTTATCGATCTGAATTTTGTCAGGCAGGCTCGACACTATCCGGATACCTGTCACTGGAACAGAGTCCCTTGCCGGTTTACCTGTCGGGTGCTTTGCTGCTTGTTTCTGGTCAGATCGCTTTACTGATCGCTTCACTTCGTACACAAAGCCTGCACGATTTTTCGGGAAGATATCGACTGTGGAAGTGGGTTGCCGGTGGGTTATTTCTGTTTGCTTTATGCACGACAACCCGGTTACATCACGTCTGGGCAGCCTCAGTGATTGAATTAAGGTTGTTTGACTGGGGACCTCATACACAACTTCTGGCCTGGCTGGTTCCGGGAGTGGTATTGGGGTTAGGTATTTCACTGATGACTTATCTTGAAATGCGGGGAGATCGGGCGGGCCTGAACTTTACCATTCTCGCGGTGGCTGCTTACGTAGCGAACCTGACTTTCATGTTCACCGGAAATCTGATCCCCTGGGAAACGCAGCACTATCTGATTGGAGCGGGTCTCCTTTACTTCGCTCACTGGAGCCTGTTTGCCAGTTTGGTGTTACATATGCACCATTTACTTTACCGATCGATCGATCTGCCGGAAAAAGTTCCTTCGCGTCTCAAGAAACATATTGCCGGTTACCTGCAACGTCGTGGCATAAAACAAAAAGCCAGACGGGTTGCAAAAGCCATTAAAAAGAAAGAACAACTGGAATTACGGCTGGCGAAACAGCAGGCAGTTGAAGCCGCAATCGATGCCAAAACAGCCGTCAAAACGTCTAAAACTGTAAAAGCCTCTGCTGAACTCAAACCAGCGGCCCCCGTTCCTGCTCCCGCTGTGAAAACAATAAATTCTCCCAAACACAAAACACCTGAACCTGTCGCTGAAAACGTATCTGCACCAGTTCAGCCTGCCCCCAAACAGCAGCCCAAAGGTGCGCAAAAGAAAATACGAGTAGATTCATCGCACGATCCCGAACAACTGAAGGGGCTCAGTAAGCGAGAACGGCGAAAATTGCAAAAGCAATGGCGGGAAGAAGAACGCTTGAGCGGGATGCAAAATGAAGAAGACGATGCCTAATTCTTATAATTTTCTGATCCGGTTTTAGATTACGCTCGTTTCTTTGATGGATTCTTTATAGACTTTCTCTGTTCAGAGAGACAGTCTTCCATGTACTCATAATTCATGAGTTCGCCGCTTCTGAACACTCAATTCACACTGCCTGATTGGGAAAGGTAATTACCAACATGTCCAATGACAATTTTTACTCTGAAGAAAATGACTTTCAGCCTGAAGAATTTTCTGCTCAGCCCAAAAAAGGAATGAGCACAGGTGTAAAAGTTCTTTTGATTTTGACCGGCGTCGGAGGTGTTTGCTTACTCCTTTGCTGTGGTGGCCTGTTTTATGCTGCCAGAAATATGGACATCAAAATGAAGGTGACGGAGAAAAAAGCAGAGATCATCGCCATCCAGAATGAGATCACGGATATTACGATTCCCGATCTCTTCAAACCTCAGGCAGGGGTCACTTTCAGCGTCATTGGCAATGGCATGCAAATGGCATTGTTCGAACCAGAATCAAAACAGGGAATCTTGATCCTGATGAGTCTGACGATCCCCGATGACGGCATGCTCGATATGGAAAAAGAGTTCCGCAGCAGCCTGAATAATCAAAATCAAAATCAGAACCAGCGCAAACTCGATATCACAAAAGAGGAACAGCGCGAATTCACAATCAAAGGCAAAAAACTCAACTTCACTTTTGCGGAAGGAACCGATGAAGAGAAAACGGAATTCCATCAGGTAACCGGGGTATTCCCTGGCAAAAGCGGTCCGGCCTTCCTGATGCTGCAGATTCAATCTGAAGAATATAATGAAGAAGAAATCGTGAATATGATTGAGTCAATTAAATAATCGGTCACACAATCAATTGAAACATCCATAT
>CAXBFD010000014.1:0-82000 GCA_963974925.1 uncultured bacterium | reverse complement strand
AATCGTAAATCAGGGCTGGTGGTCACAAAACCTAAAACAATGACGCTGTAAACGATCGCCAGAGTACCGCAGCTAAATAATACAACCCGTTCCAGAATCCCCTGTTTTTTCATGAATCATTTTCCAGAAACGTGGCACGCCCCAAAAGAGATCAAAGTTGCTCCATGTGTCGAACTTCCAAAACAGCGCCGAAAATTCGGCGCCGAGCAGTGTCGAGATTCTTAATAGAGCATTTCGGCGCCGATAATTCAAGTAAAAGTGTCGAAATGGAACAAATTACAAATAGAAAACCAGCAAAATGCGCTGAAAAGGGGCTTCGCAAACTCCCTATTTTGATTTTTATAAAATAATCGGTGATAATTATGTGTCAGACTGAAGTATTTCATCGTTTGGCACGGCTAATGCTCTTTATCCAATCCAGAAAGAGATTCAACAATCAGGAAACGGAGTTTTCTGGTTCTCAGGAACCCCTGATTGGAATCACTTTCTGAACCCAGCCTGGCCCTTAAGAAGGAATCTGGTTTGGACGGACATTATCCAGAAGGTCCCCCTGATTTGCGTGTTCTGACCCAGCCCGCCTTTCAGTTTCTGTGAAGTGCATAAAATAAGATTTTCCGTCTACAATTCACCGCCTTCTTAAGGGCTTTCTTTATGCGCCGCGCGGCGTGCTTCTCTGTGATGTTTTTGACTGGCCAACGGTGATTGCCGGCACGGCGATCTGGAATTGCTGTTTCGGCTTTTGCAGAGACCTGATTCCGTCCTGCTCTCTGCGGGAACTGGGAGAGGCGATTTTCAACTCTTATTTGATCTGGCCGTAAAACAGATTTGTATCGTAGTCGAATGAGACGGTTCCCTCTGTCTGGTGCGCTGCAAAGATTTCCTGCAGGCGAGAGAGGATCTGCTCATAACCCGGCTGTCCAGAGTTGGGGCAATAAGAGGACGAAAGGAGCCGTCCTTTGAGAGCGGGGAAATCGAACGTCTGGCTGTTGGGAAATGTGTGGTTCAGAACCGGCTGCGGTGCGAAAAACCGGTCGAAGTCGGCTTGCGAGAGATTCGTATGGTTGACTTCCTGGTAATCGGTGGCGAATTCGAGCAGCATTTTTTCATAGGCAATCAGGAACGGAGTGGAGTCTGTTTTCCGCTCGTTCCAGATCAGCACGACCCAGCCTTCTGGCTTGAGAATTCGCTGAAATTCCCGTTTGGCCTGATCGCGGTCAAACCAGTGGAATGCCTGACCGGCGATGATGAAATCGAACAGATTCCCCGGTAAGTGAGTTTCTTCCGCGGTGGCGGCGACACTATGAAACTGCGGATAATCATTTAACAAGTTTTCAGCCGCTGTCCGCATTTCGGTATTGGGTTCCACGCCATAGACGGTATTCTGATTTTCGAGGAACAGTCGAGTTGAGATTCCGGTGCCCGAGCCGATATCTGCAATCAGTGAATCGGTGGTGAAGTCGCATTCTGCTTCCAGAACATCCAATACCCGGGCGGGGTATCCAGGACGGTATTTGATGTAATTCTCGACGCGGTCGGAGAAGCGGGACGTTGGATTCTGCATCACGTTACCTTATGTATCGGGAGGAAACCTTTCAGAGCTGTCGTGCAGTTTCGCTTTCAATTTTAGCGATTTTACCTGTCGGACGGCAAATCAGTTACTGGTAGCGCGTACTTTTTTAATCTCCGACGGTTCTTTATCGAAAGCCCAGTAGTTCACACCAAGATGATTTTTAGAAAGGAGCCATTTTCTGTCGGCGGCGGAAGTATCCTGTTTGATCAAAGCGAAGAGGTCGCTCAAAACGGCGCGGTTGCTGCCGTAATAAGAGTGGCTCATGAAGCTGGTGTCGACGGCGGAAACGTCAATGGTTTCGACCCCTTCCATAATGAGCGGTTCGCGGGAATCCCCTGCCCTGCGTTCCTGATTGACTGCCTTGGATGCGACCAGCGCCACATCGCCGGAGCCTGAATAGAGAGTTACTCGATTTGACTGGGCGATAATAGCCGGTGCGAGTTTCTTAAATTCGGAGACTCCCACATCGGGGGCGGCGAGCACTACGTTTTGAAACGGCTTTGTTCTGGCAAACTGATCCGGCAACCGATTCATGGCCCGCATCACGACGCGGTTACCCATGCTGTGGACCATGATATTGATTTTTGTGCCTTGGGGAACGGAGTTGACCAGCGATTCCAGAAAATGGGCCATCGGCTCGACGCTCGCATTGGCCACTTCCCCGTCCAGAAGATATTTCTCTATGCCTCCCTGCGAAGGCCAGCTATAACAAATGACGGGACCATTGAAGGGGAGTTCATTCGCGATTTGCGCTGCGCGCGTCACGGCGCTCGGGAAGTTGACATTAAAACCATGGACGAATACAAGGATGTCTTTTTGTGGCGAAAGTTTCAGCATCGCATTCAAATCGTCAAAAAACAGGTCGTCTTCTGCTGGTGTCAGCGAGTTGATTTCGACCTGCCCTTCCGGGTCAGGGGCACCCTGCCAGATGGTCTGGATGACCTTCGATTTTAAATTGCTGTGATTTTTACGAGAGATGCGGACCTGTCCTGTGCCGTAAGACAGCGTATCCCCGAATTCGTTTGCGTAGCCGATTTCTCCCGTGGCATTTTTCTCCAGTGATCGATTTGTCGCATACAGAATTTTCCACTTTGTAAATTCAGCGGTCTGCTCGGCGGCAACGGGATCTTTGAGAGAGTCGGCATAAGTGGCCACCAGTTGCTGGGACAGCGCACCGGTTACTTTTCCCGTGTAGATCAAATCCATTTTGGACTTCATCGTCTGGCAGGAGAAGCATAAGCATGCGCAGAGACAGAGCAACGCCATCAGGCGTATGGGGGCAGATTTCATTTCGGAGGTCTCCGAAGGGATAGGAGGGGTTGAGAGAGGCGGGAAGGATATTGTTTTTCCGGAAGCGCGTAAACCCCAATAAAATGTGGTCAATTGACCAGGGTTGGCTTGCGGGGAGATCAGGCGGGATTCGGGTGATTCGCCAGGGCCAGCGCGAGATTGACCCCATTAAAAAGAGCGTGGGTGATGACATTTGCCGCATAGCTGCGGCGGTAATAAAAGAGAGTTCCCAGAATCAAAGCCAATGGAAACAGCGGGAGGCAATCGGGAAATCCATGTACGATGCTGAAGATCAGCGAACTGGTCAGAATTGCTGCGAGGGGAGGGAGGATATCTTCGAGCCAGCTTTGGAAGATGACACGATAGATCAGCTCTTCAAATAAAGGCGCCACCACGACGGCAGAAATAAAAATCCAGGTGATGGTGGAAAACTGAGGGTGTGCTTTCAGCAGAAGAAACAGGGGGTGCATGACTTCTTCTGTGCGAAATGACTGTGTGAGCAGGAGGAGGGCCATCACGGGAAGGATCGCCAGGAGAAAGCCGACGGCACCATCGCGAAGCTGACCGGTTTTGTCATTCAGGCGGAAGCCCAGTTTGGGCAGAGAATCCTGGTTCAGTAATGTCAGAATGAGGATTAAGACTACCCCAAACGACAATGTGATCACACAGGATGCAATCACCGCATTCAGCGAGATGACAGGGGGAGGGACTGTTGTCTGCTGCCATTGCATCCATTCTTTTGTCGCGGATGTCATCAGTTGATGGGAGATCCAGAGGATTGTCAGGAAAACCGGTAACGATGTATCCAGCTGGCAGCGATCCGTGTTGAATTGAAAAACGGGGGCACAGCTTCTGGCCTGGAAGAGTAAGAACCAGTAGCGCATGCTCAGCAATGTCAGCAGCAGAAGTAAGAGGTGCAGAGACGTAGGAACCAACCTGAGAAACCTTAATTTCAATCTGATTATTGGGTGATCGACAGATAAAAGACCATCGTCGTGACCAGAAACCGGAAATACAAGTCGAATCCGTAATGGAATTGCTCACTCTGTGGTACTTCGTGTCTCTGATAGTTATGCTACGGGGAAGTAAATTGCGTTTTTTAAACTCAAATAAGGTATGTCATCAGAGTCGTGGGAAATATTCTCGAAGAAATTATCGCCTTTAAACAGACGGAAGTCAGCGAGGCAAAGAGAAAGCGATCTTTTGAGGAACTGGCTGAACAATGGGCCGCCGCACCACCCGTGCGCGATTTTGTGGATTCCTTGAGAACGCACGCTCCCGTGGGCATGATTGCGGAAGTCAAAAAGGCGTCCCCTTCTGCGGGCGTGATCCGCGAAGACTTTCATCCGGTCGAAATTGCACAGATCTATGCAGCATCCGGCGCGGCCTGTCTCAGTGTGCTGACGGACGAGCATTTTTTTCAGGGGCATCTCGATTATCTGAAGGAGGTCCGCCAGGCCGTCTCGATTCCGGTTTTGAGAAAAGATTTCATCATTGATCGCTACCAGATTCTGGAAGCGCGCGTGACAGGCGCGGACTGTATCCTCCTGATCGCCGAATGTCTGGATGAAAGTCAGCTGGAAGACCTGTATGTTTACGCGCTGGAGCTGGGGATGTCGGCACTCGTGGAAATCTATGAGCCGAGTAATCTGGATCGCGTATTAAAGTTATCCCCTCCCATGCTGGGAATTAATAATCGCAATCTGAAGACGTTTGTGACCACGCTCGATCATTCAATTCAGTTAAGCTCGAAAATTCCCGAGGATTGCATCCTCATCAGTGAGAGCGGCATTCGAAATCGGCAGGATGTCCTGCGACTTGCGAATGCGGGCGTGGGAGGCATCCTGGTAGGAGAAACGCTCATGCGTGCTCCGGATATCGGGGAAAAAGTAAGAGAATTACTGGGAATGACGGTCTGAACCAATCTATTAATGTCTATCTAACTATTTAAACCTGTCAGCAGAGAAGGATCAGCGATGTCAGATACGGAACAGCAAGTGGAACATGTGATGGTCGTGCCGACGCTTCTTTTTCACGAAGTCGGTTATTTTCAAGGGTTTAATGATCAGGTAGAGCCATATCTGAAGACCCTGTTTGATCCGACTTACATCAGTTTCCGGCCTCGGGATACGGTCGAAGAAGATCCCAGCTTCAAACAATTGATTCCGTATTGCATCTTTCGCCACGAGGGGAAAATCTTTTATTACACGCGCGGATCTAAGGGGGGAGAACAACGGTTGCACAGCAAGCGATCGATTGGAATCGGCGGGCATATTTCTCTGGAAGATGAAGGGAAGACCGGTTCCACCTACCGGGAGGGGATGCAACGCGAGATTAATGAAGAGGTGGCGATGGAAACTAAGTATACAGAACAGTGTGCAGGGTTGATCAATGACGATGAAACCGAGGTCGGAAAGGTCCACTTGGGAATAGTTCACATATTTGACCTGGAGTTGCCCAAAGTTCTACCCCGTGAAGAGTCGATCATAGAGACAGGGTTTGACTCACCGGAAAAATTGTTACAAGAGTTAGATCAGTTTGAAACATGGTCTCAAATCTGCCTGAAAGGGTTATTTGAGCTATCTTGACTCAACTCGGCAAAAACTGCCGCTGAAACCTGTGAATCTGACAATACGGTGAAACTGTTTATTGCAGGGTTGCTTTGCATAATAAAAAGCAGCCAGTTTGCTCACAAAAGGAATGAGAGCAGGCAACGCATTGACAAATGTTTGTACAAGAGAAACGAAGTGACAAAGGAGTGTCTTCAAAATGAAAATCACGTTTCGCGGATGGATCGTCGTTGGCTGCTTTCTGGCTGTGTTGTCGGTAATGGCAATTCTGGGAACCGGAGCGCACGCACAGCAACCTGCTCCCGGCAAATCGGCCACTACTGCCAGTGATAATAATCCTGGCCAACTCTCTGAGGAGCAGTTAGGAAACCTGTTGAAAGCAATGGGTTTAAGCACAACCAAAAATAAAAAGCGTTACGACTTCCAGTTCAAAGCCAATCAAAACAAAGAAGAGTGGGAACTGTCCATGTCCGCCGTTCTGAGTGAGAACGGGGAATGGGTCTGGGTGATGGCGTGGCTTGACCCGCTGCCCCGCAGTGCAGCGGACGTGCCTCGTACGGCGATGCTGCGATTGCTGTCAGACAATGACCGCATGGGAAATGGCAAGTTTTTCGCCTATATTTCCACGAATCGTCGCTTCGTTCTGCAGCGTGTGATTCCGAACCAGAATATGTCGACGAAAAAGTTCCACGAAATCCTCAGTGATTTGGGAAGCAGTGTGGTTCAATTTTATCCTCACTGGTCTACTGATAACTGGAAGCGGTCCGAAGCTCCCGAGCCACAGAACGCTGCTCAAACTTCACCTGCCGCTCCAACACAGACTGCCTCAGGTGTTTCCAACTTCAGCCCGAAGAAAACAAATTAGTTGTATCGAACCTCTGAATCGGAGTTTGATTCAATTTTGAAGATGAGTAAACAATCCTTGTTGCCTGATGGCAGCAAGGATTGTTTTTACTTACAGGGGAGAATATTCCGTCGCATTGCCTGGTGCGACTGCTTGCTTGCGAAGTCTGCTACCTGCTAAACTCTTTGCTCAGAGAGGCCCTTCGAAAGTGAAAGAACAGTCCATGCGTGCGATCCGCTTTGAGCAATTTGGAGAACCGGCAGAGGTTCTTAAGGTCTGTGAGGTTGAAGAACCAGTTGCAAAAGAGGGCGAGGTGCTGGTGCGCATGCAGGCCAGTCCTGTTAATCCTTCTGACTTGTTAAATGTGAGAGGCGGCTATGCGACCAGGCCTGATCTGCCTGCGACTCCGGGCTTTGAAGGTGTGGGCATCGTGGAGAAAAGCGGAGGCGGATTACGCGGCGCGCTGCTCAAGAACAGGCGAGTTGTCGTGCTAAATCGTCAAACAGGGAACTGGGCTGAAAAAGTGGCCGTCTCCAGTCAGTTTGTCATTCCGGTCTCTTCCCGATTATCACTGGAAGAGTCTGCGACTTTTTTTGTGAATCCTGCGACCGCTTATCTTCTGGTAAAGCAACTTTTACGCGTACGGAAAAATCAATGGTTGCTGCAGACAGCGGCGGCTTCGGCTGTCGGAAAAATGGTGATTCGTCTGGGCGATCATTACGGGTTTCAGACTTTGAATATTGTTCGGCGGCACGATCAGGCTGCGCAGTTAAAACAGATCGGAGCCAGGCACGTGATTGTCTTTAATTCAGCGCATGACAATGAACGCATCCTGATCGATCAAATCCGTAAGACTCTGGGGCATGCCAGTCTGCAGTTTGCCATTGATCCGGTTGGCGGGCACACGGCGTCTTCCATCGTCAAACTGCTCGGGGAGCGGGCGAGGCTGATTCTGTATGGATCATTGGAAAACGCACCTCTGGAATTTCTCTCACGGGAAATCATCAGAAATGGTGCCAGTATCGAAGGGTTCTGGCTGGCGCGGCAGATGGAGGCGTTGTCATTGCCACAAAAAATGAAACTGGTGCTGACTTTGACGAAACTGATTCGCAAAGGGGTGCTTGCAACTGAAATCGCCGCCCGGTTCCCAATGGATCAGATTGCCCAGGCTGTCACTGAAGCAGAGAGAGCAGGGAGATCCGGAAAGGTGATACTTTCAATGTAACAGGGGTTCTGAACGCGTTTGATGTGCCTGTTGACAATCGGTTCAGAGCTTTCTGGTTTCGGTCTGGGTGAGTTTCGGTTTCAAACTCCGCTTTGGAACATGGTTCTTGATTGATTGTCGTTATTCCGAATGTTCAATGATCTCTATTTTCTGGTGCTCGCATTTGAACTGACGCTGTATCTTAAGTTGTGGCTGATTGTCTGTCGAATTCCATCGCAACACAAAAAGCATACAGCGCTCTTATTCAAATCAGCCTTGCCTTTGACGGCGATTCTTTTTTCGGGTGTTGTTTTGTTGACCGCTTCTGTCGGCTCATCTCACCTGGATTCCATTCACAATTCTCTGAGCAGGGTTGGTGAGGAACGTGGTCTGCTCTGGAACCATTCGATTGCTGCACTGGGTATTGTACTGATCGTGACCGGCATCACCTTTCGCATGGGAGTCATTCCGGTCAATTTCCGTATCGGTGCGTTGTTGAAAGAGATGCCTTTCTGGCTCTCTGCATTATCTGCTTTGATTCCCCTCTGTGCGGGAGCGGTGTTTTTAATTCTGTTCGTGCATCAGATCGCGGTGATTTATTTCGGGTACACGGAACAGATTTTGTTTTTTATGGCTTTGATCGTGCTGACATCCACAGCCGGCCTGTTGCTGATTACGCAAGAATTAAAAACCACATTGGTTTTGATCGTGATGCAAATCGCCGGCGTTTTCTTTGCGCAGCTTTCAGCCACGTGTTGGAAATGGCGTCATGAACCATTCGGAGGAGATGCGATTTCCATTCCGGAAATGATGCAAGCGTTTTCGCCGGAACTGATCATGATTCTTCTGGCTGTATTTGGGTTGGCCTGTCTGCTGGACAGCCTGGGCGATCATCACACAGAGATCAGATACCAGGAACAGTTACAGGGGCTGATCGGGGATCAGCGTTTCCTGGGAATCGCGGCTGTGATTTTATTGGCGACTTTGGCCTGTTTTCCCGGGTTCGCTGCATTTCGGATGAAGTGGCAGACATTGCAGTCGCTTTTTGAAATTCATCAGGAATCAGCGGCGGGCATGCTGGCGACGGTTCACTCAGGTTATCTTGGACTTGCTGTCGTGATGCTGATTTCTTCCACCATTGTCGCTTTTGTCTGCGCAAAAATAATGATACAGATCTGCTTTGCAAAACCTCTTGCCCGGTACCATCATCCGATACAGAAGAGAATGGCGTTGATTTGCTATTGCTGCCTGATTGGCTCAATGATTTTAAATCTGGGGATGATGGTGGATTTTTAGGCGGAAGCCAAAGGTCAGGTTAAGAGACCTGTTTATCGTCGTCATGGCTTTTGTAGATAAAAACATGTCCACAATACGGGCATTCGACAGAACAGCCCAGCCTCTTGGATTGATACTCCAAAGAGGTTAACTGACGGGTTTCATTGATCCCATATTTCGGTGTGATTTTTTTATCACAAGCCGGGCAGACCACTTCTGATTCGTTTTGGAGCATAGGAATTCTTCCCTGATTCATTGTACATGTTTAAAACCGTGACCCGCAATCTATTTTATTGGCTTCAAAGGCAAAATGATTTAACTGCCTTAAATCAAAGAATCATTCTTAATCAGGCAAAGCCCTCCAATCTGATCACTCTCAGTATTTATTGATTGTACACTTCAATCAGATTAATATAGGGTGCTCTCAGAAGCAATCAGTCAGTACAGCGGGGCGGCAGTTCCATGCAGGCAACCCCGTCCATCTCCATCTCTGTCCCTGAACGGGCTAGACGAAACTGCCGCCACCTGTTTTGGTCGTATCTGATTAATCAATTCCAAGTCAGCACGGGGATTCTAAAGCAAGGGTATGACAACTGTTTGGCACACCAGTTCATTTTATTAAAAAATAAACCAAGAATCCAATGACTTGTAAAAATGGTTTTCAGCGGTCAGAAATGGCAAGCCATTATGGGGCATGTTTGATCACTGTTCCTGTTGGTGAATCCCCTGGTCAGACGACTTCGATCGCGATGCTGGAATGATTCCCCGGACCGAGGTAAGCTGAGTACAGTATTTCATCCGTGAATCGTTTCTAACTTAATATGAAGGTGTATCGTGAGAGTTGTTACTTTTGGTGAGGTTATGTTGAGGCTGGCCCCTCAAAATCATCTGAGAATCAGGCAATCCATTCCCGGTCTGCTTGAATCAACGTTCGGCGGAGGCGAGCTGAATGTAGCCGTTTCTGTTGCCTTTCAAGGAGGTACTTCCGCTTTTGTGACGGCATCACCCGATAATGCGATTACGGACTCGCTCATTCAGGAGATGGGAAAAACGGGCGTTGATTCCAGCCTGGTCTATCGCAGCAAACAGGGACGATTCGGCATTTATTTCGTAGAAACGGGAGCGAATCAGCGAGGAGGGACCGTCACTTATGATCGCGAGTTCAGCTCGATCGCTTCAGCTTCCTCCGAGATGTTTGACTGGGATCAGATTTTTGAAGGGGCGACCTGGTTTCATATCACGGGGATTACGCCGGCGATCAGTGAATCGGCAGCACAATTAACCATCAAAGCGCTCCAGGAAGCGCGTCAGCGCAATGTGATGGTATCCTGCGATTTGAATTTTCGCAAAAAACTCTGGAACTGGAAATCAAACACCAAACCGATTGACTTAGCCAGAGAGACGATGCAGTCTCTCATTCCCTATGTTGATCTTGTGATCGCGAATGAGGAAGATGCGGATTTATCATTGGGAATCAGAGCGCCTGAATCTGATGTCGAAGCGGGCGAGCTGAATATTCAGGGGTATCTTTCGGTTGCAGAACAAATTACCAGCCAGTATCCCAATGTAAAACAGGTCGCGATCACGTTGCGCGAAAGTATTTCTGCCAGTCATAATAACTGGGGCGCGATGTTGTATGATCAGAGTCAGCAGCAGGCCTGTTTTGCACCATGTGATTCGGATGGTAATTATTCCAGTTATCCCATTCACAACATTGTTGACCGGGTCGGGGCCGGCGATTCCTTTGCCGGAGCTTTGATTTTTGCGCTGAACACCCCGGAGCTGGCTTCCCTGGAGACAGCCATACGTTATGCGGTTGCCGCCAGTTGTTTGAAGCACAGTATTCAGGGAGATTTTAACTATTCGACTCGTTCGGAAATTGAAGCATTGATGTATGGTGGCGGATCCGGTCGTGTGCAAAGATGAAGGTTGGCACTTCTCTTTCATTGAAGTTCCCAGATTTCAGTAAATGAAATCTGGTTCAGCTGACGGATCGAATTTTTACGGGAGGTGCGGGAAAGTATGAAGCGAGGATCAGGACGCCGCACCCGACTGGAAGCCCGTTTGAGTTCGCTCGATACGCCTTTATTTCTGATCGATACGTCACGAACGGTAGTGTTTTTCAATCAGGGCTGCGAAAAACTATTAGAATGGCCGGCGGCGGAAATTCAAGGACAGACTTGTGATTATGCCGTGGATACGGACGCCGATGAGTGTGAATCGGTCTGCAACCTGTTATGTCCTCCTCCGGAAGTTTTTAAGGGAAACCGATCCGAGGCTCCCCGTTACCTGCTGACGCGCAGCGGAAAAACGTTACCGTGTGTGATTCGTTATATTCCTTTGCTGGCTGATCAGCGCCAGACAAAACTGGTCCTGGGGATCATTGATCGAATCGAAGCGCCGCAGGCGTTACCGATCGCATCCCCGCCTCAGCAGTTGCACGCTGAACTGGCCGCGTTGCGTCTGTCCTTGAGAAACCGGTTTCGCTTTTCGACGATTGTTGCGAAAAATGACGCCATGCAACGTGTCTTGCGGCAATTGGAGCTGGCCATAAAAACGAATCAGCCAATCCATTTCTGTGGCGAGCCGGGCACGGGAAAAGAGCATCTGGCACGAGCCATTCATTTCGAAAGTGAGCAGCGCAGGAAAATCTTTATCCCCCTTGATTGCAAGATGTTGCCAGCGCGGGAATTGAAACAGACTGTCACAAAAATCTTTCAGAGAGATTTTGACGAAACGGTGCCTCTCGAGCCTGGCGTTCTTTTTCTTGCTCATATTGAATTCCTTTCGCGTGATATCCAGGAATTGATTTTATCGAATTATCAATTGGCAACGTCCAAAGAAAGCATCCGATTAATCACGGCCAGTTCATCCGCTTTACCCGATCTTTTAAATCAGGAATTGATTCTCCCTGAATTTTACTATCTGATCACGACGATCGAGATCGAAGTTCCCCCGTTAAGAGAGCGCAGGGATGATCTGGAACTGTTGGCGCAGCATTTTCTGGAAAATGAAAATCGATATCAGGAGAAGCAGGTGAGCGGATTTGCTCCGGGTGTCCTTTCTCTGTTTCAGGATTACTTCTGGCCTGCGAATCTGGACGAACTGACGAAAATTATTCAGGCAGCTTTCCAGGCGACGTCAGAGCTGCTGATCACACAGGAGTCGCTGCCATTGCGACTGAAGACAGGCATTGATGCGCGCGGACTGGGACCTGCCCTGTCATTGTCTTCCCCCGTCAGACCTCTGGAGGAAACGCTCCGCGAGCTTGAGGCAGAACAGATCCTGGGCGCCCTGGAGCAATCCAAAAATAATCGGACTGAAGCAGCCCGGCTGCTGGGGTTAACCAGAGCAAAATTGTATCGCCGCATGGAAGCACTCGACATTGGTCTGGACGATGAACACCCGTCGTAGTCCATTCCCGCGAAACGTGTTGAAAATAGTGCTGTGTCAGGATTTGATTTTGGGATAAAGTGATTTCAATTTCGCTCGGGCGTCCTGAACTTTGAATTGCCAGTCCACTCCCCGCTGCTTTTTGTTGGCGTCCTCTGACCAGGCTTTGGTTTCCGCTCGCAACGGTCGTGTGGATTCGAAGCGGCGACCGGTTACACACTGCCGCGTCATTGTACTCAGTTCGTTTTCAGCGATGTTCAGCCAACTGCCGTGCTTCGGCGTCTGGCGAAATTCGATCTGCCGGACCAGCGAACGCGCCTTCTCAGCCGGAAAGGCCTCGTAAAATGCTCCTTTGGTGTGCGTGTTCAAATTGTCGCAGACGACGATCACTTTTCTGGCAGAGCGATAACGTGTTGTCAGCAGCCGCTCCATTTCAATGGCCCAGTCTACTTTGGTGCGCTGATCGCGGACTCGGACTTCCCGCCAGCCCGACAAAGGTTCCGTGAACATGAAAATGCTGGCGGTTCCACACCGCTCATATTCATAGTCGACTCGACGCGCATGTTTTCTGGTTGCCGGTATCGGCTGGCGAATTTCCCTGTGAAGCTGAACGGGCTGCTCATCCATGCACAACACCGGATATTCGCTGTTGTAAGGCGCTTCGTAGGTGTCCAGAATCTCTTCCATCGACGCAATAAATTCCGCGTCAGCTTCCGGTGGAATCACCCAGTACTGAATCTTGCGCTGCGTCATACCATTTTTTTAAGTGTTTGTCGAATTGTTTCGTGACTGATCGACTCGACCAGTCCGAGTTCCACCACACGTTCCGCCAGCAGTCGAAGTGACCAGTTCGCATAGCCTTTCGGAGGCTGCCCCAGACGCATGGCAATCACCTGCGCCTCCTGCTTGCCGTCGAGAACTTTCTGTCTCGGCGGTGATGCCCGAGTTTTGCCATTCAAGGCGATCTCAAACCCTTCGACGACCAGTCGTTTCCGGAGATTTTCAACGGTTTGCACGCGGCACGAAAACGCCTCAGCGATTTTTGTGTCAGTCCAGTTCGGCCCTCGCACATCCGCCTTTAACAGAATCTCCGCGCGCCTGACCTTCTGCGGTGAACCTTTCAGCCGCTTGCGGACATCCGTAAGCGTATCCCGTTCCTTCTTCGACAGCCGTACGATGTATTTCTTTTCCATATCAGATCCTCCTTGAATTTACGAAGGATCTGATATTTACTCGATCTTGGCAACCCCAATTATTAAATATGACGAGACAATAGGATGTTTACGTCAAATAGCGGTAAGGTATCCCGGCATTTCCGGCTCGGGATACCGAGAAAAAAATTGGGATTTGCGCAGATTGAAACATCATTACAATTCACGGTTCTACCAGGTTTCGTTGCATATGCCGTACAGGAGTAATCGGTTGAAAATACAGAGTCGAGCTTTGCTGAGCGTTCTTAATTCTTTCGTGGTCATCTTGATTCGATTAATATTTAAGACGACCCGTCTTGAGTACGTTGGAGACAGTCTTCAACGTTGCCCTTTTGCCGATACAGGTTCCGATCGGTTTTTATATAGTGTCTGGCATGACTCAGTCATTCCGCCACTGTTTTGCGCGGTGGAACATAACAGTGTCGCATTAATCAGTCAGCATCGAGATGCAGATACGATTGAGGCGATGCTGAAAGCCGCCGGCATGGGGGCAATTCGCGGTTCCACCAGTCGGGGGGGCGCCAGCGCGATCAAGAAATTAATCACACTGGCCGAGGGGAAACATATCGTGATTACCCCTGACGGCCCCCGCGGGCCACATCATAAGATGAAGCCCGGAATTGTGTTTCTGGCGTCACATTCAGGGCGGCCTGTGATTCCGACCGCCTATACGGCGACTCGTTTCTGGAAGTTCCAGGGGAGCTGGACAAGTATCTGGATTCCCAAACCATTTTCCAAAGTCTATTATCTGGTCGGCGAGCCGATTCAGGTTCCGGAAAATATCTCTCGAGAAGAGATGAATTACTACACGGAATTAGTGCAACAGAAAATGGAAGATCTGGAACGGGAGGTCTTCCAACTTGTTTCAGAACCGACAAACGAGGATCTTGTTTCGTTCAAGAAAGCAGCCTGAGCAGTACTTTTAGTGCACGCTTTTCAAAGTATTTTCTGCTTTTCTGATGGTTTCGAAGTGTCAAAATTGCATTCGATTGCCTGATCGGTATAACATGTCGAGTTGCTTGACATGATCTCACGTCTTGTATCTGCGCTTGTTCGATTCCGGTTTAAGCTATATGTCACTTAAAGTTACCAATATTCGATTACCCGTCGAAATTCCCGAACAAGAACTTGCAAATCATATTGCACAAAATTTGGGGATCGATCCGGAAGAGATTCAGAGCTATCGAATTCTCCGAAAAAGTCTGGATGCCCGTTCGCGCCAGGATTTACGATTTGTCTATTCGGCAGAAGTGAATGTGCCGGATGAGCCAGGCATCCTGAAAAATCATCGTGAAGAGTTATCGGTTCAAGCTTATTCCGAAGAGCCATTTATCGATCCTGAGTGTGGCACTCACCCACTTGAAGAGCGGCCGGTGATCGTTGGGTCGGGGCCTGCGGGGTTATTAGCCGCCTACTTTCTGACGTTAAGAGGATACCGCCCGCTGATTATTGAGCGTGGGTTTCCGGTTAAGGAGCGCGTTCCGGAAATCAGACGCTTTGATCAGGGGGAGGCGTTTCATACGGAAAATAATTATCTGTTTGGAGAGGGAGGCGCTGGCTGTTTCAGTGATGGAAAACTGACCTGCCGTTTAAGTGGCCCTGATGTACAGTGGGTGCTGGAGCGCTTTATTGAGTGTGGAGCGCGGCCTTCCATTGCTTATGAGCATCGTCCTCACTTAGGCAGTAATAAACTTCCCATGATCTGTCGAAACTTTCGTCGCAAGATTGACGCGATGGGAGGAGAATTCCGGTTTGAATGCCGACTGGAGGGGATCGATGTTGCCGATGGCCAGGTCCAGGGCGTTATGACATCCTCAGGTTATGTGAAAACTTCGCATGTGATTCTGGGGATTGGCCATAGTGCCCGCGATACGTATCAAATGTTATACGATCTGGGAGTTCCCATGTTTCGCAAGGCTTTTCAACTGGGCCTCAGAATCGAGCAGCCGCAGGAGCAGGTAAACGAACACAAGTACGGCCGGGAGGAATACCTTTCGCTGCTGGGTGCCGCAGATTACACCATGATCACAAAAGGCAAACGGGATCTCTATACTTTTTGCATGTGTGCCGGCGGGATTGTGATGCCCAGTATTTCAGAACCAAATATGTTTTGTACAAACGGAATGAGCAATTCGCGGCATGACACGGGATATGCCAATAGCGGCATCATGACAACGATCTATCCTGAGGAATTCGGGAGCGATCATCCCCTGGCCGGGATGGAACTTCAGAGGAAATACGAAGCGATTGCTTTTGAGCTGGGAGCGAAAAATTATTTCTGTCCGATTCAGCGTCCTGCTGATTTTCTGAAGAATCGTAAAACGGACGCCGGTTTTCGATATAGCGGCACCTATCAAAGGGGGGTTGCCGCTTCGAATTTGACACAGGTACTGCCTCCCGTAGTCATCTCTCAAATTCAGAACGGATTGCCGATCATGAACCAGAAATGGCGTGGTGCATTTTTAGAGAATGCGGTCCTGGTCGGTCCTGAGATGCGTGGCAGCTCTCCCATTCGAATCGATCGAGAGAGACATTCCTATCAGGCTCCCGGCTTCCGTGGTTTGTATCCCGTGGGTGAAGGTGCGGGGTATGCCGGAGGAATTGTGTCAGCAGCCGTGGATGGTCTGCAGAGTGCGAAAAAACTCGTCGAAGAATTCGCACCGCTTGAGGCGGCAGCGACCTGAGTTGAGAGACAGAGGCGTTATTTGCCGTCAACGATCTGATTGACGGACAGGTCAATGGCTTTCAGATATTCATCCAGCTTCTCGAACAGGTCCTGTGTAAAGTTATCGCATTTTAATAATTCAGCAGCTTGATTTCGCACACTGATATCTTCTACCTGTCGTTGCTCAATCCCATCGGGAACGACACGGACCAGGCGAATTAATTGCTCATTCGTGGGGATGAATCCCAATTCCAGGTGCTCCACCAGTTCAGCCGCAAGCCGTTCCGTATCGGAAAACATTTCTCGCAATGTCATTTGGCTCGGAGCCCGTTTCACCATTCCTGTCTCCCTTTCAAAGGTCAAAGAATGCAGATATTAGACAGGCTTTTCCCTCAGCAGGTCAAGTCAATTTTGCGTTCCGTTTTCATTAAGGGAGAGAGAGCCTGGTCTGTGTTCATATGGGATCTGAACAAATATCTGTATCTGAGACCGGATTCAGAGTAAGTCGGAAACATGAGACCAGATTTCGTTTCCAATCTCTTCTATCGACCGCAGTTGGTTTTCATGCAGACTGTCAATTTTTCGCCACTGGTGATTCACTTCGGCCAGTTGGAGATAAACTTGTCTGACGTTAGCCAGATAGGCCTGGTCGGCTTCCTGCAGGTCAGCCGCTTTCTCCGTGTAAGAGCGTGCCTGCTTTTCAGCGACCAGTTTTTGCGCTTCGTCGGCAGGTAAATCTAACAGAATCGCCAGATCCAGCCGAGGCATGCGGTAAATTTCATACTCGATCTGTTCGATCCATTGAATAAATTCCGCGCGTTCATCGCCAGACAGTTTTGCGCCCTGATGCGCAATATTCGAAGGTATATAGCGATCAAAAATAACGACCTGACTTGATTCGAGCATTTTATAAAGATGATCGCGCGATTCAAATCGATCACCGGCATAAAGCAGTGAGGCGAGAAATGGATTTACTTCATCAAGCTGTCCAAATCGTCCATTCAGAAATTCTCCGATGGACTTGCCGAATAATGTCTGATCGTATCGGGGAAATCCAATCAGGCTGGATTTGATTCCCTGTTCCTGGCATTTCTGATGCAGCCTGCCTGCCTGTGTTCCTTTGCCTGAACCATCGATACCTTCAATTGCAATTAACAGTGACACGCAATAACTTTCTTTGAAATAATCTTTGATCGACTTTAAAAAAATGAATCAGCCCGCAGCCGGGAAACTGACCTCTAGGGGGAGACGCGCTCAGCTTCGAGATAGTCCTGGTGATCTCTGGTACCACGGGCGTTCACAAATTTTCCCAGGTCGGCTTTGGTGCCCTGGCAGATGACAGGGGCGTACCAGCGGTCTGTGCCGCGAACCCATCCCGGAAGGTCGGTACATTCGCGTTCTACCAAAACCTGTAGATCCCGGTCTACTAAAGTCTGATAAAAATTCTGTGCTAATTTACGTTCGAGTTCAGCCAGTTGCTGACAACGTTCCTGGCGAATTTCAGGAGAAATCTGGTTTTCATAAGTCGCTGCAGGCGTTCCTTTTCTGGCACTGAAAGGGAAAATATGAATTTTCATGAAGCCTGCTTCCCGGCAGGTGTGCAAAGTCTCTTCAAATTCGGCATCGGTTTCTCCCGGAAATCCCACGATCACATCCGTCGTGAATGCGGGGTGGTTCAGTCGTTCTCGCATCATCTGCAGTTTTTCCAGAAAACGACTGACATGATAGCGGCGTTTCATCCGTCGCAGCACGGAATCTGATCCACTTTGCAGCGAAGGGTGAAACTGGGGACAAAGATGTTCACAGTCGGCGGCGGCCGAAATAAAATCATCATTGATTTCTGCGGTTTCCACACTGGAGAGCCGCATCCGCCAGTCGCCGGGGATCTGATCCAGTTTGCGAAACAGATGCCAGAGTCGAAAGGGAGCCTTACCTGATTTGCCGCGCGTGGTGTCGACGCCAAAATGACCGACATGAATCCCGGTCAGAACAATTTCCTTGAATCCGTTTCCCACCAGTCGTCGGACTTCCTCTTCGATATCCTGTGGCGAACGACTTTGCAGTCCAGGGCGGACTGAGGGAATGATACAGTAGGTGCATCGCAGGATGCATCCGTCCTGGACTTTGACATAAGCGCGCTTGCGTCCCTCGAATTCAGAGATGCCGGTTGGCATATCCACGATTCCGTGTCGTTCCAGGATATCAGGCAGCTCCCGCTTGTCGGTAACGACTTCAAAAACACCGGGTAATTCTGAAACCGTTTTTGGATCTCGCGTGGCATAACAACCCATCACAAGAATTTTTGTTCCCGGATTATTCTTCGAGAGCTGGCGAATCAGCTTGCGGCCCTTCGCATCACCGGTGGCTGTGACCGTACAGGTATTTACGACGCACAAATCTGCTGTCTCGGTTTCAGAGGCCTCCCGATACCCATTCTTTTCCAGAGCCTCTTTCACGAGTTGCGTTTCGTATTGATTGACCTTACAACCGAGTGTCACCAGTTGGCATGTTTTGTCGGTTTCAGGGGAATTGAGTCTGCTGAGTGTCATAATATTACAGCTGTTGTTTTAATGGGTGTTCTGTTTTGCTTAAGGCTCTGCGGTACAGAGGGGTGGAACGACAAGTTAATGTTCAGATACGGAGCACAAACGGACTTCATCCAGCATGTGCGATCCGACTTGGAATTTCCAATATTGGATCTGGAAATCAATCAAGACAGGTTGCATAGTATAATCAGAGAGAAACCAGACTTCGAGCGGCAGAAACAGATTGTCTGATCCGATTCTGACAATTGCAGTCCCCATGAGCGATCTTCTTAAAGGATAAAACATGTTTTTCAATGTGTTGAGTCATAAACCATATGTCAACAAGGTGTTATGCTTTACGTTTATCGCTGCCGTCCTGGGGAGCTTACAGCCGGGATTTTCGGCGGATCCTCCCCTTGATCAGAAGAATCGAGTCTATGAGCGGGCAGTCGTTGCCGCAGATCATCCGTTAGCCAGTGCCGCTGGAATCGTGATACTCAAAGCAGGCGGCAATGTTGTGGATGCGGCCGTGGCGAGTTCGTTTGCGCTTTCCGTCCTCAGACCGGCCAGCTGTGGTTTGGGCGGAGGAGGTTTCATGGTGATCTGGGATGCAGAGCGGCAGAAGTCTGTGGTGATTGATTACCGGGAGCGCGCTCCCGCCGCTGCGACTCCGGACATGTATGCGAAATTACCAGGCAATGAAGCACAGCGCAAACTTGCCAGCCGTCAGGGACCGCTGGCGGTTGCCGTTCCGGGAACTGTCGCCGGGTTGTGTTATGCTGTTAAGGAATATGGAAAACTGGATTTGAAGACGGTGATGCAACCGGCGATTTTGATGGCCAAAAGAGGAGTGCGCATCAACGAGCACATGCGGTCCATCCAAAAATCCATGTTGGAGCGAATTGAAAAAGGTTCTCTGGACCCGAACCGGTTTTCAGCATTGATTGACGAGTATCTCAATCATGGCAAACCCTGGCAGGATCAGGACCGGTTTTTCAGCCCGCAGTTGAAAGCTCTGGAATTGATCGCCGAAAACGGTCGGGCCGGTTTTTACGAAGGACCAGTCGCCGATGCCCTGGTGGCCGTTTGCGGGAAACAGAATGGAGGTCTCCTGACTCATCAGGATTTAATCGAAACTCAGCCGATCATTCGAAAACCGCTGACAACCACATTTAACGGCTACACGATCTTGACCATGCCTCCTCCTTCCAGTGGAGGCATCGCCATTATTGAATCATTTAACATGATTCATGCGTTAGAAAATCAATTGCTGAACCAGTCCTTTGCAAAACTGGGATATCACTCACCGCAGCAGATCCACTTATTGACAGAAGTCATGAAACATGCCTTTGCAGATCGCGCAGAATATCTGGGCGACATGGACTTTGTTCCGGTACCCATCGAGAGACTGACGAACCAGAAATACGCCAGCCAGCTGGCTTCGCGCATTGATGCGAAGAAAACAAAATCACTGAAAGACTACGGCCGTTATCTTCCTCCACAGGACGGAGGGACCAGTCATTTGTCGGTTATGGATGCAGCGGGGAATGCCGTCGCCTGTACCGAAACAATTAATCTGACGTTTGGCAGTTATGTTGTGGTTCCGGAGTATGGGATCGTGATGAACAACGAAATGGATGATTTCGCGGCGATTTCAGGAAAACCCAATGCCTTTGGTTTGATTCAGAGTCAAGCAAATGAAATCGAACCCGGCAAAAAACCACTTTCCAGTATGTCACCCACCATCGCCGTCAAAGACGGGAAAGCGGTCTTTTCTGCAGGTGCTTCCGGTGGCCCCCGGATTATTTCCAGCACGCTTCAGGTTTTATTGAACATGATCGTGTTTGGAATGCACCCGGAGCAAGCCGTCGAAACGCCACGCATTCATCATCAATGGATGCCCGACGAACTTCTGCTGGAAAATGAGCTGTTCAAGCAAGTCGGAGAGAAGTTACAGCAATTCGGGCATGCGACCAGAAAGAGATCCAGCCTGGCCGCGACGCAGGCGGTTTCGCGACAGCCAGATGGCTTACGCGGCCACAGTGATTCGCGCAAACATGGAGCGGCTGCCGGCTACTAACCCGTGGCCAGGTTTACTGGAGCATCGCCGTGTGATGCTTCCTTCCCGGTATCTGATGATTTGATTCGCAGGTTCTCAATTGAAAAAAGCGACCGGTCATTTTTGTGTCGTTGCCAGTTTCTGTTTGATTTCAGTCTGTGCTTTGGACATCTGTTGTTTGACGACACTCGACTCTTCGATTTCCGCCTGCTGTTGCAATGCGGCGACCGCTGCTTGCGTGCCGATGGATTCTAAGATAATACAGGCTTCAATCCGTAATGCAGAATCCGGATGATTCAACAGCGCGATGACCGGTTTTTCTGCGATTTCCCCCATGAACCTGAGTGCCCTGCGGGCATCTTTCATATCTGCCCGATTTGATAAGCGGCCCACAAGGACCTCAGCGGATGTCTCTGAGCGGATTTTGGGGAGTAGTTCAATAATCTCTTCACGGACCAGCGCTGACCTCTCATCAGACAGCAATGCTGCGAATGTGAGTGTTGCGTCGTCGGTATACCAGACAGCCATCGCGTTCACATGCTCCTTCATGCGAAAACCTTCTTTCGCTAAAGGCAACGTCGCTGCGAGTACTGAAGAGACGCGTTGAAGCTGATCGCTGTCCGGTTTCATGCTGGCTAATTTTTTGCAGGCCGTGTCATGCGCAAAAGGACTGGTCCCTGCAATCACGCGTAGTGCCCAGTCGATTGTCTCTTCGCCTGTCCGTGGTTTTAAGTCACGATCGTTCGTCTCTTTTTCCGGATTTTCAGGTTTTGTTTCAGATCGTTTCATGGCAGGTGCTGAAGGATTCTTCTCTGGAATGCTTTTCAGAGGATCTGAATTCTCGGAGACATCAGCAGGAGATTCCGGCTGCATAGAAGCTTCTTTATTCCGGAGTGCCAGGGAGTTGAGTTCCTGCAACTGGGCATCGACGGTGATAATTCGGTTTTGCAGATCAATCTCTTTTATCTTACCCCATTTGAGTTTCTGCGCAAACGCAAACAGATCTGCGGGTACAGGACGGACAACGAGTACCAGTTGTTTATCAAAAACAAAGTGCTCCAGATCTTCCGGCGCCGATTCTGCAGACAGATCCTGTTTTGGCAGGTCGACAGCCAGTGGATTGATGAGAGAAGCGCGAAGATTCTGCTGAAGAATCGGTAATGCCATTGGTTCATTGCCGCTGACACCACGTACGATGATGGCAACTCCCGGGCTTTCGCTGTCCAGAGTTCGTTTACTTGTCTCAGTAATAATATCTGTTTCACTGGAAGTCCCGCTTGCGACCGGTTCCGGTTCGGGTTTCGTTTCTGTCATTCGTTTCGGGGCCGCGGCGGGAGCAGCAGGAGCGGTTGTCGATGGCTGTCTGGTCTGTGACATCTGCGGTGCCTGGGGAGTCGACGGCGCAAAATTATCATTCGCAGGCGCAAAGGGATTTGTTTTTGCCCCGCGCTGTTGGGGAGTATCTGCCCCGCCACATCCTGAGAGAACGAAAGCCAGAGTCGTCAGGCATGAGAGAACGTTAATTTTGCGAATGAGAGCCAACATAGGTGTGCGGTTCTGTTTGATTTCTAGGGGCAGTAAAATACAACTCTTGGAATAATACCAATTGTACTCTATCGTGGAGGTCATGGGGTAAGAAAATCAGGATTGCTGATCAAAAAGACATGCTGCCCGGTCGCAGCGTGTAGGGAATCCAGATGTATAGACAATACTTCTGTTCCGGAGGAGATGCAAGACATTTCGGGTTCTGGAGGTTTGCCAGTTTGGGACATGCGCTGGTATGACTGGCATTATCCCCAGTATTGAGCCATTTTTCCCCTGAGAAAGGTCACACTTTCCTCTAGTTCTTCCATCCCGTTCACGCCATCTTCGATACTGATCCAGCTGTCAAAGCCGACTGCTTTGAGTTGGGAAAAAATGGTGTCGTAATTATTCAGCCCTTTACCAATGACACCATGACTCAGTCGGCTTGCATATCCCAGGCTGTTTTCTTCTTTTCGTAAATCTTCGATGGTTCCTGCAGTCAGGTAGCGATCGCTGGCGTGCATGGTGACGACGCGGTGTTTAATCCGTTCCAGTAATTCTAACGGGTCTTCGCCGGCGAGAATGGTATTACTCGGATCATAATTGACGCCGAAGTAAGGCGAGTCGATGCGCGAGACAAGCTCGCAGAAGACATCAGACATCTGTGCAAATTCCGGATAATCCCAGTAGTTGTCTTTATAATGGTTTTCAATAATCAGTGTGAGCCCCAGTTTTTCGGCCAGCGGCAGGCAGGCTTCAATTGAGGAAACCGCATACTGAATGCCCTCTTCCCGGGAAACTTCCGGGCGTCTTTGGCCTGAGAGGACCCGACAAAATGTTCCACCCAGAGCGGCCGTCATTTCCATCCAGAATTTTTCGTGTTCGATCTGCTCCTTCCGAAACGATGCATCAGGGTGAGTAAAGTCAGGTGAGCAACACATCATCGGGATTTCCAGCCCGTGGTCGGTCGCCATTTTTTTTGCTTCCGTCCAGAAGTTCTGATCTTTCATTTCCAGGAAGCCGGCGTAAAACTCGAGTCCATCGATGTCCAGAGTGGAAGCCAGATCAATCCACTGGCGCAGGGGCATTTCTCCGGACAGACACAGTTCATCCATAAAGGCTTTGGGGAACGCGGCAAGTTTTGGCATGGAAGTCCCATTGAGTCAGGTTTGAAGTATTGCACAACCGTAAAAAGTTGTACTGAGTTTAATTATGTAGCGGGAGTTGCTCACAAGGTTACGGAGTGAGTACGGCTTTGACAATTTCACCGGAATGCATGGTTTCAAAAGCGGTATGCCATTCGTTCAACGACCAGATTCCGCCGATGATCGGCTCGATGTTCAACTGGCCTGTTGTCAGTAATCGAATCACGCGTTCCCAGATGGTCCAGTTGTGACTGAAGCTGCCTTGCAATCGAATATTTTTTTGCACTAAAGGATCGAGAGAAAAACCCAGTGGTTGAGGGCCCCAGCCTACTTTGCTGATCCAGCCACCCGGACGGACAATTTCCAGCGATTTTTTCAGTGTGACTGAGACGCCGGCTGCATCCACCACTCCATTCACACCCAGACCATCCGTCTCCCGCGCCCATTCATCCAGACCTTCGATCATCGGCTGGCAACCGTAATGACGTTCGGCAATTTCCAGGCGTCCTCTGTCTCGTTCGAGGCCAACCACTGCGACTTCGGCTCCCTGCAGTCGGGCCATTGCCGCACAGAGTAAACCGATGGGGCCGGGGCCAAATACAACGATCCGATCCCCCGGTCGAATTTCGCCGTTCATGACCACGGCATTGTAAGCCACACAGCAAGGTTCGGTGAGCGCCGCTTTTTCTAGTGGTAAACTGTCGGGAACACGATGCAGGCAGCGTGCTGGAACACGCACGAAGCGTGTCATTGCGCCATTGACGCCATATCCGAATCCTTTTCTAGTGGGATCCAGATTGTAGCGACCTTCTCGTGACATGGGGTTATCAGGATCGATGATCGCCGCTGTCTCGCTGACAACGCGATTACCGGGAGACCAGTTTTTTACCAGGTTGCCTGTCTTAAAAATCGTGCCTGCAAATTCGTGGCCGAGTACAACCGGGTAATTCACGGGCCAGCTATGGTCCGCCGTCCATTGATGCAGGTCGCTACCGCAAACTCCGACCGCAGAAACTTCAAGCAGCACATCGTCGGCACCGAACTCCGGTATCGGGATTTCCTGTAACTCAACCGATTTTGCCTCAGGGGCATAATTTACAACAGCCGTTTGTGTCAATTCTGTCTGACTCATTTTTGACCTCCTACTGGAACATCACCGTATGCATGTACTTTTTCGCAAATCAATCTTAAGGAGTCTTCCAGATTTCCGTCGGCGGTTTTGAACGAATCGGCATCGATGGTGAGGGGGGCTCCCAGCACAACCAGCGGCGCCCCATATTCAGGCGTCCGGATGGCTTGTTCCAGAGAGAGGCCTCCGACGGCCTGAACGGGAATACTGACAGCTGCCACGACTTCTTTCAGTTGATCCAACGGGCTGGGCATGCGCTCTCCTCGCGCGGCAATTCCCCGCCGTTCGTCGTAGCCGATATGATGGATCACGTAGTCGCAGCCCAGATCTTCCAGTCTTCTGGCAGCAGAGACCATGTCATCGGCCAGGTTGTCTCCCATAACTTTTACACCATGATCTTTGCCTGCTTTGACAACACATCGAATGGTCTCCTCATGAGCACGTGACATCACCACCACATGTGTGGCACCCGCTTTGGCCATCATTTCTGCTTCCAGATAACCGCCGTCCATTGTTTTTAAATCGGCAACAATCGGTGTTTCCGGAAAGTGTTTTCGAAGCGCACGAACGCAATTCAAACCTTCTGCCAGAATCAGAGGCGTACCCGCTTCCAGCCAGTCAACGCCGGCTCGCATGGCCATTGCCGCTGTTTCCAGCGCTTCTTCGATGTTGGTCAGATCTAAAGAGATTTGTACGATCGGTTTCATGAAGCCTGTTTCACTTTCATTTGAGGATGTTTGAGAGGCCGAATTTGGTCCATCACTGCCAAACCGTATGAAGTCATCCTAGCGGAAGATTTTGAGAATTGCGACTGCACAGGGGGTGGGTTACCCGGTGGCTGATTTAACAGACCAGGTGGAAAAGATCTTTGCATTGTTGACAGGATTTGACGCTGAACCGCTTTTGCTGCGACAACTTGCGGTGTGTTCATATGAATATATATTGTCTGTTTTGCTGTCGGAAGATTCGGCAGTAGTCTTCGCAGGCGTTAAAGTTTGACAGCAATGTGAGCGATGGTGTGGAATTTGACGGTTTTGAGGTAAATTCTGGTCCTTCAGATTCCGATTCGATAAGAGACGTGCTGTGGAGCGTCAGCGGTATCAATGAATGAATCTGGATGATTGTAGGACAGCCAGAAATGCCTTCTGAATTATTGGATGACTATCAAGTTCAACATAATCTGCACGAATCCCCATCTTCATTTGGGCTGCGGGCGATTATGATTTTAATGGCCGCCCTGGTGGGTGGGATCAGCTGTGCGCAATGGGTGAAAGGGATTCGCGTCGATACCTATGTTGGCACGCTGCAGGCACCGAAAGCGATCATTGCTTCTAAAAATGAAGCGGTCATTCAGGACATCCATGTGAAAGAAGGGCAAATTGTCGCCAGTGGCGAAATCGTGGTGACTCTTTTTGATCATGCTCTGGATAAAAACTGGAAAGCCAAGCAGCAGGAATTGGTTGCGCTGGAAGCCGAGTTGGAACAGTCGAAGGCAAAAACAGAAGTAGAATTAGCGTTACGAAATAAGGAAATCGAGTCGGAAGTTTTTAATGCCAAGTTGAAATCTTCGCAATATCTCAAAGAGCAGTATATTCATCAGATTACAAATCTGGCATGGCAGGATTTTCTTCAGGATTACGATTCTCTTTCCAGCAACGGGTCCAGCGAAGAAGTGTTTCGGTCTCTGGTTTATGAGAGCCGCCTGCCCGATGAAAACCGGATCACGGCAATGTTACGCCAGGAATCAGCTCGAAATTCTGCTGAAGTGTTCTCTGCCCGGGTCAAACTCTGTGAAGAACAAATGGCAGAACTGAAAGCGATTCAGAAAAAACTCCCGAATCAGATTCGTTTGGCAATGGGCGTTGAAGTGATGATGAATCGTCTGGAACGGGTAAAAAATGAAATCAAACAACTGGAAGCACAGCGCGAGGCGTTGCTGCTGAAAGCGGGCCGATACGGGGTAGTGGGAATCTTCGAACATGAAGTCGGCGATCCGGTTAAGAAAGGTGCTCCGATTGTGGAGCTGTTTGACAAAGAGCATCCGTATCTGGTTGTGGAGGTCCCTTCTCGAAAGGTGTGTCTGTTTAATAAGGGAACCGAAGTGAAAGTGGTCTTTTCCGGTAATATTAAAGGGAAAGGGACGGTCCATAAAATTTCAGAGCAGGCCGTTCAAAAACCAGGCTTTAATGAGAGCGTGATCCTGGTTTATGTTGAGCCGGCAGGGCGACTCTGGCCCGATCTGCCCATGGGTACTACTGTCGATGTCTCCTTGGTAAAATAAAGGGCTCCGAGGCGGAAAGCCTGTTTTCTCTCCCGCCAGGATGGAAATTCTAACTCCCGACAGTATCTGGCCTTCCGTCATTAATGCTCTTTGGGGGCAAATTTTGACTTGAAATTAGAGTAGAAAAGGTACAATATCTGACGAATCCGGCGATTCGTTTCAGGAGTGATCATTGCCGGAAGACTGAAATTCTCTCTCATATTCTCAGGGGATTCTGATCAGGAATTCCGTCGTTTCCAGGAGAGAGAATTCAGAGTTGTTCTTTAACAAATAGGGTCGCGCGGCTGCAGGAAGCTGGTTCGCCGAATTTTTTTCTCAGAACGTTTAGAGTGAGGAGAAGACCGTTGGGAATTTCAGCTACCATTCCTTTTTCAGCACAAGAGGCAAACAGACTTTCCGTTGATGCGATTGAGGAGATGAAGCTGCGTACCTGGGCAAGAAGGAACTATACTGAGGAATCGCAGCGCGACGGTCTCTGGCACCCTGTCATTTTAGATGAGATGCTTCGAATCGATCAGGAATAATTCCCGTCGTTGGGCCGTCTGGCTAATATGCTCTCAAGATCGGCAGGATTTCTGTCTGGCGTTCCCCGGCTGTGATGTGGACCTTTTTCTGTTCATCCACAAAAACATTCACTTCGCTGCGCACTCCAAACTCGGGCAGATAAATTCCCGGTTCAATTGAGAAACAGGTTCGGGGTAAGACGAGCCGTTCTTCGTGTGTTTCGAGGTTGTCCATATTGGCACCGTTGCCGTGCGTTTCCTGACCAATGTTATGACCGGTCCGATGGACGAAATACGCCCCGTAACCCGCCCGCTCGATGACATTCCTGCAAGCCTGATCGACTTCCCAGCCTTGAAGGGAGGTACCTGACTGGAATGCTTGTTCCACCAGAGTGATTCCCGCATCCCGCGCCTCTGCGACAATATGAAATATTTTCGAGTAGCTTTCAGGCACTTGTTGCCCCACAAAACCAACACGCGTCATATCACTGTAAACGGCCCGCGGGAGGTCCAGTTTGGCCCACAGATCAATCAATACGAAATCCCCCTCTCGTATGGCGGTATCAATGCCCGTTCCTGTTTCGTAATGAGGATCACCGCTGTGCGCTTCCCTTGCAACAATCGGCGGATGGTAGGTGGTCAAGCCTGTCTGTTTGAAGTGCTGCATGATCACATCGGAAACGGCTGCTTCTGCAATGCTCCCCTGCTCTCGAATCTGAGTCGCGATGAACGACCAGGCGATCTCAAATGCCTGGTCCGTTTCGACACCCGCTTTCTGATGTAATTCCCATTGCTCTGCATCCCAGACTGCTTCGAAGAGCTGGACCAGATCGCCCGAGGAGACGATCGAATCAACGGATTCACGAACCAGTTCCACAGTGCCCGCATCAACGCGAGAAATCGAGGGATTGGAATTCCGCGGAGAATATTCCATTGCAATCCGCTTTGCTTCGCGGAGGATTGTTCCAATACCGGCTTCCAGCTCCTGCCATTTCAAATAGACGATTTTCTCTCCGGGCAGATGATCGAGGGCCTCTGATTCAATTCGGTGGACCAGTTTCACCGGCTGTCCTGACTGGGGGACGAAATAGAAAAAACGACGAGACCCCATTGGTTCGTCCGGGATATCGAGAATTCTCCTGGTCAGGACATTACTCCCGCGAAAATCGTAGAACAACCAGCCGTCCAGCGAGAATTGTTTTAATGCTGCTTGTACATTTGAAAGTTCGAACATATTTGTAATGCCTGAAGTATGAAGGAATGGAATGGAGGGAATCGGAAAAATCGCTGTTAATCATATCAATGTAAGGCGTTATAATTATAAATACAAGAAGTGAGAGACAGAACATACTTGCTTATCGCCTGTCCTTCCCGGAAAAACGCTCTGAATCAATGGACTTTCAGTTGCGAATACCTGATCCTGTCAGGACAATAAACGCCTGTCTTTATGAATCTTGAATCCTGAAGCGAAATCAAAAAATTTACCCGAAATTGAGGAGTAACTCCGATTTCTACTGTATCGACTGAAATTGCTTACCAGAAATGCATTTCCCCTGCTTGTGAGGCAACCTATTCGTTAGATGAAGTTTTAACAGGCTGCCCGAAATGTGGCGAACTGCTGGATGTTTCCTATCAGTGGGATCAGGTTCCAGTACCTCAGTCGTTACGCGAATTTGAAAAACGCTGGAGCAATCGGAACAACCCGATTGATTTCAGCGGGGTCTGGCGATTCCGTGAACTGTTACCCTTCGCCCGGGACAATCAGATCATCACGATCGGCGAGGGGCAGACGATGCTGAAAGCATCACCGTCCGTCGCACGGTATGCCGGCCTGAAGGATGAGGGCCTCTATCTGCAGTATGAGGGACTGAACCCCTCCGGCAGCTTTAAAGATAATGGCATGACGGCTGCTTCCACGCATGCGGTCATGGTGGGAGCCAAAGTTGCTGCGTGTGCCTCCACAGGCAATACCAGTGCGTCGCTGGCAATCTATTCCAGCGTGGCGCAAAAATTTAAAGTGGTTGTGTTTGTGGGCAGTGGAAAAATTGCGTTTGGAAAATTATCGCAGGCACTCGACTACGGCGCAAAAACGATTCAGATTCAGGGGGACTTTGATGACGCCCTGGCGCGCGTTCGTGAAGTCTGTCAACAGGAAGGGATTTACCTGTGCAACAGTGTGAATCCGTTTCGGCTGGAAGGCCAGAAATCAATCATGTTCCGCGTCCTGGAAAGCCTGAACTGGGAGGTTCCGGACTGGATTGTGGTTCCGGGCGGAAATCTGGGGAACTCCAGCGCGTTCGGCAAAGCGTTTATGGAACTGAAAGCGCTGGGGCTGATTGACCGGATTCCCCGTCTGGCGATTATCAATGCACAGGGAGCCAACACGCTTTATCAGCTTTACGAAGAGCATGGTCTGCGTTGGAACGGCGGTCACTATGATCGTCCTGCTTCGACCGACTTCTTTTCGCAGATGGATCAAGAGAACCGACGCGCCTCAACCCTGGCCAGTGCGATTGAAATCAACCGACCGGTTAATTTTTCGAAATCGTTGAGAGCCCTTGATGTATGCGATGGTGTTGTGCGAGAAGTAAACGATCAGGACATTCTTGATGCAAAAGCACAGATTGGCGCGGGAGGATTCGGTTGTGAACCAGCCAGTGCCGCCAGTGTCGCGGGAGCCAGATTGCTCAAAAGTGAAGGAGTGATTGCCTCCGGTGATCGCGTCGTTTGTATTCTGACCGGGCATCAGTTAAAAGACCCCACCGCAACGGTTGCTTATCATTCCGCAACTGATGAACATATGGATGAGAAATTAACGAACCACGGAGTTAACAAAGCTCCTTTTTCGAACGGACCTATTGTCGTCGAGAACGATTTAGATAAAATAATAGATGTAATTCGGTCTTTTTGAGTACGTTCTCAAGATCGATTTTCTGTAGTGAATCATGACAGCTCAACACTCTGCTGTGTTTCTGGCTGAAAAATAAATGCTGTTGGAACTAGTCAGCGATAGGGATTGAGGTAAGGGAAACGGAATGAGTACACCCTTTGAAGAATTGGAATATTTAGCTGATTTTCTCCCTGACGAAGGAGAATCGGTTCTTGTTTCGCGCAGTCAAGGTGAATTGGTCTGTGAAAACTTTCAGAAAGATCGTTCACTTGATGAGATGGCGAGTCCGGAATTCTATGGTCATCTGGTTCATGCCAATGAGAGACTGAATGCATTGGTCGCCCGCCCTGTCTGGATCGCGACGCTTGTCTGGTTCTGGGTTTGTGTATTGATTCATAAAACATTGGTTCTGGGATGGGGTGGCTGGTATCTGGATCTGGGCCTGGGGCTGATCGCGATGGCTGCCAGCTATGCGGCGATTCGTCTCCGTCAGGATCATTATTTCAAACAGGAAGTTCGTCCGACACTCAACCGGCAGATGTATGGAAGCAACTTAAGCAAATATGCACTGGTTGGTGTGATCAGACAACGTCCCGAATTGCGAACCTTGCTTAACACGCTTTCGCGTTCATTACATTAAATCGGTTTTTCGAAATTGCGGGCAGCGGCAATCGATCACTGATATTCAAGCACGCCTTGCACGTAAATGTCCGAATCCAGAATTTGGATCTGGTACTCAGCCAGATTCTGGAATTGTGGAATCAGATCCCGTCCCTGCCCTGCGATGGGAGTGATCGCGGTTTTGCCCCCTGCGATCTTCGGTGCAATGAAGACGTGGACTTCATCAATCAACTGTTCATCAAAACAGGTCCCGAGCAAACTGCCGCCTCCTTCGATGAGTATGTTCGTCATCTCTTTGCGACTTAGTTCCTGCAGGCACTGTTTAAGATCGGGGTGCCTGGTCTCGGTTTGCGATGAACCCTGAAACAGCAAAACCTCGACGCCGGCCTGTTCAAGTTGTTTGATGTTCTGGGCAGGCGCCGATTCGTGTGCGATCACAATGACAGGCGCATCGCTGATTGATTGAACCAGTTTTGACTGGCAGGAGAGGGCCGCCTGTGAATCAACGATGATCCGAGCCGGGGTTCTCGCTCCCGCCGGTCGAACCGTTAACAGCGGGTTGTCTTTTTCCGCCGTCCGGTGACCGACCATAATGGCGTCCATGCGGCCACGAAGCTGGTGCACGATCTCGCGGGAACGTTCATTTGAAATCCACTGTGAATGCCCGGTTTTAGTGGCGATTTTTCCATCCAGCGTCATTGCCCACTTGGCGTGTACCCAGGGAAGACTCTGCGTGACGCGTTTTACGAAAGGCCGCACCAGTGTTTGTGCTGCAGATTCCAGCAGTCCGACTTCTACTTCAATTCCCGCCTGTTGCAGTTCAGCTATTCCACCTCCGTCAACGTGCGGTGCAGGATCCCGCATGGCAATCACAACTTTTTTGACACCGGCTTGAATTAAGGCTTGCGAGCAGGGGCCCGTTTTCCCCTGGTGACAGCAGGGTTCCAGGGTCACATAAACAGTGGCTCCCTGTGCTCGATTTCCCGCCATTGTCAAGGCATGGATCTCGGCGTGGGGGCCGCCATAATGTTGATGGTATCCTTCGCCGATCAGTTGCAGGTCCTCAGTAACAATCACCGCGCCGACTGCAGGATTCGGTTCAACAGACCCTGTCCCCAGGCGGGCCAATTCAAGGGCGCGTTGCATCACCGCTTCGGGACTGGAAAACTGCCTGATGGTATTCACTGACTGATCTGCTTTTCTGCACGATGAGTATCTGACATTTTCACGCTCTTCAATCAGGAAGAGTGCGTTCAAAACAGGATTGATCCATTTATGACTGTCCTGGCAACCAGAGCTTCTGCCCCGAATCGGAAGGTGTATCTGATGCGAGATCTCCTGGAGACCAAATGCCTTCGTTTGATGTATTACCCGGCATACCTGCTGGATCTGAAAAAGCAGATTCTTTCATCCAGGGTACATCCAGTTCAAAGGCCTGAGCGAATGCTTTGAGATATTCTTTGATTTGGGGGGTCTTTTTGCCATATTGATCCCAGATTTGTTTCATGAAATCGGAAAGCCCTGGATCTGTGGTATCTTCCAATCGGAATGAAAGCTCGCGCATTTTCCATTGCAGTTCGCTCTCGAATGCATTGGCCGATTGCGATCTCGCATTTTCCTGACCTTTACGGATCCAGGTAAGCATTTCTTCCCGCTGATTCCGTTTATGACAAATTTCCGTTAATGTGGAATAAACGCGATCCAGATCGACTTCCTTTTTACATTCCACACGATCCAGAATTTCGATTAACACTTCATACAGAAAGCGAGGATGACGGATGAGCAAAGCGCGGTTGAAAATATACATTAACTGCGGGTCGTTGAGCGCTTTCACCGGGATTCTGTTTTGGGTCATCGAAGAGCAGGTGTTGAAGTGTGACGAGTCATCAATTTGAAGCGACGGAAGCTCGGCGATGTTGAGTTTCGGATCAAGTTCGTCGAATTTCAGGAAATGACCCAAGGCAAGAGATTGTGCGTCGAGCACGTAAGCCGCAGCCGTTAAAGCGACTTTCAGATCGTCATCGCCGACAGCTTCCTGGGGAGTTTTCCCACCCAGCCCGGCTAATTTTGTGTTGGTCCAGGTTTCAGAAAGAAGCTGCTGCCATTTTTGTGCTTCCATTTCTCTGCGTTTGATAATCGGCATTTTCTGTGGAAAATTCCACCGGAAAAAGAGAGGCCATTGCTCTGACGGGATAGGAGACAGTGGATTACTTGAGACAGCGCTCTCTCGATCCAAAAGTTTTAAACCGCAGTCTTGTTTCCCCAGCTCACCCAGGGCTTCGTCCAGCAGCTTTTCCGCCAATGTGAGCTGATCACCTTCATAAGCATACAAGCGAACGATTGCCGGCTGTGCCAGTTGTCGGTCGGCGTCAAATACATCGATATCGCCAATCACAACAGGTACATTATCGAGGGTGATATTTTCCCCTTTTGACTCCACGTCAATGGGAGTATTTACGATTTGAAAATAGGCTGCGGGAGTACTCTCATCCTGCTCCTGTTCCTGTTCAGGCGGTACATTTCCTCGCATGATCTGATCATGCTGTTCCAGTATGGTCAGAAACCTGGAAAGAGATTCGACTTCATAAACCTTTTCCATCGAATTTACGATTTCACTGGTGTTATTCAAATTGAGCAGTTGTGCCAGTGTTTCCAGTTCGACCGCTTCTGCGAATTCATTTTCTAATTTCGCGGCTTTGCGAAAAAGTTCAGCCGCTTGAATTTCGTCTGTGGCCCAGGCATAACAAAACGCAGCATTTTTCCACAATGTGACCTGTCCTGTGGCTTCCGCAATTTGTTTGAACAATCCGGCGGCGATCCGATAACAGCCCAGGTTCGCAAGCCGTTGTGCTTTTTCAAACATGGTCTGATGTTCGGCATCATCAATGGGGCATCGTTCGAGGACGTGTACTCCGCGGAACTGGTAAGGGATCTGATCATCGCCGTCAAACTCCAGCAGATTCATAAACAGATTCTGTTGATATTCCTGGGAAGCGACTCGCATGGCCAGCGCAAAATGTTCACGCGCTGCCAGAAAGTAGCCGCGCATCTGAAGTGCGATCGCAACGCTGATGGCTAAAGGCGTTGCCAGACTGATGTCGACCGCAGCACATTTTTGTAATGCGGTATAAATGGCTTTCTGTGCTTTTTTATAGCCTAGCGCCAGAAACGTTGAGGTGGCCAGCAGCGAGTGGGCAGCGGGATGGTCGGCGTCGACTTCCAGGCATTGTTCCAGCGGTTTGAGGGCATCTTCAAACCGCCTCTCCGCCATCAGAATCTGAGCCTCTGTAATATAACTCAAAGGTTGTTCGGGATGATTCTTCTTGAGTCGATCCAGCAATTGTAATGCAGTCGCGGTCTGGTGTGTCTCATGCAGGTGTGAAATTTTGCTGATTTCATCGCCAATCGAATGACAGCAAAATTTGTATTTTTTTCCGCTATTGCAGGGGCAAGGATCGTAAGAGTCGATACTCATAACCTCGGCCTTCTTTGTTTTCAGAATGTTGTATTAGTGGACTTGTATCTCTATATGAAAACAGTTTTCTCGTACAGGATCGAAGCAGAGTTACGTTTGTCTGAATTTGATGAAAATCCAATAGGGCATCATATCATAATAGAAACGCAGATTGCACGCGCGCAGCGCTCTCTTCTGTGAGAAATTGATTTCTCCCGATGAGTAACATCCAGAATTGCTACGTCAGACCCTATCGATTCTGCCTGCAAGGGCCGGTGAAACTAGGTGCCTAACGCTTGTTCCATATCAGCGACAAGATCTTCAGGGCTTTCAATTCCGACAGAGACCCGGACCGTTTTTTCCGTGATCCCGGCTGCACGACGGGCTTCTTTCGTCATCGAGGCGTGGCTCATGCTCTCTGGGTATTCGATCAAGGACTCTACTCCCCCCAGTGATTCGGCCAGCAGGAACAACTTTGTATTCAGCATGACTTTTTCAGCAGCCGATCGTCCTTCCTTCACATCAAAACTCAACATCCCGCCAAAACCATCTTGCTGCCGCTTCGCCAGTTCATGATCCGGGTGCGATTCCAGGCCTGGATAATAGACACGTTCAATATTGGGATGTGTTTCCAGCATGCGCGCTAAAGCCATGGCCCCGCGCTGATGTGCTTCCATGCGTGGTGCCAGAGTTTTGATACCTCGTAAGACCAGCCAGGCATCAAAGGGAGAGCATCCCAGGCCCAGTGCATTCGCGATGTAAGCCACTCGTTCAGCCAGCGCTTCATTACGCGAGACGACGCATCCCCCCACAACGTCTGAGTGACCATTTAAATATTTTGTGGTCGAATGCAATACGAGATCCACGCCGAACTCAATCGGTCGTTGGAGATAGGGAGAGCAAAATGTATTGTCGGCAATGGTGATGATTTCAGAACCCGCTTCCGAAGCAACTTTGGTAACAGCCTGGATATCAACCAGGTTCAGCAGAGGATTACTGGGAGTTTCGATCCAGATGCCTTTTGTCTCCGGGGTGATTGCTGACTTGAGCGTTTCAATATCTCTCATTTTTACAAAGGAAAACTTGATGCCCCATTTTGTAAACACATCTGCAAACAAACGGAATGTTCCGCCATAAATGTCATCTCCGGCAATAATGTGATCGCCGGGTTTGAACAGGTGCATGACCAGCGTGATGGCAGCCATGCCCGTTGCCGTTGCGCGACAGGAGACCCCCCCTTCCAGTGCGGCGATGTTTTCTTCCATGGCACTTCGCGTTGGATTTCCACTTCGCGTGTAATCGAATCCCTTATGGCTTTCCAGACTGTCCCAGTAGAATGTCGATGTTGTGTAAATCGGAGTTGTACAGCTGTTAAAGGTAGTGTCTTTATCAACGCCGGTATGAACGCACTTGGTTTCAAAACGCATGGTAAACGATCCAATATTTCATGATTGATTTAAGAATGACCCGGTGTATGTCTTTGGCGAGACTCTATTTCATGAGACACCAGACACGATTCGGGGTTCTGCTCGATTTCAGTGTTAGTGAAGAATACAGTCACTGACTGTTGATGACTACTGTTCTGATCAGAGAACTCAACTCAAAGGTGATTGTGCATCATAACTCCGGGGATGCTGATTTCAGAACCCATGAACTGATAATGACTTGAAGCCTTTCTGGTATCCTCAACGTGCATCATCAAACAGTGGTGTAGACAAGTACCGTTCACCAGAGTCAGGGAGAACCACGACAATCGTTTTTCCCGCTGCTTCGGGGCGTTTGGCAATTTCCAGTGCGGCGTGCATTGCTGCACCACAGCTGATGCCACAGGTAATTCCTTCTTGACGGGCGAGCTTTCCTGCCAGCTCAAACGCTTCGTCATCTGTGACCTGAATGACTTCATCAATCATTGATACGTCACAGTTTTCAGGGATGAATCCCGCCCCGATTCCCTGAATTTTGTGTTTACCGGGTTCTCCTCCGGATAGAACGGGACTGCTGGTTGGCTCCACGGCGACCGATTTCACATTCAGGCCTTTTGACTGTTTCAAATATCGTGAAACGCCGGTAATTGTTCCGCCGGTACCAACGCCCGCCACGAAGTAATCGACGTTCCCGCCCGTGTCATTGAAAATTTCCGGGCCGGTGGTTTTAAAGTGGATTTCCGGGTTGGCAGGATTATTAAATTGTTGAGGCATGTAAAATTCCGGGCTGGCGGATAATTCCTCTGCTTTTTGAATTGCTCCTTTCATACCATCGGCGCCTGGCGTGAGAACCAGATTGGCACCGAAGCCTTTCAGCATTAAGCGACGTTCAACTGACATGGAATCGGGCATTGTAAGCGTGAGTTTGTAGCCTCGCGCGGCGCACACGAACGAGAGCGCAATTCCGGTATTTCCGCTGGTTGGTTCGACAACCTGCATCCCCGGTTTTAGCAGTCCGTTTTTCTCTGCGTCCCAGATCATATTTGCGCCGATGCGGCACTTCACACTATAAGCCGGATTACGTCCTTCAATTTTGGCAAGGACCGTTGCTTTCAGCCCTTGAGTTAAATGGTTGATCTTAACCAGAGGAGTATTACCGATTGTTTCGGAGTTGTCGTTAAAAATGGGCATGTCTCTTTCTTTCAATGACAGGAACTTCGAGGCGAATCATTAAAATCGGATTTGTATAGACCGAAATATTATCTTGCATCGCATAAATACTGATATGACTGGAATTTGACAGTCCTCACCAGATCGCCTGTATTATGTAAAATCGCTTAAAAAGTGGCAATCCCATTATTATTTAATGTGATATCACCGGTTGATTTCAAAGCCGAACCGCTGCGATCCATGGACTCCATTTTGAAATCGGCGATACAGAACTCGGGCACAAGTGTTTCTGCGATGCAAAACGCAGAGCACGAACATCACAGTATTCCCTGTGTGATGACAGTTTCCGGAAGCAATTCGCTTAGTTCTGGGGAAAAGAAAGCTCAAATGGTGCTGTGGGGCCGACTTTTTTCTCCATTCCAGAAGCCGTCGAGCCAGTGGGAATACTGACTATGCCGTCCCGCGCGACAGTTACTTGACCCATTCTTGAATGCTGATCGCGTTGTGAGGCTGTGAGGTAGGCAAGCCATTGATTGGGCGGGAAAACGGTTCCCAACCAGTTGATCTGGCCAGATTCATAAATGTTGAAATCAAAAAACGCCTCTTTTGATTCAGATTTGAGAATCGTAGTACAGCCTGTGATGGCTGTCAGCGATAAGTGACAATGGCTGCTTTGATCGACAAAAAGACCAGTTTCAGAACTGCTGATTACGGATCGTTCCATGATGGCAGAGGCACCATTACGCACACAGAGACCTATCTGATTTCCATTTCCAAACAGGGACACATTCTGGGCAAAAAGGATCGTTTTACAAAGCGGGTTTAGCTCAGAACCAATCAGATGTCTGGGATTCGAGCCAGCGATATCGATCTCTTTTTGAGCACTGTTTCGAATCTGGCAGTCGACAAGTGAATGATATCCACCTACCAGACTGACGCCAATCTGATTTCTTTCTGCCAGGACACCATTATAAACGGAACGGGAAGCGTTAACGTCCTGTATGCCATAAAAATTATCGTGGACATAAGCATTTTGCACGATTAAGCCGCCAGACTCGTGTATGGAGATACCATCATCGCCATTATGTCGCGCAATCACATTTTCGAGCCGAATCCCCCGGCAGTCACCGTGAATATTAAATCCGTCATTGGAAAAGTATTCGCAGATCAGATTGCGGCAGACAATATAACTGGCGCTGCCCAGAGTAAAACCGCTGGTTGTGAGAGTTGCTTCCAGCTGATAATCGGCAGGTTGTTTCTCACTCTCACAGTAGAAATAAACTTTGTGTTCCTTCCGGTCCCAGAAATGCTGCACCGGTTTTATCGTTTCCAGACTCTTCGCCTGCTCAAGTCGTTTACCTCGAGCGACAAGATAAGGATTTCCATACGGGCTCTTCTCAAGCTGCAGAACATACAGATTGTCTTTAACGGCTTCCCAGTTAGAAGGATCAATGGTTTTCAAGCCAGAGAGAACAGCGCCATTCCCTTCAACAAGGAAAGGGCGGTCAGGTCGTCCGCCAAGTCTGCGGAATAACATTGGTTCCCTGTATGTAATTCCTGTGTTTTTGAGTTCCAGTCTGTCGCTGGTCTGAGAGAGTTGTATGGCTTTGGCAATGGTTGCGACCGGCGTTTTTTGTGACAGACCGTCATTGTCATCGCTGCCGATTCGATTGTTGACGTAGTAGGTTGCGCCCCAGGACTCAGACAACAGGCAGAACAGGATTGCGCAGCAAGAAATGACCGGTGAAACTGGCCGGAATCTGGCTTTTCGAGGAACGAAATTAGTTTGCATGTGTCTTTTCTTGCTATGACAACATTTGATATCAAATAGAGAACAGGGACCGAAAATAGGGGACAATTTGTACTTGAAATGCCTGCAGGCTGAAATAACCGAAGAAAGCAGCCGCCCAGACCATCACTACAAATCGAAGAGGGCCGGTGCTGATGCTCCGACTGAGAATTTTCGAGTTCATATACAGCAATATCAAAGAATATAAAAACATCACGCCTCCGTTCATGGCCGCAGAAGTCTCAATCAGAAATAAAGGTTGTTTGAATTGAGGGTCGATCGAGCCATATAACAGGATTGCAGAACCCAGCAGAATCTCGCTCCAGAGAAACACGTAATAAAGTTTGCTCAAAGACCAGTGTGCATTGTCTCTCAGGTAATTGACTTTCAGAATATCCGCAGAGATCCGCGCGGTAGCGTCGAGAACGCCCAGTTCAGTCGTGAGTAGAATCGCGGCCCCCATCAGGAGAAACAGCAGCTTGAAAGATCCGCCGAGTCGGCCTTCCAGCAATGTTGCCTGACCCCAGATAAAATTGAGACCGGAGCCAAACTGGGCGACTCCATCGATCAGTTGTCCGTTTGCATCATAAAACAGGGAATACGAAATCAGCGACAACAGCATCAGACAAGCCAGACAGGTGAGAAAGAAACTGAAGAAGTGTTCGATATTGGCAGCCCGCCACCATTGTTGCCAGCGTTTTTGATTTTCAGGAGTATGTTTAAAATGATAACCGGCTTCACTGACCGCCTCTTCCTGACCGGTGATCGGGCTGGTGATACGCCCGATGTATTTGCCCATTCCGTAACCTTTGTCTTTGATGAAATTGCTCTGGCCAAGATTCATTGTTCCGCCGGCACCGGCAAACGCCAGCGCGCCCAGCAGGGCCATCGTAGATAATCCACTGGAATCATCGGGCATCTTTCCGATATTGACCGCACCTTTGAGCATGGAAGTAATGGCATAAGGTTCGATGAGATAGATGCCGAGAATCACTGCGATGAGAAAGATCATGCCAACCAGGAAGATCTGAATTTTTTCAACAGTGTTATAGACCACCGGTCCGGTTGTTAAGACGATGCCTACCAGAAGTAAGCCTGCGATTCCCAGAAACGAACTGTACTTTGCCTCGTATTGCAGATCATACCCCTGATTGATTTTGTCGAAGAGTACGTGAGATTGATCCTGGCTTTGATTCCGAATGAACGTACTGCTCAAGGCGTCACGCTCAGATTCATTCATGGGGCCGCGCCACTTCAGTGTTTCTGATTCAACTGAGTAAGCGACTTTGTCAGGTAACCCCTCCAGTGAGAATTGCGAGGGCGCTGGTTCCACTTGCACGCTGGCAATTGTTTCCGGGCCAAAAAATGTCCAGCTCAACATTGTTCCCGCACCGGTTGCCCAGCCCGGCCATGCCCAGGGAATAATATTCAACAGCAGCATGATCCAGGCCCAGTGTTTGTTCAGTCGGCAAAAGCCGGTAATCGCACTTTCCCCTGTAACCAGGGTCCAGCGTTCGATTTCCATGTTCATGAAAAACTGAGTCATCACACCCAGCACACAGGCCCAGAAGAAAACAAAGCCGGTTTTATAAGTAATGTAAGGCCAGAGTACAAATTCTCCCGAACCAAGCGAGAGCCCTGCCAGCATAATGCTGGGGCCAATCATTTTTCTCCAGGAAATCGCCGGTGGTAGATCGCGGTATTTAAGAGGAGGCAGTGATTGGTGTGGGATGACCTCATCGGGGACTAATTCTTCCTCGAGGTCAGGCAGACTTTGATCTGGCATGGAAACGTCTTTCAAGAACGGCGAGCGGAATTCAGAACTTTTTCATTCTAAGCGGATTGTATTTTGCCTGCCACTCATCGCAGGTCCAGATAAACAGGGAGTGTTGAATTATTTGTTGAAGACAAATTGTCTGGAACAGTGACAACTGCAGCAGCATCCATAAGGAAAAAATGGATGCGTCTCCTGATTCATTTGTCGTTTCAACTGTCTTGTGTGAGCAGTCGTTTTTTTCATCAGTATCGTTCTGCAATGTCCTCAGAAAAATATTTTCAGAGGAGAGGACAAGGCTCGTCTGCGGCTGTTTAAACTGGTTTTATCAAGATCTGAGGATGTTTTATTTTGATTCTCTGAATGTCATGGTTAATTCCCCGGTTTGAGTCAATTTACCCTGTAAAACAAGGCATTTTTATCGAGTATCTGATCGATTCCACCTCAGAAAAAATAGAAGACGTATATTGCTTTGTTCACGTCGGGATGTTAGAATCATTTTTGTTATTTTGGAGTGGTGAGACCACGATTCCATTTCTGCCTGGGGGCAGCCGCGTAGTGACCGCTGTAGGTGTCGCTGAATATTTTATCGCGTTGTTTCTTTCCCAAACCAGCTGATTGCAGAAGTCTTTCGGCTCCGATTGAATCAGGTGTTCGATTTCACGGAACGATACTGAACTGCGTAAAAGGTACGCGTTTCCTGTTGGGTTTTGAAACGAAAGACAACGTTGAAAAAATCTGGTAAGGTTTGATCTCATGACGGAATCAAACAAATACATCGAGTCAGATAAATTTGCATTTGACCTCGTTGCCAACCTGGTACGATCACCGGGCGCATTTCCACAAACGGGAAAATTCAGTAGTAAAATTTGGGCGCAGCTGTTTGGGATGACAGAAAAAAATTTCAAGGAACTTTTAAAAGAGTCGGGGATTCCTTATTTTAAATTTGGCAGTAATGTCATCGTTGACGCACAAGATTTCTGGACAAGCCAGAAGCCGAATGAAGTATAAAGTTTCTCCCGACATCTGGGGCATCCACAGTTCAGGTCTGAATTTTTGTCTTCCCATACAAAAGCGGATGGAAAGGTATGGTTTAAGTTTTGAGGAGTATTCGACAGAAAGTGTGATCTGAAATGGGAAAGTTCCGCAAATGGATTAACTGGATTTAGCCTTTAAATCTCGATGAAATCAGCTTATTTAATGGCGCGATGAGTGGATTGTCTGTATTTATGATACAGGGGAATTCCTTATTATGCCGATCTTAATATTTGATTTCCTTAAATATTGGTTTTGAAGTTATGGAATTTGTTAGCTTCCCTGCCATCTGCTTGAGATTGAATCGCGGTACTGCAATTTTTCTTCAAGAAACCAGGCTGATCAATGAAAGTTCTAGTCGTCGATGATGTCGGGTATTCGTGTCACTATTATGCGCGGTTGGTGGAGAAAATAGGCTATACTGCCACGATGGCATCATCGGGATTTGAAGCTCTGAAGTATCTGCAGTCAGATAATGAAATCCATGTCGTACTGACGGATCTGGTGATGAGTGGTATGGATGGAGTCGATCTGTTTCAGAAGGCTCAACTTGTCGAACGCTATTCTGATAGTGGGGCCGTTCCTCCTCCTCAATTTATTTTGATGACGGCTGTCAGACCTGAAAAAAATTCTCAGGATCGGAATATACAAAGAATTAAACTTGCGAGTGAAATCGGCTTTTCCAAAATTATGTTTAAGCCACTCGATCAGGATGAATTGAAACAGGAATTGAATGACATGTCATTAAATGTCATTCACTCTTCTGTCAGTGAAGCACCCCTTGATTTATATTCTCCGACACAGAAAGTCAGAGAATCAGTCAGGGAGATTGTCAAAGCAGACAATAAGACAGCCGCCGCTGAATTCCTGCAAATTCTACTGGAAGAGATTGCCAACCTGAAGAAATACTTAAAAATTTCCTGAGGAAGGTTCTCCTGCTGCACTGACCTGGAGTAAAATATTCGCATGAATCAGCGATGTTTAACAACCGATTGATTCTCCCGTTGATTATTTCCCCTGGTTTTAAATTTGTAAGTAAGAGCAATGGCAAAATGTGATCAGGGATATCTCTGCGTAGTCTGTGGTCAGGAAGTCGAGAATATCGAAGACAGCGGCCTCTATCTGCGATACATCATCGGCGAAGTGAACGAGGATGAACTGCAATTACAGCCCGAGCACCATATCAGATGTAATCCTGCAATGGCCCAATTCATCGTCGATGAACACTTCAGTCCGGTGGTCGTGGAAGGCCCGTTTGATAAGCGTGAACTGGATCCTTCCGAGGTGCGGCTGAGAGAGCAATTAGTCACCAGGGGCTGGAAACGATTATGCGAAGTGAAAAGCAGGCAACTCGCGATCAGTGATTTTCCATTAACGTTTCAATGAAATAATTACCCGATAGCAGCCTGGCGGGCCTGAGGCCGGTCTGAGCCTGCTCCCATTCTAAGTGCATCTCTGACACCTGTCGTTCTGAGCAACGTCAGGTGTTTTTTTATGCGCAATTCTGGATTGTGCCACTCACGCCATTCGCGAACATTCAGACTCTTCGAGAGCAATTCTTTCTTCTGATTTAACTGGGATCATAATGCCTGAAACAACTCGTAAAGGAATTTTCATTCCAGCGTGGGTGATTGCTTGTGTTTTTTCTCCCATCGTTGCCGGCGGCGTGGGAGCCATTACCTGGACAGCGAAAACGTTAATCGAACACAGTCATCAATTGATCGAAATTGATGAAAAACTGGATGCGAACAAGGAATTACTCATCGAAATGGTCAATTCGCATGAGAGACGGATTAGTCGTATCGAGGACAGAGTCTTCGGAGGGAACTGATGAACGAATTCAAAAACTCGGACCTGCCTGAAAAACTGTTAGCTATCATGGAAGGGCCAGCGCCTCCCGAATATTTTGTCTCGAATGGCTGCAGTTATGCCCCGGATCAATGGGGAGGCGTTGATATCAGACCTGCCTGCCATTGGCACGATTATGCCTATGCGAAAGGTGGTTGCAGGCAGGACCGACAACGGGCAGACGCAGCCTTTTATCGGAACCTGAGACGCTGCGATCTGGGGAAATTCATGGCAAATATCTACTACCGCCGTGTCAGGCTGTTTGGCGTGGCGGCGTTTCACTGGGCCGAAGGGAAAGTCCCAGTAAATCCCTGGCATTATGTTCTGCTGTTTTTTGAGAGGTACATCAAATGGTGAGATCAATCACGTTTCTACTGTTCATGTTGATGACCGCGATTGTCGATGCGCAGGCATTGGTTCTCAGGGTCACAGCGACGGAATGCACGTCAGACGGATGTCGTCAGATTATTGGAACGGGGGCCTGTGCCTATATTGGAAATATAAAAGAACGATCGGTTTATCTCACTGCAGCGCACAATGTGCTTCAGGCGAAAACCATTCACGTCGGTTATAGCGGACAATGGTGGGGCGCGCGGGTCGTTTATAAACGGTACGACAATGCAACCGACTATGCCATTCTTGAAACACAGAAAATCAGTGCCACGCGGTGTTTTACTGTTGCGGAGAGCCAGCCTGCAAATGGTGTCGAAGCAGTCGCTTACGGCTACTCAAACGGAATTGAAACATTCAAAACATTGCGGGCGAAAATCCGCGTCAATCAGAGTGGTCGATTCTTCTCAAAGGTTGTCGCCAGGGGGGACTCAGGCGGGCCGATCCTGGTGAATGGTCAGCTGGTCGGCATCATCAAGGGGCATGACTTTTCAAACACAATCTATACAGACGGAATATTGATTCGTCAACAACTCATCCGACAGTACGGCAGGCTGCCAGACTGTCGTTGTGAACCCGCTGTGATCGTAGACATGGAAGAACCGGCCAGGCCGAATGGAACAGACAATCGCGAGCTGGTTACAGCTTTAGAGGTCGAGTTGTCCAAACTGAGAGAGCAGCTCGACAAGTTGTCGAAAACGGAGATCCCGGTCCAGATCATTGGGGCGGATGGAAAAGTGGTAGCAGAGCAGAAGTATCCGCTTGGTGATCCCATCAAGCTCAGGTTTAAGGCCGTTAAACAAAGTGAGGCTCAGTAATGCCGGACGGCGATATTTTAGAAGTGGAAGTCCCCATTGAGGGAGAAGGAGAACAGAAGATGGCAGTAGATTTATCAGATAATGTTGCGAATCACATGCTGACGCAACTCATGCAGACCGGAACAGTCGCACAAAACAATTTTGTGACCGTTCAAAAAGTCGTTGACTACGATTACCTGGAAAATAAGCGCATGGTGACTCTCGATGAGGCTGTCGGGATTCGTGAAGTCCAGGCCAAGGTAAGCCCCGGCGGGCCGGCGCCAGCATAATGGTTGACCCATTGGAAGAGCTGATCAGGCAAAGCACGGAATTCCATGCTCAAATGATTGCCGACAACAATGAGCTAGACCGGGCGTTCCAATTCGGAACGTTCGGCAAGCTCGTGTATTCATGGAGTAACAAAGATGACGGAGGAAGCAACGACAGCGGAGCAGACAACTCCTCTGAACTGGAAGGAGAAACTGGCTCAAGCATGGTGGAAGATAAAAGTGGGGGAACGAGCGGAGGGATTGAGACAGGCGGCGACGCGGTTCAATAATGTGAATTCACTCACGCTGGCCACGCGTGAAAAGCTGCTCGGCAAAGAGATCACGGACCATCATCGTCCAGAGGGTGAGGACATGCACATTGGCGACGACAACAGCGTGATTCACCAGTACCTGCCGGCAAGCGGGAATACTGCGGGCACGCTCGCAAAACTGGTATTAGGCGCAGGGATGATCGCAACAGGTGTCGGCGTGCCCATTGGTGGCTGGTTGATTGCCGACGCATTGCAGAACGACAAAATTGCGCCCGTCAGTGAAGTAGTGTTTCCTGCAGATAATGACACGCTGTTTGATTTGGAGCTTGTGAAATAGAGGCATGCGATTCTGGTTCAGCTTGAGCACGTGTGCCTGGATGCACCTCATGACAATCATCAAATTCTTTTTAGAATGAGTCTTGAATATCGTGTTGAACCGAAAATTCCAGATTAGAAAAGGAGTGTGACATGCCTCAGTTTATTGTTTACCTGGCGCAAGGAAAACATCAACGCCCTGTCAAACGGCTTGATCGAGTGGCACAGACTCATGTTCTGGCGGCAAAAATGGTTGAAGCCGAGTATCCCGAGCTTGTTGTCAGCTCAGTGCTGATGAAGCACGAACCGATTTCTGCCTGCGCCCGGTGTGGCGCACCCATTTTTAAAGGGGATTACCACAAAGATCAGATCCGGCAACGTTATGGTGCAAATCGTTGCCTGGATTGCCAGTGACATATTTTAAAGTGGAGTCAAAATGCAATTAAAAGACCGTGTCAAAAGTTTTCAAAGAATCAAAGCATCCTTGCTCAAACGCAATGGCAAGAACTGGCGGAACCACACGCAATCTCAGGAAACTGCATTACGGGCGGTTCTGAAAGAGGTGGGATTTGCTTCCGCCTGTCTGGTGCGAGAATGCAATGACGGAACATTCGAATTGATTGACGGGCATTTGCGGGCTGATATCGCAGAAGAGGAAAAAGTGCCTTGCCTGGTTCTCGATGTGACGAAAATGGAGGCAGATAAAATTCTGGCGACATTCGATTTCATTACATCCATGTCGCTTACGGATCAGCTGGCTCTGGGAAATCTGATTGAATCGATTTCGACAGATTCTAAAGATCTGCAGGAGCTTTTGAGTTCTCGCCTGTCTAAAGAGCCTGCGCTGACAGAGATCATCGAGAGTGAAGATGAATCGCATCTGCTGGTCGATTCTTTCAGCGTACTGATTGATTGCAAAGATGAGTCCGAGCAGGTGGCGCTTTTGAAGCGGTTGAAAAAAGAGGGGTTCGAATGTCGCGCGTGGATATCGTAAGGGAATCTCAGATAATCCGCAGTCCCCGTGTGATTCAGCTGGAAGGAATGTTTGGCGTTCCTGCTGAAAAAAAGTGTCGCGTTGAATGGTCGGCAGATCTGCCCCTGCATGCGCATGAGTGGCAGATTGGATTGATCGTGGGGCCTTCCGGAAGTGGAAAAACGACGATCGCCAGAGAACTGTTTCGAACTGATTTTGTCGAAGGATTTGAATGGTTTCAAAAGAAAAGCATTATTGATTCCTTTCCCGAAACAATGGGAATCAAAGAGATCACTGCCCTGCTCTCATCGGTAGGTTTCTCTTCGCCTCCAGGCTGGTTGAAGCCTTATCATGTTCTTTCGAATGGTGAGCAGTTTCGTGTGACCATGGCGAGAGCTTTGGCTGAACAGTCAGAGTCAGTAGTGATTGATGAGTTCACTTCAGTGGTTGACCGCACAGTCGCCCGGATTGGCAGTTGTGCTATTGCGAAAACCGTACGAAAAAGACAACAGAAATTTGTCGCTGTATCCTGTCATTATGATATTCTGGACTGGCTTGACCCCGACTGGATTTTCCAGCCTGCAATCAATGATTTTCAATGGAGGTGTGAAAGGCAATCGCGGCCCCCGGTCTCTCTCGAGATTGTTAACGTGCATCAAAGTGCGTGGGAACTTTTCCGGAAACATCATTATTTAGATTCTTCATTACAGAATTCTGCAAACTGCTTTATGGCGATAGTCGATGGGCAGCCGGCTGCTTTCACCGCCGTGATTCATTTCCCACACAAAACGGCATCCTCTTTCAGAGAGCACCGAACGGTCTGTCTCCCTGATTTTCAAGGAGTTGGCATAGGCAATGCGCTGAGCGAATATGTGGCTTCTCTGTATTGTTGTAAAAAACCATATGTCAGTATCACCGGACATCCCGCCATGATCCGTCATCGGGCAAAATCAATGTTCTGGAAAATGACTCGCAGACCTTCTTCAGTGCAGCGCCAGAGCGGATTTGAGCAGAAAAGAAAACAGCGTGTTTTTTCCAGCCATGGAAGAATTACCGCCAGTTTTCGCTACATAGGTCCAGAACGAAGATCCGAGGCAAAGCGATTCGGTTTGATTTGAGCACCATCAGGAAATCAGATCGAAAACGGTTACCAGGCGGCACAACGTTTCCAGGCAGTATGGCTGCGAAAGGCTTCTGCGGAGGCGACTCCGGACTGGGCACCACGGATCGTGCATTGCTGGAGCATCAGATCCTGCAGCGGAGAGAAGCTGGCAGCTTTGCCCCGTTGCAACTGGCTCTGATGACAATTGAGCATCGCCAGTTTTGTATCAACGAATTCACTGATATCGATATAAAAATGGGGCTCGAATTGTGTCATGTTGACAGTGTCCAGCCACCAGAGTGCCGGCGGTTTGTACAACGCAGGTGACTGAGTCTGGTTACCCGCTGAGGCACTGAACCAGGTTGCCGCTTCGGTGATGACAGAGGCAGCACGATGGTCGGCGTGATAATCTGTTGGTGAATGTGCCAGTACCAGTGTGGGAGAAAACTGCCGAATGACTTCTGTTAATTGACGACGCTGCTCCGGACTGTCAAACAGGGCACCATCCGGATTCTGACCAAAGAAGAGCGCTGCACCAAGGAGTTTTGCCGCCGACTGCATCTCTTGCTGGCGGACTTCAGCCAGATTTTGAAGGGGGAGATCAGGTTGCCCTTTATCCCCCTGGCAGAGTACGCAAATTCCAATCGTAGCGCCTTCCGAAAAAGCGCGTGCCAATGTGCCCGCACACAATAGCTCTGCATCATCAGGATGAGCAACCACTGCGAGAATACGTTCTTGTTGAAAGTTTAATTTCATGGTACGAATGAGTTCTACAGGGAGATAAGTGAGTTGATACTAACGCAGACGAATGTCGGGCGGTTCAGCGACATATTCCGTCACTGTTAATTTGACATCAGGGTGTGTTCGTAAAAGGGAAGCCGGGCAGGCACTGGTGACAGGACCATGCAGGACTCTGCGAATAACGGAACTTTGCCAGAGACGATTGCAGTAGAAATGTTGTTCCCTCGCTCCCAGAATTTCTTTCATGCCGATGGTGACGGCCCGCCAGGGAATAATAGAAATTTCGCCGCCTACGGTGACTGAATTGATGGTTCTGGTTTCCCGAGTCAAATCCAGATTTCTCGTGGGTAACTGCGCAAATTCTTCAACGGAAATATTCTGGCCTGAATCGGGTGGTTCATTAAAGGCAATATGTCCGTTGATGCCAATTCCTCCAAAGCAGGCATCGATGCCTCCCCGTTGCATGATCAATCGTTGAATGGCGCCCACATCGTTCGGGTCGGGGCAGACACGGTTTTCCGGCAATGGCGCCAGTTCCGGATCCAGTAAATCATAGAATTTGCGATTCATATAACCGCGAAAACTGAGGGGATGAGAGAGATCAACCCATTGATCGCCGTCAGTCAGATACTCGTCCATATTGATCAGCATGACATCACGGAGAGAGTAGCGTCTCTCGTTCAACATTTCAGCCAGAATGGGATACTGATCTACGGGCCCGACGGGAACGATTAGTGTTGCAGGCCGCCCTGCTTGTTCTGCCGATTCTATCACCTGCAACATCGTCGATGCCATCTGCCGGGCGATATCCGGCATCTCTTTGACGATAGACAATTTGACGGCAGTTTCCGAGGCTAACAGGTCGCGGGTGATATTAAGATAATCAGGAAATAAAGTTGTCATAGAGTAGAGTGTGCTTTTTCTACAAGGCAGGATACGATTTTAGATCATTCAGACGGTCATCGAAGATTCATAATATAACATAATACAAATTGCCAGCGTGGAATATTCTAAACAGATGAACTTATAATGCAGGCATTGATCTGCATCCGGGCGTTTTGACTGAATCATTCCCAATGTCGACACGACGATATTTGAGCCATTTTATCCTGACGAAAGGAATTCACAATGAAATTGTTTCTGGATAGCGCCATCACAGATGAGATTAAGCACAGTCTCGAATATTGGGACCTGGATGGACTCACCACGAATCCCAAACATGTTCAAAATTCCGGCAAGCCTTTTATGAAAGTGATCGAAGAGATCGCCGAGTTATTCGCCGGTACAGAAAAGCCTGTCAGTGTCGAGGTTGATCCACACATCACAGATTGGGAACCGATTGTGGAACAGGGAGTAAGTCTTTCCAGAATGTCGCCCAACTTTGTCATTAAGGTGGGGGCCAGTGAAAATGGTTTTAAAGCGATTCGCGAGCTGACCCGACTGGGGATTCGAACGAATGCAACATTAATATTTTCTGTCGCGCAAGCATGGCATGCAGCGCGAGCCGGTGCGTCTTTTATCAGTCCTTTTATTGGCTGGAAGGAAACCTATGGCGATTCAACAACGACATTTATTCTGGAAGTCTCCGAAATGCTGGATCGACACCAATACGATTCAGAAATCATCGCCGCGGCGATACGTAATGGTCGTCAGATTGCAGATGTTGCCCTTGCGGGCGCGCATTGCGTGACCGCGGGACTTTCCGTCTACCAGGAGAGTATGCAAAACCCGTACACGGTGCATGGAGAGAAAGTTTTTCAGAATGCCTGGGATGCGACGCCGAAAAGTGAATGACAATTGATTGAAATTGGCGCCCTCTTTTTCTTGTGACAATCATGGCAGGATTCAATATGTCTACGATTACAGTCAAACGCCTCAGGGCGACTCGATGCCCTTTGCTCTGGTGCTGTTTATGCATGTTTGTGCTTTTCAGTGGCGAAGCAGGGGCTGCAACACGTTCGGAAAAACCGAATGTGATTATCATTTTTACCGATGACCAAGGCTCGATTGATCTTAACTGTTATGGGGCCCGGGATCTGATCACGCCTCATATGGATTCGATTGCCAAAAGAGGAATTCGCTTCACACAATTTTATGCTGCAGCCCCTGTTTGCTCTCCCTCTCGCGCAGGATTATTGACGGGCAGAATTCCGCGCCGCGCCGGTGTCCCTGGAAATGTCTCTTCACAGCACGGAAAAATCGGTATGCCTGCGGAACAGATCACAATTGCTGAAATGATGAAGCAGGCAGGTTATCAGACAGCCCATGTCGGAAAATGGCACTTAGGTTATACGGCCGAAACAATGCCAAACGGGCAGGGCTTTGATTTTTCGTTTGGACATATGGGAGGCTGTATCGATAACTACTCCCATTATTTTTATTGGAATGGTCCTAATCGGCACGATCTCTGGAAAAATGGAAAAGAGGTCTGGCATGACGGGGAATTTTTTCCTGATCTGATGGTACAGCAATGCCGGAATTATATTGAAACACACCGCGACAAACCGTTTTTTCTGTATTGGGCCATCAACGTACCGCATTACCCTTTGCAGGGAACCGATCAATGGCGAAAAAAATATGCGCACCTGCCTGCACCGCGCAATAAGTATGCGGCATTTGTATCGACGATGGATGACTGTATTGGCGAGGTATTGAAAACGCTTGATGATTACAAGCTTCGCGAAAATACAATTGTCATTTTTCAATCCGATCATGGGCACTCGCAGGAAGAGCGAACTTTCGGAGGGGGAGGCAGCGCAGGTCCTTATCGAGGCGCAAAGTTCAGTCTGTTTGAAGGCGGGATTCGAGTGCCGGCCATGATTTCCTGGCCCGGTACCATCGCAGAAGGAGCAGAACGCCATCAGCTGGCGACAGGCTGTGACTGGTTACCAACCATTGCTGAATTAACCGGGGCAACCCTTCCCCAGCATCAGCTCGATGGGAAAAGCCTGACAGCAGTCATCGACTCGTCACAAGCGGAAAGCCCGCATTCTGATTTCTATTGGCAGATCGGAAAAAGCTGGGCTGTCCGCGAGGGGGACTGGAAATTGCTGGGTCACCCCCGTGACACAAGTCTGCAGGGAGAACTCACGAAAGCGGATCAACTGTTTCTGGTTGACCTGTCGAAAGATATGAGCGAAAAACAGAATCTCGCTGCCAGCCATCCAGAGAAAGTAGCGCATCTCAAACAGATTTATGATCGGTATCAGAAATCTCTTTCAGAATGAATTCAGACCAGGATAAATATTTCAGCATGAACCAGCCAGAACATAAACAAACCAGATCCAAGGTCAGGTCGTCGAGTTGGAGCATTGCGATTGTGGTCTTTCTGGTCATCTATCTCATTCTGCAATGGCAGCAGGATCAGTCAGACCAACCATTGGAATTGGTTCAGAATGAGGAATCCATATTCAACACTGGTGAATCCTCGGGACAAAAGGCTCTCCCCTCTCTCAAAGAAGCAGATCCTCAATCACAGATTGACAATGCTAAAGTCCCGCATCAGGCAGATCTGAAGCAACAGCAGACAGAATCGGCTGCTTCGCAGACAAGTTCACGGCTTGTGGCATCCTCACCCGCCAAAATGAAACCAACACCGGCGAATTCAAATCGCCCCCCACCCGGCAGCACATCGAAACCGTCAGCCAGTCAGTCTCAACCGGAGTTAGGGCAACTTCGGGATCTGGGGGGTAAAGTCTGGGAATCAACCGCTGGTTTGAAGTACGGTCCTGGGAGCCGGGAAAAACATCGCTTACTCCATATTATGCGTCACGCGGAAGATCAGCCACAGCGCCCTGGTAAACATGGCGTTTTTTCAGGCGAGGGTGATCGAAAAAAAATACTGGCTATGATTGACGAAGCCTATCTGCAGGCGCTCAAAGGCGGGAGACGGGTAGAGACAAAACAGGAAGGGGATCGCATCGTCTATACAGTGAATATGGGACGCTCTGTTGGATTTATCGGAGGGCAGGTCGGGAACAGGCAGGGGAAACCATCCGCCACCAAAATCCGCCTGGTTCTGGAAGGCACCAATGTCATTACCGCATTTCCATTGTAGCTTTTGAAACACAGGATCAGAATTCATGTATTATGTCGGGACATGCCCGTTTTGTGAACAAGGAAGTTTGGGAATTCGTATCTGCAGCAAAGCGGGGGATGTGGTCCTGCTGTGCGATGAATGTGATGCGCTGTGGCTTTCAACCAGGCTTACGGAGAAGCCTCTTTTTCCCCGGGAACCGGACCTCCCCTGCCCTTGCTGTCCGGGAAATTTGACCGAATCTCCCTCTCATTGGGCCGACCTGGGAGAGATTTATCAGCGCGGCTGGGTTGCTGCTGTCAAAGGAGAAACGGCCTGATATCACAGCTCTTCCTCGCTCAGATTGTATCCAGGCTCACTGTAGCATCTGCAGGACGGTTCGGTCGGAGCAGCTTAGAACGAGAGACGCAATGGTTGAATGTGATGCGCTAGAAAACAATCTCTAAGGTTGATTTCTCTTTAAGAACCTTGGATTCAATCTTGATCGTGTCACGTGTGGCGGGGATCTTTGATCCGGGAACCTTGACGATCAACTGGGCGACTCGATTTTTCAGAGGCAGATAGTCGCCTTTACTGACAGGTCTGATTTCACCATTGGCATTAGGAGTAAAAGTGGAGTTGGGCCATCTGGCATCCCAGGGGATTGCCTGACGATGATCATCAGTTCCAAGAACAAGCCCTGACAGATCAGATGCGCGATACCGGGTGGAATTGTAGTTATAGGGCAGTTTCACCTGAATGATAATCAGATAGTCTTCGTTCAGGTCAGGATCTTTGGGAACGGTCCAGGCGGTGAAGCTGCCGACGGTAACTGCATTCCCCATTGGTTTCAGTTTGAATTCTCCTCCCCCACTCCCCTTCCCGTCTCCGTCCTCTTCTCCTTCACCTTTTCCCAGATGCATAGAAACATCTGCTTCGATCTCTTTCAGCGTCGATTCATTTTCACCGGTCACAGTTTTTACCGGTTGCATGACATTGAACTCGGTTGTTTTTCCACCCGCCTCTTCCTCGATGCGTGTGTCTAAGGGGCCACTCAGGGCAAAATTGTCTTTGTCATCAAGGCTGACCAGTGTTGAGATATCGCCACTACCCTGAATGCCACCCACAATGACAATCGCCATGATCGTGAGGATTGTCGTATGAAAGAGAAATGAAACTAAGTAACCGGTCACCATAAAGCTGGCCAGCCAGAGGATCGCTTTTTCTTTGAAAGAAAGGACAGGTTCTTCATCTTCGGCGGAATGCGTCTCGGCCTGTGCGGAAAAATTGCGCTCCCTGGTTTGTAAGGCTTGAGATGAGTCCGTAATAATCTGAATTGCGGACTTGGTTTGCTTCGACATGGAACTCGTCGCCGATAGGGAAGAACCGGTCTCAAGCTTGCGAGAGTAAGCTTTGCCAGACCGTTCTGTTTGATTCAAATTCATGAGGCACAATCCCGCATCAGACGATACTGAGTAATGAGGATGGCCCAACAGGTCTTATTTCGTATTACTGGAGCGCGTCCCCATTAACCATAGCGTCTCTTATTCGAGGATACTCGATCCGAATGGCCTGGAGACGTTACAGTAAACTTGGACACAGGCTACAGGTTAATTACGTACGATTATATAATAGATCTACCAGAATAGAATTCTTTTTTTCCGAAGATGGATAAGTTCACCATCAAAACTGGAAAGAAGGCACGAAAATGACACCTGGGTTGTAGAAAGAATGCTTCGATTGACGGCCGGCGTCTGGTTTTGCAGATCAGGTCTAAACAAGCACGCGATGGAGTTCCTGAACTGTTGTGATCCCCTGGAGGACTTTCGTTTTACCAGATTCTTCCATGGTGGTCATTCCCGCATCCGATGCCATCTTCAAAATTTCTGACTGTGGTGCCCCTCTGAGTATGGCTTCTCGCAATTCACCCTGGATGCTGAGCGTTTCATATATTCCAGTTCGACCAAGGTACCCGGTCTGAAAACAGTGATCACAGCCCGCGCCTTGTGTAATTTTAGAATCGGCGACCTGGTCGGCGCTGATCCCCAGATATTCACACGCGCCGGCATCGAGTTGATAAGGAGTGCGGCACTTTTCACAGACGCGTCTGATGAGACGTTGAGAAATAATTCCCTGTAAGCTATCGGTGATAAACATCGAGGGAATTCCGAACTCTCGGAATACATCGATGGCTGCGACGGCATCATTAGAGTGCAGGGTAGACAATACGCGGATCCCAGTCAGACCTGCTCTCACGGCAATATGAGCCGTTTCCGAATCACGGATTTCCCCAACCATAATCACGTTCGGGTCCTGTCGCAGAACTCCCCTTAATGCTTCGGCAAAACTGAAGCCGATCTTCGGATCGATCTGTATCTGATTGACCCCTTCGATTCGGCGTTCCACCGGGTCTTCGATCGTCGTTAAACTCATTTCCGGCTGATTGAGATAGTCCAGGCAGCTGTAAATAGTTGTGCTCTTTCCGGAACCGACGGGGCCGACACTCAAGATCATTCCGTAGGGAGAATGACAGTATTTGATGATTTCAGCCGCCTGATGTTCGCTCAGGCCCAGTTCACTGAATTCGGTAAATCGTCTGTGATCCGGCATCAGCCGCAAGACCAGACGCTCGCCATGGATGGTGGGCCCGGAACCGACTCGAATATCCCGGCGGTTCTGTAATGTCTGATTATTGATATGGCCGTCCTGCGCAACGCGTCTTTCGGTGATATCCATATTGGCTGCTAACTTGAGCCGCGAGACGACTGAAGAGGCCGCTTCTTTGGGAAGCTGAATGATATCATGCAGCATTCCATCCACTCTCAACCGCAGCCTGAGCCCGTCTTCCAGTGGATCTAAATGAATGTCCGTTGCCTGCAGCTGAAATGCTCTTTCCATCAATAAATCAACGAGGGGGCCTGGACCTACGACATCAACCAGTTCCCTCAGTTCAGCCTGTAGTGCCTGCTGGCGACCCTCTTTTTTGTTTTCTGCTTCTGCTGGTTTGTCTGACATCAAATCGACTCTTTCTGTCCTAACGATAGTTCTCAATGTGAGTTTGTCTGAACTGGAAGAAGGTTCTGATTAATCTATTAGATCAGTTTGTATAAACCGAGCCCCCCCAGAATGAGGCTGCCAATCATCACCACCCCTCCCAGCACTCGTAAATTTTTTCTACGATCTTTCAGGGCAGTTAATCCCAGAAGTAAACCTGCTACAGAGAATGAGATCGTGGCCGCTAATGTGATTTTGGGGTTTAAGTCGAGGGAGTCACTTACGGAAAGCACGAAACAGGCGATGGCAGATATCAGCGCGACAATACCCAACAGGATTGGCATCGAGAAAACGCGCCGACGTTCGATGCGTTCCTGTTTCATAGTCTGATTCAAGTAGGCTTTCGCTTCTTCTTCAGTCGAGACAATGCACCAGACTTTTTTGAGTCCAGAGATTTTGAGAACTTCTTCCACCATCTCGCTGGTATTGAGAATGGCCGTGTTCCCAGCTTGTTCATCGACCAGTTTCCAGACTTGAATGACCACTGCCACAAGCGAACTGCTGATATAGGTCAGTTTTGTTAAATCGATGATGACTGAGGGGTTTTTTTGAGCTTTAAGTTCCAGCAGCAGCGAATCACCCAAAGTTTCCAATTCATTCCATGCAGATTCATTGAGTGCTGGAAGAAGTTGAACCTTGAGATGATTGTCGACGGCTGAAATCTGGTAAGGAACGTCTTGGGGAGCCATTAAAACCAATCTCCAACTAATCTCGATGATACAGTATCTGAGGGCCCTGCATTAGTTCAATGTTTTATTATTGATTCCTGGTTAGTAATTATTGCTTTGTGCCAGCAATAAATTCTGACTGTCGTCCAAAATACCAACGCAGCCCGATTTTACCTATCTCAATTCGGACCAAAGTGCTGGATTTGGTAAGTATTTCCAGTGAAACAAGTTCGCATTCTCTTAAGTGTGCAAATGTAAGTAATTGCTTTCTGTGATGGCAGGTCATTGGGATTCATATGACCACTTTTCAGTCTGGAAACAGCAAACGCAGCGAAGTACCTCTGCCTATTCCTGATCTGATGTACGAGTATAACGTGAATGTTACGTCGAGTTTTCCGAAGATAGCGATTGTGTCTGCCAGCCAAGTTAGAAAGGTCAAACAGTTAAATACCAAACAGTTAGCTGAAAATCAGTTTGACTATGGTTTTTAAGCGTACTTATAATTAGGAAATGACCGATTTCACAAAATAGGTTGTTTTTGCGCACAGGTTACCTGTAGTATTTTACAAAACACATCAGTGCAAATTAAAGGATCTTGACGGTTCTTTTTCTGCAAATCACTTCTTATCTCCTCAACCTGGAAGGAAGTGAATAGATAATGCTGACAAGATAAAGCATAATAAATACAGCCACAAAGTAGTTAAGCGTCTTTCTAAAAGACTCAGGAATACATCAATGACCCGTTTCAGTAAAATCCTGTTAGTACTAGTGCTTTTTGCTAGTATCGCTTTTATGGGATTTGCCGCAGTCAATGCTGTGGGGGGCCCCAACTGGCAAAATGAAGCGGAATCAATGACAGACTATTTGTTTGAATATCAACCCGGCGAGAACCCGACCTGGTCTGTGAAAACCAGGAGAGCAGGGGAGCAGATCTCGACATCGCCTGTTTTAGCAAAAGTGATTGTTGCCGCTCAAAAGCACAAGCTTCAACTGCAGAATGAAAAGATTGACCTGATCACAAAATCGATTTCCCCTCTGCAAAGCGCAATCAAGAACTGGAAAACGATCAATCAGCAGGATCGTGAAGCAATGGATGTGAGTGCGGGGGAATTAAAACAGAAGATTTCTGCACTGGATGTTGCGATTACTCAGCTGGCCAATGAAGGTATTAAGATCAGCCAGCAGACACTGGAAGTGAACCAGGAGGCGGCTGAACGCAGGGCAGATGTCTTCCGGTTGCAAGATCAGATAGATGAAATTCGGAATGAGAAATATTTAGCTCAAGAACAGCAAAAAACTCTGCGGGACTATATTGCCAGAATTGAAGGGAAAGTACAGCGTCTCCAAAGGCAAAAAGAGTCACTGGAGAAATCGGTTCAAGGAACTGGCAATGGCTATGAAGAGAAAGCAGTCTCTCAAAAATGATCTTTTCTGATCTCAATGATTAGATGAAATCAAAGAAACAACACAAACCCCGTCTTTAAATAAGTATCAGGAGCGATTAGATGTCGTTTGTCGGCAAAGTACTGGTCGTCGTTCAAGTAGTGCTCAGTGTCTGTTTCATGGGCTTTGCTGGAGCTGTTTACACAGCTCAAAACAATTGGCGCGAAAAGAGTCAGAAACTCCAGGACAATGTAGCCAGTCTGCAAAAAAACATGAACGGATTAGAGTCCGAGTACAGTAATTTTAAAATAGAATCGGAACAGAAAATCAAGGATGCTTTGAGCCAGGCAGAAACAGCGAAAGTCGCAAATGATGCTCTGCTGGTGCAGTATAAGACAAATCAGAATCAGTTGGAAACGGTGCGAACAGAAAGAGACTCCGCAGTCGCCCAGGCTGAAACGACTGGTGAAGAAGCAAAGTTTCGACGGCAGGAATCAGGTCGACAACGAGTTGTGAATAAAACGCTGCATGATACAGTCAATACGTTACGCGGAAAGATTAAAAATCTGGAAGATAACGTTTTCACCCAATCGATACGTGAAAAGAATCTGGTCGCCAAACACAATACAGTTCTGGAAGAGCTCAACTACTTAAATAAAATCGTTGCTAATCTGGGGATTGATCCCAAAGACCCTGCTATTGCTGGAATGCAATCACCGCCACCAGCTGTGGAAGGTTTGATTATCAATACGAAAAAGGATAAACGGAACGGAACCAAGTTTGTTGAAGTGTCACTGGGAAGTGACGATGGGCTCAGCAAAGGTCATCAATTATTCGTTTATCGCTTCGGCACGAAAGCGAATGGTAATCGTCCCAAATATCTCGGTAAGATTGAACTTGTATATGTAAATCCTGATAATGCTGTCGGGACTGTAATAGACGCCGCCAAGAATGGTGTGATTGAGAAAGGTGACCATGTCAACTCGAAGCTCTAAAACCAAGGGAAAAGCCGCCACAGGAGAGTCGGGTGGCCCGAATATTTATGTAGGGCTGCTGTTTGTGTCTTTGATGGCCTTGATCCTGGGAATCATATTCCTCGTGATGGAATTAGGCAGCTATAACTGGGAGCTGGGTGCCTAGCCTGTATCCAGGTCGTTTGCCGGGAATAACAGAGTGAGAGCGCTCTGGCGAATCAGGATGCGAATCAGGAACTGTTACAAAATTCAAAAAGCACTGTGTTTCATCAAACACAGTGCTTTTTCTTTTTAGGGAAAACTCAGTTACCAAACCGATGTGATTTTCGGTCAGTGAAAGTGTGGATCATTCAATCTCCGGTTTCAATTTCGAAGCCAGCCGCCTTCCAGCCACTGAATCCTCCGTCCATCGAGATGACTTGTGTGTAGCCCATTTTTTGCAGATTGTCTGCTGCCAGGGCTGACCGATATCCGCCGCCACAATAAAGTATCAATAAGGTAGACGTATCAGGAATCAATGCCTCTACATCTCGTTCAATGATTCCCTTGCCGAGGTGTCTGGCCCCGGGAATTCTCCCCGCACTGAACTCGTGGTCCTCTCTCACATCAATCAGGTGAAATTCTTCTCCTTGTTCTGTTCGTGTTTTTACATCATGCACCGTGCATTCAATTACACGTGACTTTGCATCTTCCACAATATCCAGAAAAAGTTTGGAGTGATTTTTGGCCATGATCGTTCCTTATCGTAATCAGTATTTACCGTGCCTGTGCCAGCAGGAGCGGGGAAAATAAATTCCATATCTCTGTGCGGCGAATCGGCAGAATCGAATACACGGGTGTTGTATGTTCTGATATTAGCAGGAAGCTAAAAAATCTTCCATCGCCTGATTGACAATATCGGGCGCTTCCATGGGTGTCATATGGCCGGCATCCGGCACTTCGATATATTTTGCATGAGGTAACTGAGTAGACATGTTTTTCATGACAGCTGGTGGCGTTAATTGATCTTCACTGCCGACAATCAATAGTGCGGGTACTTTGATGTCCATTAATTGATCAGAGAAGTCTTTTCGTACTGCCATGCCTCTCTGGCTGGCGGCAATTCCCTCACGGTCCGTTGATTCGATCATCTCAATCAGGCTTTTGGAAATTTCAGGTTGATGACGTTGAGAGGTTTCGCTGATGAGATTGGGAATCATGGACGAGGAAATCGATTCCGGTCCGTGTTTTAATACGAGATCAACCATTTTCAATCGATTTTTGATGCCTGCTTCTGAATCCGCTTCCGAGCGAGTGTCGCACAGCATTAGTGCGCGCAAACGTTGAGGAAACTGTTTCCAGAATTCCCAGGCAATATAACCACCCATTGAGAGTCCACAAAAAATGACGGGTTGCTCTAGCTGCAGCGCGTCCAGGAGCGTGTTCAGATCATCGGCGTGCTGTTCCATGGTCACAGTCCCCGGGGAAACATCAGAAGCGCCGAATCCGCGCAAATCCGGGGTGAGTACAGTAAACTCTGTTTTGAACCGTTCGATCTGCGCCTGCCACATTCGGGAGTTCAGAGGAAATCCATGCACAAAGAGCAGGGGAGGTCCCGCACCATCCACGTGCACTCGCATGTTGATTCCATTCACGGGCTGGTCAATGAACTTCTGGCTCATCACGGTTTCCTTTTACTCGGCGTATCAAATATTTCTTTCGGAGCATCGACCATCGCCGGAAGCTGACTTCTCAAAGTGTCTTTTTACGGAGTCTGACTCAAGGCCCGGCTGATTCCCTGCTCTAAGGACTCTGTTGATTCCGAATCCACGTTCCAGACGACTTTTCCATCAGTGCCGATGACCCAGATTTGAGGAATGGTTTCCGCTTTAAAAGCGATCAGTGAATCGATGGCTCCATAGCCGTTTGGCCAGGTGATGCCCGTTTCTTTCAGCCACTGCCGAATTTCGGGGAGCAATTCTTCTCCATCTGATGTGAGTCCGATAAAGGCCACATTCTGATCCTTGAATTGCTGATACGTTTTGACAATGTGGGGAGCCTGCTGGCGGCAAGGGCCACACCAGGTCGCCCAGGCATCAACCACGATCACTTTTCCCTTTAAATCCTGTTCCAGAAATGGATCGCCATTCACCCAGCCTGCTGCCTGAATTGGAGGGGCAGTCGCTCCTACCTGTAGAGAGGCACGATTTCCGCTCGCCAGTTGCGGGCCAGGTAAACCAAAGCCGAGCCATACGGAAAATAAAAATGCTCCGGCAATGACGAGCGCAAGAGCCAGTAGAAAATCCTGCTTCACACTTTTATTGGCCATGATCGCGCTTTCTGCAATGAGATTTATATCAGAGGAATCATTACAAGTTGTAGAGTTCACTATACTTGTTTTGTAACTGAGCAATTAATGGTTCGTGGGAGAGAGCTTCACCGGCGACAACTTCAACCAGGCGGTTCGCTCGATATAATTTGCCTCGTTGGTGTATGTTCTGGTTCAGCCAATTTTTTAACGGTGCAAACTCGCCCTTTGCAATGAGTTGGCTGAGGTCTCCCAGTTCTTTTTCTGCTGCGTTGTAAAATTGAGCAGCATACATATTTCCCAGAGCATAGGTCGGGAAATAACCAATCAATCCGGCACTCCAGTGGACATCCTGCAGGCATCCATTGGCAGAAGTGTCAGGAGTAATTCCAAAATACTCGATGAATTTTTCGTTCCAGGCAGCTTCCAGGTCAGCCGGTTTCAAGTCTCCTGAAATCAAGGATTTTTCCAGCTCAAAACGTAACATGATGTGCAGGTTATAAGTAACTTCATCTGCTTCGACACGAATAAATGTAGGGCGGACATCATTGATTGCCCGATAAAAGTCTTCCTGATTAACATTTCGCAGTGCTTCCGGGAACAGCTTCTGAGCAGGTTGATAAAAATAATCCCAGAATGCACGACTTCGTCCAACCAGATTCTCCCACATTCTTGACTGCGATTCATGAATTCCAAGCGAAGTCGAATTCCCCAGGGGAGTACCAAAATGTTCTTTGCAAAGCCCTTGCTCATAGATCCCGTGTCCCGCTTCGTGAAGGGTTCCAAAGAAAGCGCCTGGGAAATGGTGTTCGTCATAACGCGTCGTTAAGCGACAGTCGCCAGGTCCGAACCCACTGCAGAATGGGTGGGCGGCAATATCCAACCGACCGGCGTCAAATCGAAAGCCAATTGCCTCTGCGGCGGAAATACTGAAGTTGCGTTGTTCAGCAACGGGATAACTTCTGGTCAGGAGGGAGATATCAGGCGTGATTCCTGAATCTTGAATCGCTGAAACTAAAGTAACAAGCTCATTCCGCAGAGGAATAAAGGCCTGCTCAATCATTTCAGAAGTTGCCCCCGGCTCATATTCATCGAGCAGCGCATCATAGGCATTGTTTCCCTGATAACCGGTCGCAGACGCCTGTTCGCGTTTGAGGTCGATTATTTGTTCTAACCAGGGCAAAAAATCCTGAAACCGATTATTTTTTCTTGCTTGTACCCAGGCTTGTTGCGAAAGCGTACCGATTCTTGAAAGTTCTTCGACCAATCGGCGTGGAAGCTTTGTCGCCCGGTCATATTCATGACGGGCTTCTCTGATATTAGCCAGTTGGGCCGCATCGTCATTTGAGTCAGAGTCTGATTCCAGTTCAAGCAGTAAATTTCCGATTTCAGAATTAGTGGCTTGCTCATGCACCATACCTGCCAGCAATGCCAGCTGATTGGCGCGATGGTCGGCTCCGTCAGGAGGCAGATAAGTCTGCTCATCCCATTCCAGTACCGCTGAGCAGGAAGCTAATAAAGCGGTTTTTTTGAGTCGTGTGAGTAACTCTTCATATGCTTTCTTTGAAGCAGTCATCAATGGATACTTTCTATGGAAGGGAAACGGATTGTTGTGCTGTAATGTCCAGGGTGCGAATTAACTTTAGGAAGTGAAACTCTGTCACGCAGAGCAGCGAAAAATTCTTGAGTGATCGAATCAGTCAGCTTAACATCTGAGCGGGTCTGATTTTGATTTCAATCCTGTGCGGATTCATCATCGTATCGGCCTCCCATCTGATAGAGTGGTAAAAACCGATAATAGACCTCCAGGCAGAGTGTGCTTAAGGTGGTCGAGTACAGACGCCCTCCATATGGTCCCCACGGCGGGCGCGGGTCCCAGCTACCTGCATTTTCGCCGTGCGTCACCTGTTCCGAAATCAATAACTCACGCAAATCTTCGTTCCATTCTCTCCATGGATTGCCTCCATATTGATACATGGCCAGTGTCCCATAATACCAGTAATAGAGGTTATATTCTGAGAGGCGCGGAGGACGTTCTGCGATGAACTGAATCGCTTCCCTGCAGGACGGATTATCTCTTCTGATGCCCAGCATTTGCTTACAGAATAATGATTCAGCGGTCATAGCAGGCGTAGGAGGGGTTGCCGGTTCAACCATGCGATAGGTGGCTAAGCCGTTGTCTTTTCCGAGACTCCGCTCTTTTAAAAACTTGACCATTAACTGTTTGGTATCTGATGGAATGGGGATTCCTGCAATCTCGGCACTTTTAAGAGCCATCAGCTGCCAGCCGAACATACTCATATCACTTTTCTGACCTTTGACGTACCGCCAGCCGCCATCATAGGGGTTTTGATTTTCTACGATATACGAGACGCCGCGGGCAATCGCTTCGCGGAGTTTGGGATTTGATTTGGGATCGTTTTGGAGTCCATATGCTTCCGCCAGGGAGTAGGTTGCCATCGCATGTGAATACATGCGGGCATAATGAGTTGCTTCACCGCCGAGAAACCCATTTGATTTTTGTTGCGTAATCATCCACTGGATCGCGCGATTCAGGTTATCAGAGTATTGTCCCTCATCCTGAGTATAGCCGGCACCCAGAAACGCCAGGATTGCCAATGAGGTCAAACCCGCATCAGCCTGGACACCTGCATTGCGACGATCAATACCCTGTTCGTCAATTCTGACTTTTCCGGCGCCAAATCGGTCCGCATCCCAGAAACCCTCCTGTTCCTGGTGAGTTGCCAACCATTTCAAACTCAATTCGACAGCTCTTTCGGATTCTTCTGTGCCACCGAAACGCTGGGCAATTTCTTTACGTTTTGACAGATTTCTTAACCGATAGGTCGCCGGGATATTTGCCTTTGCGCGATTTGAGACGGCATCAAAATTCGGTCGAAAGGCATCAGGCTGAGGCCCTCCCCGATTGATGGTAAGTGGTAACGTACTGCGTTCCGCCATTAAGCGTTCTGAATTCGGGTTTGCTTTTCCGGCAGGAGTTTCTGGTGAAGATCGCTGAATGACTCCTTCCGACGCGGACTGCATGGTGCGGGATTTTCTTCTGGTAAAACGTGGTTCGGCAGGTGCCACGTTTGAATTTTCAGGAGTCGCGGCTCCCGACTCAACTCCGGTCGACTCGATTTTAAGGTTAGAAGGGGCCGGGCCGGTCCTTTTTTGAATCATGTTGTCCCGGGCATTGCGTTCCAAAGTCGACTTTGGATCAGGTTGAGCATTCAGCGCGAGCGTTTTCTGTTCGTTGCTGAATGTGGGTTGGATTCGATCAACGGCACCCAGAGTTGATTGCCGTTCGACGTTCTGGTTTGTCTGCCCTGTGCGTATCATTTTGCTGCGGAGGGTCGATGTCGAAGGCACAGAAACTTCAGCCCGTGATTCGGCAGTCGTGTCTGTAATTTCGAGTGGAGCCTGTGACGGAATTCGTTTTTGACTCACACTTTGAATGTTCACCTTGGCAGGAGTGACGGGGAGATCGGTTTTAGAAACGATATCCGGCATGGGCATCTCGGAGATTTCCTGAGGTTGTTTTTTTTCAGGAGGGGCAACCAAAGGGGTGAACTCCGGTCTGGTCAAATCAATCCGGGATAATTCCTGTTTTTCAGGATTGGTGATTTTTTCCCAGACAGGCGTATTTCCGGTCTGCCTGTTTTCAATCGTCTCAGTGCTCTCGGCCAGGATTTGTTTAATCTCAATTTGTTCTTGATCCGGGTGCGTTTCGGCGATCGACTTTGGTGCGTAATCAGGCCAGAATGTCACGACACCCAAAGAGAGTGAAAGGTGCACAATAATTGAAAAGAGCAGTGCTTTTGACGAGGCGTTTTTATCCCCCCAGCGAGTCACCAGCATCGATAAGAGATGAATGGATGCGAAAATCGCTGCCAGGATTAATACACCCCACAGTATCTGGTCAAACGAAATATCGCGACCAGCCAGGATTTGCTCGAGCAGGTTGTGGATTCGATTTTGCATGCTGTTTATTCGTCTCTCAAACGATTGGCTAAAGAGACAGAGCGTATTTTGGCGCGGTGACAAATCTCCAGGATATTCATTACGTTCTGATAAGGCCCGGTGGAATCACCTCTGATCACAACCGACTGGCCTGGAAAATTTTGTCTTGCCAGTTCTAAAGCCTGTTCCAACTCTGGCAGACTTTTCTTTTCACCATTGACAGAAATTTCTCCGTCTTGCTGAACATTCACAATAATGTCGTCAGGCAGATTTGTTAATGGTTTTGCGTCTGTCACAGTTGGCAGTTTGATATCGTATTGGCGTTCCATCTCCGTAAATTGTGTACCGACCATAAAAAAAATGATCAGCAAAAATACAATATCAATCATTGGTGTTAAATCGAGCTTTGGCTCTTCGACGGTACCCGTTTTTAACGGCATGAATCTATTCCTGATGTGATTGACACAATCCCCAAAAACCTCTGTAGTTCTGTTTATGAAACCTGGCCGGATATTATACTGTATTTGCAGTTTCATATCTGTTTCAACTCGCGAATATTATACAGCGATTGACCGGCTTCTCGTAGATTATATTCACGATCCCGTCTGGCGGCCGTCGACTTTCATGTTTGTTTGAAGTAGCCTTACTCCGATTTACCGTGCATACTCTGTAATATTGCCTGGACCCGTTCGATTTACTCAGTCAAAAGTCCTTTAAATTTAAGATGTTAAGCAAAATTACAACCAGAGTGGTTGAAAGAACGTCCGCTGTCGGACTTTCCTGCTCAGGTACAGACGCTCATTGTGTGAGTAACTTGGGAGAATTTCTGAAAAAGGGGATTCTGCTCACGAACTCTTTAAGTCTTGACGCGCCTTTCGTGGGAGTAATCTGGCTCTGGTGCTTGTCGTATTTATATTCAAGTAATATCGAATTCCATCATTATGTCATTTTATTTAGTGTTACCTGGTTAGCTTATTCTGGTGATCGGTTGCTGGATAGTATTCGAATGCCAGCACTTTCTCATGGGAAGCCTCCCCGCCATCTGTTTGCCACGATGCATTTCAAACCCTTGATGTGTACCTGGGCACTCGTCGCTGTTTTTTCAATTCTATACCTTTTTCATACATTAAACAGGACCGAAATTGGTGGAGGATTTTGTTTACTTTCAATGTTGCTGATTTATTTTCTGGCCTGTTTTTATTTTCCGAGTCAGGCAAGAGGTTTTCTCCCCAGAGAATTATTGGTGGGATTATTTTTTTCCACTGCGACGCACTTTTTTATTCTGATTCAACTGGAGCATTGGAGTTTCTATTCTGTCTGGACCTCTGTCTGTTTTTTGAGTTTGTGCAGTTTAAACTGTCTTGCGATTTCCCGTTGGGAACACCGATTTGACAGGCAGGCAGGAGAGGTGACTTTTTTTACAGCAAACCCGGAACAGCTTCATCGATTTCGGAACGTACTGAGAGGATTTATCTGTTTGCAGGTCCTCGTCTGCTGTGTTTTGATATTCATGCAATTGATGCCGGTATTTGAGATCTCAGTGCTGACGAGTACTCTGCTGCTGTTGTTTCTTGATCGATGTTCACTGCAGCCTCATTTAAAACCGGTCTTAGCAGATTTTGCGTTATTCACGCCATGTGTTTTTTTGAGTTTCCTATGATGAATTTCGATCGAATTGCACCTTATTTTAAGCGTTTAGAAAAAATTGTCTTTAATAACCAGATGCAACGCTGTCGAACAGCCCAGCTTGGGAATTTACCTTCAGTCAATAAAACGGCATTAATTGGTGAGGGGGATGGGGAATTTTTAATCGAATTTCTGAAACACAGCGACTGTGAACAAGTCCATTACATTGATTCGAGTCAGACCATGCTGGATCTTGCTCAAAAACGGTTGCGGGAATCCTCTTTGCATGCGCTGAATCGTGTAAAATTTTATCATCGCGATTTGATAATGGAAGCGATGCCAGACCAGGACTACGATTTGATTGTTACCAATTATTTTCTGGATGTGTTTACCGAACAGACACTCAATGAATGTATTTCCAAGATTGCAGACGCGTGTAAAGAGAGTGCGCTCTGGTTAAATGCAGATTTTCAGATCTCAGGGGGCAGGCTGCAGCAGTTGAGAGCAATACTGTGGATCAAAGTGATGTATCTGTTTTTCAGGTTAGTGGCTCAGATCCAGGCCCAATCCCTGATTGATCCTGCCACGATTCTCGAAAGGCATGGATTTAAATTAGTTACGAAAAATGAGTATGGAAGAGGTTTGATGCGATCAGAGTTAAGGCGACGGGAGGAGCGTTTGACGGTGTGATCCTCGCTTACTCAGACAGGAGCTTGAGAAAAGACAGATCGATTGTGCAGATTAATAAAAACACGATCTGAAAGACGGAAGCCAGTCCCTCTATATGGGTGTCTTTTACTTCAACATGGTGATCTTCCAGTTTTCGCATAATCCAATACAGCAGCACTGAGGAGCCAACGAGTGCCGGGGCCAGATAACCCATTGCACCCCATGCTCCCAGCAAAAGCAGTGGGATTAAGCACAGGCTGCCATAGCTCAACTGCTGCCTGGATAGAGGACGATCAGGATTGACCCATCTGGCGTCTGTATCGTGTGCGGATGCAAAGCAGATTGAAAAGGGAATAATCCATGTTCCTAAGGAGATGGAAATCAGAATCAGGATGCAGGGGATGAGAATCGAATTAGAGTCAGAGAGCAGGTGATAAAAGAGCGCCACCCGTAATAACATGAACACAATGGTGAGTACAAAAATATTGCCAGCAGACGATGACGACGCTGATGTTTGTGATACCAGAAGTGATCGACTTTGTGGGATCGATTCGGGAACAAAAGTGCGAAGAAACACCAACTCCAGTGAGGCAACCAGTAAAACGGCAATTCCCAGCGGCCAGAAAAATTGCGTCACTGCCAGCAATAAAGTCAATGCTGCAGCCAGACTGATACCCGCCAGCGGTAAAAAAAAGGTGCTTCTTTTTTCAATGTTTTCTTTGCGATCCGCTTGAAGATGTAACAGGGGTATCCGAAAAAAACGTTGCACTGCTACAAAATACGCAACGATATAGTCGACCCAGTCCGTTTCATTTTGATCTGCAGGACCCGATTTGTTAAAGCGTGGGTCATCTCCCGAAGGCTCTGAAGAATTCATCATAAGGTCAAATCGTCCTCGACTTAGATGAGTCATTTCTTAAATACAAAGTGTGGTCTTTCCTGAGAATATTACTTGCTTGGCGCAAGAACAAGGCCCTCATAAAAGAGGGCCTTGAATTTGTATCAACTCGAATCAGATGCTCACTTTGTTGCGTAACGCAAATCCATCAGCATTTGTGTGATGCGAACGGCCGTTTCCTGAAGTTGATATTTCTCACGGGTTTCACAGCGAGAAATATTTTCATGTACTTTAAACCAACTTTCGAAAAGTTCCGAACTTTTTGAGCGGAGGAGTGTTATCGAAGCGGGATGGGACAGAGTGATCAGGTGCAGTTCATGGGCAATGGTAGTGAAATGACGAATCGAATCTTGTGTTGAACGTCTGAAGGTGGGTGACTCTGTTGCCAGCCATTGTTCTGCAATAATGGAAAGCTGCGCACTTTGAGCTTCCAGTGAAACAACTAACTTGGAAATATCAATCTGTTCTGAAGGTTGTTCCATCCGAAGCGAAATTCGCAAGGCGTTGATAGAATCATCCACTTTATCCAGCAATTGCAGTGCTGCAGGACTTTCGACTGTGTGAAACAGTGCCGAAAAGTCTTTCCAGGAATGCTCAATATAAGTGAAGGAGGTAATCAGTTCATTGCCGGATTCATTATGATTAACCGTATCAATCAGATTTTCCACAGTTCCATAAAATTCGTCAGATGTTGAGATATAATTTGCGGGAGGCAAACTGATCAAAAGACGAAGCGTGGCTCTGCGATAGAATTCATCAACGTCGCGTTTCAGAGCTTCCGTGAGATGAGCAATTTCCTGCAGATTGGCGCCATCCTGAGGCAGCCAGAGAAGTTCTTGAATGGAGCGATCCTGTTGTACGACGCGCTGGACTCCACGACTCAAGATGCGATTGTGATATGGTCGCAGGCGGGTGGCGAAAGCGTTCCACGAGTCTCGATAAGCCAGATATTCGCGTTTAATGGAATCATAGCTCTGGCGGTCAACAATCAGATTGGAAACCTGAACCATTCTTTGTTCAATTTGTTGTCCTTCTCTCACCAGTTCATACTTTTGTGGTTCGCGAGAAAGTTCAATTTCAATGTCTTGCACTAAAATGCTCAATGCATTGCTCAGTGCTGATGTTTCTCTTAAGAGTTCTGTCCGCTTCAGTTGAGGTCCTGTCTGAAGCAGGTCGCCCAGTTTGCGGTCACTTTCATTCATGCTTGTGATGAGATTTCTGGAGTCTCGATCCAGACCTCGAACCTGCGATAATTGATTGGAAACGACTCTCCATAATTGGTCGATTTCACTGTATTCTCCAGCAAGTAAAGTATAATCAGTGCTGCGGCGAACTTTGTCTGCAAGGATCGATGAACGTGCTCTCACTTTCAGTACGTCGGCAACATACTCTCGAACGCCAGGAACCTGATACATCACTCTGTTAAGACTGGTCGCTAATGCAGAGCTGTCACTGGAGAACCTTTCGAGAAGATCTCGCACTTCGTTGATATTGATGCGCGAAGTGTTTAATTGAGGGGCAGGGGGCAGGTCTAAGCCCGATGGCTTATACTCACGGTCCCGGGTTGCCAGATCAGATTTTTCCAACAGGCGAAGTAAATCATTCACTAGTTTGCTGTTATTGTCATTCGGAGATTGTGCATATGCGCTTGTGCTGATGTAAGCAGTTGCGAGCCCGAAAATCAAAAGTGTGCTAAAAGCTTTGGAGGTAAAAGGCAATACACCCTTACGATTTTTGTGATGACAAACAGTGTGGCTGAAGCGGGAATACATTCACACAATCCTTTCTTGTGAATTCTACGTCTTGATTAACCAATGTCATCCATGACGATCACTGTGTCAAAACAGGATGAACATCAAACGATGAATGGTACTTTTGGCCCGTTTAATAGCAAACGCGTTGTTTAAGATCTGACAAAAGATGATGAAGGTTCAATTCTACTTTGCAAGTAGTTTCCAATGGCGAATTCATCAAACTCTGAATATCAGGCGGCGAAGTTTACTGGTTTTACGAATTACGTCAAGACCATGCTTGGCCTGCTTCCCTCGCGGCTCACATCACGCTCAGCCCTGTTATCGAAATGAAAATGACGGGAATTCCATCAGGTCGAATTTCACGACAGCTGTTGGACTGGGTAGGCCACGGTCAGTTCAAGGATTGGGTTGAGATTGGCGGTTTTGTGGTGGTGCAGCTTTAATAAACTGTAATCATAAAATGGACGATCGAATGTTTGATCCTTTGTAATTTTGGGTGCGTTCATAGATATGTTGTCAATGTTACACACGGCTGGTCGATTGTAGGTGAGCAGTTTCCATTTTGGCAATGCGACAAAGTGCTGTTTTATAGGGATATAATTCAATGTTTCGTTTTTGGAAAATTGATTGGCACAATGAATGCTATGTATCTGATTTAGCCACTAAACAATAACCAAATGACATCAATATGATTCTGTTTATGGAAAATATTGGTGGTCAGCAATAACAGGAGATTTTGCAATGTTAGTTTTAACTCGAAAACGTGATGAAGTAATTCAAATTGGTGACAACATCGTGATCAAGATTCTGAAAACCGGTAAAGGGGCGATCAAAATAGGCATTGATGCTCCCGAGAACGTACGGGTCATTCGTGGAGAACTGCTTGAAGAGAACACGCCAGAATCGATCGATTCAGAGGCTTCCACTCTGATTGACCAGGCATTGAATGCGCAGTGTGCTTAATTAGCTGAAGTAGAACGGGGCATAATATGTGAGCCGTTAAATGTATTTTCTTAGTATCCGTTAAGCCATCATAGAGGAAGTTGATAGGCCGGACTTAATAGTCGCCAGGCGACTTATCTTGGAGGGGATCATGAACCGATCACAATTTAATTACAGTCAAAAAGAAACCATTAACTCAGCTCGTCTTCTGGTATGGGGAATGGTCATACTGATGACCGCCGTTTTCTTGACCGGATGTACTACTCTTTCCCACGCTGCCGAGTATGACGCTTACCGTCCGGATTTTTATCGTCCCGATAGCAATCGTATTTTCGATAATAATCCGGATCATACGATTGAAGATCTTCTGCCAGAGTCCTATTTCAGAGATGACCAGTATCAAAGTCGCCGTCCTGTCAATGATGGCTTCGGTTCTGATGATTTTGAATTAAAACTGAAAAGATTATTGTCCGGGAGGGATCAACAGTATGATCGTCCTCGTAATCGTGATCGAAATGAAAGCGATCTCAGAGACAGACGGGAGTTTTCCCCAAGGCGTCAGCCGCGTGGATCTTTTGAAGACAATTACGACGATCAGAAATTAAGAGAACTGATTCAGGAACTGCGTCAGAGGTCTTTACCACAGTATGATCGGGATCGCTACGAAACGAGATTTCCCAATCAAACTCCGATCGATCCAAATCAGGCAGTCAGAAACAAGCTGTCTCAACGTTACGCCAGCCCTTCGGTTATCGGAACTCTGCAGAATCTTGATCCTCAAAGAGCCTATGCGTTCTATCTGGAAGTCAACCGGATGATTGACTCACGCCATGTGCAACCACCTTCCTATGATGTGCGAACGAAGAAGTCTTTGCAAAACCTGATTTTTGCCGTGGAGAACCAGGCATTTCTGAATACCCATCGTATTTCAGCATCTCCTGAACGAATTAGAATAGTACAGCAACGCTGGCAGCAATTGATGGATCAGAATCCTGCTCGCAATTCCCAGGAAGCGGTGACCGTTTTGCGTCAGGCAGCGGATATTGCAGGCAGCCAGCTCCAAATGCCGGCGACTGGTGTGATTTACGAGTTCGCTTATGGTTCGCTGGATGCACTCGATAAACACTCTCGATTTGAGTTTACGCCCAGTGTGTCAGGGCCGCGTGTCGATGCGGGAGACAGTAATATTGTGGGTGTGGGAGTACAGCTCAAGACGCATCGTGAAGGAGCTGTCATCTTACGTACGCTGAATGGGGGTTCTGCACAGAAAGCAGGGCTTCAGCGTGGAGACATTATAGTAGGGGCCAATCAACGAACGTTAGCCGGTCTTTCTCTGGATGATGTTGCCAACTTGATTACGGGCCCTGCAGGTTCAACAATTTCTCTCGAAGTGCGCAGAGGAGACCAGAATGCAAAAGTCAATCTGAGTCGTCAATCGATACGCATTACGAATATCAGTGAAGTGAAAATGGTTGATGCACAACAGAAAATCGGATTGATCCGGTTGGAGAAGTTTGGGGAGGGGTCAGTTCAGGAATTGGATCAGGCATTGTGGAACCTGCATCGGCAGGGAATGAAATCTCTCGTATTTGACTTGCGGGGAAATCCGGGTGGTTTATTAACCGAAGCAATTTCTGTCTCAAATCGGTTTGTCCCCTCTGGTCAAATCGTTTCTACCCGGGGACGAAACCAAAGCGATAATTCGGTGGAATCTGCCACGCGTGAACAAACATGGAAAATCCCTCTGGTGGTGTTGGTGGATGCTGACAGCGCCAGTGCGAGTGAGATTTTCGCCGCTGCCATACAGGAGAATCGACGAGGTCTGATCGTTGGCAGGAAAACTTATGGTAAAGGCACCGTCCAGACACATTTTCCTTTGCAATCTGTTTCCGGAACATTCTGGCTGACTACTGCCAAGTTTTATTCCCCGACGGGTAGAGAAATGGCAGGCGCAGGCGTAAATCCGGATGTTTCCGTCGAAATGTCCGAGCGTGAACTGGAAGAAGTGAATGCGCTTGATCGCGATCTTGAAGCAGGCGTCAATGTGATATTAAGTCAAAAACCTGGCGAACTTGTAAATAATTTGCCAGCTCGGCAACAGGGAACTCCAATCCGGTATCAGTTTTCAGGTTGAGCTGAGTTCCTTTGATAACCAGGTTTCCACTGGTTTCTGATCAAGCTAAGACTCTCGTTTTTGTGTCAGATTCGATATAAAGCAGTGTGCTTTTTCCGTTGCCCCGGGTATCGAGACTGGTATGATACGAGAGTCTTTTTTGATCGATCAGGGGATTGTCAGAATCTTAATTTCAACGGGTTTGATTTTGCTCAGTTAGTTGTGTATTCAAGATTTAAAATGAAATGTGTCATCAGCCAGGATATCAATGCCGGCGCCAATTTAATTCGAAACGGTGAACTGGTTGCTTTCGCGACAGAGACCGTTTATGGCCTGGGGGCCAATGCACTTGATCCAGAAGCGGTCGCTCAGATATTCGAAGTAAAGCAAAGGCCTCACTTCGATCCTTTAATTGTTCATATTTCGAATCTCGAGCAACTTGATCAACTCACATTTGGATTATCAGCGCAGGCGGAAAAACTTGCAGAACAGTTTTGGCCCGGTCCGTTAACATTGGTTCTACCCAAAAAAGAAATTATCCCTGATCTGGTCACTTCCGGCTTAGAGTCTGTTGCCATCCGTATTCCTGCTCACCCTGTCGCCAGGCAGTTACTGGATGCGGCGAAGTTACCAATCGCTGCACCCAGTGCAAACAAGTTTGGGTGCCTGAGTCCAACGCAGGCTCAGCATGTGTCTGAGCAGTTGGGAAACGAAATAAAACTGATTCTAGATGGGGGGGCCTGCACTGTTGGTGTTGAGTCAACGGTGATTCAATGCGTTGGGGATATTCCGGTTTTACTCAGGCCGGGTGGAATTTCGCTGGAAGAGATCGAATCCTGTATCGGGCAGGTTCGTCTGGCAGGGATTGAAGATCATGCAGAAGCAAATTCCCCTCTCAGTCCCGGAATGCTGCCAAAACATTATGCGCCACGCACTCGATTATTTATTGTGAATCATCCGGAGGAATTACCTCTAAACGGGGCAAACGGGCTGCTGAGTTTATATCCACTTGAAAAAACGATTTTGAAAGATTGTCAGTTTTCTGCGCAGGAAATTCTTTCACCGGCAGGAGATTTGAAAGTCGCAGCAGGAAAATTTTTTACCGCTCTGAGAAACCTGGATGCAGCAGGAGTTGATAATATCGTTGCGATACGTATGCCGGAAAAAGGGTTAGGCAGGACCATCAATAATCGGCTGGAACGCGCTGCGATGTCATGATCGAAGAGTCGTTTCCGCGCTTTGTCGAAATTCCGCGATACTCTCATGAATGGCGGTAAATAACTGGCTGCGATTAATTGGTTTAGTCGCATAATTATTACAGCCTGCAGAGAGGCATTCTTCGCGAGCGCCACTCATTGTATGAGCGGTAAGAGCAATGATGGGATTATTGTATCCGTTTGATCGAAGTTGTGCTGTCGCAGCATACCCGTCCAGTTCAGGCATTTGCATATCCATCAAGATAACATCAAAAGGTGCCGCTTTTTTAGTGGCTTCCAGAGCCAGCTTAACCGCAATTTTGCCGTTTTCGGCCAGCGTGACTTTTGCCCCGGATTTATTCAGCAAAAAACTGATCAGTTTCTGGTTATCGATACCATCCTCGGCCAATAAAATATTGTAGTCCATTTCGAGATCAGTTGCGGCTGTCGCATTTATGATTGTCTGACTGGTTTCGCGTTCGAAAGCAGCATCGTCCATAAATTCCACATCAGAGATGGTGCCAATCTTTATGGTCACTGTGAAAGTCGTTCCGGTTCGATATTCACTCTTGACGCATAATTCCCCTCCCAAAATGCTGGTAAGGCGTTTGCAAATGGTTAATCCCAGTCCAGTTCCGCCATACTTTCGTGTCGTTGAAGAATCTGCCTGGACAAATGGCTGAAAAAGACGGGAAATCTGTTCTTCGGTCATCCCGATTCCGCTGTCAATGACATCAAACTGCAAACTTGGATTTTCAGAATCGATCTCGATTGTTCTGACGACCAGCTGAACGCTTCCCTGTTTAGTAAATTTGATTGCATTGCTGAGCAGATTTATCAGAATCTGACGAAGTCTGATGGGATCACTTTGAATCAGATTTGGAATTTTTCCATCGATTTTGATACTAAGATCGAGACCTTTGTCGATGGCCCGAATCTCCATCAGTGTTTTGACGTCTTCCAGCAGTTCGATGAGGGAGCATTCGATAGCCTCAACATCAAGTTTATCTGCTTCAATTTTTGAAACATCGAGAATATCGTTAATCAGTTCAAGTAAGTATTCACCATTCTTTTTGATCGTATCAATATGGCGAATCGTTTCGGGGTCTTCATTTCTCTGACGCATGATTTCTGCAAAACCCAGAATGGCAGTCATCGGTGTGCGAATTTCATGACTCATATTTGCCAGAAATGCACTTTTGATGTGACTGACTTTTTCCGCCTCTTTTTGAGCAATGACAAGGTCTTCGACCATATGATTAAATGTTTCTGCCAGGCGTCCAATTTCATCCTGAGCATCTACCTGGATACGGTGTTCAACATTACCTGCTGCAATGAGTTCTGCACTTTCTGAAAGCTCCAGAATGGGAGCCACAATCCCACGCGATAGAATCCAGACTGAAAGCAATCCAAAGATGGTACCAGTGACGGCTAAAAAACTGATCACGATTTTTGCCGACTGAATTGAGGTGTCTGCATGATGGGTTGCTTTAACCGTTTTGGTGTGAATTAATGGGTGAGCCTGGTTATTCAGCAGATGATCCAGTTGGTCCAGGCTCTGTTCAAATTTCAGTAGATGTTGATCAATATTATCAGTTATTTTTACAACCTGGTTCCCCAAAGAAGTGACCATTGCGAATTCAATATCGATTTCCTGAATTCGTTGTTTCTCTACATGATTGGAAATCGCTTCCAGATATTTTCCTTCAAACAGTTTGAATTTTTGTTCTGCTTCAAAAATTCGAGATAATAAATTATGATTTCGTTTAACGATATATTCCTCAATTGAACCAAATGCGATGTTCAGATACTTTTCCATTTTATGAGAAGCATCTGCTTTTTTGATCCCATCATCAGATGTGTCGTCGTTGGAATTGATCCTCTCATGGTCAATGAGCTGATTGATGTAGCTTACATGATTTACAAATACTTTTAATGCAGCATCTCTCTGATCGGCCAAACTGATAATGGAAGCGGACATTTGATTATAGCTGGAATATCTGGCAGCGATTTCCTGGCTTAAAAGCTGTTCATTTTTCGTCGTGGCCAGTTGCTCAAATCGAAAGTGACTTTCAGCAAAGCCATCGCGAGAATCGATCAACTTTGTGAGATGTTTTTGATTTCGATCGCGCACATAATCGAGAACGGCCCTCGCGCTCTCTCCTGCTTTAATTTCCATCTCGAGAATTGATTCTTCGAGAGGCTCTTCCACATTAACAAGTTGCGAAATATCCTGGTTAATGTTGGTGATTTGGAATAACGTAACAATTCCGCTAATGACTTGTACTGACACCAACAATCCAAATGCAATTTTGAGACGATCTGCAATAGACCATTTTCGCAGCATTGTTGCGAGCTGTGCAAATGGCCTCTGCTCGGATTTACTGTGGAATTGGCTCTGTTTCATGGGAAGTCGGGTAATTAAAATGATAGAAGATGATTCAGGTCAATAATTTATCGTGGGTTAAGAAATGATCTGCTCAACCAGAGAGGCATACACCTCCTGAAAACTGTATCTTCAAAAATAAAATCGGATTGAAGTAGATCTGGGAATCGTTTAAAGATTATCAGAATGGTTTCAGGGAGATGTGGAGAGTAGGGATTGCAGCGGAAATAGCAATGAGCGTCGTTCAGCTGGAAGAATTTGGGGCTGATTTTAAGAGGTGGCTATTTGAGACGTTTACGATTGGACGCCTTCAGGCAAATTTAGCTTTAAAAATAAGAAATCTGTATGGATGTCGATAAAAAAACGCCAGCACCGTTCAGAGGGGGGTGAACGATACTGGCGATCAACAAAAATCTGGTTTTCTAATTGAAAAGCCGGTGCGATCTAAGAACTACACTTTCACCTCGGCAAAGATGAAACCTGAGTAAAAGATCAAGTTTGCTCCCGTTCCAACCAGATAGATTCAAAGCTGCTTTCTCTTGAGCGGTAACTTAGTCGTGAATCTGATAAATCCAGTCCAATACTTTAGTAGGAAATAGCCTTTATCAGGTCATTTAAAAGTATCGTGATTTACATGAGTGAAACCGTAGCAGAATAAAAAAATCAACTGTTACAGTGATTCTCTTGGATTCTCGGATCGTTACGGAGGTGCTGATTGTGCCGATATTGTGTGCGTAGAGAAAATGAGTTTCGCAATAATCGCTGGCTTGATTTATGCTCGAACCAGACACTGCGATTTGATTTCTACTGCGATTTGGGAAAGCGGCAGGACCTTATCGGCTAAACCTGCATGGACGACTGCAGCTGGCATACCCCAGACGACGCTCGTTGCTTCATCTTGAGCTATAATGGTACCGCCGGCACGGGCAATCTCATGACTGCCTTCGATGCCGTCTTCACCCATTCCAGTGAGCATCACAGCCAAGGTCGAATTACCATAATGTGCTGCCGCCGATCGAAATAACGGATTCACTGAAGGTCTGCAGAAATGCTCTGGAGGGGCTTCGCTGATCAGAGTCACTTTTTGACCATTATTTTCTCCAATGAGGAGATGGCTGCCTCCCGGGGCAACATAGGTCATATGCGATTCCAGCGGTTGATTATGCGTGGCTACTACGGTTGTTCGGCCACTGTCTTTTTGAATATGGGAAGCAAGGATTTCGGTAAAACCTGATGGCATGTGTTGAACGATCAGAATTGGGATCGGGAAATCGACGGGAATTTGAGGTAGTAATTCTGCCAGTGCTCTCGGGCCACCCGTGCTTGTCCCAATGACTAATACTTCAGGCTGCTTATAAAACTTGAAATTTTTGCTGAATAAACTCTTGCCAGATGTGCTGGGGTGAGGTTGTGGTATTGGGGGAGTGGAATGAGTTTGGATTTTGTTTGCAGATATGGAATTGTTTGTCGTTTTTTTGGAACTGACAGCTTTGATCATCGTCACCAGTTCACTGGCGAGCACACGGATACTTTCAGCAGCGCTGCCAGTTTGCGGTTTCGCAATACATCCAACGGCCCCAAGTGAAAGTGCCTTGACTGTGGTTTCGGCTCCTTTACTGGTCAATCCACTGGCCATAATGACCGGTACTTTGGGAAACTCTTCCTGGATTTTTTGTAAAGCAGTCAACCCATCCATAACGGGCATTTCGACATCGAGAATGACAACGTCAACAGGATGGGAATCCATCCAGCGCAATGCGCGTTCCCCATTCATTGCCGTTCCTGCGACAACAATCTCAGACTCTGATTCGAGAGACTTGGAAATCAGGCCTCGAATTACAGCGGAATCATCTACGATCAGGACACGAATGGGATTAGGAGTCATGGTTTCACTAACCAGCGAAAATTGCACGAGGGGATGATATCGTCAGCCAAACGGGGGTATGAAGTCCTACAAGCATACATGCAGGCTCTGCTCTATTAGGATAGGTCAAAAAAAGACAGGTTGCAGAGAGTAAAGTATTTTTTGAAACTAAAGGCCGACAGTGATCAGGTCAACAAGTTCATCCGTTATAATTGGCGTGTCAGATTGTTCATGATTGATAATCAAAGAGCGATAATTATAGAATCAAGAAGTTAAATCCCTCCAAGGAACCGCATATGTCTGTCCATCCACAAGTCGCCCGATACCTTGAAGAAGTAGCAAAAGTTGACATTCCATCATTTGATGAGATGACTCCTGAATTGATAAGATCAACTCTGACTCCCTCTCCCGAGCCTCATCTTCCTGCCCAAAAAATTGAAAATCTCGGATTAGCGATCAATAGCGCAGAAGTACCAATTCGGATTTATACACCTGCAAACAGGCAGGATGTTGCTGCCTCAAAATCTCCCGCACTTGTATACTTTCATGGTGGTGGCTGGGTGATGGGAACATTGGATGCTTATGATGGACTGTGCCAGGATTTAGCAGGTACGTCTGGCTGTAAAATCATATCAGTCGATTATCGCATGGCTCCCGAATATCCTTATCCGATTCCATTTGAAGATGCCTATGCCGCTACAGAATGGATTTCAGACAATGCCGCCGATTTGGGAATCGATCAAACGCGAATTGCTGTGGGCGGGGATAGTGCGGGGGGGAATCTGGCGACGGCTGTCGCTCTGAAAGCGAGAGAGTCAAAAAGCCTGAACTTAGCATATCAGATGTTAGTTTATCCTGTGACGAATTATCAGTTTGATACGGAATCATATCTGAAGTATGGCTCGAATTACTTTCTTACAAAACGCGCGATGGAGTGGTTTTGGGATCAATATCTTCCAGATGAATCCGCAGGTCGTGAATTTTATGCGTCTCCATTACGCTGTAAAGATCTCAGCGAATTGCCTGAAACGCTGGTAATCACAGCAGGTTACGATCCGCTTTATTCTGAAGCGGTACAGTATGTGGATCAAATGCGGCGATCAGGATGTCACGTTGAGCATATTAATTATGAAGACATGATCCATGGATTCTTCCGACGTTCTGACTTATATGATCGGGCCTTTGAAGCGGTTCAACTGGCTGGGAAGAAATTAAATGAGGTTTTATTTCGGAAGTAAATTCAGCATCGTTTTCAATTATTCTTCAGAAGCAATTTGATGTAAGCGGTTTGCAATCATGATTTGCAGCGCAAAACAGCTCAATAAGCTGAAATAGAATACAGGTAAAATAATTCCTGTTTCGCCAATGGCGGAATGAAATAATAAAAGTATGATTTGCAGGAAGGGCGTCGCACACGACTCAATCAAAACCATAGTGCCTAGCGCAAATGCAAGTGCCCCCCATCGTACCAGAATTGAGAAGTATGTCAGCAGGTGCAGAAATACAACGAATTGAATTAAAAAAAAGAGCAATAGAGAACCAAGTCGCGGTTCAAAAAAGTGGTAGAGGCTGTCTGGGGCAATCAGAACAATAAACGCCATCCCAATACAGACGGGTATCAGCGCAATGCTTAATCCCCAGAGCTTTTCATAAGCCAGGCGGAATGTGGAATGGGGAAGTATCAGAAGCAGGGGGAACATTTTCTGTTTTCGTTCTTCACGAAAGATGCGGGAAGCATACGCGGTGCATTCCACAACAAAACCCATCACCAGTAACAGCAAAGCACTGCTCATCAATTCCTTCCAGGAATAGGAAAAATAGTACGTGGAATAGGAGTACTTATCCAGCCATAACCCTCCGCCGATCAGTGCAAGAATTCCTGAAAGGTACAGGCAGGATTTAAGCAGTAATCCTTTTCTGCCTCCAGCTGAAAAATGAAAGTCCTTCCAGGCAAGGGCCAGCCGTCCGGGTCTGGAAATTCGCTGCCTCCGTTTGTGATTCTGAAACCAGGTTCTCGTTTTTACAACGGCTTGTTCTTCAGTAAATCGATCGAACAGGCACCAGGCAGTCAGAAAGCAGAAGACTCCGATCAAAAAATTGCTGATGACTTGAGTGGTCATCACCGAATCCGCATATCCGGTACTCAAGATAGTGTTGATCCGCTCAACGATTGAGATCTCTCTACAAAAATCACAATACGATGCGAGACTCTGAGAAATGAAATCGTTTGCTGCCAGGTACCCTCGTGATTGAAGGTTGGAGGATGTTTTCGTCAAAATGACGGGAGAGAAAAAAAAGATCGATAACGCAGTCATGACCAGAGAAATCGCGATTCCGGAACGTTTTGCATACACAGAACAGAGCAATGAGAAATTTGCGATCAGAATGACATAAGCGATCATTGCAATGATCGTGGCGTAAATCTGAAGTGGCGTGATGCCTCCCAAAGCGACTGCCAGCATTAAGAATGGGAGTTGTCCCAGCAGCAGCAAAATCACTCTTAAAGCTCTGACGGTTGATTTTCCCAACAGTAGTGCAAGAGTATTTATGCCGGCCAATTTTAGTAATGGAAGAGTCTCTTCTTCTTTTTCTTCGGTAATGGCTGTTGAAAAGAAACCGATTCCGGCCAGTGTGACAAGCCAGAAGTTGAGCCAGACAATTTTTGTAAAAAAATCGAGACCTGGTGCACTGATACGAGAGCTGGTTAACCAGGACGAGAACAAAATTAAAAATACGATTCCGATACAGGCAAAGCGGAAGATGTGGGTTATTTTGAGATGGACGTCTTTTTTTAATGCGAAGCTGGTAAATATCAATGATCCTCGCAACATACATGCTGTCTTTCAATACGAAGTAATCGAACTCAGTCTGCTTGACGTGTTAAGGGGATTTCAAGGCAATACAATACCAGCCCCTCTTTGCGCGAAATGATGGGTGTTTGGGGAAACAAGCCCTCAGGTGTAGCGCTCAAAACGAACAGTTTTCCCTGATTTTCTGCAGACTGCAGCTTCGGACTTTCATCGAGAGAATTAAGTTTCAAAGCACGCTGCAGCAAGATCGGAAATAAGTGTTTTAAAGAGGCAACGCGATTTTGATCGTCTGTTCTGGATGCCGGGAAAGCTCCCGCTGGTGCCAGATAATACGGATCGAGTAGCGCGTTCGTATCTAGTACAGAAGATAGATTTCTGGATGTCCCCCGGAATTCCAATCGATGACCTTCTTGTACCAATTCATATAATTTCGAGCCGAAAAAGAAATGCACTTGATCGACCTGCTTCGGAAAATGTTTGTCAATTTCCAGTGAAAGTACTTCCAGTCCCATATCATTTGACAGAAACGAATTGACGCTTACGCTGAAAGGGGATTCCGGAATATTTCCTCGATGGAGAAAACTGCGAGAGGAATTCGTCGGAATATCAACCAGCATCTTGCCCTCACTTCCGCTGGTGGCAGTTCCCTTCACCTTGGAATAATCTTGACATGTAGCATAGATATGCGACTGACCAGAATGCGAGATCTCGAAATTTCCTCCCGTGGCAATTCCCAGGCTCGACCATTCAGTAATGTCGATGCCTTTGTCAGGTAACAGATTCGCAATGATCAGGGAATGAATTTGCGATGTGTGATTTGCGCTATACTGACCAATGATTAAAAAGAACAGACAAAACAGCGCTGTACTGCCTAAGTAAAAACCATAAAAGGTGTAATGATTATTTGAGAACTTCGTAACCAGAAAATAACCGGGACCGGCAACGAGTAAGTAAATAAATGAGATCAGAAAAATAAAATACCAAACTTGTTTGCTTTTACTCAGCTCAGTCAAAGCGACTAAAATATCTTCGTCGCTTGCGATGGAGTTGATCGTTGAGTATTCGGGGGAAGGGGGCATAGCGGGATTTGGCAATTGGGGGAAATCATTTTTCTCCAATCCATGAGAACGGAGATCATCGACAGGCTGAATGTTGTTCATATCGAACTGCCTGAGTTCCAGAGGGGAAATTTCGGACAGTTTTTTCCGATGAAAATAAATAATCCCTGTCCCATATTGAACGGACGTTTTTGTGTTACTCACATTGAAAGGGGAAAAAGATTCGGGAAAAGCAGGCAGTTCTCCATGCGGATTTTCGAAAATGTGTACCATGCCTCCCGAGTAGAT
>CAXBFD010000013.1:0-83993 GCA_963974925.1 uncultured bacterium | reverse complement strand
TCCAAATATGATCGGTTTTCAGGAAACTAATTTCCAGTTGATCGTCAGAGGTAATATGTAAGGCTTAATCTGGTAAGGGGATATGAAGATTGGATTCCAGGAGAAGCAAGGGAATCGAGATTGAGAACCTGCTTTTCTTCATGGGGCAGGCATTTTGTATTCAGACGGTTGACAGAAAATAACGATATGGTATTATGGCGGTATTGCCATGAAAGAAAAAACACGCAAACAATATGAAGCCCGCGCGAAGATTGCCAAAGCGATGGCACATCCGAGCCGGCTGCTGATGCTGGATCTGCTCCAGAAGCAGGAGATGTGCGTTAACGACTTAACGGAAAAAGTCGGCGCAGATCAATCGACTGTTTCCAAGCATCTAGCCATCCTCAGGGAAGTCGGTCTGATCGATTCTCGGAAAGAGGGGACGCTCAGCTACTACCGTGTGACCTGTGGCTGCCTGGACGGGTTTTTCTCGTGTATGGAAACAGTACTCCTGGCCGACCTCGAGGGACGTAAACAGTCTGTGAAATAATTTTTTTAATGCTTATATGGCTATATTGCCAATAATGAATGTGTTGGGTTTTCGATGAAACGCTTATTCCAGAGGCTGATTGGAATAACATCAGCAGCAGGTGCTGTTTTTTATCACAGCCCGGTTATTGCATCCGGGTTGAAAACGAGGATTGGTTTTATTGGTGGACTCGTGGCGGATCTGACATTGACTGCGATTGGAGTTCCGGGATTGCTATCGGAGTTCCGGGTTGGCCGAATGAAGGGGGAGATTGATCAATGCGTCGAATCACCCTGACGATTTTTTCAGTCCTCATGCTGTTGCTGTTGTTTTTTTTGATGAGATCAACCTACACCCAAAGTAATTTCGATAAGTTGCTGACTCAGAATTATGAATTACTTTTACCCGCTGATGTGAAAGCGACTGTACCCCAAATTACTAAAAAGGAATGGAGTAGAACGGCAGAATGGAGCATCGATACAGACCAGAGCTGGCAGGAATATCGAACATGGTTAGGCAAACAGATCGGCGGTACATACCGCGTTCTTTCCGAAGCGGATGGTCAGGTGTTTTTGAGGAAAACGTATCACTCGGAAATACATGATATCCAGCTGACAGCAGATGAGGTGGAGGGGAAAATCCATGTTGTTTTTAGACTGTCCCTCTGGTGACGGAGTACTGATGAAAATTGAAGATCGAAGTCTGACTGACCAATTCGTTCCCATTCTAAATGGATGTCAATTTAAGAGGATCATCAATGAGTAAACCTATGGTTTTGTTTCTCTGCACTGGAAACTCCGCCCGCAGTCAGATGGCGGAAGCCTTTTTAAGTCAGCATGCGGGAGATCAATATGATGCTCATAGTGCCGGCTTAAATCCCCAGGGAGTTCATCCATTGACGATCCAGGTAATGGAAGAGGTCGGGATTGATCTGACAGGGCATCGGTCGAAATCACTCACTCAATATCTGGGAAAAACAAGTCCCAAATGGGTGATTTTTGTCTGTGAGAAAGCGGAAAATTCCTGTCCGCACGTGTGGCCTTTCTCACTTCTTACGGAATCCTGGAGAATCGAAGATCCGGTTGACTTTAAAGGTGATGAACTTGAGCAGCTCATGAAATTTCGTCTGGTGAGAGACCAGATAGAGATACGAATACAGGAGTGGGTGGTCCAAAATAACAACGCTCCTGCAACTGATGATCAATTAGAGACAAAGGAATAAAATAACGATGAGTGAAGCCCGTGATTGCCCGGCGATCGAAACCAAAAGCATGAGTTTTTTTGAACGTTATCTGACCTTGTGGGTTGGACTCTGTATTCTCGTCGGGATTGTATTAGGCAAAGTCGCGCCGGGGGTGGCTCAGACTCTCGATGGGATGGCCCTCTATGTGAATGATGCGCCCGTTGTTTCGATTCCGATTGCCGTCTGTCTGTTTTTCATGATGTATCCGATCATGGTGAAAATTGATTTTGCCGAGGTTTTGAAGGCGGGGAAAGCAGTTCGACCTGTGGGGCTGACGCTGTTTATCAACTGGGCCATCAAACCATTCACAATGTATGCGATTGCCAACTTTTTCCTGGGGACTTTGTTTCTCTCATTCATTGGACCCGAGGCGGTTGATTACGTCAAAATGCCCTTTGGTGCCGACCTGGCGGTCGGTGTTGAATACGGCGCCGGGAAAGTAGTGCTCATGGATGGCGTGAAAATGCTGGAAGTTCCCCTCTGGCGAAGCTATCTGGCCGGCTGCATTCTGCTGGGGATCGCACCCTGCACAGCCATGGTGCTGGTCTGGGGGTATCTGGCTAAAGGAAGCAATGGGCTCACACTGGTCATGGTGGCCATCAATTCTCTGACGATGCTGGTGTTGTACGGCGTCCTGGGGGGCTTTCTGCTGGGAGTGGGAAAATTACCCGTTCCCTGGCAGGCTTTGCTCCTTTCGATTGGCGTGTATGTGGCACTGCCTCTGGTGGCAGGGTTCTTTTCCCGTAAATGGCTGATTGCCACTAAGGGAGAAACATGGTTTCGGGAGAAATTTCTCCACGTATTAACTCCGGTTACGATTGCGGCATTGTTAGTAACCCTGGTCCTGCTGTTCTCTTTTAAAGGAGAAACCATTCTCAGTAATCCCATGACGATTCTCTGGATTGCTGTCCCGCTGTTTATCCAGACCATTGTGATTTTCGCACTGGGATATCTGCTGTCAAAAGCGCTGGGGCTGACCTACGAAAGTGCCGCTCCCACGGCCATGATCGGTGCATCGAATCACTTCGAAGTCGCCATCGCGACCGCGACCATGCTGTATGGCCTCTCGTCGGGAGCTGCACTGGCAACGGTAGTCGGTGTTTTAATTGAAGTTCCTTTAATGCTGATGCTGGTCCGATTTTGTGTCAGGACTCAAAACTGGTTTCCTCACCAGGCGAGTACTGATCTCTCTGGGACAACATCAACGGCGACTGTTTCTGTAAATGAGTGACAATCATGCAAAATGAAAAGCAGAAAGACTGTCATGGAAGCATGTTTCCCGACAGCCTGCATTTGAAAGACAACGTGCCGAACGCAGGCAAAGTGTTCACCGTCTGGGTGAAAAAGCCAGAAGGGGGTGTACTTCCAGTGCATTCGGATCGTTCGATTGAGATTAATAACGATCAGTGGGAAGAGTGTCAGCGGTGTGTTAAATTCGAAAGTTGTTATAAATTCAGCATGGCTAAACTCGCTTTGGAATCTGCTGTAGCCAGTCAGTAATCCTGTTTTAACAAAAAGGATATTCAAGAAATGAAACGTGTGTTAATTTTATGTACCGGAAATTCCTGTCGCTCGCAGATGGCTGAAGAACTGTGGGAAGTGCTCGGCGATGGGGAATGGGAGGCGGAGTCGGCGGGATCGAAACCTTCGGGTTACGTGCATCCGCTGGCGATCGAAGCGATGCGCGAACTGGACGTGGACCTTTCCGCGAATACCAGCAAGTCACTCGATCTATTTACCGATCAGAACTTTGATCTGGTTGTGACGGTCTGTGATAACGCGAAAGAATCGTGTCCGGTCTTTACCGGTGCCACGCAAACATTCCACTGGCCCTTCGATGATCCGGCTGATGCGACGGGCACAGATGACGAAAAAATGAAAACCTTCCGCCGCGTACGCGACGAGATTAAAGAGAAAATCGAATCTTACCTGAACGGTCAGTAGACCACTTAAGAAAAAAGGACAAATAAAATGAATCAGAAATCCGCTGTTGAATTTCCAGGCAACTATCGCCTGCATGTCGCTTTAACCGTTTCCAGTCTGGAACGGTCAAAACAGTTTTATGAAATCCTGCTGGGGGTTTCTCCGAGTAAGGAACGGCCGCGCTACGCCAAGTTCGAACCCGTTGATCCTTCCGTCAATCTCTCGTTGAATGAAGTGGACGGCGACGTGGCGGTCGAAGGCGGGTCTGCTCACTTTGGGATCCAGGTGAAATCAGTGGCCGAAGTTCATGCTGCGCTCGAGCGCTTCAAGGCGGCTGATATCGAGACGATCACCGAAGAAGCGACTACCTGTTGCTACGCCGTGCAGGATAAGGTCTGGGCGGTTGACCCGGATGGTCACAAGTGGGAAGTGTTTGTGGTTCTCGAAGCCGATGCGAAAGACGAACTCTACGCCCAGTCTGGCTGCTGCGGCCCGGAACTGATGACGCCGAAAACCTGTGACGGGACGAAAACCGTTTAGGTAGCCTTTCTTTATTCGAATCGTCCTTATCAGTGTGGAGGAACCGGGGCTAACGCACTTCGGCTCATTCGTCTTTCAGCTGTCGATGTACCTGATAACAAGATGAGCCGCACGGCGTTGGCCGCGGTGAAAACCGACCTGGATCAGGTTGCGGTCCTGGGAATCATATTCAATACCAGTAAGTAAACACTCCCGGGGAAACACAAGTTAAACGCTGATGCCAGGTGCCTTGCTGATTCACACACAGTCCGCCCTTTTCAATCGTCAGAAAAATATTCCAGAATATATGTTGACATGAATATAGATTACATGTAAACTATATTCATGAAGAGAGGCGGAAACCAGAAATGACGATGAATCAGCTCCAGCGGGAATTAAAAAAGAAGCAGGCCTTTCAGTCGTCTGAAGTCGAGGCGATTCTGAATGTGTTGCGCACCGGCGATCAGTTTCAGAATCGACTGGGCAGGTTGTTTCGGGAGTACGGTTTAACGTGTTCCCAATACAATGTGTTACGGATTCTGCGTGGCGAAGGGAACCCCATGCCCAGTCTGGAAATCGCAGACCGCATGGTGCAGGTGGTGCCTGCGATCACAGGTCTGATCGATCGGCTGGAGAAACAGGAACTTGTTACGAGAGAACGTTGCCACAAAGACCGTCGTGTGGTTTATGTAACATTGACGGAAAAAGCGGTCAGACTGCTCAAGGAAATTGAGAAACCGGGCCTGGAACTTCACGAGCAGTTGATCGGACATTTGACGCGGAAGGAACTCAAGGAATTGAATCGGCTGCTCACAAAGGCGCGGGCAGCGGTCCGTGCGACAGAAAGTGACGTTTGATTTTTTTTATCTAAATAGTTGACATGTAAACTAAAGTGCTGTTTGAATCAAACTTTGAAACAGGGAGACCGGTTATGTTACAGGTTAGAAAAGCAAAAGAACGTGGCCACGCGAATCATGGCTGGCTTGACACGTATCACACTTTCTCGTTCTCCACATATCAGGATCCGGACCACATCAGCTTTCGCTCATTGAGGGTGATGAATGAGGACCGGGTGGAAGCGGGGCAGGGGTTTGGAACTCACCCGCATCGTGACATGGAAATCATCACGTATGTGCTGGAAGGGGCTTTGGAACATAAAGATTCGATGGGCAACGGTGAAGTGCTCCGCCCCGGCGAGTTTCAGCGGATGTCCGCAGGGACGGGCATCACACACAGTGAATTCAATCCGTCTAAAACGGACGCCGTGCATCTTTATCAGATCTGGCTGTTTCCCGAACGGAAAGGGATTGAACCAGGTTATGAGCAGAAACGGTTTCCCGTCGGTGAGCAACAGAATCAGTTGCGTCTGGTGGCGTCACCGACGGCCTTGAATGGATCGTTACTGATCCATCAGGATGCGTCGATCTACCTCGCGCAACTCGATACACAGGCGCAGGTGATTCATGAATTAGAGACCGGCCGCCATGCATGGCTGCAGGTGTTGCGGGGCTCCGTGTTGCTCAATGGGGTGCATCTGGAAACCAGCGACGGTGTGGCGGTCAGTGAAGAACGGCAACTCACGATTCAGGCAACGGAAGACGCCGAGATCATGTTGTTTGATCTGGCGTAAAATAACATTTGCATTTATGCAACCACTCACATTATTAATTACAGGGAGCGAGACTGATGACAAATACGACTGTGCAAGGGCTGGTCACTGTTTTGGGGCGGATCATGATAGCCACCATTTTTCTGATGAGTGCTGTCGGCAACAAGATTCCAAACTTCAACAATATCGCCGGGTATATGGCTTCGGAGGGAGTGCCGCTGCCAAAACTGATGCTGACGGGCGCAATTGCGTTTCTGATCGTTGGCAGTCTCTCCATTATCGTGGGTTTTAAAGCACGGATCGGCGCCGGTCTGCTGCTGGTGTTCCTGGTGCTGGCCACCTATTACTTCCACGATTTCTGGACGATCGAGGATGCACAGGCGAAGCAGGGGCAGATGATTCATTTCATGAAGAATCTGGCGCTGATGGGAACGATGCTGTTTCTGATCGCGAACGGTTCAGGCCGCATGAGCCTGGACCGCGTCCTGTCTGCGAAGCCGCAACTCAATGCTGAGTGAGAATGGAATTCGGAACGTGTCTAACAACGTGCACGGTGACCCACTTCGCGCTGTGGAGGGGCCCGTGCCGTTTGTTTCATTAAATGCCCTTATAAATTGTGCAGTTTAACTGACCGGTACTGAGATACCTCTGGTTTGTATCTGTGTCTACTTAGATAGCAGGAGTCCATGCAGGAAACCCCTCCAAAACGTCGAGATAGCTGTTGAGGGCCTGTATGTAAATCGCACCCATTTTATTTGAAACGGTTTAAGAAACAAACGAGATTTTCATGTTCGCCCGATCTCAGACCGTGCTGAGCTGCCTGATCAGCTTCGCACTGTACCTGCTGATGCCCCTGCCTGCTCTCGCTCAGGATCCGGAATGGCTGGAAGAGGACGCTTATCTGTATCGTGCCTACTTCGACCTCACCGGGATTGGTGGCGGTCAAAACGAAACGGGGCAGGGACTGCTGTTCGTTCCACTGGCGCAAGATGAAGAAAGTCTGTTCTTTGCCGATTTACGGGGCAACATCTTCGATAACTCAGCCGCGGAAGGCAATTTCGGCCTCGCATACCGTCGTATGATCAACGATCAGTGGATTGCCGGCGCGTATGGCTTTTACGATGTCCGTCGCAGTGAATATGACAACACCTTTAATCAGGGCAGCTTTGGCATGGAGTTGCTGAGCATCGAATGGGATTTCCGGGTCAACGGATATGTCCCGACACAAAAGCAGAAGCGGGTGAACTCTCTGAATACTGCTTATGTGAGTGGCAACAACATTGTAGTGCAGGGGGGAGAAGAGCGAGCCTACTGGGGAACCGATTTTGAAGTCGGTCGTTTGCTGAAAACATTTGATGAGCTGTATGTGGACGCGGAACTGCGCGGATATGTGGGCGGTTATTACTTTGATAACTCCGCGCCCGGTTTCAAGGAGATGTCCGGGCCCCGCGCACGCGTCGAATTCCGGATGTTCGATCTGCCCTTTCTGGGGAACGGCTCGCGCGTGGTTCTGGGCGGCCAGTATCAGTATGACGAACTGCGTGGCTCGCAGGGGACGGGGATGTTATCGGTTCGTATCCCACTTCCCGGTAATGGAGACAGTCAGCGACTGAGTCGCTTCCAACGCCGCATGGTCAATCCGATTGTGCGCGATCTCGATATCGTACTCAATCAGGCGCGCGGACCGGTGGAACAGGCCAAACTGCAGTTGAACGGCCAGGTACTGCAGAATATTACCGTGATCGACGCGAACACCGCCAGCGCGGAAGCGGTCTTCAACGCCGCCGGTGCGGACAGTGTGGTGCTGTTTGACGGCAGCGCCGGGACGATTAATACCGGCAGCGGTTTTGTGTTCAACAATGGTCAGCTGGCACTGGCGGGCGGCAAGAGCGTGAACGTGGTGGGCTGTAATTCAGGGTCCGTCGCCAGCTTCAGTTATGGTCCGCAAACAACCGTGAATGGAACCGTGAATTCGATCGACGTGTTTACGCTGTCAGATAACGCCACGATTGTGGGTATGAATATTACCGGAGGCAAAAACGGAATTTACGGCAACGGGATCAGCGGTTTTGCGATCAACTGCAATACGATCAGTGGCGCCCTGGAAGACGGGGTGCATCTGGATGGCAATATCAATGGTGCCATCACCGACAATACTTTCAGCGGGAATGGAGTCGGGGATTATAATGATGGCCTTGAAATTGAAAACTTCGTGGGGGGAAGTGTCACCGGTAATATCTCCCGCAACAATGATTATGGCTACTATCTGGTGAATGTCAGCGGCGGAACGATCAGTAATAACTTAGCCGAGAACAATACTTACGACGGGTTTGATTTTGATACACTTTCCGGTGGAACTGTTTCCGGGAATACCTCAAGGAACAATGGTGAAGACGGGTATTACTTCGATGGCACGATCACAGGCGGCGTTTTCTCAAATAATATTGCCGAGAACAATGAGAACTTCGGGTTCGAATTTTTCCGGATGACCGGGGGAACCATCAGCGGTAACCAGGCTAACGGAAATGATTATGCCGGGTTCGCATTCTATCATAAGGTCTTAGGCGGGACGTTTTCGGATAATATTGCTTCAAATAATGACGTCGGATTTTTCTTCAATAATGACGTCACCGGTGGAACGTTTACCGGGAATATCGCGAGTAATAATACTTACGACGGGTTTTACTTTGATGATGATGTCTCAGGCGTTATCTTCACAGGAAACGTTGCGAATCAAAATGGAGAGGATGGTTTCAACTTTTATGATGTGAGTGGTGGAACCATCAGTGAGAACAGTGCTACCGGAAACGGAGTGAATGGAATTAAGTTTGGTGGCGAGATCAGTGGCGGAACCATCAGCAATAATAGCGCGATCAACAATACTGATGACGGGTTTGACTTTAACGAGATCTCAGGCGGAACCATCAGTAATAACCTCGCCTCAGGAAATAAAGAAGACGGGTTTGATTTCGACGACGTCTTCCTCGGCGGTACATTCAGTAATAATACATCCATCGGAAATACATTTAACGGCTATGATTTCGGTGATGCGATCGTTGGTGGAACCATCGCCGGAAACAGTGCCGGGAACAACTCGAGCGACGGTTTCATGATCAATCTCTTCAGCGGCGGGAATACGGCCACCTTCACAGGCAATACCGCTACACAAAACACGGCGAAAGGTTACGACGTGCTGTCTGGTACGCCACAAAATGGCGTGGGGACGAATACCGGTTCAGGAAATGCAAGCGACGACGATTTCTGAACAGAAGGAAGCAGTCTCCAGGGTGACTGCATTTCTCAATGGCCCGGTTCCCATCCTGTCTGGAATCGGGCCATTTTTTCTTTGAGCGACCGGTTTTCCTCCTGCAGTGTTGTAATCAGCGGCAGCACTTCCTGCTCCGGAAACCGTTGATGAATGTGCTGCGGGCAATTCATGTCCCAGGCTTCCACTGTAAACAGAATCGCGCGTTCGGCGTGAGCGGGGTATTCCGGATCACGCAGACGGTTGATGAGCTCGAGGTCGTTTTCTTCGACCCGCGCTGTCCCCCAGAGTTTGACGCGACGGCTGTGGACATAATCCATCAGAAACAGAAACGCCTGCGGGTTTTCCGCCAGGTTTCCGAGTGTGATATATTGCTGATTGCCACCAAAGTCGGCAAAACCAAGTGTTGTATCGTCAATGACTTTGAGAAACCCCCGACTGCCGCCCCGGTACTGAATGTAGGGCTGGCCGGCCAGATTCGCCGTTCCCAGATAAAACATGTCTAAATCCGACAGAAACGCGACCAGTTCGGGGGTCACTTTTGTCTGCCAGCCGTGAGCCTGTTCGACTTTTGCATACAGAGAACGTGAGCCCTTACTGGATTGAACCGCTTTCACCGACGGCGTAAAAGCAATGTCGCTGGCGTATTGATGCATCTCGGCACTCCCTCTCATTTTCGTGTTGAATTGGAAAAGCCGGAGCCTGCAAAACATTCCACAAGCCCCGACCAGACGAGTTTCAAAATCATTATTCAGGCTGTCTGCCGAGGAAGGTTCGCATCAACTGTGCAATGGTCTGTCCCTCCTCTTCCAGCGCGAAGTGGCCGGTATCCAGCAGATGGAATTCCAGGTTTTTGAGATCCCGTTTGTAAGGATACGCGCCTGCAGCCGGGAAGATGGGATCATTCCTGCCCCAGACAATCAGTGTGGGCGGTTGATGCGTTCGCAGATATTCCTGCCATTGAGGATACAGCGGCGGATTGCTGCCATAACTTAAAAATAACGCGAGCTGAATTTCCTGATTGCCGGGACGGTCCAGCAGAGGTTGCACGTGGTTCCAGGTATCCGGACTGATCAGGGTCGGATTTCGAACGCCTTGCGTATACTGCCATTTAGTGGCGTCCAGAGTGAGCAGTGAACGTAGCTTGTTGCCCTGTTCCGGTGCAGGATTTTTCCAGTAAGCTTTAACCGGCTCCCAGAACGTGTTATCGAGCCCTTCGTCATACGCGTTCCCATTCTGAATGATGAGCGTCTCGACGCGTTCCGGATGTTTGGCGGCCAGTCGAAATCCGACCGGGGCACCGTAGTCCATCAGGTACAGCGAATACTTCTTTAACTTCAACTGTTCGGTAAATTGCTCCGTCACATCTGCCAGACTGGCAAACGAATATTCAAACTGAGTGACGGGCGGGGCACTGCTGTAGCCGAAACCGGGAAAGTCGGGTGCTATCACATGATATTTGTCTGACAGTTCCGGAATCAGGTTGCGAAACATATGCGACGAGGTCGGAAAACCGTGCAGCAGAAGTACCGTTGGTGCCTCTTTAGGACCTGCTTCACGATAGAAAATGTCGAGGCCATTCACTTTGAGGGTCCGATACTCTACCTGCCGGGGGTTTGCTGGTTCTGCACGTGCCGCACTGGTTAATGCAGCCGCGATTATCATTAAACTTCCGATTATAAATGTCTGATTTCGATAGATCATTCGAATTCTCCCTTCTGAAAAAGAAATGTGTGTGTGGATTCCATTTTGTAGCACCTCTCATTCGCAACAGAACGAATGAGAGGCGGTTTGCCGTTGATTAAGAACAGGTCGATCCTTCCGTATGACAGCACGCGGCACTCTCTGAGTTCAGCGGTTCCACTTCAGGAAAATCGATCTCGGTTTGCGCCATGTGGTTGAAATAATTCGTGAAGATGTTCAGCGCCACGTTGGCTGCGATTTCGGTAATGGCGGCGTCATCGTGGCCTGCGTTGCGTACGTCCTGCAGATCCTGGTCAGAGATGTGCCCCTGTTTCTCCAGAATCTTGCGGGAGAATTTCAGCAGGGCATCGGTGGCGGGATCGGCATCCGCGCCGGTCCGATTCTGTCTGATCTGTTCCGGCTTCAGGCCGACCATTTTGCCGAGCGTGGCATGGGCAGCCAGACAGTAGCCGCACTGATTGGACTCGCCCACCGTCAGGGAAATCTGTTCTCGATGCTGTTTCGAAAGGACACCGCCGGCTAAAGTGCTGCTGAATTTAAGATAGGCCTCCAGAGCGGCCGGGGAATGCGCCATTGTCCGCATGAGGTTGGGGGTCATTCCCAACTGGGCCTGTACTCCCGCCAGTAACGCTTTTGATTTTCCTTCTGCTGCTTCAGGGGCGATCGCGGTTAAACGTGGCATCTTCCTTCTCCTTCAATCATGAGTTTGTAAATAGTGGTTTAAAGTAGCAATAAACAGACAGGTCTGTATATTTCTGGTGAAATAAAAATGAAACTCTATTTCCGTTTCGTTTTGGCAATCAGCATCCAGGCGGCTTCTTCTGCGATGTCGGCTGCTTCTGCATTTCCTTCGCTGACAGACGTGACAATCGCTCCCTCAACCAGGACGGAAATGGCGGGCGCCACGGCAGCGGCTTTGGGGCCTCCCGTTTCGATAATCAGATTCGTCAACATTTCACGGAACCGTCGTTTGTGTGCGGAACAAAACCGGGAAGCGGCATGATTCGAATCTGCCAGTTCCGCTGTCGCATTGATAAACGCACACCCGCGATAATCGGGGTCTTTGAACCAGTCTCGCAGCCCCGCAAAAAACGCCTTGAGCGGACTCATACCCCGGGATAAATGCAGCGCCATCCGTTTATTGAAAAACAGATCGAACTGCTCCTCCCGAAACTTGAGCACCTCCAGAATCAAATCATCCTTGGACGGGAAGTGATTATACAACGTCATCTTGGCGACCCCCGCCTCGGAAATCACCCGGTCGATTCCCACTGCGCGAATTCCTTCCGCATAAAACAGCTTTTCGGCTGTCTCCAGAATGCGTTTGCGGGCACTTGATGGTCGTTGTGTTTTGCTCATACTGGAAATATACAGACCTGTCTGTATTAGTCAAGGCCGGTTTACAAAAAAATATAAAATTCCTGTTGTACGCGCAGCCGGCATCGCCGGCGTAGGCCGGGTTGTGTTTCTTGATTGGTTTTGAATGTGATTCCCAGAACCGCAACCTGACCCGGGGCGGTTTTCACCGCGGCTGACGCCGTGCGGCTCATCTGATTTTCAGGTACCATGACAGCCGGAATAACTGATCAGCCGCAGGGCATTCGCCCCGGGGCCTCCCCTTTGCAAAGACCAATTCGAATTCAGAAACACGAACGGGCCTGATTGCTCCAGCTGTTGCGGAGCTATTCTTTATCAACCTGTTCCGCATCATCCATCAGTTCGTCGAGGGAATGGGCGATTTTTTCGACGTCTCCCCCTTCGCTGGGATAAAATACCCAGACCGAGTAGTTGTCTGCAGGATCCACGCAGAGCAGGTCGTCTTCGTCGCAGCCGATCGTCAGCCAGGCGGCGATGCGTGCAAAGGGAATTACATTGCCTTCCGTATCTTCCGTGGTGGATTCGCCGGTGACTTCTTCGATGATTTTCACCAGTAGTCTGGCTTGATCGACGCAGAGAATTTCTTCATCGTCAATCTCGATCATTTCCAGCAGTTCCTCGGGACCCGCTAAGGCCCATTCCCGGTCGTCCATTTCCAGGTAGGCGTCTTCGCCGATTTCCTCGAGCCACGACAGGTATTTTTCAGGCAGATTCAGTTTGGGGGAAGTCATTTCAAGACCCCTTTTTGCAGCTTGTGATAATAAAAAACGGTTGCCCCGGTCGCACGGGACCGCTGGCATGAAATACGCAAAACTTGAGTTCCCTGATTCGGAGAATACGCTGCAAGGTCTGCTGACAGGCTTCTTATGGGATCTGGGCGTATCCTAGCAGCAGGGAATTCCAGACTTCAAGCCGAAACGGAGACAATTCGCACGATTAAGCAGATGCCCGCAGTGCTGGTTTTACGTGTTCAGCCCTTCAGAGCATACATCCCGATAAAGAACAGGACGAGCAGGATTACCACCACGAGAATACAGCCGCTGTCTCCCGGTCGAGGCTCAGCACCGCTGGCGGCATGGTATTTCACCAGATCTTCGATTTGCTCTGTATCACGCGGGTGGCCACATTCACAGGGGCCGATCTCAGAAAAACGCAGTTCCAGGCAGCGGGGACAGCGTCCGCAGCAGTTGCAATAAGGAATTTCACACTTCGGACAGGTTTTGACTGCTCGCGCACGTTTGACACCACAGGCGGGGCATCTCCCGCAGCCGGGGCAAGCAGTACGCGTCGGATCAATGAGGGTTTCGCAACCCGGACATCGAATGAAAGGTGGTTCGCTCATGTCAGGGTGCCTCGTCGATCAGAGACGGCTGCTTGCTCTGGCTGATTCGCAGAGATTATCTATAACGCATCACACTTTACCATAACGTCTCTGAATTGATTCTACTCGGTCCAAATGGCCCTGGAGACGCTGCAGTAAAACTGGCAACAGTTTCAGGAAGGAAAAACAGTGCTCTGTTAAATGGCTGTTTTTTTCTCTTTCTGGGGTTTTAACTGCTCTTCGTCATGATAGTAGTTGGTCAGAATCGATTTCATTTCCTGGTTCCCCTTTGAGACCAGGACGATTTCGTTCCACATTTCTTCGGTGAGCAGCACTTTCAGAGGTTGCTCGAGGCAGGGGATGCGATGAAATACCTTGAGCAGTTTTTTATCCCAGATTTTGTAGTACTTGATTAAATCGTTGGGATAAACGATTTTCCGTCGGGTCCCTTCATCGATGCCTCGGAAGGGAGAGGGGATATTCAGATACCCGTAGTCGTCGGTCAACTGCTCGCCGGGTTGAATGTCCCGGATGGCGATTTCGAAGTCGTAGGCGGTGGTCAGGCAGTTGGAGTTGAAGCTGTGGTTGACATAGCGGCCGTTATCCCAGCACAAAACCAGATTACCTTGATTGTTCCGGAAGGAATAGGTATCCAGAATGTTCTTGTAGATGTCTTCCATCGACTGAAATTCGAGGGCGTTGAACTCGCGGTCCAGCTTATCCAGTACCCAGGTGATGGAGCCGGCGGGGATGAACTCGGTGGCGACAACGCCGTAGCCGATTTCGTTACTGATGAATTTCAGCTCAGTTTTGGGGTGTATCATAGTTTCTTTCCTGACCCGATGACGGGCTAATACACGGAAGGAATGTCTCGGCGACGATCCCTGACTTCAGGACAGACCGCCAGACGGAATTTCAGTTCACACAGCACCTCTTTGTTACATGTTTGATATCTGGAAGATATATATCGACGCGAAGCAGGTTTGCACAGAGCTGATACGAATAAATCCCGCGAATCCTGAAAGGTTTTTTTTCGGCTTCGGACGCTGTTTTCAGGGCGAACCCGGCAGGCGCGGTTTCCCGCAGAGTGCAGGCCGCTGCGCGGGCATGGATGCGGAGCACTGCAGCGGGGAATCTGGTTGATGATGTCTACTGTTTAAACCGGGAGGGGGGCTTTCGGGTCAGGGCCGTACTCGTTTTCGGTCGGCTCCCCCTCCAGAACCATCAGGACTAAAACGATCAATGAACCCAACACGGGAACCAGTCCGACAAACAGCCACAGAGCGCTCCGGCCGGTATCGTGTAGACGACGCACGGTCACGGATAACTTGGGCATCAAAACCACAAAAAGGTAGAAAAACAGCAGACCAAATCCCAGCCCGGATAATTCGATCGGCCCGTTCAGCGCATTGCCGATCACGGTTCCGATCACAAAAATCAGGATGGAAAAGAGGGTGTCAAACAGAGTAAACATCCAGTATTCCATTCGCCGGGCGCGGCCGTCCAGAACGGCATACTTTTTCAGCACACTCAGATACCAGTGCATGATCGTCTCTTTTAAAATCGATACTAACGAGACGCAGAGTCGTCCCCGGTGAGAGCATTCACGGGGAGTCCTCTGTGCCTCATCATATCGCGGTTACGAATGGAAAGGGCTATGCTTGCTCGTGCGAGCCAATCTCGGGCTCTGCTGCCAGTTTCGGATTTGCTCCGTACTCGTTCGAGTTCGGATCGCTGTCCAGAATCGTGAAGACAAACAGGATCAGCGCACCGATGAACGGGACCAGCGTGATTAGAATCCACCAGCCGCTACGGTTGGTATCATGCAGGCGGCGTACGGTGACGGCCAGACTGGGAAGGAAGATAAACAGCGTATACAGAGAAGGCAGACTGAGGGTTAATAAGCCATCCTTGCCGCCGATCAATCCGCCGAGCAGACTGACGACGAAGGAGATGATGATATTAAACAGGAAGAACATCCAGTATTCTTTTCTGCGTGCCCGTCCGCTGAAATCCACGTATTTGTTGATTACTGCCAGATACCAGTTCATGTCGTAACCTTTCGTTTCACTTGTGATTTGATTCCTGGAAAAGACAGAAGTGTGAGCGAACGTCTTTTCGCGACAATGGAGACATTGTAACAAAACAACTCCACGATCCAGGGGAAAAGTAGCTTGCTAAAGTGTACGCGAATGGAACTGTTCAGATTTTCAAAAGAATTGCCAGGCATCGGGGGTGAAAATGTAGGGGTTATATCGATTGCGTAGTCCCCAATGCGCGATCCCCTGAAGAACCGGGCGCACGATTACTGCGGATCAGACCAGACGGCGAATTCATTCCCCGAAGGTTCGGTGAACTGAAACCGTCGACCGCCGGGAAAGGCGAAGATCGGCTTGATGATGGTTCCCCCGGCTGCTTCGACTTTCGCCAGGGTCTCTTCCAGTCGCCGACTGTAGAACACGATCAGCGCCGCGCCGTTTGCGGTTGTGGAATTCTGGTCAGATTGAAAAAAGCCGCCGTCCAACCCTTCGTTCGAGAAAGCCGCATACGCGGGACCATAATCGGTAAACGTCCAGCCAAAGGCGGCTTCGAAAAACGCTTTCGTTGCAGACAGATCTTTCGCAGGGAATTCGACGTAGTTGATTTTTTCGTGTGCAGGCATGAAGGGAGTTCCTGGTTGATTAAAATTGACGGAATGCCAGATCGCATTGATTCGATAGTTTAGAGAGTGATTCTCATGAATGCGACCTTTCCCCAAAATTGCATTCACCGCGACTAACGTCCTGCGGCTGATCCGGTGTTTGAAGATTTCCCAGCCAGAACAACTTATTAGCCGCAGGGCATTAGCCCCGGTTCTTCTTCAGTCCGTTTTTGAACGCACATCTTAATATGATTTCTTTTAACCTTCTCAGTAATGCGACCTTTCCCCAAAATTGCATTCACCGCAGCTGACGCCGTGCGGCTGATCCGGTGTTTGGTAATGTCCCAGTCGGAACGACTTATTAGCCGCAGGGCATTAGCCCCGGTTCTTCTTCAGTCCGTTTTTGAACGCACATCTTAATATGATTTCTTTTAACCTTCTCATGAATGCGACCTTTCCCCAAAATTGCATTCACCGCATCTGACGCCGTGCGGCTGATCCGGTGTTTGGTAATGTCCCAGCCGGAACGACTTATTAGCCGCAGGGCATTAGCCCCGGTTCTTCTTCAGTCCGTGATTCACCACACATCTTACCGTCGATTCTGTCACCGTTCCCAGGCGGAATCAAAATCAAGAAACACAACCAGCAGGAAATCAAGCCGTAAACTGCAGACGGACTAACGGGTTCCCCGTCGGTTCATGAATCGACTCCGATAACGGCGTAAAACCGTAACGCTGATAAAAATGGCGTCCGATACGGTTGGCTTCAAACACTTCGACTTCCAGATCGCCGCGCAGCGCGTGTGCCTTGTCCATTAACGCTTTACCGGCTCCCGTGCCATGAAATTCCGGCTGGACAAAAATCGCACCGACTTCATTCCCCAGCAAGGCGATGAAACCAATGACCTGACCTGCCTGCTCAATCACCCACGTTTCCGCGTTGGGCAGATACAGATTAGGAATGTTATCACGCTCCTGATCGAGAAATTCATCCGTCATAAAAGGATGAGCCAGCCGAGTCGCGTTTTCCCAGGACGATAAGACGGCGTCCAGATCTTCCGCCTGGTATTCGCGAACAATTCGATTCATGTGAGTTCCTGATGAGCAATTGAGAAGAAAGATCCGTGATTCGAGACGGGCAGGATTAAAAGGGGTCAGGACTCATTAAATAAGAGTCCTGACCCCTTTTTTCTCGGTCCTTTCGCCAAAGAGTAGATTCATCCTCAATTCGATAGGGAATATCCGCAGTGGAAAAAGATCGGGTCTTCGCGCGCTTTCGAATCACATTCAAAACGTCAGTATCATCTTTTGTCAATTTTTTGGCATCTAAATAGACTTTAAATTGCTGATTGGTAACCTCAGTCTCAAGAACAAAGAAATCGGGATACTGAATGCCGTAGATTTTAGGGGAAACTCTTTTGAAGGTCAGAACTGTGGTGTCGTTGAGTTTGACCAGTTTCGTCTTGTGCGTAAGTTGGCATCACACAAAGGAAGACAATCAAGTTGGCAAGAATTGCTCGCATTGTGTTTCCTAAGTCAAATAACTATTGATAGACAGAATTTGATTCTGATTAATTCTATCAGGATTTCCGTCTACGATCAATTATTAATTGCCACTATGTGGAATTGTTGAGGGAAGGCGGACGTTGATTCTCTCCTCTCTATCAGGATCACGCAGCATGACCACTGCCGTTCGGTTACATCAACTTCGGCAGTTTGAAGGTCGATGTAAACTCGCTTCGGTGAAACGACCGAAAGATGTTTCTGAGAAAACGTCTGGCTTCTTGGGACACTTGTAGTGTCCGCAAATTCTCAAAACGCTTCCTATTCTAATATATGATAATTGCCGAATTTGGATCATAAATAAAGCCAGTCAAAGTAACTTAATATCATCTATTTTTCACAATTGTGTCACTGACAAACGTATTGCATTCTGTTAACATGATTTGTCCTGCACTAGAAGAGAAAAGTAAAGTCACACTTATTGATCGGATGTCATTGCCCGTATGAATATTCCTGACGATTCAGAGCAATTTCAAGGCCCCCTTTCCCATCTGTCAGGGGAAGTTGATACAGAATCTTCGCCTCCCACACTGGCGCGTCATCTGTCGCGAGAGGCCTCAAGAGAACTGCTGACCGTGAACTGGTCCAAAGCACAGCCTTCACTGATGGCATTTCTTCTCGCCTCAACACCTCAGTTCTCAGATGCGGAAGACCTCCTTCAGGAAGTCGCCATCGAAATCTCCCGCCGTTTTGATGACTACGATACCGCCCGTCCGTTTCTGCCCTGGGCGCTGTGGGTCGTCAAAATAAAAATTGCAGACTTTTATCGCACGCGGGAAAGGCGTCCCGTGAAATTCATTGGTGAGTCAATTGATGCCCTGGCCCACGCCTGCGATCGCATTCAGGAAAATCTGACAGATGAGAAATGGGCACTGGAATCATGTCTGAAAAAACTGACAGGTCGATCTCATCAGTTACTTCGATTGCGTTACTACGAAGGTCTGAAACCTCAGGAAATCAGTCATCGACTTGATATGCCGGCAGGGGCGGTACGAACGGCTTTGTCGCGTGTACGTTCTGCACTGATTTCCTGTGTTAAATCCACCCTGGCAGATGAATCTCGGTCCCATGGATGACACTAAGGCATACCAACTGATCGATGCTCATCTTGATCATCTGGAACTGACAGAGGAACAGTCAGACGAACTGTCGGCCTGGATCAAGGCAAACCCTAAAAATACAGACGATGCTTTTTATCGGATTTTCCTGCACTCCTACCTGCGGATGCGATATCAGACAGGGGCTTCTGACCTGGGCTACGATCAGAACACATTGAATAACACCAACATTGATTATGTTGACGAGACGCTTGCTTTGCCACCTCCGTCGCGAAAGTCCAAATCTGGCTTGCGAAATAAAATCATTCTTGGGGTTGTGATGGCCTGCCTGTTATTGAACATCATTATTGCCGGCGTTCAGTTCGCCTTCAATCCGCCTCCCGTGACTGAAGCAGCGGTACCTGACCTGCTGGCTTATGAGCCCTTTGATTATCCGGCGACACCGTTTACTGTCTCTCGAGAAGGTAATATTATCTGGCCTGCAAGCGGGGGACTGCATGGCCTGAATGGCGGACGGGGTTGGTCTGAACCGTGGCGGGAAACCAATTCGAAAGTAGCCATCATCGCCAGCTACGATGAAATAGAATTCCCCTGGGATTCTAACGATATGCGAAAGTTTGGTCCTTTATCGTTCACCGACGAAACAGGACATTCACTGCAGATCCGGGGGAATCTGATGCGAACTGCAACCACTCCCCGCTCGATCACCGCCAGACGCTTTGATTTCCAGAATTTTCCAGCTTCAGTCAAAGACAAGGGGGGATTAGGACGTGATGGCAGTGTGATCTGGTTCAGTTTTCTGGCTCAATCTTCCAAGAGCTCCGCGCTTCACAATTATTATTCGTACCTGATCATTGGTTCGAAAGAAGTCTCTGGACTTCGGATTGGCAAACTGGGAGCCGCTCCCACCGGGAACTGGACTGCAGTCGGCCTGTTAACAGGAGCCGAGGTGAATCTGCAAACCAGCAATATCCCCTCTGGTCAGCCGGTTTTTCTGGTGGGCCGTATTAATTTCGAAAAAGGTCCGGAAGATTGTTTCGTCTGGATCAATCCGTCCCTCGAAACCGAACCTTCACAGGAATCGGCAACGATGCACTTGAAAGTTCCCGACTTTCGATTCGATGGCCTGGCAATTCATGCCAACCATTCATCCGACTTCGATGAAATCCGATTTGGTACCACCTTTAAAGCGGTTGCCCCCGTTTCCCGATAAGCCGACACCGATCCTTTAAGGAGTCAGTTCGAAGTCAAAATTCCTGCTCGAGCTTTCTGCGGTCACAGTGGCTCGCAGCGGGGACTTCAATCGATTGCTGTACTGTTCCGGAAGAAGATGTTGACTCAGATTTTTTGCACCCGGGTATCCGGTGTCTTCTGCTCCCTCCGGCGTCTTTTTCGGTGCTTTGATTTTGGTTACTAACACCACGTAGTTCCCCAGCCCCGCTCCATCGTCCGGCTCATAGGTAGTCAGCGAATATTTTCCCGTCGAGTCTGTTTTACCGGTTGCAACCGGATTGCCATCCTCTGAAACAAAATTGACGATCGCACCTTCGACCGGATTTCCTTTCAATGAAATCGTGCCGGTAACCGGTAAAACCGAAACTCTCCCTTTCAGGTGTTCTGAAGAAGAACACCCCATCACCAGGAAGATCAGGGAAAAGGTTATCCAGCGGATTCGGATTTGAAACATCGATAAAAGATCCTGCGCTTTTGTAAGTATTTTAACGTAATCAATCTGAAACGGGGACAAGCTCCCGTTTCGGATTAGGCAGATTGGAATTAACGTCGGCGACTGCAAGTTATAAACAGGAAAGGAGCGGCGTAGAGTAAACGGTCATTCGTTTGCTCTACAGCCCCTGAAAAGACTGGTTCGACGTCTATAGCAGTCTTTATAACGCCTCCGATGAATCATTGCGTTTTTGTTCTGATGATGCTGAATTCCAATGGCTCTGGAGACTGACACATTCGTTAACCCGGAACCCAGTCCAGGTAGTGTTTCTTCATTCGAATTGCCTTTATAAATGTAGAGCAACCGGGGCTGATGCCCTTCGGCTAATAAGCCATTCCGGCTGTCAATGTACCCGAAAACAAGATGAGTCGCACGGCGTCAGCCGCGGTTAAAACCGACCTGGGTCAGGTTGCAGTCCTGGGAATCACATTCAAAACCAATCAATAAACTCTACCTAGTATTCTGCTACAGCTTCACCTCCGGAAATGGAACCTAATGCCCCCCAGATCCCATAAGGACTTTTTCCCGCAGTTACAGAGCCAGACGTCGTATCGCCGGTATCAATGTTCTCGCTGATAAAACGAACGGCTCCGTCGCCCATCAGGCAGTGGACACCTCCGGTGTGTCGGCTGGACGGATCAAAGACACCATCAGCCTGATCACTGCTGCTGTTCAGGGCATTGGGGGTATTGGGCCCCAGAGTGGTGGTGCTGCCGGTATAAGCTGGAGCGCCATCTGCCCAGCGGGTTCCTGAAGCACGAAGCATGCTGCCGATAATATTCCCGCTGGAATCGACCTGACCATAAATGAGAGAGGGATTGCTGCGAAACGCATCTCCAAAATCCATCGGCATCACCCCTTCGCGAATATTCGTTGCATCCGGCTGAGCCTTGATCCGTTCCGACATGGAGATGGTATTGCTCAATCCATCCAGCACATCCCGAAATCTGACGCAACGGCCAAAAGAGCCATCGTTCCCACTATCGCCGATAGCGGCAAACATTCCTCTCAGCCCCCGACCTCCGTTGCCCGTCCAGCGATTATTATCCTGTATGGAATCGCCCCTGCTGAAAGTATAATTTGTGTCGGCCAATTCGGCGGTCTGACTGGATTCCGGATCAGAGGGGCACAAAAACATGGGAATCTGTTGCCGGAATGGCAGATAATTGGTGTCCCAGGGGTTCCCACCAAACGCAGCGTAGTTGGTCGTCCCATTGACAGCCGTTGCCGTTCCGCCACCTGAGATTAAGTCAAATAAGGGAGCTTGTTCAATGAAAGGAAGCAGCGAAACATTTGCGCTGTAGCGTCGTGAATAAGTCCCTGCGTCTGAAAGATTTGCGGCCATGGGCAGCAGTCCGTATGTTTCGTGATAATTATGTAAGGCGATTCCGAACTGCTTCAAATTGTTTTTACATTGAGAGCGGCGGGCTGCTTCACGAGCCTGCTGAACAGCAGGCAACAGCAATGCAACCAGGATTGCAATAATCGCAATCACTACCAGCAGTTCAATTAAAGTAAATCCAGATTTTCTGTAATTCCGCATTGAATCGAAACTCCACAAAAAAAAATAAAGGCAGATTGATGTGTATCAGGAATTTCCCCTGAATCCGCCCGGGACAATCGCAGGTTCCCTCATGACCCAACATTCCTTTCACTTACCTGGAGTGTTTCTGTAACACCCCCCTAATGGTATGTCGCTCTCACTTCCCGAACGTTACAGACTCGGGGGAGTATTAATCTAAAATTAACAATAGCAAAGTTAAGAAAATAAGACCAAGCGTCGCTCACAGGCAATCGCATTGAATCAATCTGGCATGGCCTCTTCCCCGGGAGTGCCTGCTCCATTTCCACACGAAAATCACTTTGTTTCAGTAGAGTATCTGAAAATTCTACGAACAAGTCAGCGCGCGTATGAATTATGAGTGCAGGTCTGCTCAGTAGAAGAGATCCACTCTTGACTGGCACACGGGACACTTGTTCTTTCCGTTTCTTATTTGATTTTTGAAAAACTCATACGTGCACTGATCGCTTCCTGAATTGGAACCTATTGTGTATGAAAAAATTATCTTGAGAATCAAAATTCATTGAACTCATTCAAGCAGTTGGTATTTAACACGGCTGAAATCACTCAAAACAAAACCCCTTGAGCCAACAGATTTACCGCCGCTTCACACCACCGTTTTTCAATCTCAAACCCAATAAACCGGCGACCATGATCTCTGCCGGCCTGATGCAGCAGGATGGAACCGCCAAAGCTGTCCGGGACGGTGGCTCCCGGTCGCGTGCTTGCCTGGCATCGATCACCTGTCCATTCTGAATTGATGGTCGGTCCGTCTCTTGCATTGTCTGCTCATTCCATCAGCTTCACGATTTTCATCTCAGCGGGTGAGCGGGGATCGGGTAGAATTTGTTTTCATTGACCTTTGGGCGGTTAAAAAACGGCAGCCAGCGCTTTGCCGCTCAGGGTGGGGATGGTTTTTTCTGATGGGTGTGCTGGTTCTGGCGGGCGGCTGTATGGGGCTGCTTCTACGACGCTGTTTTACACGCGGGGGGATGTCATACAGCGGATTGTACCTGGCATCATGTTCTGCCTCATGCGAGTGTGCACGATTTTCTGCAGGGGCGCGGGGCTGTCAAGGGGGGAGTATGAATTGGTACTTTGAACGTCAATGGAACGTACTGCGAAGTCTGATGAAGTTCCCGCGAACGCTTATGAAGTGTCTGCGAACGTCAACGAAAACCGGGGTGTATCTGAGCAGCGTTTTGGGAAATCGGTCTGAAACCAGTCGGTTTGATAGTGTGTTTGCGGCACTGCTGCGGGATGTTTCGGTGAATCTTTTGTAATTCTCGTGCGCGCGACGCTTAAGACGCTTCAGCATGTGGAACGGCAGGTCGAAGTCAAGTTCATCTTATTCAATGTCGGCAGTTAAAAAGGGGATTTACAGGAGGATGTTTATATTGTGGTAGTAAAAAAATTGGAAGTCGAAAATGGAATGGGGAGGAACCGGGGCTAACGCCCTGCGGCTCATTTCAAAAAAACAAGATCAGCCCTACGGCGTTAGCCGCGGTTCAAGTCAATCTCGGTCAAGAGGACTTTCCTGAGAATCAACCTCAGAACGATTCAAGAAACGCTACCTGGCGCCGTGTCGCTCAGGGTTGGTTTGTTTTTTGATGTAGGGAATGTTTTTTTGAGGGGTGTGGTTTTACTGGCGGGGGGAGACGTGAGGGTTTCGTTATGGGGGAGGGGATGTGATTATTTTTCACTGTTGGCAAGCCAACAGTGCCACCGAACCGAATTGTATTCGGGAACATTTCACTTCATTCTGTCCCGTGTTCTGTTTTCGTGTGCTTTCGTGGTAGTAAAAAATGGGGAGTCGAAAATGGAATGGGGAGGAACCGGGGCTAACGCCCTGCGGCTCATTGCGCTGTGCCGTTTAGGGGTGGTGTGTGTTCTATCATTTGTCGGATAGCATTCTACCGGCGGCTGGCGCCGAGCCGCTCAGGGTTGGAGGCGCATGCAAACAGGGAGGGCGGCGGGCGCTCTCCCTGTTTGGGAAAATCTGATTCTTAAATCAGGTGATCAGTTTACTTCTGATGATGATTCTTGAAATGTTCTTTCAGCAGATCGCGTCCGAAATCGCCGTCGAATTCGCGCCAGACGGCGTGCACGTGGTTGGCGTCGTTCTGCGTATTCGCAAATTCGATCAGGAAATATTTGGATTGAATCCGGTAGTAATGGAATTCACCCCGTTTCTGGCCGCCACTCCAGGCGAAGTAGAGATGGTCGCCGTCTCTGAGGTTGCCCAGATAGTGTGTTCCTTTGAGAAGTTCCGGGCGGAAACGGCCCAGGTAGGTGTTGACCAGACTGAGCAGCGTTTTCTGCTGTTTGGGGTCCAGGTCTGCATATTGAATCCCCTTGTGAGTAATCAGGCCTTTATCGACGACGGGGTCGTCGGTCGTCAGGATCTCTTTGAGCACGCTTTTGGCGAGCAGTTTTTGATCCACGGCTGCCGTGTCGATCGTGGCAATCGCCAGCTGATCCGGATTAAACGACTTCACCAGATTCAGAGCCAGCTGCTGTTCCTGCCGGAGAACTTCCACGCCTTTCAGAGGCCCCTCTTTCACGGTCGCCGGGTTGGAGCCGAAAAAGGAAGGGGTAACCGAAAATTTATTGCCATCGACGATTGTCACATTCACCGACAGGTGATGCCCTTCAAACCGCCAGCCCCAGGTTCCTTTGGCATCCGGCTTGCCGAAGATCGAGACATAATACAGTTCGGGGTTGCGATGCTCTCTGCCTTCCAGTTCGAACAGAACCTGTTCCAGAGCCCGGATGGACATCATTTCCAGATAACCCCGGTGAGACAAAGCGGTGGCAGGCAGCGTGACAGCGAAGATCCGCTGTTGTGCGGACATCTGCGTCATCGGCAGACCGTGGCGGCCGTCTGGCTTGATGGCAAAGTCGGGGATAAAGTGCCAGTTGGTACGTTCTTCACTATCCAGATCAAATACAGCCAGCTTGCGTTGTTCCGGTGTGAGCGAGGCCAGGAAGCGATTGGCGGCAGACGCCATTTCGGCGCTCGCTTTTGAAATTTGTGCCTGTTGTGCTTTGGCAGGTTCTGCGAAAGCCTGATTGCCGATCGACAGGCTGAGACAGAGGCAGGTCATCAGGGTCAGGCCTGAGTAAGGGGGGTAGGTCTTCAAGGTGCAATTCCTCATGTTAAAGTGAATAAACACGGTTGTTTATGGATCGCGCTGATGCATTTTCAAAGCGGATCGGGAACTCCAGGTACTCGCGTCGTCAATTTAGTTTACCAATGTTAGAACAATGCGTGAAGTAAATCGAGTCTAGGGAAGGGGATGATTTGCAAATGTTGTTTTCAACGGGCAGGGGAGAGAACGAATCGTGGAATCGAGGAGAATTTCGCTCGGATCGGTCTTTTTTTTGCGATTTATGTTTTCTTTCTGATATATACAATATATCTTCAAGGCTGTGGAACCACGGTTAAGATTCCCTGCTGCAGCTCCAGTTTCCTCAAATGACTATCTGTTTTTTGAGGAAAAGAGAGAACGATTCAAGCAAAAAAGGGAACGCCGCGCGTCTTAATAAATGTCTAACAGAGTCATGTTATCCGGAGGGATTGATTACTGTTCCGGAAGTTTATCGCTGTCGCATAAAACGTATTTCAGCTTTCGAGGGCACCGAAAGTGGGAGTTGGCTCAATTGAAAGATATGCTTACCACCACTGCATCGATCGTGATCATTTTGTTTTGTTTCTCCCTTTTATTTCTGGTTGAGGACCCGGGGGCCAGTCGGGAAGATCCGGCTCTGATTTCGCATCGCATTGCAAGCCACCAGAGTGGAACCCACCCGTTTGCCAAGACGACCCTGTTTCAAAAAGTCCAGTCTGTCAGGCTGGAAAAGGGGGTCTTGATGTTTGTGACTTCCAGTGAGGAAGGGCTCGCAGAACACTTTTTTCTGATTCGCGACAAGAATGTCATTCTGATCAAAAAGAAAGACAGTGAAATGCCTCTGAATTCGATCAAATTCGAAGATGATGGCCACAATACACTGCTGGTGACGATTCCCAATTCGTTCGACATTGATCTGCTGAAAGAAATGTCGACCCTCTATTAGAGTGCATTGCGTTTTACTATCGCGTTTCCCGGTCTCTGATGCTCGGTCCAAATGGCCAGAGAGATTCCCATTCTGAATCCCTCCTCTCCAAAAATTGTGACGGATCTTCCCGATTCTGCGAAACGTTCTTCCCGGTGGGGGGTTTCATGCTAAAATGGTTTACCGGTAAACGAAATTTCTTACAGTCAGACGGGGAATCTAAGATGAACGTTCCATTAGCAAACTGGGATCGACGGTCTTTTTTAAAATGGTCTTCCTTCAGCATGGCGGCTTTCACGACGCCCGGCTTAATGGCGGAAGAGTTGACGCGTACGCCGGCGATGACAGAAGGGCCTTTTTATCCCGATAAAATGCCTCTGGATACCGACAACGACCTGCTGGTGATCAACGATGCGATTACTCCCGCTGTGGGAGAAATTACCTATCTGACCGGTAAGGTTCTGAGTGCCAGCGGGGAGCCGCTGCGGAACGCGTTTGTCGAAATCTGGCAGGTTGATAATAAAGCGTCTTACATTCACACGCGGGGAGAAAATAAAGAGGGCCGGGACGGGAATTTTCAAGGTTATGGCCGGTTTTTGACGGATTCCAAAGGCCAGTATTATTTCCGTACGATTAAACCGGTTCCCTATCGGGCCGGGCGCGGTTTCCGTACTCCGCACATTCATGTTGCCGTCAGCAAAAACGGACAGCGCATTCTGACGACTCAGCTGTTAATCAACGGACACGAACTCAATGCAGAGGATGGTGTGTACCGTCAGATTCGGGACCCGCAACTGCGTCAGTCGATTCTGGTTGATTTTAAACCGCTGCCCGATTCAAAACTCGGTGAACTGGCGGCGAACTTTGATATCATTCTGGGAAAAACAGCCGAAGAGAATGCAGAGGGAACCATCAAAGGGGGCATCGGAAAATCAGAGCTGACGCGTGAAGGCCGACCGCCGCGCAATGGTCGGGGGGGATCACAGGGGCGACCTCCGGGCAGCAGATAAGATCGTTTTCTGTCTGTCCCTTTGTGATGTTGAGAGATCCAACGGTTGAATAACAGTGAACCAGAGGCGATAATACACTTGGTTCCTCAGAGATGGGGGAACGTATTTTCGTAAAGTTTCAATCTTTATTTCAGACTGTGACTGGGTCAAACATGGATGTCTCAAAACGCATTGAAGAATATCTGGCCGGGCCGGATGAATTACGTCAGGCGATCGCCGGCATGTCGGCTGCGGACATCGATGCTGCACCGGTTCCGGGCAAATGGTCCACGCGGCAGGTGATCTGTCACATCGCTGATTTTGAGCCGGTTTATGCAGATCGAATGAAGTGGATTATCGCTGAAGAAAATCCGCTAATCCCAGGAGGTGATCATAATCTGTTCGCAGAACGTCTGGCGTATGGAGATCGGGATATTGAAGAGGAAATTCAACTCATCACCGCCGTGCGTCTGCAGGCCGCCCGGATTTTGAAAACACTCTGTCCCGAACAGTTCCAGCGCACCGGTATTCATACGCACGATGGTAAAGTGACTGTCGCTGACTTACTGGACCGGATTACCAATCATATTCCGCATCACATTCGTCTGATCCGTGAAAAACGGGAAGCTTTGAAGGGATAAACTGCTCGGCATTGATTCCCGTGGGATGAATGCCGATTTAATTTCGCGTCACTCTGATTACATTTGAGATTCGCCGCCGCTTATCTTTTTTAAAGGATAATTTCCGATGATAAACTTAGGCCTTGAATCCAGTGTTGTGGAATGGATCATCGAATATCCTGAAGTACAATGCGTGCTGGATTCCCTGGGCGTGGATCAGTCCTGCCAGGGTAAATCGCTTGAATATGTCTGTCGGCAAATCGGGCTGGATCCGCATTTTGTATTAAAGCAGTTGCAGGCAGTCATCGAAGATGATTCGATCGTAAACGAGTAATCCGATTTTGTGGCTGTTCTGTGATTTTTATTAAACTGTGAGCTTTCTTAACTTCGGTCGTCTTTATAACTATTCCTAAGGTATTTTTCGTATGCGGCCAAGGTGTCTGGATGTTGTGAGTGTCCCATTTCGAGAGATGTTTCGTGTCTTGCAGATGGTGGATTTTCCTGCCCTCCCTCGATCGACGCTCCGCAAGTGGGACATGTCGAGACTGCTGAATCAGACAAGACACCCCGTTACGATTGATTCCTGTTACCATGAGTCAGATTGGGGCGCGTTCGCAAAAGTCCTCTCTGCTGAAATAAATAAAGGCTGAGGCGATGGGCGAGTTTTTCTCCAGACTTTTTGATACATCCGACTATCCCGCGCGCTGGAACTGTGGGAACTGGAGTGACGCGGAAGGCTGGCTGCATATAGTTTCGGATCTCGGCACCTGGTCTGCGTATACGGCCATACCAATCGTATTGTTGTATTTCGCCAGCAAGCGGAAGGACCTTCCCTTTCCCAAGCTGTTCTGGCTGTTCGCCGCATTCATTCTGTTGTGCGGAACAGTGCATCTCGTCGAAGCAGTCATATTCTGGTCGCCGATTTATCGTGTTTCGGGATTGCTCAAGCTGGCCACGGCCATCGTATCCTGGGGTACTGTCATCGTGTTGATCCGGTATATGCCTCGTTTGTTGCATTTGCCGTCGATTGCTGTCACGAATAAACGACTGGTCGAAGAAGTTGAACAACGTAAAGAAATCGAACGGGACTTGCGGTGGATGCAGTCTCGCTACGAAGCATTTATGAGCGGGACCAGCAGCATCATCTGGACGACCGATCCGCACGGAAAATTCATTGTGCCGCAAACATCGTGGCAGCGTTTTACGGGTCAGAGTTGGGAGAAACATCAAGGTAACGGATGGCTGAATGCGATGCTGCTGGAAGACCGTGCTGAGTTAACCTCTTTCTGGAGCGACGCGGTGGAAAACCGGTCCGGTCACCGCACGCACGGTCACATTTGGCACGCCGAGAGCAGGAGCTACCGACCCGTGATTATCGAAGCGGTCCCTGTATTCGACCAGAATGGTCGCATCCTGGAGTGGGTGGGTACAGTCAGCGACATTCATGAGCAACGAATGGCGGAAGAAAGCCTGAGTGTCGCCGAAGCAGAAGCGAGCCGCCAGCAGCGAGAACTCGAATTGATTTACGACACTGCTCCCGTTGGTATGAGTTTGATTGATCGTCAGCATCAATTCCTGCGAATCAATGAGGCGCTCGCCCGGATTAACGGCATTTCGCGCAAAGACCACCTCGGTAAGAAATATTATGAGTTGCTGCCCGGGATCGCAGACACGCTCCGTCCACTTTACGAAGATGTATTCAGGACTGGTGAGCCGATTCGAAATTACGAAGTCTATGGTACCACTCCGGCCAGCAGCGAAGTGCGTTGCTGGCTGGCCAATTTTCACCCGCTGACGAATGTCGAGGGAGAAGTCTGGGCTGTCAGTTCGATCGTGCAGGATATCACAGACCGTAAGGTGATGGAGGAAGCCCTGCGTCACAGCGAGCAGCAGGCCATGCAGGCGAACCTTGCCAAGAGTGAATTCCTGGCGAACATGAGCCATGAGATTCGCACGCCGATGGCAGCAATTCTGGGGTACGCTGACGTTCTGTTAGGGCATTTACAGGATCCTGACAATCGAAATTGCGTCAACATCATGAAGCGCAATGGCGAACACTTACTAGATCTGATTAACGATATTCTGGATTTGTCGCGTATCGAAGCAGGCAAGCTGGATGTCGACCTGGAGCAGGTTTCTCTTCCGCAACTGGTTGGTGAAATTCAAACGCTCATGCAGGTTCGCGCGGATGAAAAACATCTGCAGCTCGAAATTAAATTTGCCGGGAAGGTGCCTGAGTTTATCCTGGCCGACTCGACTCGTGTGCGTCAGGTGCTGATCAATCTGATCGGAAATGCGATAAAGTTTACAGATCAGGGGAAAGTGGCTCTGGTCGTCAGGTTTGATTCCGCTGCGGAGACTCCCGTCATCGAGTTTGCAGTACGTGACAGCGGCATTGGAATGAGCGACAAACAGATAAAGCGACTTTTCAAACCGTTTTCGCAGGGAGATTCCTCAGTCACACGTTCTTACGGCGGCAGTGGATTGGGGCTGGCAATCAGCAAGCGACTGGTTCAGATGCTGCAGGGCACCCTTAAGGTCAAGAGTAAACCCGGTCAGGGATCTGTATTTTACGTTCGTTTGCCCACGGGGCCACTCAAAGGAATTGCACTCATTGAGCCTGATATTGTGTCACAGTCTGCTGACCTGTCGCAACCGGTTACGAAAGATCGCAAGTTGACCTGTCGAGTTCTGGTGGTGGATGACCGCCGCGATGTGCGTCACATCAGTCAGCATTTTCTGGAAAAAGCAGGCGCAACTGTTGCGACTGCGGAAGACGGCCAGCAAGGGGTCGACGCCGCACTTGCCGCGCAGACTGCCGGAGAACCGTTTCACGTGATTCTGATGGACATGCAGATGCCGCATGTTGACGGGTTACAGGCAATTGCACAACTACGTTCAGCGGGCCTGGAACTGCCGATTATCGCTCTGACTGCGGATGCGATGAAAGGAGACCGCGACCGCTGTCTCGATGGAGGCTGTGATGATTATTTGTCAAAACCAATTAATCATGCCATAATGGTTGAGATGGTCTGGCGGTATTCGCAGGAAGTAACAACCGACGAGTTGCAGGCACGACGTATTCAACGTGCTGCACGATTACGAAATTCAACAGGGCAGCATGAGTCCTGATAACATTGAAGATGACATCAGTGACGTGAAGCGAGAGTCTGTTCAGGTCTTTGCTTAGCAACTTTTACTTTTCGAACACACCAGTATTAACGACAGTAAAGGCTAGTGATGGAGCAGAACCGTCAACAGAGTAGCGATCAGCAGATCATTGTTGGCGTCGGTGCGTCAGCCGGTGGACTGGAAGCGTTTGAGCAATTACTCGAAGCACTCGGTGATGCGGCAGACCTCACGATCGTGTTCGTCATGCACCTGGATCCGGGCAGCAATGCGCTGTTGGGCGAGTTGCTGACGAAACGTACTCCGCTGAAGATCGCAGAGATTAAGGATCGAGGCCGGCTTGAACCGGGGACACTTTACGTCTGCCCGCCCCAAAAACTGCTGGAAGTCAAGGATGGCATTGTCAGTTTCCTCCCGAATGAGGAATCTGGACATTCGACGCTTGTCATCGATCATTTTCTGCAATCCCTCGCCAGTGATCAAGGTGAACGTGCCGTGGGCGTGATTTTGTCCGGCACCGGTAGTGACGGAACACTGGGACTCAAAGCGATCAGCGACAGCGGCGGGCTGACATTTGCCCAGGAACCAGGCTCGGCAAAGTTTGACAGTATGCCGCGTAGCGCTGCGAAAACCGGAGTAGCCGATCATGTGCTCACACCGGCAGAAATCGCGCGGGAGTTACTGCAATACGGACAGCATCTGCAGAATTATGGCGGCACTGATTCACTGATCCGGCTGCAGGATCAGATTGAAGATGTGATTCCACAAATTACGAAAATTCTCCTGAATATCACCAGTCATAACTTCCAGCACTACAAGATCAGCACTCTGTCGCGGCGCATCCAGCGACGTATGCAGGTGCTGAAAATTGCCTCGGCAGATGATTATGTGGCTTTTCTGCAGGGAAACGATGACGAGACCCGGACCTTATTTCGGGAACTGCTGATTGGTGTGACTGCATTTTTTCGAGATCCGGATGCGTTTGTCTCACTCGCTGAAAAAGTACTGCCCCGGTTATTTGCGAAGAGTCCGCCGAATGAAAACGTACGGATTTGGGTGGCAGGTTGTGCGAATGGATCGGAAGCCTACTCGATGGCGATGCTGTGTCGCGAAGTGATGGACGAAATGAAATCGCCACCGGGAGTGCAAATTTTCGCGACCGACATCGACGAACGGGCGTTGCAGGTCGCACGGGCCGGCATCTATCCGGTCGGCATTGAAGAGCATGTCTCACCTGAGCGATTGAAGCGGTTCTTTGTCAAACGGGGAAAACAATACCAGGTCACAAAAGAGATCCGCGATAATGTGTTGTTCTCGGTACACAACCTGATTAGTGATGCGCCTTTTTCCCGTCTGGATTTAATCTCGTGCCGGAATCTCCTGATCTATCTCGGGCCGCATTTGCAAAATAAGCTGATCCCGCTGTTTCACTACGCGCTACGTCCCTCGGGTTATCTGTTTCTCGGACCAAGCGAGAACATCACCGCGCACGGCGAGTTGTTCCGGCCACTCGACCCCAGATTCCGTATCTCACAACGTAAAGGGACAGCCGTCGGATCTGCCGCGGCATTCAGTCTCCGTCAAGGCAAATTGAATCCTGTGGCGGGCAATGGCAATCAGCCCGAACTGGATGTGGATTTGAGTAATATTCGACAGCGAATTCTGCTGGACGAGTTTTCGCCTAAGTCGTGTGTCATCGATGAGTCGGGTCAAATTTTAAACGCTGCCGCTAATATGCAAAAATATCTGGCATTGAGTGATGGCGACTTCCAGAACAATATTATAAAAATGGCCGCCAGCGGACTCCGCATCGGATTGCGAACTGCCCTTGCCGAGGCCAAAAAGACGCGTCGCAAAGTGCAACACGAAAATCTGTCGATCCGTGAAGGAGATCAAATTCAGCGGGTCATGCTCACCGTCCAGCCCATGCCGCGACTGGGTGAAGAAGATGGTTTGTTCATGATCGTGTTTCACGATGTAGGACTTCCGTTCAAGCGGGATGAAGTCGATGAGCCGCTGACGAAATCTTCGCAGGACGCGGATTCGATCATAGCCCAGCTGGAACGCGAACTGGAGACGACGCGGGATGACCTTGAAAAGTCGATGCAGGACATGGAAGCGGCAAATGAAGAGCTGAAGTCGTCGAATGAAGAGCTGTTGTCGATGAATGAGGAACTGCAATCGACCAACGAAGAGTTGGAGTCCTCCAAGGAAGAGATCAGCGTCGGGATTGAAATGATCGCGCGGGCCAACAGTGATTTGGAAAATCTGTTACGCAGCACTCAAATTGCGACAGTGTTTCTGGATGAGGATCTGCTGATTCGCAGTTTTACTCCGTCGATTTCGGAAATTTACGCATTGATCAGCGCCGATGTCGGACGTCCGCTCGAAAACTTCGTGCCGCTGGTCGAACACATGCCGCCGTTGCCCGACTTTGAAACGATTCAGAATGGTTCCGCGGTGGAAGACACGGTGATTTCCAATACTGGCCGGGCCTTTATCCGTCGCGTTCTGCCGTATGAGTCTCATGCCGGCGACTTCGAAGGGATCGTGGTCACGTTTGTTGACGTGACGGAGTTGCAGAACAGTCAGGAATTGTTTCAGTTACTTGTGGATGCGTCAGCACAAATCGTGTGGATTACGAATCCCGAAGGTATCGTCACGGAGGATTCCCCGAGTTGGCGTGCATTTACCGGTCAGACATTCGACCAGTGGAAAAATCTGGGTTGGCTGGACGTGGTTCACGAAGATGACCGCGAGCCGACGATTCAAGCCTGGAAATCTGCCGTCGCGAATATTGAGACCTTCTCAGGCGAGTATCGTCTGTGGCATCATACGGGCGAGTGGAGATGGATGCAGGTCCGCGCTGTTCCGCAACGTGGTTACGACGGGGCGATTTTGCGCTGGGTGGGAATGAATACGGATATCGATGCTCGCAAACAGGCAGAACAGGAAATACGGGAATCCCGGCAGCAGTTAACCCTGGGGGTTGAGGTGGCGAACCTGGGACTGGGCCGCGTTGATTACCGAAATGATTCAATCACGCTTTCCGCCGAGGCTGCCGCATTGTACGGTCTGGGGCATGAAGAATTGACAGTGTCGCGAGCAGAATGGCAGGCCACTTTTCATCCCGAAGATCGTGATGCCGTAAATGCTCAGGTTCAGGAACACCTTGTTCCAGGCAGCGATGGTCACTGTGATCTGGACTATCGAATCATTCTGCCTACAGGCCAAATTCGTTGGATCAGTGCTCGCAAACAGGTCTATTTCGAATACAATGTTCATTTTGCAGTTCCGTCTTACGCAATTCTGATAGCCCAGGATATTACTGAACGCAAACGCGCGGAATTGAATCTTGCTTTTCTGGCAGACCTTCAGACTCAGATGATTCCACTGACTTCCGTCACCGAATTGATGGAAGTGGCTGTAAGGCAAACGGCAGAGTTTCTGAATCTTTCACGCTGTCTGATTGTCGAGTTCGACGCAGAAGTGGAAAACGCCGACATCCTCTTTGAGCATCATGCCCCATCATTGAAAACAATTGTGGGCAGGCATGCGGTCCGCGATTTTCATTCCGAAGACGAACGAATCAAGCTCTTTTCCGGTGAGCAAATTTTCCTTTCAGATACGCAGCATGACCAGCAGGATGCACTGCTTGCCGAAAAATTTCGGTCGATCGGTGTCGGCGCTTATTGCAATTCCGCTTATGTCACCGACCGGGGGGTCAAGTTTGTCGTCTCGGCATTGAAGCCTGACGCGTATGTGTGGCGGACGGATGAATTGGATTTATTGCAGGAGATTGCCAACCGTCTGTGTGTCCGCATTGAACGTGCCAGAACGGAAACCGAGCTGGTCGACCGTGAAGCGCATCTGCGCCGGGTCATCAACAATCAGCTGGGGCTTGTTGGCGTGATTGGTCGCGATGGGAAGCTGCTGGAAGTCGATGATGATTCAATGCGTATCGCCGGCGTGACGCGAGATGATGTGATTGGAAAACATTTCGCCGAATGTGCGTGGTGGACTTACGACCCTGCCATTGCGCAAAAAATGCGCGATGCCATGGAAAAAGGATTTGCGGGAGAGGTTGTTCGGTTCGACGTGCCTCTCTATGCGGCGGGGCTTGGAGGGACAGACCAGCGCCTGATGATCGATTTCATGATGGCACCGGTATTCGACAAAAATGGCGAAGTTGAATATCTGATTCCCTCGGGAGTGGATATCAGCGATCGTGCGCGTGCTGAAGAGGCTTTACGAAAGAGTGAATCCAGATTCCGCGATCTGGCCGACAATATGTCACAGTTCTCCTGGATGGCGGACGAGAAGGGGTTGGTTTTCTGGTATAATAAACGCTGGTTTGAATACACGGGTACGACCTTGGAGGAAATGCAGGGCTGGGGTTGGATGAAAGTACAACATCCCGATCATGTGGATCGAGTGGTCAAGCATATCCAGCATTCCTGGGACACAGGTGAGGTTTGGGAAGATACATTTCCCTTGCGCTCGAAAGAAGGGGATTATCGCTGGTTTCTTTCGCGTGCCGTCCCAATTCGCGATCAGGCAGGTAATATTCTGAGGTGGTTTGGAACCAACACCGATATTACAGAGCGTAAAGAGTCGGAACAGGTGATTAAACTGAGCGAAGAGCGTTTACGTAATGCGGCTGAAGCTGCCGGATTCGGAATGCTGCACGTGAATCTGGTAGAGGACACGGTTTCTTATTCTCCCGAAATGAAACGGATGCTGGGGCTGCCTGAAGACGCGGACCAGCACATGCACGTGGGAGATATTCCAGACTGGGTTCATCCTGACGACCGTGAAGCTTATTCGATGCACTTTCAGAAGTTGCTCGTGCTACCAGAGGGGATGAACGATAGCCTGGACCACCGGGTCATTCGCCCCGGGGGGGAGACAGGCTGGGTTCGATTACACGTCAAGCCGGTTTTTACAGGGAGCGGGAAGCGCAGAAAAGCGATCCAGATCATTGGCACTCTGCTGGACATTACCCGACAACGCCAGTTTGAACAGTCGCTCAAAGAAGCACGCGAGATGGCCGAAGCGGCCAACGAAGCCAAGAGTGCATTCCTGGCCAATATGAGTCATGAAATCCGTACTCCCATGACTGCGATTTTGGGTTACGCCGATCTGGTGTCTGAGCTCGTTGAAAATGAAGAAGCGGCCGCACATCTGCGAACGATTCGTCACAACGGCGATTTTCTGCTGGATATCATCAACGATATTCTGGACTTATCCAAAATTGAGGCTGGTAAACTGGACATCATTCGTGAGCGATTTGCACCAGATCGCCTTGTCGAAGACGTCCGCTCGATTATGGAAGTCAGAGCGACTGAAAATCAGCTGCAGCTGGACGTCACTTATCAGGGGCAGATCCCTGCGGAAATTGAGACCGACCCGAAACGACTGAAGCAAATTCTGATCAATCTCGTCGGCAATGCGATCAAGTTCACGATGAAAGGTAGTGTGAAAGTTGTTGTCTCATACAGCAATCACACACTTCAATTTGAAATCATTGATTCCGGCATTGGGATGAGTAAACGTCAACTCAAGCGATTGTTTCAACCGTTCTCTCAAGGCGATCATACAGTCAATCGCGAATTCGGCGGCACTGGTCTCGGGCTCGCGATCAGCCAGCGGCTGGCAACAATGCTCGGTGGTGAAATCAGCGTGGAAAGCGAGAGCGGGAAGGGGAGTACCTTTACCGCGACGATTGATACCGGTGATATCGAAGGTGTGAAGATGATTCAGCCCACGCTCATCGCAGAATCAACCAATCGATCTGAATCAACAGAAGAGTTTATCCTTGACTGTCACGTCCTCGTCGTTGATGACCGCCGTGATATTCGTTTTCTCAGCAGACGTTTTCTAACACAGACGGGCGCGAAAGTGACCGAGGCCGTCGATGGTGAGCAAGCGGTTGAAATTGTGGCCGAAGCGATGCGGAAAGACTTCGTCTTTGATCTGATCCTGCTGGACATGCAGATGCCGAAACTCGATGGTTATGAATCCGCCAGGCAACTTCGCAAACTCGGCTATATGGGTCCCATCATTGCATTAACGGCAGATGCCATGCAGGGGGATATGACCCGCTGCATTGAATGTGGATGTAATGATTATCTGAGTAAACCGATTGACAGATTCATTATGCTTCAAATGGTCCAGCGGTATATTCGCTCTTAGCCAGGCTCCCAGGCCATTCGGATCGAGTGACAGCGCATGGAAAACCGCTGGCAGGTTTCCGTACGTGCCGGTGCTCTGCCAACATGAGTCATGTTATCGATTACGAATTGTCCCATATTCTCTATATGTTCTGTTTACAGTGTACTCAAAGTACAATTCAATATACTACAATTGATGGTCGCTGAAGAAAGCCTCAGATTCAGGCAACCCCGTTCCCTGAAAAGAAATCTAAATCGAAAAATTAATCTACAATTCATAGTGCAAGCCATTTGGACAAGTACAATCTGGAATGCTTTTTATGTTGCCATCACAGTGCCAGTAAGAGTCTTTGTTAACTGATGAGGTCACTTAAAGTTCAGGTAGCGTCTTTTTACGAATTCTGATTGATTAGAAAAATTCATTCATTAACTAACCATTTTGCGGACACCAATAAGGAGATACGAGATGCAAAACATACTTCCCCACACCGATGGTGGACTTCTTACGCCTGAAAACTGTGCTCTGGTCTTTATTGATCACCAGCCACAAATGGCATTTGGGGTCAGCAATAATATTGATCGACAGCTGCTTGTCAACAATGTGCTGATGCTGGCGAAGGGCGCGAAGGAGTTTGGAATTCCGACCATTCTCACAACCGTTGAGACAGATTCCTTCAGCGGCCCGATGTGGCCGCAACTGCTAGACGTGTTTCCCGATCAGGAACCCATCGAACGCACCGGAATGAACTCCTGGGATACCAATGAATTTCGTGAGGCAATCAAAGCGACAGGTAAAAAGAACATTATCATGTCTGGCTTGTGGACCGAGGTCTGCATTACTTGGCCGACCTTAAATATGATTGATGAAGGTTACAATATCTATGTAGTGGAAGACGCTTGCGGTGGCACATCGCAGGCCGCACACGATGCTGCTTTGTCTCGGATGGTTCAAGCAGGGGCGGTGCGCATGACTACTATTGCAACGGTTCTCGAATTTCAACGCGACTGGGCCAAACGAGATCACTACAACGCTTTAATGGAATTGTTTCGTGAACATGGCGGTGCCTATGGTATTGGCATCGAATATTGTTACACCATGGTTCATAAGGCGTCAGCCGCCCGTAAAGTAACCGGATAAGCTGTGTCGGAAGCATGTGATCCCGCGTGCATGTCAAATTCAATTAGTGGCGGCTGATGAGACGTGATCTGGTTTCACAAGTTTTTTCTGGGGAAATGACTATGTCTATTGAGACTATTCTGTATCGTGGGCGCATCACAACTCAGGATGCAAGCAGTCCTGAGGTTTCGGCCGTCGCCATCTCTCAGGGACGCATTCAGGCGATTGGTACAGATAATGAAATTCTGGCGTTTGCTGATCACCAGACTGCAAAAATCGATCTTGAAAACCGTCGCGTCATTCCCGGATTGAACGACTCGCATTTGCATGTCATTCGTGCCGGGTTGTTTTCCAATCTCGAACTACGCTGGGACGGCGTGCCCACAATCTCTCAAGCGCTCCGGCAATTGAAAGAGCAGGCATTGCGGACGCCTCCACCACAGTGGGTTCGCGTCATAGGCGGCTGGAATGAATTTCAATTTGCGGAAGGGAGGTTGCCGACATTTCAAGAGCTGAATGAGGCTGCCCCTGATACACCAGTCTTCCTGCTGCATCTTTACGACTCTGCAATGCTGAATAAAGCGGCGATTCGCGTTCTGGGTCTCACTCATGAAAGCCCGAATCCGCCTGGTGGTTTGATTGCCCGGGATCAGCGCGGGAATCCTACCGGGTTGCTGATCGCTGAGCCCAATGCACTGATCCTGTACTCAACGATTGCCAATGCTCCCACGTTGTCGAGGGATGATCAGTTAAACTCGTCGCGGCACTTTATGCGAGAGCTGAATCGATTTGGTGTAACCAGTGTTTCTGACGCCGGCGGTGGCGGACAGAATTATCCGGATGATTACGAAGTAATTAAACAACTGGAAGCAGATGGTACCCTCACTTTGAGGATTGCATACAGCTTATTTGCTCAAAAACCCGGTGAGGAATTAGACGACTACGCGCGCTGGCTTGGTATGACCAGACCGGGTGAGGGGAGCGATTTGCTGCGCGTCAACGGTGCAGGTGAAAATCTTGTCTGGAGCGCCGCTGATTTCGAAAACTTTCTCCAGCCTCGTCCTGATTTGAAACCATTCATGGAATCCGAGCTGGAAGCGATTGTACTGAAACTGGCGGAAGCAAAATGGCCTTGGAGAATTCACGCCACTTACGATGAAACGATCGACCGGTTTCTGAACGTGTTTGAGCGTGTTCACAGAGAGCATCCGATTGACGGATTAAGATGGTTCATCGATCATGCCGAGACCGTCTCAGAACGAAATCTTGAACGAATTAAATCGCTTGGAGGGGGCATTGCAATTCAACATCGAATGGCCTACCAGGGGGAATATTTTATTCGACGATATGGACCGGAAGCAGTCAAGCGAACTCCCCCCATTCACGAAATGCTGAAAATGGGCATTCCCGTCGGTGCAGGCACGGATGGGACGCGCGTTGCCAGCTACCACCCCTGGACCTGTCTGTGGTGGATGGTTTCCGGAAAAACGGTTGGCGGTAGTGTATTGCACGAATCGAAAGATTGCATGACGCGTGAAGCAGCACTGCGGCTTTATACGCATGGGAGCGCCTGGTTTAGTAACGAAGACGATCGTAAAGGGACACTCTCCCCCAATTGTTTCGCAGATTTAGCAGTACTCTCCGATGATTACTTCAAAGTCGAGGCAGATGACATTCGCAGTATTGAGAGTGTGTTGACGATGGTGGGGGGTAAAGTCGTTTATGGATCAGAGAACTATTCCTCTCTGGCTCCCGAACTACCTGCAGTCAGCCCTGACTGGTCACCCGTTGCTCACTATGGCGGATATGATAATTCTGACTCCATCCCACCGAAACACGAACATACGCCAATTATGGGGCCAGACGGACGGGTATGGCAAACCGGTTGCGGCTGCGGACTGTGATACTGATCCGTCTCACACACTGACGCTGTCGTTGTTCATCTTCTCATGACTGGACTGTGAGATTTACCGCAGGCCAGCGAACTCAAGCAGGTCTGGAACTACGGAATCACTCGCAGGTTTCCGTTCGTGCTGGTGCTCTGCCAACATGAGTCATGTCACGGATCACATATTGTCTCATATTCTTTAAATGCTCGGTTTTCTGTGTACTCAACGTGCAATTCAGTATACAATTGATGGTCCCGATAGGCCCGTTCTCAAGACCTACTTATTGCTGGGAGCGATGCTGATCCATTTATGCCTGCATGACTTCTGATTTATTTCTTCAAGAGGATTTCACTCGATGTCAACATCACGACAAATTTCGCGCCGCAATTTTCTCCAGGGAGCCGCTTTCGCAGGGGCTGCTGGTATCTTCTGTCCTTCTGCTCATCGCGCGTTCGGTTACCAGTCACCGAACGACCGCCCGGTTTTTGCAACCATTGGTCTGCGAAATCAGGGCTGGGGGATCACTGCAAAATCATTTCGATTCGCAGACTTCGCGGCACTCGCCGACGTCGACGCGAATGTGCTCGCTGACAACGTGGCAAAAACAGAAAAGAAGCAGGGTAAGAAGCCGGATGCTTACAAAGACTATCGGAAAGTTCTCGATCGAAAAGACATCGATGCCGTCATGATCGCCACGCCAGACCATTGGCACACGAAAATCGCGGTTGAAGCGATGTATGCCGGCAAAGACGTCTACTGTGAAAAACCGTTGACGTTGACAATTGACGAAGGCAAACTGATTGAAAAGGTCGTCAAGGAAACAGGCCGCGTCTTCCAGGTGGGAACAATGCAACGCTCGGAATCGGGACAGCGGTTCCTGCAGGCCGTCGCTCTGGTGAAGGATGGACGCATCGGCACGGTTAAAAAAGTGACCTGCGGTATCAATGGTATGGAAGCCTCCCCCGTCATTCCCGTGGCTTCTGTTCCCGAAGGGATCGATTACGATTTCTGGCTGGGACCGGCACCAAAAGTGGATTACCGGGCGCTTCCGAAAATGCGTGAAGGTTACGGCGGCGGCGTTCCGCTCTACAGTAACTGTCATTATTCCTTCCGTAACTGGCATGAGTACTCCGGTGGAAAACTGACGGACTGGGGCGCGCATCACGTTGACATTGCCTGCTGGGCTCTCGGTGCTACCGATACGGGACCGAGCAAAGTGACGCCGCTCGATTTCACGTTGCCGGTAGAATACAAGGATGGAAACCCGGTGGTTCACGATCAGTATAACACCGCCACCAAATTCAACATCAAAGTCGATATGCCGAACGAGGTCGAAATGATTATCACCAGCGAAGGGGATAACGGTATTCTCTTTGAAGGCACGAAAGGCCGGTTCTTCGTCAACCGCGGTAAGATTGTCGGGGCACCTGTTGAGGACCTCAAAAACAATCCCCTGCCGGAAGGAGCCATCGAAGCGGTTTACGGCGGCAAAGTCAGCGCGAATCACACCGCCAACTTTATCGAGGCCATGAATTCCCGCAAGCAGCCGATTTCCGACGTCTGGTCGCATAATCGTATGCTGGAGATCTGCCATCTCTCGAACATCGCCATGCGACTGGATCGCGGACTCCAATGGGATCCCGTCAAGCGTGAGATCATCAACGACGCCCAGGCAAACTCGTTCCTCGCACGCGAAAACCGCAAGGGTTACGAAATCAACATGTAGTCCGATGAATGTTCAAAATACAAAAGCTCGCAAGCTCCTTATCTACAAGGGCTTGCGAGCTTTTTTTATTGGTTGCGGAGAAGGGGATGTTCTGTCCTGATTCTTCCGGCCGGGACCCTGCTTGTGCGCTGCAGGATTTCAAACTGCAACAAAGTAATCAATCCCGTTTGGAAGCGGAATTCGGCAAAAACGGTACATGATCTGCAACAGGCGGAACCCATAATTTTAAAAAATGTGAGCCAACATCAGGTTGCCTGTCACAAATCTGTTCGCCCTGGCGTCCTTGTTATGGAACGGCAACATGTGTTGCGGCAATAAACCGGACAGAAGCTTATCGAAACAGGAGGTAATCATGGTTTATAGAGTGTTTGTACTAATGGTGGGTGTCGTTTTGGGAGCCGGCAGCATGGCGCTGGCGTTTAGCCGGTTCCACGGGGAGGGGGAGTCGGTCCGAGTCATTTCCAGCCAGAACATCAAGGAAAAACTGGACGGACACGACGCCAAGGCGACTATTGTTGAGGTGACGATAGAACCGGGACAGTCCGGCGTTTCTCACCGTCATCCCGGGCCGGGATTTGTTTATGTGCTGGAAGGCGAATATGAACTGGGGATTGACGATCAGCCGACGAAGGTGTTCAAAGCAGGAGAGACATTCTACGAGCCGACGGGCTGCCTGCATCGGGTCTCGAAGAATCCAGCCACGAAGGGACGCACGCGCCTGATCGCTGTCGTGCTGCATCCGCGGGACGCGCACGAGATCGCGGTCCCTGAGAAAGCAAATGAAAAGCACCCTTAACGATCAATGAATTCTGGTGACAGAATGAAGTCAGCCAGGGTATAATGGGCGTCAATCTACTCTGTAAGGACTCCAGTTTCCCATGAACTACGATCTGAACGAATTGCGGCCGCGGATGATGTCGGTGGCTTATCGGATGCTGGGCAGTGTGGCGGATGCCGAGGATGTCGTGCAGGACGCATTTCTACGATTGCAGACAACCGCGGAGGTCCTGTCTCCCGAGGGGTTTTTGATCAAAACGACCACGCGGCGCTGCATCGACCAGTTGCGGGCGGATCGGCGTCATAAGAAATACATCGGCCCCTGGGTGCCTGAACCCGTTGATACGAAATCCGTCGCGGAAAATAGTGCGATGGCGGAGTCTCTCAGGCAGGCGTTCCTGATGATGATGGAACGCTTGACTCCGACCGAGCGCGCCGCCTACCTGCTGCGAATTGTGTTCAATTATGAATACTCTGAGATCGCCGAAGTGCTGGGCAAGACGGAGGTCCACGTCCGGCAAATCGTGCATCGTGCCAAAACTCGTTTGAGGGTAAATCAACCTCGGTTTCAACCAGCGGCGAGTGAAGTCGATGCGCTGGCAGAACGATTTGTTTCCGCCTGCCGGGCGGGCGACGTTCACCTCGTGGAGCAACTGCTAACGGACGATGCGGAAGTTTACTCCGATGGCGGGGGCAAGGTGTCGGCTGCGCGCGTTGTCATTCGCGGCCGCAGCCGGTCCTCCCGTTTCCTGACCGGTGTGTTCAATAAGAAACGTCGGAATTGTGAAATGCAAGCCACGACAGTTAATGGAGACCCCGGTGTCGTATTCATCGACGATGGAACTGTCATCCATGTTGTGTCGCTGCGCATCGAGGACGGAGTCAAAGCCGTGTATATGACACTCAACCCGGACAAGTTGTTGCGCTGGTCTGTGACAAAAATCGATTAGCGCAAATTTCACGCGGCACTGGAATATATACAGGCGAGTCTCAACTCAGCCCCCGCCAGAAGAGCATAACGCGTCTGCTTTCCATTTCTTATTCCCAGTCTCGTTTCCGGATTTTGTGATCGCGATTGTCACAAAATAGAGACCGCATTCGTCTTTATTGCAGACCGCAGATGTCTGACGGTATTGCAGAGAGCAAACTTAAAAAAGGTCTCATCCAAATTCAATAACAATTCAGGAGAAAAACGATGGAAAACCGTATCAACGTCGATAAGTCGAGCACCGATGCATTTCGCGCCATGCTGGGCGTTGAGAAATATCTGGCCAGGTGCAGTATCGAAAAGTCGTTGCGAGAGCTGGTTAAACTTCGAGTCTCGCAGATCAATGGCTGCGCGTATTGCATCGACATGCACTGGAAGGACGCGCGAGCGGCCGGAGAGACGGAGCAACGCCTTTACGGCTTGCCCGCCTGGCGGGAAAGTCCTTATTACAGTGAGCGGGAACGGGCGGGCCTCCTGCTGGCGGAAGAGTTGACGCGGGTTGCAGATCGTTTCGTACCTGAAAACGTGCATGCGCAACTGCGAGAAGAGTTCAACGATCAGGAACTGAGTGATCTCTCCTGGGTGGTCGCTGTTATCAACGCATGGAATCGAGTCAATATCGGAGTGCGGACTGTTCCGGGCGATTATCAGCCACCACAAAATACTCACTAAGCGGGCGCGAAGCGGGTTCGAAGGGCGTGTCTGAAATAAACGAGACCGTCGCGGTAGTTATTTCTGCAAAGTGTCAAGTTCAATATTCGAAATCAGAGAAAGGTCAATCATGAAAATCGTAGTCATCGGCGGCAGCGGATTAATTGGATCGAAAGTAGTAAATATTCTTCGGGAATGTGGTCATGAGGTCGTAGCGGCATCGCCGTCGACTGGCGTGAACACGATCACCGGTGAAGGATTGAGTGAAGCGATGACAGACACGGATGTGGTCGTTGATGTGGCAAACTCGCCGTCGTTCGAGGACCAGGCGTCTCTGGAGTTCTTTGAGACGTCAGGGCAGAATCTTCTGGCAGAGGAATCGTTCGCGGGGGTGAAACATCATGTCGCTTTGTCGGTTGTTGGAACGGAACGCCTGCTGGCAATGGGTTACTTTCGCGCGAAACTGGCCCAGGAAGAACTGATCAAGGCTGGCACAATTCCGTTTACCATCGTGCGTGCAACGCAGTTTTTCGAGTTCGCAGGGGCCATTGCCCAATCGGGAGCCGAGGGAGAAACGGTCCGACTCCCTTCGGCGATGATGCAGCCGATCATGTCGGATGATGTCGCTGCAGCTTTGGCTGACCTGGCAGTTGCAGAACCGCTGAATCGCACAGTTGAAGTAGCGGGTCCCGATTCGATCCGCATGGACGACCTCGTTCGGCAATTTTTGATGGCTCACGGCGACACGCGACAAGTCATCGCCGACCCCCGGGCGCTCTACTTCAGCACGCCGGTGGATGATCAGAGCCTGGTACCCGGCGATAATCCGCTCGTTGGTGCGACGCATTTCGCAGACTGGTTGAGTTGTCACGTCTCACAGTGATCTGGGTTACATGCCAGGTGATGACCAGGTAGGTTGTTTTATTGATTTTGAATGTGATTCCGAGGACCGCAACCTGACTCAGGTCGGTTGCTCCATATTGATGAGGACATTTCGAATTAAGAAACACAACCTGGACGATCGTGCTTCGACAGCGGAGACAGATTCTTATCGGGAACGGTTCTCTGTTTCTCATGGTTAATACCAATACCTTATTGCCTCAGAATCAAAATATCAGAAATATTGCTTATTATTTTTAAAACGGACCTGAATTAATCATATCGCGTACGATTAATTATGTGACCCGTTGCAAATGGGACCTGATTTGTAAAATCGCAACGGTCCTGTTGGGCGGATCGCTGCTACACTTCGTAATGGCTCAAGTCTTTATCATCAATGTGTTTAGTGAAGATGAATCAAGTGCGATGCTGGCTTTCGGGACCAGGCATCGCAGCAAGATCTGCGAGGGAAAGTGGGTCTGTGAAAATGAGATTCTCGTTTAGTTATTTTATTTCTCGTTGTGTTGATTTCCGTTTTTATTCTTCAGTTTGAATCACTTCTTTCAGGAAAGTCATTATCATGTCGAACCGTAGTTGCAGGAAGAAATCAGGTTTTACACTTATTGAGTTACTGGTTGTGATCGCGATTATTGCGATTCTGATTGCCTTGCTCCTCCCGGCGGTACAGCAGGCACGTGAAGCGGCACGCCGCAGTACCTGCAAAAATAATTTGAAACAGATCGGCCTGGCGCTCCACAACTATCATGAAACTTACGGGCAGTTTCCCATCGGTGGAACGGGAGATCGCGACCTTCCGCCGCGTGTGAGCTGGCATGTGCGGATCTTACCGAACGTGGACCAGGGGCCGTTGTTTAATCAGATCGACATGTCTGGTGCGACTGCTTCTGCCTCGCAGGCAACGCTTGCTGATGGTCGAATCGTGCGGGAAATTCCCATGACGATTTACACCTGCCCCAGTGACCCGTACAACCAAACCCGGGGCGGTTATGCTCAATGCAATTATGCAGGCTCGATGGGATCACAGGCAGCCCCCAGCGGTTCTACAGCTTGCAGCCCTTTTGAGGTCTATGCACTGAAGTCGACTCTTTACGGAAAATCACTTTTAAAGACTGATATTTCCGGTATGATCTCTCGACACGGCGCCAGCATCCGGATTGCTGATGTACTTGACGGCACTTCAAACACCATTCAGGTGGGGGAGACATTACCAGCGTGCCTGGACGCAGACCGGGGGAGTTGGTCTTATGCCCAGTCAACCTGCAACGCCGAAACAATGACGCTCACTCCCATCAATGAATTTACAACCTGTGATCAGCTGGGTCCGTCCCGCAGGATCACAAACTCTGCCTGTACTGCACATACCCAGTGGAACTATTCTCTTGGGTTTAAATCGATGCATGCGGGAGGCGCTCACTTCCTGATGGTGGATGGCGCCGTGCGTTTCATCAGCGAAAACATCGATCATGCCGACACGTTTCAGCATCTGGGTGGTCGTGCTGACGGGGCTGTACTGGGTGAGTTCTAGTAGAGCTGTCGACTTGAGGACGGGAAAGCGAATCTCAGCAGTTCCGTTTCTGGCCAAATGCGAACCCACACCGGGTGGCATGCTCAAATACCGGAAACGAATCTGCTGGAATCGTCTTGATAATTCACTCTGAGTCTGCACCACATGTCCTGCGCAGTAACCTGGAGAGTTTGGATTACCGTCTGTTATCAACGCTGATTTCGAACGCTATTAACATAATATGATGGGAGTTTTGAATGAACAGATTCACTGGTATCCTGCTACTTATTGTTTCAGCGAATGTCCTGTATGGATGTGGAGGGAGCGAAAGCCCCCAGGTGGCTGCCGTAGAAGGGACTGTTACCTGGGAAGGAAAACCACTGGCTGATGCCGGTGTTGCCTTCACGCCAGAGAAAGGCCCTGTGGCAATTGGCAGAACGGATGAAGCGGGGAAATTCAGTCTTTCCACTCAGGGACGCAACGGGGCTGTCGTTGGGTCACACCGAGTGACTATTGAGGCTTTCAAGCCACTGCCTCCGGGCAAGCAAGCGGTAAATCCGGACGGGGAAGTTCTGATTGCGCCGGTCTCGCGTATCGCTTTGAAGTACAGCAATCTGCGGGAAAGCGGGCTACAGGCCAACGTCACAGAAAACGACGGTGAAAACAACTTCAATTTTGAACTGAAGTAACGGTCGTTGACATTGCTTCCTGCATCTGCGTTCAAAATCCCTGCTGGCAAATTCCCGTTTCCGTTACGAGTTGCCAATAATTTGCAGATTTATTGCATACGCGCCCTGTAATCTGCGTCGAGCGTACGATTACTTATAGAGAACAGTGAAAGTGAGTGTTACCATGACTGGAACGAAAGTGGATGAACTCATGGAACAGAAACAGCAAGAGAGACAGTTTACAAAACTGCTGACGGCGCATCGTCGGCAGTTGTATGCGTTCATCTATTCCCTGTTAGCGGATCACGCTGACGCGGAAGATGTTTACCAGCGTTGCAGTATGGTTTTGTGGGGAAAATTTGACCAGTTTGATACGAGCTGTGATTTTCTTCCGTGGGCGATGGGAATTGCATTTTACGAAGTAAAAAACTTTATGCGTGTGTCTTCGCGTGATCGGCATCGTTTCTCGGAGCAGCTTATCGAACAGCTTTTCGATCGTATGTCTTCAGATAAAAATGACCATAGTACGCAGATGCTGTCGTTGGAGAAATGTTTGAAATCACTGCGTCAAAAAGATTTGTGGGTGATACAGCAGGTGTACTGGGAACGGCGGAAGTGCTCGGCTGTCGCAGAAGAAATTGGAATGAAAATTAACGCGTTGTATGACCGTGTCAGCAGAATCCGCAGCCAGATTAAGGATTGTGTGCGGCGGCGTGTAGCGGAGGTGGAACATGTCTGATACACATCAGCAAAATGAAGAAGAATTTGAACGACTCTTAAGTCGAATGGCCGATGGTTCGCTTGATAAAGCCGAGGCGGAAGCATTGGAGTCATTGCTCCTGGATCAGCCGGAGCGTCAAGCGCTGTACCTGGAAAACATGTGGCTGGATTCTGCGCTGATAGAACTCGGGGGCGTAAGTAAAAGTGCGCCCGAGCTTCAGTTTTATCGCCGAAGACGAAAATATTCTCTTTCCTTCAGCGTATTAGCACTGACGGCGTGCGCGATGGTCTGCCTGATTGCTGCGGCCCTCTTTGTGCTCCCTGCATTTGAACCACGAGAACAAATCGCAGAAAGAGAAACCGCAGAGAAAAAACAGCCGCCTGTCACGAAAGAATCAACAACCGCTGGCAATACACACAAAGAATTATTATCCGAAGCGCAACTTATCGCAGGGCATCGTACGGTGTTCCGTGGTTCCAACTCTCCCATGTCGATTGGAAGTCGCTTACGCTTCGCAGAGCATTACATGCTGCAAGAGGGAGTGATCAAGATACTTTTTCCTTCAGGCGCCGAAGTGATTCTCAGTGCGCCGGCACAGTTTCAGGTTGTTAAAAACGAGGAAATTATCGTTAACCTTGGCAAATGCTCAGTTTATGCGCCAGAGGGAGCCGAAGGTTTTGAGGTCACGACGCCTACCAGTGAAGTGGTCGATCTGGGAACTCGTTTTTCCGTGGTTGTTGCTGAAGACGGCGCATCAAATGTCTCTGTCGTGGAAGGTGAGGCGGAAATCACCCCTCTGAGTAATTCCCACAAACGCACGCTGTTTAAAGGTGATTCTGCCTATGTTGGCACAGACCTGTCAATCATGGAGGGAGGCGATCAATTACAAGACGATGCTTATGTGGCTGCGATCCCGGATCGTCTGATTACCTACGAATCAAGTCTGGACGATCAGGGGCGGGCGATCGCGCTTTCGTCTTTGTCTGTCCAACGCGGGGGAGTGAGCCGTACCTATCACAGCGGCGATTTCATTTTACCAAGTGTGAATCATTTTCAGTCTGAGGTGGCTGTTTTTGGTGTCGTGCCGGCTGATTCTTCCCCCGATGAACACAATCAGTTTGGTCCGATGAATCTGTTATTTGCTTTGGGATTCATTAATCCCGGTGGTCAGCAGGACTTGCATGCGGGAGATTTTGTGTTGGGCAAGGATGGTACACCTGGGATGAATATTGTTTTTGACCAGCCAATTATCAATTCACCCGGTCCCGACATTATCATCTTCGATGCGCAGTCAATCGCGCATTCACTTGAAGGAGATGCATTCCATTTATATCCGCAAACGGATTACTCGGATGCACAGCCAGTCACGATCAGAAAATACGACATTGACGGGTATTCTGCATACGCACAATTTATGACCGGATGTCGATTGACTCACGTGAGCCCGGAATTTGCCGACGATGGAACTCCTCTTCCCAAATTTGGACGGTCTCAGCTTATCAATAAAGTGCCCTCGCGCCTGTTTGCCATCGGAGTCGATCTGGATGACATGCATATTCCGCCCGGAGCATCGATCACCGGGCTCTTTCTTCAGGATGCCCAGGATGACAAAAACTGTATTGATCCGGTTGTTATCATCGGTCTCCCGCCTGTTAAATAATACGCTAGATCTCAAAACTCATGCTCAACACTTTCAAAAATATTGTGTGCATACCGGTTGTGTTCCTGCTGATGTTATCATCGGCGCACGCCGCTGGTCTGTCACCGGAAGAAATACAGTTCTTTGAAAAGGAAGTGCGTCCGCTCCTCTCGGAACACTGCTGGTCCTGTCATGGTGAGAAGGAACAGAAGGGAGATCTGCGGCTTGACACGCGCGGCCACACACTGCTGGGCGGAGAGTCTGGTAAATCGATCATTCCCGGCAAACCAGACGAAAGTCTGCTCATCGAGGCGATTCGTTATGAATCGTATGAAATGCCGCCTGCTGGAAAACTGAAGGCAGAACAGATCAAGGTACTCGAAAAATGGGTTTCCCTGGGTGCCCCCTGGCCAGGTGCGGATGACACGGTTCCCGTTCGTAAAGACCATGGCCCCCGGTTCACAGACAAGGACCGCAGCTGGTGGGCCATTCAACCCTTGCAGGATGTTACGGTGCCGAAACCTGTGGCAGGTGACTGGTGCCGAAATGAAATCGACCGGTTCCTTCTTTCAGAGTCAGAACAGCAGGGATTGAAGCCTGCGCCTGAAGCGAGCCGGGCATCATTAATCCGCCGGGTCTATTTTGATCTGCACGGCTTACCTCCCACGCCGGAAGAAGTGCAGGAATTCCTCAATGATCAGAGCCCCGCTGCTTATGAGCGGCTCGTTGATCGACTGCTTGACAGCCCCCGCTATGGAGAACGCTGGGCACGACACTGGCTGGATGTTGTGAGATTTGCAGATTCAGACGGCTATCGCGCGGACGGTTATCGTCCGGAAGCGTGGCGTTATCGCGATTACGTAATTCGCTCACTCAATGAAGATAAGCCTTACAACCAGTTTGTTCAAGAACAACTGGCGGGAGACGAACTCTTTCCTGATAATGTCGACGCACTCATTGCAACAGGTTTCCTGACACACGGAATATATGAATGGAACAGCCGTGATGTTGCCGGTCAGTGGAACATCATGTTAAACGAATTGACCGACACGGTGGGGGATGTGTTTCTGGGTGTGGGTATGCAATGTGCCCGCTGTCATGATCACAAGTTTGATCCGATTCTGCAAAAAGACTATTTCCAGTTACGCGCGTTTTTCGAACAGATCCTGATCCCGTCCCATCAGGTGGCAGCCACGCCGCAGCAGCTTGAAAAGCATCGACTCGAAATGGCTGCCTGGGAGCAGGCGACGGCAGAAATTCGCAAGGAAATCACCGCGATTGAAGCCCCTTACCGGGAGAACGCGAAAGCCGTTACGAAGTCTTTCCCTCCCAATATCCAGGCGATGATTGCTAAACCGGTGGAAGAACGGTCTCCGCGCGAGCAACAGCTGGTAACGCTTGGATGGCGTCAGGTGGAGCATAATTACAAGGAACTCGACAGAAAACTGAAACCCGATGATAAGGAAAAGGTCCTGGCACTGAGACGCAGGTTGTCCACCTTCGACAAATTGAAGCCTGCGCCATTACCGGTTGCCCAGCAGGTACGGGATGTCGGCCCGGTCGCCCCCAAAACGACCATTCCCAAGAAGCGTACGGAGTGTGAGCCCGGTTTTCTGGCAATCTTTGATCAGCCTGCCGCCGATTATTATGGTTCGAAGCAGACGGATACAACCGGCCGCAGAACTGCCCTGGCACGCTGGATCACACAGGAAAGCAATCCGCTGTCGACACGTGTGATCGTCAATCGCATCTGGCAGTATCATTTCGGTAAAGGGCTGGCGCCGCACAGCAGCGATTTCGGTCGTCTGGGAGGGCCGCCTGCTCATCCTGAACTGCTCGACTGGCTGACGCGCCGGTTTCTCGACGATGACTGGCGGTTCAAAAATCTGCATCGGTTGATTGTCAACTCAGCAACCTATCGCCAGTCAACACAGCATCCTCAGGAACAGGCGATGCTCGCCATTGATCCGGAGAATAAATATTACTGGTGTGCCGATACACGCCGGCTCGACGCGGAACAGATTCGTGATTCCATACTCGCAGTGACAGGACAACTGAATCTTCAGGCGGGGGGGCCCGGAGTGGCTGCCAGCGTACCAAGGCGCTCCATGTATTTACGCATGATGCGGAACAGCAGTGATCCGTTATTGGAAGTGTTTGACTTGCCGCGGTTTTTTACCAGCGTGCCTGCACGCGATACGACGACCTCTCCCGTTCAATCGCTGCAGTTATTCAACAGCCAGCAGATGCTGCGGTTTGCCGATCAATTAACGAAAAGAGCCTATGCCGAATCCACGGCGGATTCGGACGAAGCACAGGAAGACGCGGCTCTGCACCGCGCATGGGAAATCGTGTTCGGCAGACCCGTTACGAAAGCGGAATTGTCAGTGGCAAAAGAGTTTCTCAATCGTCAGTCGATGCTGCTGTCTGAACAGGAAACGACGGTGAACCTGCAACAGCAGGAAACCGCGACGATGCCTTACCGCACCGGTCAGTCCGTTGTTTTTCGTGCGGATAAGCCATCTCCTTTTTATGTCGCGAATGACAAAGGGCTGAACACAGAAAACTGCACGATTGAAGTCTTCTTCCAGATACAGTCCGTGTATGAGTCCGGCGCTGTGCGTACGCTCGTTTCAAAGTGGAGTGGCGCCGTTTCTGAGCCGGGCTGGCTGTTCGGCGTCACAGGCCGCGGTTCTCGTCGTAAGCCGCAAACACTGGTGTTTCGCTCATTCGGCCGGAACAGCGATGGAAAAGTCGGAGACGCGATCATTTTTTCCGACCAGCATATTGAATTCAACACACCCTATTATGCCGCGGTCAGTTTTCACGTCTCAGATGAGCATGCGGGGACGATCGATTTTTATCTGAAAGACCTTTCGAACGACGACGAGCAGTTAAGCCGAATTACGAAAAAACATGAGGTCACCCAGGTTTCGGAAAATGATTTACCCATCGCCTTCGGTCAGATGGTTCGCAATCGCCAAAGTTTCTTTGATGGTCTGATTGACGATGTCCGGCTTTCATCGCAGGCGCTGGATGTGCAGTCGCTGCTCTTCACACAGGAATCCGTTTTGAAGAATACTCTGGGATACTGGAAATTCGATCCTGTGCCGGGCATGTTTCAGGACAGCTCGACCAGGCAGTACCACCTCACTCAGAGTGACCGGATGATTTCGGCTGGCAGTCCGCGCCGTGAGGCGTTTGTCGATCTATGTCACATCCTGCTGAACTCAAATGAATTTTTCTACGTCCATTAAGGTATTTACATGTTTTCAAAGCCACACGTTGAAGCACCGCGCAACCGCCGCGAATTTCTGGAATCGAGCGGAATGGGCTTTGGTAGCCTTGCGCTGACAGGGCTTCTCTCCCAGGCAGAGGCTGCTCCCAGCCAGTTTCATTCTCAGACCGGACAGAAGCCGCATCATCGACCACGGGCGAAGAATGTCATCTTTCTCTTCATGGAAGGAGGTCCCAGCCACATCGATCTGTTTGATCCCAAGCCATTGTTAAACAAGCTGGCGGGCCAATCTCTTCCGGACAGCTTCGGCGACATTCTTACCGCGGCAGGGGAATCGCGGTCACCTTTACTGGTGTCAAAACGGAAATGGAAACAGCATGGCGAAGCGGGCACCTGGGTTTCTGACTGGCTTCCCGAAATCGCGACCTGCGTTGACGACATTGCCGTGATACGCTCCTGCTGGGCAGACGGTCTGAATCACTCCTCGAGTATCTGTCAGATGAATACCTGCTCGCTGATCGGCGGTCGTCCCTCGTTGGGAAGCTGGGTTACATACGGCCTTGGCTCGGAAAACAGGAATCTTCCCTCCTTCGTCGTGATGCAGGACAACCGTTCGCAGGTCACGAATGGGCCGCGCAACTGGGGAACCGGATTCATGCCGGCGGTTTATCAGGGAATTCAACTCCGGGAGGGAAAACAACCGATTCCGAATCTGAATAATCCGGAAGGAATTACCGATCAGCGCCAGCGCACCAAATTATCACTGCTGAAATCACTGAATCAGGAATTTACTGACCAGCATTCCCGGCAAACCGAACTGGAGGCACGCATCGCCAGTTATGAGTTGGCATTTCGGATGCAGGCCGAGGCGCCCGAGGCTGTCGATCTGAGCCAGGAGACTGCAGCAACTCAGAAGCTTTACGGAATGGATCAGGAAGAAACCTCTTCATTCGGTCGCTTGTGTCTGATGTCGCGTCGACTTGTTGAGCGGGGTGTCCGCTTTGTGCAGCTTTATCACGGGGCCGGGAGTAAGTGGGATGCCCATAGTGGCATCGAGTCGAATCACACCAAACACTGTAAAACCATGGATCGTCCGGTGGCAGGGTTAATCAACGATTTGAAACAACGGGGTTTGCTGGATGACACCCTCGTTGTGTGGGGGGGGGAATTCGGACGCACACCCATGTCGGAAAAAGGAAACGGGCGCGATCATAATCCGACCGGATTCACAATGTGGATGGCCGGCGGAGGGATTAAGGGGGGCCAGACGATTGGAACTACCGATGAACTGGGCCTGCGCGCCATTGAGGATCGCATGCACGTTCACGATTTGCACGCGTCGATCCTGCACCTGTTGGGGCTGGACCGCATGAAACTGGTTTATGAGTACAACGGTCGCCCCGAACGCCCCACCATTAATGAAGGTGAGTTTCAGCCGAAACTGGTAACAGGTTAGGTTACCTTTTCCCTTCCCGTTAGGCTATTTCGAGGTAGCGATAGCTGATTTTTTAAGAGAATGGGGCTGCGAGTATTTACGCGCCTTTCGCAGTATTCGAATATGCAGGAATCCTGCAACTGGAGTCACCGGCACTGTTCGCACCGAAGTTGATCGCTCTAAGTGATCAAGGCGAAATCTGGGAACCGGAGAAGCCGCGTTTCATTGAATCACGCCTGGCGAACGGGGAATCCCCGGATTGTATCCCCGCAGATCAACGGGAGAATTGCGTCGATTCAGGACTGAGGAACGATGGCCCCTGATCCAGCCGATTACCGGGCAGACGGAGAGCGAAATTCCTTCTCGCCGGAGTCGCGGAAGCAATTGTCCGAAAGACTTAAATGGTCTTCTTTTATGGACAAGAGATCACATTTGAGGCCGCTGTCCTTGAAGCTTGAGGGATGCGCCATCGAGCCCCTCAGCGTCTCATTTTGGTACGTGATCAGTGCTTTAAAGACGATTTGACTGAATAATTCTCAATATTATCAAAGAATTTTCAAATTAGACCGGGAAGACCAGCGGGGTTTCTGCAGATAAGCTGGTAGGTTATTTATTAAATAAAATATATTTATAAAAAACATTTGTCTGCGACCATGAATCAGATATTTACTCATTTTTCAGCGCCTGGTAACGGATTGGAAGACACGCCGGAACAGCGGTCCGAGCGGGAACTCAATTATGAGTTCATTAAACATCTGACTCGAGATTATCAAAGGTTATTTTCCTACATCGTCACATTCAGTCCAAATCGTCAAGATGCGGAAGATTTGATGCAGGAAACCGTGATTCAGATGTGGGGCAAATTTAACACCTTTGATCAGAACCAGGAATTCTGTCGATGGGGCATCGGGTTTGCGCGTAATGTGGTGCGGCAGTATCACCGAAACCGCAGGCCCACTCATCTTGCGATGGATGATGAGTTGCTTTCCAAACTTTCCTTTGAACGGCTCGCTGCGGAGGATTTGCTGGAGCTGCGCCGCGAAGCAATGCAGGAATGTATTGCAGGGCTTCCTCAGTCTCAAAAGCAATTACTCAATTCCTGTTACGTGGAACACTCCTCTGTTTCCGGGGCTGCAAAGTCGCTGGGTCGAACAGTCACGGCACTTTATAAAGCGCTGCATCGAATCCGTGCCAAGCTGGTCAGTTGCATTGACATGCGGTTGAAACGCAGGACTCAGGATGGGGGCTACTGATATGATTGCCGCTGATTTTGTTCCGCCGTCAGATTTTATTCCGTTAATTGACGGGTTCATAGATGGAACCTCTACTCCGGAAGAGGCAGAGCAGCTTAAGGAACTGTTGCGAGTGCGGTCTGATGTGAGGGTTGAGTATTTCATTCGACTTGATCTGCATGCAGCCATTCTTGCCAATCAGTCTCCCGTTTCAAGCGAGCATGAATTTTTAGAATTCAGTCAGTTTCCATCAGCGGTACAGAGTGGATATTCCCATCGACGACCGGTCATGGCTGCTTCAGTGGTCGCAATGATACTTTTTTGCGGCATGGTCGTGTATTGGTTTCATTTACCTCCCAAAGTGGCGGTGATTACTCAGGTTGATGAGGATGTGCAATTTGCCGGTGAACCGTTTGCCCTGAATAGTGAGCTGATAGCAGGTCAGGAGGTAAAACTCGAGCGCGGGAATCTGGCTGTTCGATCCGCTTCAGGGGCAGAAGTCATTATACAGGGACCGAGTGTTTTCAGATTGCTGACAGACAATTCTCTCTCCATCGATTACGGTCAATTGAATGCCTATGTCGGGACAGATAAAGCGTTCGGGTTTACAGTCGAGACTCCCGCAGCATTGCTCAAAGACTATGGAACGCGTTTTGTGCTTAACGTCAATCCAGATGGTAAAACACAGGCTGACATCAGCTCTGGCGAAGTCACACTGGCCTCCCGAGCAAAAAAAGGCTGGTTTGTACCCCAGCGCTTAGTCGCGAATCAGTCGATGATTGCGGAACGCGGTCAAGAGCTGCGTAAAATTCCCTACCAGATACCAAAGCCTCACTTCCCCACACAATGGACTGCCCACCAGAAGCAGAGTGCCCTGGAAATGTTAGATCAAGCCATTGTGAGTGATCGGGCCTATGTTTACTGGCGCGCCAATATGGATGATCAGAATAGTTTTTACAGTTTGACGGGTGATCAAGTAAGATTACGGGTCAAAGAATTATCAGAACGTTATCCAAAGATCAATGATGCCCCTGGTTCACTGGATACTGATACCAGAAAAAAACTGCTCTCTTCCAGTTCACGAACCTATCTGCAATCGGGGCAGAGACTGGATTCGCTTCTGGAAGGTGATTTTACCATCGAACTGCTGGCATCGACACCCACCACGAATCAGCAACAATCGATTTTACATATGCATGCACTGGATGGAAATCTGAAGACCAACATCGGTCTCGAATTCACGGACTGGGAATACAATCCTCCCAGACCATCCAGTAATTTTGCACTCAGGTGGTATCTGCGAATTCCCGCTGCAGACAATGGCGGGATTGAACTTCGCCCGAATATTCCCATCAAAGCGAATCAGCTTTATCCCATTACGATCGTACAGCGAAATGGATTCTCATCCATCTACATCAACGGCGAACTGGTTGATCAAAGTGAAAACCGGGTGTTACCAGATTCTGCCAATTCTAATTTTGTTCTGGGAATGCACGTACTTGGCGAACGTAACCCACTGCGGGAGTTTATGGGTAATCTTTATTACCTGGCATTATATAAAAATGCACTAAGCGAAGAAACTGTCCGATCTCATGCTCAACTCGCGCTGTCGGCATTTCAAGAATAGGCACGGTCATTATTTTTTGTGATTTAATTTGGAGGTGACTTATGAAAACAAACTACATTCGACGATATGGATTTACTCTGATTGAACTGCTGGTTGTGATTGCCATCATTGCCATCCTCATTGCCTTGTTATTGCCAGCAGTACAGCAGGCGCGTGAAGCAGCACGACGAAGTTCGTGTAAAAACAATATGAAACAGATCGGCCTGGCGCTGCACAACTATCATGATGCCTTCAGTACGTTTCCCATTGGCGCACGGGGGTTGAATGGACCAAACTGGCGAGCCGCTTTGCTGCCGTATATCGATCAGGCACCTGCTTACAATCTGATCGATTTTGAAACAGGCAATTTTAAAGGGAATAATTATTCGAATCTCGATGTTCTCAAAACACTCAGAGTTTCTAATTATCGCTGTCCTTCAAGTACGCACGAAATGGCGTCTTCGGGTACCGTCTCAGATGCTAATGACAACACGCTCCTGGGGATGAGAATCGATTACGCAGGTATTGCTGGTGCCCATCCAGCGCCCGGCGGTGCAACCGCCTGTGGCTCTTCCACCGCCTATGGCTTGAATTATTATTGTGATAACGGATTGCTCGCACCACACAGTGTGTTTCGCATTCGAGATGTGACTGATGGATCGTCGAATACCATTATTACTGCCGAACAGTCAGGGCTGGTCAACAACACAGATATGCGAGCCAATTATCATGGCGGCTGGTACGGAATGGCCAGTAACCACACCAAGCCTTCCAAGGTGACAGGTTCGGATGGAACCTTTTATGGGGCGGGCACAACCTCGGTTCGATACCCTATTAACAGCAGCTGGAAATCGGGAGCGCCTTCAGGAGCGGACAACTCCTATGACGGTAATACGATTATCAATTCTTTCCACACCGGTGGTGTTCACGTCGCTCTCGGCGATGGCGCTGTCCGATTTATCTCAGAGAATATCGACTTTACAACACTCACACAATTATGTGCCCGCAATGATGGTGAAGTCATTGGTGAGTTCTAAGAAAGTCTCCATAAATCATAATTCCATTCAAATATCTCTAAACAGAAGAAAAGCGGAAAGAAAAAAATCTCGTGAATAAATTGATTCCCGGCGCGTTGATGATGAGTCTGATTCTTGTCGGCTGTGGTGGAAAAACACCCGGCACTGACAAAAAAATGGGCTCTGTTAAATTCAGCGTTACCTATAGCGGCGATCCGGTTACTCAAGGCACAGTTCAAATTCTCGCAGACGGGGGAAAAGCGGCGGGAGGAGTGTTAAACGACGCAGGTGAAGTTTATCTCTCGGAGGTTGAAACAGGCAATTATACGGTCTGTCTCGCGCCACCGACTGCCAGACCCAACCCCGAAGGCGGACCGCCGATCATGCCGAAAAAAGCTGAAAATGTTCCCGATAAATATTATTCACCTGAAACCAGTCCTCTGAAAGCGGAAGTGAAAGAAGGCGACAATGAATTTACCTTTGAATTGAAAGAGTAAAATCAGGCAGCGTCGCTGGATTGATCTGCAATGCGAACCAACATGAGCCACGACAAGGGAGAAACCTTGAAAAACAACATTTATTTTTTGATCGTAATGTCATTTTCACTGACACCATTAATCGCACAGGCGGATGAGCCTGTTTACAACTGGACTAAAGTCACTCCTGATGCTGGCTGGAAACCGCGAGATTCGCAAGGCGAAGTTGTCTTCGATGACAAACTCTGGATCTTTGGTGGGTGGTTCAACTCGTTGTCTGCTCCGCCACGGGATGTGTGGAATTCGGCTGATGGCATAAAATGGACTCTGGTTGAAAAAAACGCCCCGTGGATTCATAGCGACTTGCCTATGTCAATCACATTCAAGAACAAAATGTGGATGATGGGGGGCTGGTATAACGGCCGTCTGGATGGCCACTCTGCCAGCAATCAGGTCTGGAATTCAACCGATGGTGTCAAATGGGATCAAATCACCAAACAGGCGGGTTGGTCTCCTCGTGCCGCTGCTGCGATTGTCGAGTTCAAAGGCAAAATGTGGATTCTGGGGGGCACCGAAAACTATTACTTCGGTGATGATTCGAGTCTGAAAAATGACGTCTGGTACTCTGAAGATGGCAACACCTGGACTCAGGCGACAGCCGATGCGGGCTGGGCGCCGCGTGCTTATCACCAAGCGGTTGTGCTGAATGGTAAAATGTATGTCTTTGGCGGCGGAAATTATGTGCCCCAATACAAAGATTTCAACGATGTCTGGAGTTCGGAAGATGGCGTCCACTGGAAACAGGAGACCGCTAACGCGCCCTGGCATGCGCGACTCTGGTTCTCATCGGTCGTTTATCGAGATCGGATGTGGTTGATCGGCGGCTGGTCGAACAACCCCTGGACAAACTGGAATGATGTGTGGTATTCCAAAGATGGAAAAAACTGGACAGCATTAAAATCGAATGTCATCTGGAAAGAACGCCACGAACATTCGGTGTTTGTCTTTAAAGATAAACTTTGGCTTACCGCGGGGCACGCCGCTCCTTTAAGTAACGAAGTTTGGACTTTGGAACTCCCGAAAGACTGGCCCGACGATCAAAAATAAGGGTATGATTTCAGGCTGCCTCGCTGACCGGGTGAAACCACGACCGCCAACGCGATTTCTGAAGTAGCGACGAAGAACAACAGCTCGGTAGACGTCCGCCATGTGTACGTCTACCGGGCTATTTTTACTCGAGTTCCGCAGAGAACAATGTTCGAATGTCGTTTTTTGGGGAGGGAGTTATTTCTGTTCCAGGCGGTTGTAAAACCAGTCTGAAACGGATTTCTGCAGATACTGACCCATCGAATAACTGGACGAGCGGCAGGTGACGGCCACTCGTTGTCCCGCACATAAGCCGGCGCATGTTTCGGTGTCAATGGAGACGATGAGATTGAACCGGGGTTCGAGCAGTTCAAACTCGTTTTGCGTTTCACTGGAAGAAACCGGTTTGACGGGAAGCGCGCCTCCGCGGGAGGCAGCCAGAGCCGGATGATTTAAGACGACGCTTGCCCGGGGCACCACTTTTTCAATGGGGCAGGGCAGTAAGGAATTCTGGGGGATATGGACCATCACTTTTTGACCGGGTGTTTTCATGAAATGTTCCAGATCATTCTGAGCCACGGCGACGTGTAATTCTTTATGACGGTCGTCTCCGACGGAGAGAATGGTATCCCCCTGCTTCATATACGTGCCGCGTTTTGATTCGAGATTTCGAGTCACGATCCGACCGTTGATTTCAGATCGGATCGTCAGTTCATCAAAGAGTGTTTGTTTTTCTCTGAGATTTGACTGCAGGGACTGCAGTACCTTCTGTTCGACATGCAGGTCTGCAATTTGCCGTTTCTGTTCCGACTGATGGATTCGTAATTCGGATTTCTGAATCTCGATTTTCAGTTGGGCAATTTCGACTTCCAGTTCGGGATTCCGCAGTTGGATCAGCGTCTGTCCCTGCTGAACCTGTTGTCCGCTGACCACATGGATTTCGCTGATAAACCCCGGTATTTCCGCATGTATTACACTCAAGGGAGCATATTCCACGATCGCGGGCGCCCGGAAATTCCCGATCCAGGGCATATGGTGAAATACCAGAAACGTGAACATCATCAATGTACCAGAAACCAGAATGAATCTGGCACGTTTGGGGCTTCTCCTGATCCCCCAACCACAATGTATTTCGCACAGCGGCAGACAGGTTTGATCACCCAGAGTCCGATGGCAATGAGTGAGAGGATGATGCCGGCGCCTTCCAGAAACGTCGCGGCAGTTACCGTCAGACTGAAACAGACAATCACGCGCCAGATACAGGATGCGCACCCATAGATGGCTATCATCAGCCGGTCGCGTCTGGACCAGTCGGGAAGCTGCGTGTTGATTCCCAGAAAAAAGCGTTTGGACCACTGATGTAACCAGAGTTGTCCATTCGTATAAAGATTGGGAATCCCCAGCAGGTCAGTCAGAATATAATAGCCATCGAATTTCATTAACGGGTTCATATTGAACAGTAGATTGGAGACGCTCGCGGCGACGACCACATTGAAGCAAAGCTGGTTCAGCCATGCTTGAGAAGAGAGACCCCCCACACACAGGCGGCAATTGCAGCGATCAACAGTTCTATATACAGTCCCGCAGCGGCAACATGCATGCGCGCCAACCGTGAGGGAAAGTTCCAGCAGGACGTGACATCGACATACGGGAGCGGGGCAAACAGGATCAACAAAACACCTGCCTCACGAACTGTTCCGTCGTAGCGTTTACAGACGATCGCATGCGCGGATTCATGAATCAATTTGAGGAAAACCCAGCAGCCTGCCAGCCACAACCAGTTGTCGGTGGAGAGGATGGTCTGGGACGAATTATAAAATCTGGTCCAGTTTGCCCCGATGCGAAAAATGGCAAACAGTAAAATCATCACCCTGCCAAACAGTGCCGGCTGAGAAAACAGCCAGCCACAGACACGTTCCGCTCTGGCAAAAAACAGATCGGGTTTTCCGAGCGGGAAACGAAACACAATCAGATTGAATTTTGATTGGTCTGATTTCAAATTCCTGGCACTTGAATTCGGCTGGCGAAAACGTTCGTTCTGATGACGGACCAGATCCATTTTGATCGCCCATTGACAGAGGCCGACGATGTCATCATTCGTCAGGCTATGGAAAGGCATTGCGGTTGACATTCGGCTATAGGATTCCCGGACTGTGGAGCGTCCCTCCAGCAGCGTCAGGAACGTATATTCGGCAGGGCCAAGACGAAAGTATCGGGAATGTAACGGATCGTTCAGCGTGTAATATTCCTGCCCGTTTCCTGTCTGCAGCGTGAAAATCAACTCTTCGCGTAACTTGAGACAGTTGCTGAAAATATCACAGACACTCATTTCACTGTTCCTGGTTGACTCGATGTGTGGTTTCGATGACAACGGAAAAAACCGGTATCGAATAACGGAAATCCGTTAAAACAGATATTTCCGTAGCAGATTCCATGGTTTATGAAACAGAATCCAGTAGACGGGCTGCCGGGCGGTCTGGATGCTGGCGCGCCCTTTCACACCCGGTCTGAGAAGGCCGTTGCTGTTTTCCAGTGGGACTTCCGCCACGAGTATATTGGCGTCGTCCCGGATTTCCGAGCGAGGGTGAATGCGTGCCAGGTTAAGCGTCTGGTCGGAATTCGAAAATGCTTCTAATCGGATTTCCACGTTTTGACCTTCTACAACATGGCTGATTTCTGAATCAGGAATCGCGACCTCCACAATCATTTTTTTCAGCGGTGCGATTTCAAACAGCGCTTCACCAATTTCCAGGGGGGCACCTTCTGCCCAGTTCAGAGAGCCTGAGACCACAATTCCAGCGACGGGGCTCTTGATCTCAAGATTGTGAATCCGGTGATCGAGAAGCTCAATTTCCAGCCCCAGACGCTCTACTTCGAGCCCGGAAAGTTGTTGTGTGGCGTATTCACGCGCCGCCTGTGCCGAATCTCTTCGCTTGATGGACTGGTTCTGATCCGCGATGAGACTGGCTCGTTTCCACTGCAGTTCACGTGGATCGATTCTGCAATGGCCTGTTCCTTGGACTTTTGATCGACAAACAGACGAGTCGGCAGATCGATTCTCTGGCAGGGTTTATGGGGCGGAATTATGGTAACCGATGTCCCATACACTTCAAACAATTCCTTTTGACATTCCAGAACAGTACCCGACATGCCGCAAAGCACGCCATACAGCTGAAAGGATTTCTGCCGCATGATTTTGGCAATCGGCTGACTTTCACTGGTAATGGCACCTGTTTCTTTTGCTTCGACAGCCTGATGCAAACCGTCTCGCCAGGTCCTGTCCGAGAAATTGCGACTCGTATGAGGATCCACGATTTGCACTTTATTCTCTCGAACGACGTAATGGACGTCTCGCTGATAGAACAGTTCAGCGCGCAGTGCCTGTTCAACATATTGCAGCCAGGGACGATCAAATCTTTCCGCAGGGAGCCGAGCGGCGTCTGACGATAACCGGAGCACACCCTGATCCATAAACTGTAATTCAGCCGAACGATCATTGATCACGAAATCCTGATCCGCCTTGAGTGACAAAGCGACGCGTCTCGCAGCGAGATACACGTCTGCGTTATCAGCCGGTTTTCCCTGTTGTGAAGACAGGACCAATGGCACGGTTGCCTCATCAATCATGACGCTATCTGCCTCATCCACAATCGCAACGGTATGCGCTCGTTGAATTGGTTGTAGTTCAGCAGAGGTGATACCGTAGAGTGATCTGGAAAACCGACTGCCAAGTCGGGGGCGTTTTTGAGAAGAGATCGCGATTTGATCACGCAGATAATCAAACCCGAATTCATAACCGGGCCCGTACGTAAAATCGGCTTCGTACGCGTTTCGCTTGTTTTCAGCAGACAGGCCGGGCTGATTCAACGCCACCGTGAAACCCAGTCGTTCGTAAACCGGGGATAAAGCGGTAAAATCCCGTTCTGCGAGATAATCGTTGACAGTCATGACATGTACGCCGCAACCAGTCAATGCAAACCAGCAGGCCGGGAGTACAGCCGTAATGGTTTTTCCTTCACCGGTTTGCATTTCTACGATTTCGCCATGGATCATGGCCAGTCCGGCCAGAAGCTGTTCGGGGAAGTAGGTTAATCCCAGCACACGCCGGACGGACTCATAAGTCAGCGCAAAGGCACGAACGGTGACTTCATCCCGATCATCACCGGAATACTGGCTCTGCAGTTTCAGATGATGACATTGACTCGTCAGCTCCGCGTCGCTCACGTTCACGAGAGTGTCGGCAATCGTATTGATTTGCGTCAACATCTGTGTGTCGCGTGCGGGTTGCGGCTGTCGAAACCAAAGCGGACGAAGTATCATAGTTTCGGTCCTTTGGGCTCGGAATTTTCCTGAAAGGTTTCTGTGAGCAGAGGCATACTGGAATTCTCCTGACGTAAAATGGTTCCCGTGATCCGGTTCGACTTCGGCCCGCAAGTTATCGACCGTCAATTCAAATTTGTTTAATAACCGGCGCAGCTCTACTGTGCGCTGGAGATGTCGCAATTTTGCCTGCTGCCTTCCCAGTGGTACTTCGAAGATAAGGCCCGCAGGGTAGCTGGGGGCTCCCACACTGAACTGATCAACCCAGGCTTGAGAGATGTTAAAGTTCCCGTTTAATCCTGTCAGATAGGTTTCCAGAACGAGATCAAGTTTCGGAAGCAGCTCATTCCAGGCGACTCCCAGACGGACTCGAGCCGCCTGTATTTCCTGTGATGCGATATCGACTTCCGTCCGAAATGCCATTGCCGTCGCGGAAGGCATGTTGCCAACCGTGGAATTGTACGTCCTGGAAGTCGCTGCGTTATTGCACGACATTGGTAAAATTGGCGTTCCGGACGCGATTCTTCGCAAACCTGAATCTCTCACACCGCATGAATGGCGGGTGATGAGCAGGCATGATCGCATCGGTGCCGAGATTGTCTGTACCATTTTTTCCGATCAGAGCCTGTTGGAAATCATTGAAAACCATCACGCCTTTTATGGAGGGGAAGGGCGTCATGAAAACTTACCCACGGGAACGGATATTCCTCTCCTGGCGCGACTGTTGAGTATCGCTGATGCCTACGATGCCATGGTTTCTGATCGGGTTTATCGGGAAAAAATGTCTCAGGAAGAGGCCTTTCTGGAACTCCAGAGAAACGCCGGGACACAGTTCGACCCCGAACTCGTGCAAAGAATTATCCGCGTCGTATCTGATAAAGTTGAGAATGTCAAAACGGAGCAATGCCTCGTTTCCAGAGACGCTGTGATTCAATTAAACGAGCAGATGGAAAGGCTGGTAAGGTTAATTGATCAACTCGATTATGATGGCCTGGGAGTTCTGGCAGCGCAACTGCAGGAGACGGCCATTCAGGAGCGGGGGCTTGAAGTTGTCGATCTTACCTGCCAGCTTCAGAATGCAGCACGAGTGGTTGATCTCGTTGAGGCAACTTATCTGACGAATCGGCTCAGGGATCTGCGACAGATCGGCATTGGTGAGGAACCAGAATTCCAGTCGGTCTAACAGTCCGCGCATCAACTGCCTCTGCTTATACTATTACTGTGCAGGTTAAGATCAATTCAATTCATTCCGCCGCCGTTTCCCTTTGAGTAGAACAGTCGGTGTGAGGCAGGTTCGCATTGATTTTCACCAGAGCGCAGGCCAGTTTTCACTCTGTGAAATCAAACCTGTGGTTGACCGGCATGATCGGTGATCGTGTCCTGCTGCCCATTGCGCTTCGCAAAATGAATGATTATGCGCTTAGGATACAGCAAACTTTTTCATCGCTTCCAGATTCAATTCAAATCCTAAGCCTGGCTTTTCCGGTAAAGAGAGTGAGCCATTGTGGAGTTTCATTTCGTCAATAACCAGTTCTTTGCGCAGCTGCGAGTCACATAATTCGGAAGGCATGAACTCGATATAAGTACAATTGGGTGTGACGACCGCTAAGTGAGCGGTGGCAGCAATTCCAATTCCTGTTTTCCAGCAATGCGGAACAATCTTTCGATTTCGTTCCTGTGCCATCTGGCAGACCCGACGTGCTTCCGTTAAACCTCCCACGCGCCCCACGTCCGGCTGTGCAAAATCGACCTTGCCAATATCCATTAAATCGGCAAATTCAAATCGCGTGGTCTGCCATTCTCCTGCAGCAATGGGCATCGGTGCTTCTTCGTGCAGTCGCGCGTAACCTTTCAGATCATCAATCTGCAAAGGGGTTTCCACAAAATAAATATTCAGATCTTTCCAGTCATGTAAGGTTCTTAAAGCGGTTTCGACATCAGACCAGGTATATTGTACATCAACCATCATCGTAAAATCGGGGCCGACCGCGGCGCGACATGCGGCGACGACTTCGGTGATTTTTTCATCCGGGGCACTGATACAATTATGTTTGTAAGGTCCTCCTAACGAGACTTCCATTTTGCCTGCGGTGAATCCATATTCTTTGGCGCGAATCGCCCATTCCACTAACGAATTTTTATAGTCTTCATAACAGTTGCCTGAAGGTTGAAGTGAGGCGTACGGGGTAATCGAGTCTTTTGCCTGCTCGCCCAATAATTGCCAGCAGGGTTTACCGGCTTTACCTTTGATATCCCACAAGGCCATGTCGAGTGCGCCCATCGCACAAATTACGGCCCCGCGTCGACCATTCATGGCACTGCCCGTATACAGCTTTTCCCAGAGCCGATCTGTATCAAGCGGAGATTCGCCGATCAGCATTTCTTTCAGGCTCAGGCCCATCGTATGTGTACCCGGAGCTTCAATACACGCCCGGGCAATCCAGGGGTTTACATCGGTTTCCCCGATGCCTGTTATGCCTGCGTCCGTGTGGATCATCACCACGATGTTATCTTGAGCAGACGAAGTGGCATCTTTATTCACATCAGGCACAAGCAGAATATGGCATTCGATATCAGTAATGATCATTGGCGGTCTTTCAGTAAAGAAATAGAAACAGAGTTAATAATCGTTCACCAGAAAATGATGAAAGTTAAAATCAGTCCCATCATGAGCACAAAAATTCCCGCGACGAGGGGGAGCCGTTGAAGGGACAAAGATGATGTCTCGATTTGCGTGTGGGTAATCTGCTCTCGACTGGATTGCAGCCAGGCCGATTTTTCCTTGTGAAACAGATCTGATTTGTCAGAAAAACCAAGTAATAGTGAGACAAGCAGCATTGTTCCCGCCGTGATCAGCATGCTGGCGGGAGCGGTATTCAAACTGTTGATCATTGAAGCAGGCAGGATTTTTGTTCCAGTGGAAATAAAGAGCAGTTCTGCGATCAGAACCCACAGTCCGAAGATCACTCCTGCCACTAACCCGATGGCGCCTGCTTTTCGATGTACCCGGGTTAAAGCGCCCATGAGATACACAGTCAGTAAGGGGATCACAAAAACGCCCACCATACTCAGGTAAAACTGAAACATGCCTTGATCCAGCAGAGGCAGATACAGGAAGGAACCGAAGATGATGACGGGTGTGAGCCAGCGTCCCACCAGCAGGTAATGTGAATCGTCCGCATCAGTGACAATCAATCGACCATAGATATCGCGCGTCAGGAGTGCAGAAAGCGTTGATCCAATTGAATCAAAAGTGGAAAAGGAGGCGGCAAAGATACCCGCCACAATGACGCCCCGCAATCCGGAAAATGTTAAATCACGCACTAAAACAGGGAAAATAGCATCAACGGTCTGTAATGATTCGGGGACGTTCAACATGGTGATATCGGGGAAAAGTGCGCGTCCCATGACTCCTAGAAACAAATTTAAGAATGTCACCACAATCAGAATGCCACTCGATAAGACGATCGACATTTTCAAGTCCCACTCGCTTTTCGCGCCCAGGAGTCTCATGGATTGCGTATGATTCACAACCGAATACGCCATGCCTGCAAACAGTAAATTCATACAGATGATCCAGCCGGGGGTCTGTTTCACCAGCAATTTGTGTTCATGATTATAATTTTCGCCCAGTTCCTGATGTCTGTTGATTTTTGCTTCACTGAATTCAGCGGCACTTTGGTTTTCGATTCGGTCGCTGCCGATATGCAGCATTTGAGTAGAAATGGCGGCATCGTTCCGCTCCAGCTTTTCCTTGATCCCGCTCCAGCCGTCAACTTTATTATATACCAGGCAGAAGATAATGATGCTCGCAGTCAGCATGATGAATGACTGCATCGCATCTGTAATGGCAACCGCCTTTAATCCTCCGGCCATGGTATAAATGGTGGCCGTTAAGGCAATGATGATCACGACCGTCCAGGCGACGAAAGTGCTGAAACCGAAAACGATGGACAATGTAAGAAAAATACTTTTAATCATGATCCCCAGCACCATGGTGCGGAACTGAACCTGGATCAAAACACTCACCACGCGTGCCACGGGGCCAAATCGCGCTTCCAGATATTCTGCATTCGTATACATGCCCAGTCGATACATGGGCAATGCAATCAGGTAAACCATTAATAACCAGCCTGCGATCACACCGACCCAGTTGAAGACGAACATGCGAACGCCAAACTGGTAAGCGCCGCCTGAATCAACAATCATATCGCTCGAGTCAATGAGGGTCGCATAAAGAGATAAGCCGACGATCCACCAGGGAAGGGTTCGCCCGGCCAGAAACCAGTCGCTGCTTGTTTTTGTATCGCGCGAATACAGCATCGCGTAAAGAATGACGGAACCATTCAGTACGATAATAATGATCCAATCCAATGTAGACATTATGGTAAATAACCCTGATTTGTAATTGACTTGAGAAACCGTATTAAGTATATTGTATACGATAATGATCGGTAAAACGCAATGCCTGTCAAGAAAACGAGGATTATTAAAGTGAAAAAAAGGATTTGAAATGAGCGATTCAGTATTACAGATACAAGGATTGCGCGAGCAGATTGTGAACCATATCAGGGAAGATATTTTTTGTGGCCGGCTCAAGGAAGGGGCCAGGGTTTCTGAAAATGTTCTGGTTGATCGATTTGGTGTCAGTCGAACTCCGATTCGAGAGTCGCTGGCGCAACTGACTCATGAGGGGTTATTAGAATCAGTTCCCAACTATGGTGTAAGGGTTGCCAAGATGCCGTCAGATGAGCTTCAAAGATTGGTGGCTCCCATTCGAGTGACACTGGAATCGTTTGCACTGGATCTGATTTATGACGATCTGAATTCGGCTGATTTCAAGTATTGGGGTGAGTTGCTTGCGAAGATGAAAAAAGCATGCAGGACAAAAGATTTTGATTCCACTGTGGAATCGGATCTTGCATTTCATCGTTCGCTGGTACGCCGAACAAATCAAAAAGACCTGGAGATGATGTGGTTGACAATGATTGCGCGGGTCAGAACCCGGTTTTTAGAATCGCATCAAAGTTACGAAAATCTGATGGACGTCTACCACGACCACAAAAACCTGGTGGATACCTTTCGTTCGGGTAATAAGCAGGCTTCCATTGATGCGCTGGTTGCTGATATCTCGGCGAAGCCAAATACTGGTGCGTAAGAATTCCTGCTTCCTCTAAATTGATAACACGGTTGGCAAGATGCAGTGTAAAACCAGAATGAAAAACAGAGAAAGTGGCTGTGGCATGAGTTTCATTGCGCATGGTATTTCGATCGTTGTTTTATGCGCTGTTTCTGTTGGCGCAGCGGGGGCTGAACCTGAGGCGGGCCAGGTTTCTTTTGAGAATGACGTAAAGCCCATCTTCGAGAAAAAATGCTTTCGCTGCCACAATACTAAAAACAGGAAAGCAGATCTGGATCTGCATAGCATTGATCATATTTTGAAAGGGGGAGAATCAGGATCGGCGATTGATTTCGCGAAACCTGAAAAAGGTCTGCTCTATGAATATATTCACGAAGGAATGATGCCTCCTGAAGATGAGCCCCCGCTGACTGAAGCGGAACGAGCAAAGATTCTGAGCTGGGTAAAAAAAATATCTCAATCGGAAATGGCTGATTCATCAAAGGCGAAAAAAATAAGCCAGCATGATGTGATCCCCAATTTGTTATTACATTGTGGTGTTTGTCATGGTGCTCAAAGGCAGGAAGCAGGGCTGGATATCCGGTCAAAGCAGACATTGCTGAAAGGTGGGAAATCTGGTCCGGCATTCGTTTCGGGTAAACCTGAAGAGAGCCTGATCCTTAAGAGACTCCATGCAGAGCAGATGCCGCCACGAGAAACACTGGCTTATTACAGTGTAAAAGTCATGCCATCGGCTGAAATTGATGAATTAGCAAAATGGATTCAGGAGGGGGCACCAGAGATTGTTCTTGATCCTGATATTGCCACATCTGCTCCTGATCCACTTGTGAATAATGAAGACCGAAAATTCTGGGCATTTCAGCCACCAAAACCGTCGCCATTACCTGACGTGAAACACGATCATCTCATCAAGACTCCGATTGACTTATTTATCGAGAGTAAGCTGGAAGAGAAAGGCATGCAGCTTTCACCGGTTGCTGATCGAACAGCACTTCTTCGACGAGTTTATCTGGACCTGATTGGGTTACCTCCCACACCAGAACAGATTACCCGTTTTTTGAACGATCCATCTTCTACAGCATTGGATCGTGTGATTGATGAACTGTTAGATTCGCCACGTTATGGCGAACGATGGGGGCAATACTGGCTTGATCTGGCGGGGTATTCTGATTCAGAGGGGGGCCAGAATGCGGACATCATCAGACAAAATACCTGGCGATATCGTGATTACGTGATTCGCTCGTTTAACAATGATAAGCCCTACGATCGATTTCTCCTTGAGCAAATTGCAGGAGATGAATTAACGCCGTATGATCTTTCGCAAGAGTTGACTGCAGAGGTTGAAGACAATCTTATTGCAACAGGTTTTCTCAGGATGGCACCGGATGGCACTTATGCGCCGATTACCGGTTTCATGAAGGATCGATTGACTGTCATCGATGATGAAATGGAAATCTTCAGTTCTTCGATACTGGGTTTGACGATGAAATGTGCCCGTTGCCATACACATAAATTTGATCCGATACCGCAACGCGATTACTACCGGCTGACAGCGGTTTTTAAAGGAGCCTTTGATGAAAATGACTGGCTGGCTCCTAATAAAACTGCGGTAAAAGATGCCTTTGAACGTGTGGTTACCACCAAAAACAAAGAACATGAAAACAAGTCACAAATTCGCGCATTATGGGATCGAGGCGCGCCGAGCAATACCTATCTTCTTGTACGCGGCGATTATAAAAAAAGAGGTCAACTGATCGGCCCGGGAGTTCCTTCTGTACTGACTGATGGAAAAACGCCTTTCGTTGTGAAAGAGCCCTGGCCTGGTTCAAACAAAACGGGACGTCGCCTGGCATTGGCAAAATGGTTAGTGGAACCGGAACACCCCCTGACTGCGCGCGTCATTGTGAATCGAATCTGGAAACATCATTTCAACGAGGGGATTGTCAGTACGCTGGATAACTTCGGTGTGACGGGAGCGCGGCCCACGCATCCGGAACTTCTGGACTGGCTGGCGCTGCAGTTTGTGGAAGATGGCTGGAGTATCAAATCACTTCATCGTTTAATCTTGAAGTCTGCCGTTTATCAACAGTCTTCAAAAATTACCGCAAAGAAAAAAGAACTGGACCCCGAGAACCAGTTGCTGTCCAGGATGCCTCTGAAACGAATGGACGCCGAAGTTCTTCGGGATTCCCTGTTCTACACTGCCGGTTTACTGGATCAGACTCCCTTTGGTGAACCTGACCCTCTGGAAATGCGAAAAGACGGATTGGTTACTTCAAAATCTGTTGAAACCAAAGATGGTAAAAGACGAAGAAGTATTTACCAGCTCAAGCGAAGAACACAGCCTTTAACGATTCTGGAAAACTATGACGCACCCAGGATGAGCCCGAATTGTGTGTCACGAACTGAGTCGATTGTCGCACCGCAGGCATTGCATCTGCTCAATAATCAACTGGTGAAAGAAGTTTCCGATATTCTGGCTGATCGAATTTGTTCGGAAGCAGGTCCTGATCTGGATGACCAGATTGATCTGGCATTTTTCAAATGTCTCGGACGTCAGGCGACTGTCGAGGAGCGAAAGTATTCGCGAACCAGTATCGAGCAATTGATGGCCGCCTGGAAACAGACTGATGAACGCCATCAGCATATCGTCCAGGCTTCAAAACACCTGTGGATTCGAGAAAAAGAGCCAGAGCGTGTTTTTGAAGATGACTTGATTTCAGTCTGGTCCCAGGCATCAGGTGACCAAAGTCGACGCTGGGGTTTAGTCGAATTTGATCTCGGTGAATACCGAATCGGAGATCATCATGCGGTGTCTCTGAATCTGGGGCCGACCAGAGCAGCCACGATTTCTCAATCCGCTTCATTAATTCCTCCCGGAATCGACAAATTAACCTGGTCCCGCTACCAGAATGAAAAAGCAGCCGCAGAGATCAATCTGGCTGGTCTCGGGCGAATTGTATTGAGTGATTCAGCTCAATTTCTCGCTGGAAAAACGATTTCGAGTAAACCGGCAACGGAACAGGATCTCAATTCGGTACGCAGTGCAGCGTTGGAACATGGAAAACTGACGTTTGTTCTGAAAGCGGATGAAGATGGTACGCCTTACAGTCAGGACTGGGATGACGGTGTTCACAAATTGACACGCAATCATCCACCGCAACTGATTATCTCAGGTGACCCGTTAAGTGATGCTGAACTTCAACAGAAATCATTCCGGAATTTTTGCCACGCGTTACTCAATTCTGCCGCATTTCTGTTTATCAATTGAGGCAAAGCTGATGCACAATCAAAAACATTCGATATCACATATGAATCTGTTGAGCCGTCGTGGTTTCTTCTCGAAAATGAGTACGGGGATTTCGGGAATTGCTTTAGCGACGCTATTGGATCAGTCTGCTCAGGCAGAGGATAAAAAGAAACATGCAAATGCGACACGCGAGCATTACGATCTTGTGCCGCGCGAGACACAATTGAAGGCGTCTGCAAAATCGGTAATCCACCTGTTTATGAATGGTGGCCCGAGTCAAATGGACCTGTTCGATCCCAAAGTGGAACTGGATCGAATGCATGGAACACCTTACTTCAATAAGATCGCTGATCAGGTTGAGAATCCCTCTCAGGCCGGCGCCATTATGCGGAGCCCGTTTCAATTTAAACAGCATGGGAAATCAGGAATCTGGGTTTCGGATGTGCTGCCGCATCTGGCAAAATGCGTCGATGAGATATCCGTCATTAAATCCATGCACACGGTCAACATTACGCATGAGCCTGCTATTTACAAAATTCAAAACGGCCAAATGCTTCCCGGTCATCCCAGCATTGGCTCCTGGGTCACCTATGGTTTAGGTTCGGAAAACCAGAATTTACCTGCGTATATTGTGCTCGATGATCCACTTGGTTTGCCTGTGAATGGAACTCAGAACTGGCAGGCCGGTTATTTGCCTCAAATTTATCAGGGAACCCGGTTTCGTTCGACAGGGGCACCCATTCTGAATCTGAAACCGGATTTTAAAGTTCCCGAGAGCATCTCAGAGATTCAAAAAAGATTTCTTACTGGTCTGGATCAACAGCACTTGAACGAGCATCCTCATGATTCCCGTCTCACGGCACGCATTGCCAGTTACGAGCTGGCGGCCCGCATGCAGATTTCTGCTTCCGATGCTTTGGACCTTTCACAGGAAAGCCTGCAAACCCAGGAAATGTACGGAATCGGGAACCCGGTTACGGACTCTTACGGCCGGAGGTGTCTGATGGCCAGAAGACTGATTGAGCGAGGGGTCCGCTTTGTTCAATTATATATCAACGGGCAAATCTGGGATAACCATGCCAATCTTTCCTCAGAGCTGAAAAAAGCGTGTGACAGAACAGACCAGCCGGTGGCGGCATTATTAAAAGATCTGAAGCAGCGTGGTTTGCTCGATGAGACGCTGGTGTTATGGGGGGGGGAGATGGGGCGGTTGCCTATTGCACAAATTGAAAAAGGAAAAGATGCGAAAATCGCTGGACGAGATCACAATAAACTGGCCATGTGTGGATGGATGGCGGGTGGTGGAGTCAAGCGCGGTTACTCTCTTGGAGCAACAGATGAGTTGGGGTTTGCTGCTGTGGAAGATCGTGTCAGCGTCAGTGAATGGCATGCCACGATCTTGCACTTGCTGGGGCTCGATCATAATCAGCTCGCATTTCATCGAAATGGCCTCAATGAAAAACTGACGGGGGTGGAAAAAGTGAATATTGTTGAAAAGCTCCTCGCATAAACGAAACAGAGAAGGGCATGCTGAAGCTGTCGCATCGATAGTTTCTAAAATGTGCTGATTCTTATATTGGTAGTCACGTTGGCTTCTTGGCATTCTGTGAGGGCAGCGGAGCCTGTGGTCGATCGTTAATTTATTTCTTTATTCTAATTTTGGAGACGATTCATGTTTCGCAAAAATCGAGGTTTTACGTTAATTGAATTACTGGTGGTGATCGCCATTATTGCAATTCTCATTGCATTACTGCTTCCCGCAGTGCAACAGGCGCGTGAAGCGGCCAGGCGAAGTTCCTGCAAAAATAACATGAAGCAACTGGGACTGGCTTTACACAATTATCACGATGTGTTTCAAAAGCTGCCCTCTGGTAACGGTAATGCCTGGGGAGTATGGACAGGGAACGGCGATCACGGAGGCTGGTTGAGTCGCTTGTTGCCGTATGTGGACCAATCACCGCTGTATAATAGTCTTGACCCGAATGATGTCAGTATCAGTACAACGCCGGATGGGAAATTAGTGTATGAGCAGGTCATTCCGATGTTTCTTTGCCCGAGTGATGAAGGCGAAAGCTTTTGGCTGGACAGCCAGAATTATTCAGGTCAAAAACGCGCTGCTTCAAATTACTCAGCCAGTATGGGGAGTCAGAATAACAGTCCGTGTGGCACACATAATAACTGGTTCGGTAACGGTTCGGCTTTACGCAGTGAAGACATAAAGCTGAGTCTTAATGATCTCTCAGGAGTAATTGCTAACACCAATGTCTCTGCCAGAATCAGGGACATCACAGATGGCACGTCGAATACGATTGCACTCGGAGAAGTCCGCCCTCGTTGTTCCAATCACGTTCGTAACGGGTGGTTGGCGTCAAACAGTCTTTATACGGGGACAGGAGTCGCGATTAATTTTAATACTTGTGAAAACGCTCCCGGAACCGGAACTGGCTGTAATCAACATAAAGGGCAATGGGGGGCTTCACAAGGTTTTAAATCGATCCACTCGGGGGGATGCCATTTCGTGCTGTGTGATGGTTCCGTAAGGTTTATCAGCGAAAATATCGACATGGTGAACTATCAGCGACTTGGTGATCGGCGGGATGGTGAAGTGGTCAGCGAATTTTAATCCCATAGCGAAATTGTTCGTCAGTCAGAAATCATTTTCAACCGTGACACCTGTCGAATGGCAGGTGTCGCGGCTCTGTATCTGGTTTTCAATCTTTCAGTCGTCTTTTTTTAACAGGTTAAGTAGTGGAGAGATTTGTGTTCGATTCAATCTTTAAAACATTTTTGATTTTGAGTATCACGACTGCCTCTGTCGGCTGCGGTGGATCTACAGATGCGCCACCACTGGCACAGTCTGAAGGAAGTGTGAGCTTTGAGGGGAAACCTCTGGATGGGGCAACTGTATCTTTTATTCCCGCAAATGGGCGTCCTGCTTCAGGATTTACGGATGACAATGGACATTTTGTATTAACGACCTCCCAGGAAGGGGATGGAGCTCTGATTGGTGCGCATACTGTTACGATTACAAAGACAAAACCAAAGGCAGGTCAAGAAAATAACGCATACGCAGAACACGTATCGGTGATCCCTAAAAAATATGGAGACCTGAAGAAATCGGATTTGACGGCCACGGTCAAAACTGGTGAGAAAAATGAATTCTCCTTTGAGCTTAAGAAGTAATACCGAGCCGTTGCAAAACTGAGAATGATCTGTGACACGTTTGAGAGCGCATCATACTCATTCCCGGCGCCATATGTTTTATGATTCTCGCTTTCAATGGCTCTGGAGACGCTTCAGTAAACCCGGATACAGGCTACCGAATATCTGAATAAGCCAGCGGTATCAGAAAACGAGATCTGATTTCTGAGATTGTGGACTGGAATTTCTTCCTCTGACGGACGCGCTCCCAGCGGGGGTCAGACCGGAAAGTCCGCCAATGTTTTTCGTGTTCCGTCTCATTTTCCGCAGACAGCAGATAAGTCAGGTTGGGAGGTCGATTCCCCAGCAGCGTTTCCCCGAAAAAGACAGGAGCCAGACCGGCCTCGCGCATCAGTTCGTCAAGTCGACCTTCGTTGAACATCTCCACGGTCAGCCGCGCCAGCTTCAGATTAGGGCTCTCGTACGTCCGCAATTCAAACAGGTGCGGAGTGTTTCCATTCGGCAGAACCAGTTTCGGTAAACAGGCGAGTCCCTGCAGCAGTTGGCTTTCCATTCGCTGCCAGACGGGTGCCTCTGCGGTCTGAGCGAAGTAGTCTTTCGCTGCGTGTTGGAACGTGATATCCGCGTTCAGACGCTCATTCCATTCACCAAACTCCTGCAGTGAGGAAAACGGAATCACCACCGTGAGACAGCGGTTTTCCTGCATGTCTGTGCTCTGAAATGCACCAGCCGGGCAGCCTGTGATACGTTTCAGTGCCGGCAGCAGTGCCTGCTCCAGATAATCACTCAACCGTTTCCGGCATGTTTCGTCTGACAGATAAAAAGTGCGCAGTTCGTAAAACTCCCGCTTTTCAGCAGGTGCGTCAGCCGTGAATGCTTGCGTTGCTCTCAACGCAAAAATCGTCGAAAGCGAGCAGGTCAGAAAATGGCGTCGTTGCAGCAGTTCTGAATTCATGCCGTTCATTATTTCTCTAACTGGTCCCGGTCAATAATCAACAGACTGCTTCCATCCCGCGAGGCGACATACAACAGGTGATCTCGCACGGCTGCACCATAGGTTTTCTGCATCAGGACGTTGTCGCGAAAGGAAGTCACGAATTTTGGTTTTTCCGGATCGGAGATATCGACAACGGCTATCCCGTTTCCATCTACCATGGGGAGATAAGCGCGGTCGCCTGACACGACGCAGCGGTTCGGTGCCCCCAGCCGCTTGTCAATCAGCTTGGCATACAGTTTGGGGTTGCCTGCATCGGCTACGTCAAAAACCAGAAACGCGTTCTTATCCCAGTTGACGGAATAATAAAGCTCATCCAAAACCTGACCGCTGACATGGCCGATTTCCGGTCCGAAAACCTGGGTCGTCAGCCGGGGTTGAGTGGGATTGCTGATGTCGATGACCGCCAGTCGGCTCTGTTTCCCGCGGATCGTTCCGACCAGTGCAAAATCTCCGCGCAACAACACGCTGAAGGGCTCGTCATTCTCTGTGGTGACAGTGACAGACCCTGCAATCTTCGGTTCCTGCGGATTACGCACATCAACCACGAAGAGTTTTTTCAAATCGGCATTAGGAATAAAGCAGTAACCGTCGCGGTAAGCAAGCTTATACAGCCGGCCTTTTCCTCCCAGAGCGACAGAACCCAGCAGACGCAGTTTCGTTTTGTCGGTCGCGTCCAGTATCAGCAACCGGCTGGTGTTCATGGAAGTCACATAAATTGTATTTCCATCTCTGTCGAAACCCGAGGCGGCACCCAGTAGCGGATGACTGAAACTGGACACCACTTTGGGCTGCGCGGGATCTTTGATGGAGCAGACTGTCAGCCGCTGTCCCAGTCGGCAGGGCACATAGGCATAATCGCCATCAAGATAAACGTCTTCAGCTCCGACCAGGTTGACGGCATCGACCAGTTTCCCCACAACAGGAGATTCAGCGGCAGCCAGCGGCTGGTGTCGTGTCAAGAAGATTACAGATAACGCGAATACAAACAGGAGTCGTTTCGGGTACATTTCAAAACCTTAATTCATGGCAGTTCGTCAGTTGATTTCGTCAGAATGTTTCCTCACAATCTGGCACGACTTTTTTATCAGTAGACTTTTGGTCATTTCGGGACAGTAGATGCAATGCTCTTCCCGTTACTTCTCCAGGGCTCCTCGACTCAGTATCACCAGACTGTTGCCTTTTCGGGAACCTACAAACAGCAGGTCTCCCCGTGCAGCAACTCCGTACGTTTTCTTCATGGGGGCGTCATGGAATGAGGTCACGAACTTTGGGTTTTCCGATTCGGAGATATCCACGATTGCCACACCATCTCCAGAGACCATCGGGAGATAGGCACGGTTGCCGGAAACAATACAACGGTTGGGATTGCCAAGTCTTTTGTCAATCAGTTTGGCTTTCAGCTTAGGATTGCCTGGGGCGGACACATCAAATACCAAAAAGGCATTTTTGTCCCAGTTGACGGAAAAAAAATATCGGCCGATAATTTCGCCGCTGGTATGGCCCACATCAGGATCAAAAACCTGCGTGATCAACCGGGGGACAGCAGGGTCTTTTACATCCACGACCGCCAGTCGGTTGCGGGAACCAAAAATCGTTCCCACGAGTGCATAATCACCGATAAGAGTGATACTAAATGGTCCATCATTGTCTTCAGTCACAGCGACAGAGCTGATGACAACCGGTTGATTTGGCTCACGCACATCGACGACAAACAACTTCCTGGCATTCAGATTTGCCACAAAGCAATATCCATCACGATAAGCGACTTTGTATAACACGCCCGTTCCTCTGGCCCCTTTCTCACGTGGACCAACTGGCACGGAACTCAACAGCTTTGGTGCTGTTTTGTCTTTTACGTCAATGATCAGCAACAGGCCAGATCCCTGAGATGTGATGTAAGCGATATCTTCATGCAGGGCAAATCCCGCAACACCACCAATTGACGGGTGAGTAAAGCTGGAGACGACTCGAGGGTTTGCAGGATCTGCAATCGAGCAAATCGTCAATCGTTTGCCTTCTCGACATGGCAGATAAGCATAATCTCCCTCAAGATGGACGTCTTCAACCCCCTCCAGCTGGACTGGATCGACAAGCATTCCCACCAGGGGAGTGGACGGCGATTCGGCCTGCAGAGTTATTGCTTGAAATAGTGGCGCAATGCAGGGAAATAGAACAGCAGCAGTGAGGAATAATCTGAACATGAGAATGACTTCCGCTGACTGGTTACCAAATGTTGTGGTGGTTATAAATCATGAGAGATCTCAACAGAAATCCTCGCCTGTTTCGACTGAGAAATTTTAATCTGGAACTTTATTTTCGAGTTGATGTCGATCCAGAATGACCAGGCTGTCGCCGGCTCGCGCGCCGACAAAAACATAGTCACCTCGCGCAGTTAACCCGTACGGTTTTTTCATCACGGGGTCACTGTATGACATCACAAAACGGGGATTTGCTGGATCGGAAATATCAACAACGGCCACGCCATCTGCTTCGATAATCGGGAAATAGGCGCGGTTTCCGACGACGGCACAACGATTCGGCTTGCTCAAACGGGGATCGATCAATACACCTTCGATCGACGGCAGTCTACTGTCTGACATTTCGGACAGATTGATCACCATCATCGCGTGATGCGGCCAGCAGGCGATATAGAAGCGATCACCCACAATGGTTCCAATCCCCTCGGAAAGATGCGGATCTTTCAGTTCACCCACCTTTCGCGGGTGGGCAGGATCTGTCACATTCACCACTGCCAGCCGATTGTTTTTTCCAAACACGGTGCCGACTAACGCATAGTCTCCTTTCATCGTGACACAGTAGGCTCCATCGCCTTCCGTGGTGATCTGGGTATTTCCAACGACATACGGGCGGCCTTTGTCTCGAACATCGACAATATACAGTTTCTTCTCTCCCTGGTGAGACATATAACAATAGCCGTCTCGATATGCCATCTTATAGAGCGGGCCTTTGCTCCCCTGCCGGCTGATCCGGACTTTTCCCAGGAGCTTCATTTTCTCCGGAATTGACACATCCACGATGAGTAAAAAATGACTGCTCTGCGATGCGAGATAGGCGGTGTTTCCATCCAGGGCAAATCCTGTGACATCGTCCAGATCCGGATCCCGAAACGTTCCCACCACCTGCGGCCTGGCAGGATCTTTAATGGAACAAACAGTTAAACAGTGCCCTTCACGACACGGCAAATACGCCAGGTCGCCACTGAGAAAAACATCTTCCACGCCATTCAGATTTTCACTGTCGACCAGAGAACCGACGATCGGAGACGCTGCAACAACGACGGCAGCGTGAGCCAGGCAAGGGATTCCGCACAAAATGATGAGAGTCCATTTCAGGATGGCATCGACACCTCGCATCATTTTGCTCCCGTTTACAATCTGTGTTAGATGGCTACTTTCAGGCAGCACGTCAATATCTTGAATTCTCAAATCCCTGAGCTGTTTTGCTGAGGGAACTTTCCCAGTCAACGTCAATCGAGATTGAAGTCGTATGTTGTTTCACCCGCTTTGACTTCGGCTTTCAGTTTGCTGGTTTGTGGGGCATGATACTTCTGAGGTATCTTTGCCGTTCCCGGCGGTAACGGAATTGTCTGATCAAGCTCGTTTCGCGTGGAGGGGGGAGAAACAGAGACGAGATATTCTCCCGGTGGAACGCCGTTACCATATTGGGACTTTATCTGATAGCTCCCGTCAGCGGCAATCGTTGCGATCGCCGCGAAACCTTTTTCCGTATCTGCAAACGTGATAATCGTATTCGAAGCCGGCTTCGAATTCACCATGACCTGTCCGCTGACGGGTACAATCGAAGGCTGATTCGAGCTCGAACAACCACAAGGGGTGCCGCACAGAAATCCGGCAGACATCACGATTACAAATAATTGGATTGACTTTAAACAGGACGCCATGGTGTCCACTCCTCTCAAGGTTACGTTCATGCCGGACCGGTTTTAGATCAGGCAGAGCTGTTTCTTATCGGGAATGCAATACCCCGGTTTCTTTCGTTTAATATTCACCTAAGACAAGACCATCGTTACGAACGGCAAGGAGAGTCATGACGCCGTTAAAATCGATACTCTCAGAGATAAATTTAACGCTTCCATCACCACGCAGGACGTACGCACCGCCTGAATGAATTGACTGGACCCCATTGTTCGTTCCATATTCGAGGCTGCCGCCAGTATCAGCTGTCTTGGTTTTAAAGTTCACTTTATATCGCAGCGTGGTGACATTGTGGCTGTCATTGTTAACGGTGGTTGTCCAGTTCGACGTTCCCGGATATCCGGCAGCGCCTGCGCCCATTGCGAACCCCCAACGCCAGGAATTTCGAATATCCACTTTCGCACCTGAAGAGTCTGTGACAAAGTCGGATTGTTCTCCGACAATAATCGTATTCGACAAGCCGTCAGTGAAGTCCCGTGATCGAATCGCCGAGTTGGGAGGCATTGCGCCGTTGGAACAGACAACCCCATACAGCCCTTGAATACAGCGGGCTCCGACCGTCGTTGAAATGGGGTCGGCGGCGGTGGGGGCTCCGGAGATGCCGACATAGGAGGAAGTACTGAAGCGAGTAGAAATCGAATCTCTCGAGAGGCTTTCCAGTGTAGAGGACGGACATTGAAAGCCTGAGATTACAATGTTCTTAAAGGCATCGACTGTCGTGGTTGGTGCCGAGTTTGTTTGCCCCCCCCTTGCGCCAACAAAAGTCCATTTGTTGTAGAGTGCGTTCTCTTCTAAATTGGGCAGAATGGCGACCAGCCAGGAAGACGCGTATTGATAAGAGCTTCCGATCGGAAAGGTGCTGTAAGTGTCGTGATAGTTGTGCAACGCCAGCCCCAACTGTTTCAGGTTGTTCTGGCATTGTGACCGGCGGGCTGCTTCACGCGCCTGTTGTACGGCAGGAAGCAGCAGGGCAATCAGAATGGCGATGATGGCGATTACTACTAGTAGTTCAATTAACGTAAAACCGTGTTTTTTTTGTCGACTCAGTAACATCGTTTTTCTCCCGGGTAAGTGGATCAGAATACTCGCTGGTATTATCCAGGGAATTATGTTCGTATAATGAAGGACGTTTGTTTTCTGGATTAGGGATAATAAATATTTTTGATGATCATAAAATCTCCCATATCAGGTTTGTCTGAAAACCAGTCAGGGTGAATACTGAGTTCATCCATTTGATCTCCATAACGGATGCCATGAATCGTCCCCGACTCCTCTTCCCAGAGCGTAACCCTGCGCGACCATTCACCGGCTTCGTTTTTCTCATGCGCTGCCGCCTGTGCGATCAGCACATCTGAATCAACAGGCGTAAAATCGATTGATTCATTTTTGACAGGCAGCTGCCATTTGCTGGTGGATTCATTAAAACGGACTTCCACAAAATGTGCGGCCTGACTGTTCCAGTGATTCGGATTCGGAACCGTCTCTCTGAAACGCTCCGCAACTGACGTAGCCGAAAACATGATATAAGAGGGACTATTTACGGGACCGTTCTGCAACTCTCCCGCAGTGGCGCGATAAATAAACGTCACCTTGGTACTGCGGAGATAGGAAATTCCGGGAAAAAACGTCTCATTTAATTCCTGGACGGCTGTGAGAAACCGGGGCGATACGTTCTCTGTCGGCTGCCAGTCATTTACAGAGGTTTCCGCAAACATGGTCTCTCCCTCTGAGAGCGAAATTTTGTCGCCGACGGAATCGACCAGTTCTACTTTACCTTTAAAAACCTGGACAGCCGAAGATTTCGTCTCATCGACCTCAACCCCGAACACTGTTCCCAGATCCACGATTGCGCCTCGGGGAGTATCGACGGTAAATCCTTTCCCGGTGGGAGTCGTCACTCGGGCGAACAGCATTCCCTGTGTCAGGCTGAGGCTGTTATTTCCAGTGACCTGAAACAGGGATTCAGGAGCGATCAGAACTTTGACGCCTGTCGGAAAACTTAATTCCAGACTTCCGTCTTCCAACATCCGCTGCTCTACCTGGGGGAGACCGGCTTTCTCCTGAGCGATCATTTCGGTTGGCGCGGTTTCGGAAGATTTCGAATAAACCCGGTAGCCGATGTAGGAGAGCGTACTGCAGATGAGGAACAGGCAGGTTGTCGCCAATAGTAACATTCTTTTGTTGACTGGTTTTTTCCGAGACGCATTCCGCCGTTTCCTGATCTCGCTTGTTTGCGCCAAAGCATCAGACGGGGTAGCAGGTATCAGTGAAGCACTGAGTACCAGATTGGAGTGAATATCGATCAGCTCCAGATAAACGGTCTGGGCTTCCGGGTCTTTGCGAATCAGATCGGACAGTTCCTGCTCTTGTGCGGCGGTCGCTGTTTCGTCCATGACATGAAAAACCAGTTTCACCAGTCGGGCGTGTTTTTTGAGCAATCGACTCATACTTCACGATCCTCCGACATCTTGCGTTCAATGCACTGAAATAAGAGTTTGCGGATCGTGCCTAACCGCTGATAGATATTCCTGCGCGTGCAACCTTTTTTCTCGGCGGCATCCTGCGCACTTTCCTGCGAGTTGTAATACAGATCGAGCAGGTTCAGGTCCTGCTGATCCAGTTGCTCTTTGCATTCCTCCAGAAACTCCTGGCGCAGTTCCAGTAGTTCATACCGTTCCTCTCTGCGGATCGCGAGTTCTTTAATCAACTGTTCATCAAAGCCGACAATGAAGCGTCTTTGTTTTCGCAGAACTTCCAACACAACCAGACGGGAAATTCCACAGGCCCAGCGGGTGAAATCGCGATCAGGCTGAAACTCTTCAAATTTCTGCCACAGCACGACGGATGTTTCCTGCATGACTTCGTCCGCATCTGATTTTCTCGGAATTAGAGAGTATATATATCTGTATACATGAGGGTAAGCGGCGGAGTAATATCGCATAAACGGACAATGGTCGCGCGGAGGCATTACCTCTTTGTCATCAGGAGTTTGAGACATAGGATAATTCTGGCGAGTGATATTGCGGGTATACATAATTGCGCACCTGAAGCCGTGGTCAAAACAGACTAAGCTACATATATCGTAGTAGATGCGGGGAAATGGAAAAACAAATTGCCTGGTTTTGTTAAATTAACGGAATCTGAACAGTTTTGAGTCTGCAAAAAATCAGTGTGAAAAAAGGTGTCAGGAACCTTATATTGACAATTAACGGCGAAACTGGTGAAGCGGGCCGAAAACTGGAAGTGGGGCAGCCTTTACCACTGGAAACAGGGATCAACCGAACCGCAGCCTCTGTTATCTCCCTGGCCACAAAGGCGAAAACCGGGCTGGGCCGCACACGTCAACCAGCCGTTAACGGCCAACGAACAGCAGGCACTGGCACACAGTATCCAGCGCGGCGCCCCGTTCGGCGATGATGCCTGGACCACGCAAACGGTCAAACAACTGGACCTCGAAAGCACTGTCAAACCCCGAGGCAGGCCCCGAAAAGCAGAAAAAGGTTCCTGACACCTTT
>CAXBFD010000012.1:0-86214 GCA_963974925.1 uncultured bacterium | reverse complement strand
GGCACGGTGAATCAGACTGGTTCGTTCCAAATGCGAGCAAAACATGTAGGTGAGGGTACTGTATTGTCACAAATTGTGCGGATGGTTGCTGACGCTCAACGCAGCCGTGCACCAATACAACGTATCGTTGACGTGGTAGCAAGCTGGTTCGTGCCCGCAGTAGTCTTAATCGCCATAGTTACATTTGTTGTTTGGGCATGGTTATCTCCAGAAGAACCACGGCTTGGTTTCGCTTTGATCAATGCTGTCGCAGTGCTCATTATCGCTTGTCCTTGTGCGTTGGGCCTAGCCACGCCGATGTCAATCATGGTTGGCATCGGTCGTGGAGCACAGGAAGGTGTACTGATCAAAGACGCCGTAGTCTTAGAAGTCCTGGAGCAGGTGGATACGATTGTCGTTGATAAAACAGGTACACTGACGGAGGGACGGCCCAAACTCACTGAATGCATTCCTACAGAGTCCATTTCAGAGAAGGAGCTATTGGAATATGCGTCAGCGGTCGAACGAAACAGCGAACATCCACTAGGCCGTGCCATCATCGATGCTGCCAGGGAAAAAGGAATTGACTTGGCAGCAGTTGATGAGTTTGATTCCACAACCGGGGGTGGAGTATCAGGAACGGTTAAAGGAAAGAGCGTTTTGATTGGTAAACTTGACTTTCTTGTCGATCAAAGAGTTCGTAACATTGAGACAATGCGAGAACGTGCAGAAACGCTGCAGCACGATGGTCATACAGTTATGTTTGTTGCTGTTAATGAACAATTCGCAGGACTACTGGCTGTTTCTGATCCCATTAAAGCTTCGACTCCCGACGCTGTGCAAGAACTACACGATTTGGGGTTACGAATTATTATGCTCACCGGCGATAACGAGCGTACAGCGCAGGCAGTGGCCAAGAATCTTGGCATCGACGAAGTGGAAGCAGGCATTAGTCCACAAGACAAAAACGCGAGAGTACGAGCACTGAAGACAAAAGGTAGTAAAGTGGCGATGGCTGGCGATGGTATTAATGACGCACCAGCACTTGCTGAAGCTGACGTAGGTATTGCGATGGGGACAGGCACGGACGTGGCCATCGAAAGTGCCGGTGTGACGTTAGTGAAAGGAGACCTACGTGGCATTGTTAAAGCTGTCCGATTGAGTCGCAGTACTATGCGCAATATCCGCCAAAACTTATTCTTCGCATTTATCTACAATATTCTTGGCGTGCCCGTTGCCAGTGGAGTACTGGTTCCGTTTCTTGGAATGGGGGCTCTGTTGAATCCTATGATCGCTGCAGCTGCAATGAGTCTTAGCTCAGTTTCCGTCATCGGCAACGCTTTACGTTTGCGGCAAGCTCAATTATATAAGTAATGAGTATCGATCAAAATGAACCCTTCGGAAAGTTGAATACATTATGGATAATATTCTCCCAAAACCATGGGAATTGCACCCTGCACTGGTCCACTTTCCAATTGCATTTCTTCTGGGGGGCGTTGTACTCTTACTGTGGGCGTGGTGGAGAGCGAACGAGATACAGCATCGAGTGGCCGCAGGAATGTTGCTGGTCGGAATGGTTTCGGGTTGGCTCGCCTCCACCGCAGGCGGATTGGCATACTTTACGGTGCCAGCTCATACCGAACAAGGCCACGTACTCATGTACTGGCATTTGGGATTTGGATTGGCGATGCTCATTCTCTTCACTTGGCTATCGACAGTAAGCTGGCGAGGGCGAACAACAGCAGCCACTAAGCTGCAATTGACTGTAGCATTGTGTGGAGTTGTGCTATTGATGCTAACCGGTTATCTCGGTGGTTTAATAGTCTACCATCACGGTGCGGGAGTTAACCCGAATATCCTTGCTCCGGAAATACGTGATGGCCACTCACATGGAAATAATGAGCAACATGATGTATCGGTCCATGAGCACTAACTGCGGTAAAAAAAGGTTAAAGCAACTGGCATCGACCAATATGAGAAACTGTTTTCGTCTGCGGCACAAGAGAACTTGATTCATTACGCGATCATGACAGGCTCTCAACTCTGAACCAGTTGGGCCGTTATAAATCTAAGGTAATCGTGATTAAAATACAGTCTGAACTTCGAATGATCTATTGGCACTTGACCAGCATTTAAAACTACGAGATAGGCACGGTTTCAAAATGTGAAGATTCCCAGAAATAGTGGGCGATTTAAAAAGAGTGTCAACTATTCTGAGGAAGAATAACAAGAGAAAACAGTATTCGAAATATAAACCCAAATGTCCACGGCGTTCAATTCCTGCTGAAGACGCATGTTCCTAATTCATTCGACCTGATCACCATTTCTAATACTACTAATAAATAGCGTGACCTTTACTCAAAATTGATTTCAAGAATCGAGAGAATATTTCATCTCCTTTCTAGTTCGACTGTCCTACATTCGTTAGCGTTTCGATTGAGAAAAAAAAGATTCTGTAGCCATAAGTCGAACTGATACTGTTTCAAATATCAGCAGAAAATTTGCTCTGAACTAGAAAATCCATGATCTCTGATAGCTAAAATAAGGATAACGGGCCACCACTACAGGTGGCCCGTTATCCCATGTTATTTCTTTTGCTTTTCTCTAATATGTCTGCCCATTTTAAACTTCATTTTAAGTATGTTTCACCAGCGAGAAGATTGAAGGTCGTATCAAAATCAACAGGAATAGTTCGCAGCCAGCGAGTGAATTGATGAACCATAAGTCCTGCAGCAATGCTGGCTGCATAAATCGTACTGCGTGATGTACAGCTTCCGGTTTGTGCCTCGTTTTGTGGGAAAAGTGTTTTCGCATACTGTTTCATTCCATGATGCTGAGTTGCTGTCAGTATCCGAATTGTTTCTCCCAGCATTCTTCCATCTGTCCAGAAATCGCATTTTCTGTTGACGGATCGCCAGATCACCGCACGGGCTGATATCGAGTCCACACAACAGAAGACAGCCTCACCCACAGGAACGGACACTCGATAACGATCCATAATCACCGTTACCTGAATTGAATCGTCAAGCTCCTGGATGGCTCTGGCTGTCGTGTCTACTTTAAGCTGCCCCAGATCCTGAGCTCGGTATCCCTGAGTCGTGATATTGGTCGACTCCACACTATCAAAGTCAATCAGCTGAATCCGTGGTGTCCCAATCGCCGCCAGTTGCAGCGCCACCTGACGACCAATGGCCCCCACTCCGATGACGGTTGCCGTCAACTGAGAAAGCCGTTCCGCCGGGATCAGGTCACTTTGTCTTTGGAAACGATCGATAGTCACATTTAATGTATTCAAATCTGTTCTCCTTTCAATTCGTAATCAGCAAAGAGCCAGTCTTCATCCCAGTCAAAATCTGCGGTCTGATCAAAAGCAGACTGGAACAGGCGACTGTTCTGTTGCGGATGCACATGACTTAAATACTCATCCTCCCAACGTTCTGGATCACTACCGGCAAATGTTTGAGAGTAATCCCGTTTTACTGGGATTTCGTATTCTGCCGTCGGACCCACATTAAATTTTAACCGAGCATATGTTCGCCCTGTCCGCGCCAGAATGAACATCACGGCCCAATCGGATCGACCAAACACACGGTTAAAAGTATTTTCATCGGTCTGGCTGGGCAAGGGACAATCTCCCGGATGCGTATGAATCCAGATCCGACCAAACTGTTCTGGACGGAGGCCCGCGTCCACCTGGTCGTCAAAGAAATTCGCGACCGCCTCATCGTCGAAGGCCACGTGAGCCACCGAGCAGGTCTGTTCCACAAGCTGCAGGTCCTGCACCAGCAGCAGATCCTCCTCTGATGTAATCCCAAAGCCACCAACTTCGGTGTCTCCGTAATCACGCAGGTACAACAGTTTCGCCCAGGCAGTCGGACTGAACCGCAGTTGCGGTAACCGGGTTTGCTGATGAGGCCTGGGTTTCCGGTAATTCTTCCTCTGTTTCTTCGAGTTCTTCTTCCGCATCACAATCAGAGCACCTTTCATTTTCAAGTAAACAGCGTTGGCAGCAGTCAGCATGACACTGTATGCACTGTTGCAGACAGGACGAACAGCAGTGGCCGTGACAGCCATCACAGTACGACAAACACTCATGGCAAAACGGACAATCGCAGTCCGAACAATCCTTAGTACACCCCGTGCAAAGTGTGATTTCACAGTTATCACAGCGGGTTTGCTGGTTGGCTGCGATCACATCGGCGCACTCGGTACATTCAACACTGTCCCAGTCACTGAGCGCCACATAGGGACTGTCGCGGTTATAAGTTTGTAACAGGCTGGCCACCATCGTGAAAAAATCAAACAGCCGTCCCTGTTCCAGCGACCGGCGTATGACTTGCCGTCCATCCCCTTCACAGACGACATCAGATTGAATATGGGGATGTGTGACACAGTCATTGGTAAACGCCGGATGCGGGTCCGTGGCGAACACGCGATAAGGGGACCCGTTATCCATTTTCAGATTTGCATAATTGAGACGAATCTCAAAAGGGCCCAGATAGACGCCTTCCAGTTTAATCGGTTCTGTACTGACAGAGATGGTCTGGGCACGGAGATCCAGCTGCAGCTCACCGAATTCTTCTTCTAAAGACCGCAGTTCTGCATAGAGTTCCCTGACGGAAGAAATCTGCTGCGGAGATGTATCAGACGACAATTCACCATGTAAAGTTGTCAGTTCCTGGATCAACTGGGTTACACCAGTTTTCAGTTGTCGTTCCAGTTTTAGTGCAGCCGAATCCCAGCCTCTGCGTTGTGCTTGTTGGCGTTTCCGTAGTAACCGGTCACAGTACCACCATGTCTGGAATGGCATTTCATATAACGACGAGGGTTCTTCAGACACCAGACAGTGATATATTCGACTGGCAGTCCGCCAGAGTCGTTTTCGTGGATGCTTCATTGTCTCCTCTTTCAAAAAATGGATTCCAGGGCGGACTGCCGGGGACGAGACCCCGACAGTCCGTGGAAATACAAAAACTAGGACCGCGCCCCCTCAATCTTCGTCGGAGTGATCGAAATTCGGTCCCCGTCCTGTAACTGCTGGTCCGGGGGGCACGGCTGGCGATTCACGCGAATCAGGTAATCGCGGGCTTCCGCATCTCCCATCTTCTGCTCAAAAAGTTGTGCTACCGTGGTTCCTGCGGGGACATCGATATAATCAGCGAACCCACCGCCATCGTTGTTGATCAATAAAAGTTTCATAAAAGTCCTTCCAGTTGTTGTTTGAAAATGTTTAAAAACACACAATGTTTGTTTATGTGAGCAGCCGTCGTTTGCGACGCCGTTTCCTGCGGCGTGTATTGCTTTTCACACCCCGTCGTCCCTTGATGCGTCCGGCGTGCAGCGTTTGCAGCAGGACTGACTGCGATTTTGATCGTACACTGAGGATCTTTGGGACAGTTCGACAGCATTCGCTCGTTTGAAGATCAGCCCACCACTGGTTCATGGCGTGCCCCTTGTCGCTCGGAATTTAGTCGATTGGCTTCCAGTTCATCCCAGTCAATGATGTAAGGGCCCGACTCTTCTGCCTCGGGATCAATGACTTCCTCGGGCTCCGCTAATAAGAAGCCCAGACGTTTTACGGTCGACATGCTTTCGCCGGTTGCCAGGGCCACGGCCCGATTTAAATCTGCCTGTCTCATCAGTTGTCTCCTTCAAAACGAAAATGTTTAAACAAAAAAAAACGGTCCTGCGGGCAACAAACCTGCGGAACCGGGGCAAACCAGTGATAAAATTAAGTTGTCAGTTCTCAAGGACCGGTATCTGGCGACAACCAATGCTGTTCCAGCCAGTCCGTTTCGGATTCCAGGGCAGCACTCCGCTGCGTAAACGGGCCCAGCTGGGGCCCATTCACGGGGGACAGATCGACCAGCCATTGACCAGCTGCATTCGGTTCGACGTAAGAGCCACGTGAAATGGTCAGTCGACCGAGAGTTGCCAGGTTAAAGGCTTCTGAGTAAACGCAGTGAACCGTCCCCAGTGGTGAGATCAAAAGTTTCATGTGGATTACCTCACTTGGGAGTTCGAATAATCTGACGCCGTGGTCGATCGATTAACAGACCATCCAGGGCTGCCTGGACGCCAGACAATTCTGATGCGACCTGCTGACGGAGTTCACCCCGTTTTCGCAATTCCTGGGGCTGAATGCCCTGCACGATTCCCTGGCACTGGGCTACCAGCACATCCAGCTGCTCGTTAGAACGGACATTCAGGGATCGGAAGCGTTCAAAAAACTCATGCAGGTTCCCGATGGCGGAATCACGAAATACTTTGGGCCGGCCATCGGCCTGGCCACTCAATCGATCCGTCAGATGCGACACAAGTTGTGACAGTTCGCCCAGAAAGGCGTCTTCCGCCAGCCTGACTGCTTCTTCGAAGCGTAACTGCACGCGCTGGCACTCCTGCTCATACAGTTCCGGATTGAGTTGCCTTAAATAATCCGGTGGTTCAACGCTGGGAAAGTCCCAGGACACTTCGAACAGACCTATCAGGGTCAAGGGATAATCGTCGTCATTGAAGAGACTCCCCAGGCGTTCCCGGGCCGCTGACTTCAGGGACAGGTATTGTTCATCCAGCTGTGAGACAGCCTCGTTGAGCTCTTGCGTGAACTGGTGCATCTGGTCCTGAAATGCAGTCAAAGCATCCTGCCGCAGTAACCGTATTCCGGATTCCGGAAAGGGCAGGCTGATGGAAGTCCAGTACGAGCGCACCCGCTGACGGACCGCATTCACGGCCCGGAAACGGGGGTGTCCGGTATCCAGTAGTTTCTTGCCCGCACTCAGGAAGGTCCCTTCTGCCCCAAACGATTCAGCGGCCTGAGTCTTCTGGTCGCGTGTCAGTGACTTGCGCGTACCAAACCATTCAAAACTGATGCGCGTAGCACACATCGTTGATCGCAGCCGATCGATGGGATCGGTGCGGGTATTTACTTCTTCGATAGCAGTTATGGTCATATTAGCTCCTTAAATAGAGTGTGGTTTAGTTTCTGTGGGGATCACGAGAGAGATTTCGGCGTGAACGCGAACCAGAACGTTCGTCATTGCTAAATACGCCTGGTTGTTCTGCAGACAGACAGCGTCTGCTGGCCCAACGCCTGAGACGGGCCACCGATTCGGCGGCGGTGACAGCTACGGGAACCACGTTTTCAGCGGCCTTGATTAAAGGGACTTCGAGCAGCGCCGCCAGACGACAGCAGGCCCGGATTTCCGAACCGGTCCAATGCCGGTCGTCCGGCAAACGTTGATCGGACGTAAGACCAAACAGTTCACGGTACAGCCTCCAGATGGCCTGCTTCTGGTCATCTCCCGGTAAATCGAGAAAGAACAGTGCATCAAAGCGTTCGGCCCGCACGAACTCCGGTGGCAGTTTGGAAATGTCGTTGGCGGTACAAACTACAAACACGTCCGAAGTATGGTCGTTGAGCCAGCCCAGCAGCGTACCCAGCATGCGTGTCGAAACGCCGCTGTCTGACTGTCCAGAAGAGGCAGAGCCACTCAGCCCTTTCTCGACCTCATCAATGAACAGGACGGCCGGCTGCATCGCATCCACGATCCGAAGTGCTCTACGAGTTCGCTCCTCGGTCTGACCTAAAAGCGAAGCCATTAGAGCCCCCACGTCGAGTGTCAGTGTGGGACGCCCCGTCTCTTTTCCCAGTGCTTTGGCAAATGCGCTTTTACCGGTTCCCGGAACTCCCAGTAACAGCACGCCTCTTGGACGAATGACCGGTGCATCCTGGGAACGGGGGCGGAGTGCACGCAAGCAAAAGGCTTTGAGAGACTCCAGACCGCCCAGCCCAGCAAACGATTCCGATCCCTGGTGCAACGATAACAGACCGCTTTTCAGTAGCGTCTGGGATTTCAGCTCCAGTACGACCGAGGCTTCGATGCGTCCATGCCGCACCAGGGAGAAACTGAAGGCCCCTTCCGCTTCATAACGGGTCAGACCCGAGGCAGCGTCCAGGACACATTGCAGTTCAGGTCCCTCCGGCAATTCTCCTGTTTCCGTGGCGATACTGCGGGCAATTTCCAGCAGCTGATCCCGACCAGGAAGTTCATGTTCCAGGCAGACAAACAGTTTTTCCAGTTCTGTAGGGATCTGGACCAGGCTGGAAAGGATGACAATAAATGTCCGTGCCTGTTTACCCAGATTGATCTGTTGTGTCAGCGCCTGAATGATCTCCGGCGAATTGATGAAGCAATGGAAGTTTTTAAGGACCAGCAGCGTGGGATGATCCGGATCGGCCTGACTGCTCAGACAGTGAATGGCAGCCAGGGGATCGAGGAGCGACGTGTCGCGGCCTTCCGCGAGTTCCGTTCCCTGCAGGCCCCGGTCAATGTCCCATGAGAATAGCCGCCAGTCTTCGCTGTGACAGAGCCGAGACATTTCCAGCAATGCCTCATCATGTTCGTGGCTCTGAATCCAGATCCCGGTAAAGCAGGCGCGTACGTTCTCCGCAAGTCTTTCGGATAATAACATAAGAGTTTCCTTGATGGTTTGAAGTAAAAAGAAGGTGTGAAGTGTATTAAGCGGTTCCCGCCAGCTGGCCGATCGTTTCCAGCCAGGAAATGATTTCCCCGTCAGGATCGCGTTCCTGCAGTAGGGAAATTGTCATCTGTTCGACCGCGCTGGTATTGAGCCAGTGCTTGGCCCGGTTTCTGAGTCGGACCCGGATTCGACGAGTCAGTTGTTTCCAGCTATAGTCATCATGCCGACTGTCGAATACCCGCTGCGCCACTTCCGACGCTACACAATCATGGTCACCGAATTCAACAGTGAAATCGGCAACAGCCTGAATGGCTTGCGGATGCAGGTAGTTCTCCAAGCTCCGTTTCCGTGTCAGCACAGCACGACAAGGGATTCGTCGATTAATCTGAGCAACAAGCTCTTCCCGCTGTTCCCTCTCAGGGGATGCCTCTCCGTCTAAGAGATAAAATTCGGGAATTTGGAGCGGAGCCAGCCGACTAAGCCAAGCCCGGGGGTGGCCGCCAATGGGCAGGAAAATGAGTTCCTTGTCGCGTTCCATCGCGGCCAGGTCAGGCAGTGTGGGATGTGCCGTATGCAGGAGCGTCGAGATGCGGGTCAGAAATTCAATATCGTGTGCCCCTTCAACGACGACTAGAATACGTACCGGGTGGGGATCTTCGGGAATCGGGTCCGGTAAGACCTGCGTGTATTGATTTGCGAAAACTAATTCTCCTGTGTTAATTGGTTGGATTGATGTTGAACGGCCTGGTGGTATTCGGAGGTCAGCAGTTCTGAGGAGACCTTTCCCAGAGCCGCTTCCAGAAACCGGCTGGCGTCTTTGCACCGGGAGCCGGTAAAGCCGCGGGTTTCGATGCGGGACTGACCGTCCGTTGAAAAAATAATGTTGATTGTTTTCAATGGTCTGCTCCGATCTGAATGGTGAGTTTAATGGAACCGTCGCTGAGCTGGTTTTCGTGGACGGAATGACCCTTCCGGCGCGCTTCCAGACGGCATTTTTCCACGCCGTAAAATTGCAGCAGTCTGTTGAGTTGAGCCGGCTCTCCCCAGCGACCTTCAAAGTTGTCAAATCGAACCTGGCCCTGTTCGACATCGAACACAACTGGATACCGCCAGTCGGGGAGACGGACCGCGTATCCGGTGGCTTCTCCGCTAAACAGGGGAACGGTTTCGTGAACGGGTTCTCCCAGTTCGAGTCGGCGGCAGGCCAGGCCCAATGCCTCAGAGTCGCGGACCTCCGTTTGGATGGTGACAATATGTGACATTTCAGGTTTCCCTTTCTGTAGATGAGTTATCAGGAGATTGAAGTAAATCCGTTAACCGGAGTTTGGCTGGATCTGTTTTCGCAGGTGGCATCAGCCGTGGTTCAGATGAGACCAAATCGTCCAATAGTAATTCTGTGATCTCATTCTTGTCTGCGGGTTCAACTTTCTGCTGCAGTAACAGCCAGCAAATCAACAGGGGCAGCAGACTGACCACGACAAACGCCACCCTGGTGATCGCAGCCGCAATGATCGGATCTCGGTTTCGGCGGTCGGCGATTTCGCGGCGTTCTGCCTCCAGCTGATCCCGCTGGTGACCGATCTCGTTTCGCTCGGTTTGCATCTCGCGCTGCAGAGTGACCATTTCCTGTCTGGCGTTGGCGTCTGCTTCCACCAGCTCGCGTGACCCCGAGGCGACTTCCTGCTGCAGTTCCGACATCCGGCGGTTTTGATCCGCCTGTCGTTCCAGTTGCTGGGTGGCCAGTTCGGCCACACGGCTGTTTTCGTCAGGGCTACAGCTGACTCCGATCAGTAGGATCAGTGTCAGCGTGATTAGCAGAGTCTGTTTTTCCATGTGCCCTCCAGCGTTGAATCAGGTGTCTGAGAATTCCCTGTAGCGCCAGCCGCAACCGCCGTTCCTTGATCAAAGCGACGACGGACAGCAACAGAGCGACAGAGACGAACGTTAAAACCATGTATTCCAAGCAAGGCTCCTTTCTTTCTAATAAGGGGAACTGTGTGAAAAGCAAAACGCCCCGCATTCCAAAGTAATGCGAGGCGTTTTAACTGATTATGTTTTTGAATTACGGGTGACGGTAAGTGACAATAGCTAAGCTGCGCACCTATTAATCATGACACGTTTCGAGCCAAAATTTAGATACAGTGTGTGAAGCCACTATGCAGAAGTAACTTTCTCAAAAGATTTCAAGTTCTGTAGCTGGAACTTAACCCACCTAAACCTGAAATGGATCACGTTTTCGTGGAACTTTATGTTCAAGAGACCATATTAAAGGTTGTCTGAGCGATTGAATGAAATTTTGAAGGGGAATTCATTTACCAGATTCCGTATCGACATTGAGCGTCGTTTTATATTTGTAATTAGTGTGGGGAAAAGAGATTTCGAAGTCGATCCTGTCTGGATCGAAATCCAGTCCTCCCTTTGGTGTATTAAAACTCTTTGTTTCTCCTTTCATCCAGGAATCATGATTCCAGAACCAGACTTTCGATTGGTCACCTTTTCGAAATGCAACATCAACTCGACATTGGGGAAGCAAGGAAACTCCGTTTAAGGTAAGTTGAACGCCACGCTGAGTGTCCCAGACTATTCCCGCTTGATACGGTTGGTAGGAACCTTGAAAACTCAGGTCTTTACAGATTTGAGCAATGTCTTTGTCTTTTTCCGCTCCCTGATAAACATAATGAATCTGCGTGGCAAACTGCGGTGAATAGATTGTAATGTCCAATTCTTGCACGTGTGTGACAGTCGTCTTTTCCACTGTTCGTCCCAAGACTTCCTCTCCGCTTTGATACCGCCCCCACATGCTGGTATTCGATGGCCATGTTTCTAGGAAATGTACGTTTTTTCGAACCTTTCCGCTTGCCCCAGTCAATTGCACCACAATGGTACAATCTTTAAGTGTTTCCCCACGGTTCTGAAGTACAAGCCAATCATTTGGTCCGGAGTTTCCCCAAGATTCATTAAAATCGACTGCGACACGACCATTAAAGTAACTTAAGGTTGCCGAATACTTTTCAGCAACTTTGGGAAGCAACAGTAGCGCTGCTTCAAGTTGATCGACCGCGGCAATAGCTGATTGTAATTCTACATTTAAAGCATTCTGCTTCGCCTCTGCATCAAGGCCACGGTGATAACTACCCAAAAAATTACCAAAGAATCCATCAAGCATCGAACCCACAAACAGTGTTCCCTCATCGGCAGGCTTTGGCAGGGCGTTCAAGTTGTTAATACATTGCAAGAACAAGGTATTCGCATTTTGGACTTGATCAGAAAGATACATAATCTCTTTATCGTTCGATTTGATCTCACGTAAGTCTAATAAGGTGGACTGTACATCCGCCATGATTTCCGCTATTTCGCGATTATCCCGAAAATGGCCTGGATCAGATTTCATCTCCATACTGAGGTGTGAAGCAAGCACTCGGTATTCTTCAGGCAAGGGTTTACTGGAGGGGGTTGAGTATTTAGGGAGGTTACTTGCTGTTGTGTCGCCGCCACATCCCGAAAGTGTGAGAGCCAATGGTATCACGCATACAAATGCAAATATTTGATTCACCGAAATGATGCTTTCGATGGCGCAGTTTCTTTTACCCGATGGTTGTAACATTGATTTCTCCTCTTTCAGTAAAGAATACTTTTGTGTAGCGATATTCTATTTGTCCAAGTTTACACTTAAAAATGATACTTATAATCCGTGGTGTTATCGTCATTGTCAAGTGTTAAATGCTCGTATGACTAAACGAGCAGACATATTGATGAGATTTGGAAAGCGGGTCCGCAAACTGCGCAAAGAGCAAGGCTACTCTCAAGAGAATTTTGCTTATGCCTGTGAGCTGGACCGGACTTACGTCGGCGGGATCGAACGGGGAGAACGAAATCTTTCATTACGGAATATCGAACGGATCGCCGATACACTCGAAATCAGCCTGGCGGAACTGATGGATGGGGTTTGAGGGAACTTAGACCTCTGGTTCAGTAACCAGGACGACTCCCAGTTGGTCAGAGTCGTCGTTTTTTTCCAGTATTGCATCTGCCGGGTTTTCAAACAGACGGGGATTCTTTACCGTTGTCGCATCATGCTGGCATACAGCATACCGTAGTCGCGCTGTCAGAAGCTGAGTCTGCAGCCGTTGGATATCTTCCTGCTCCCATTTCTGATTTACTGCGGGATCACCGGCATAAATTGTGAGCAGATTTGAATCTTCGAGATCCATTTCTTCACACCAGAACTGCAGGGCAGCTCTGATCAACATGATTTCTTGTCTCGTTAGCATTGATCTCCTTTCTTGACTTTATCAATTCGATCAAAGAGGATTTGTGTGTTTTCCCCTGGAATGAACTGGGAGGCTGGCTGCCACAATGATGAAGTTCGGATTTGCCGATGGCTGGTATCAATGCATTGGATTTTACAGTTGTTTCCACTGACCCTAAGTTTTGACATGTTTGTTGCATCGTCAATACACCTTAGTTTCGATTTGCTATTTTTAGATCGGCTTATCCGCTGAACCTGTGGCATCCCTGGCATCAAAATCTGCTGGATGTTGGTTTTTCAACCAGATACGAGCAATCAGGTGCCCAATCAACTGAGCCAGTTCTTGACGCCTGTCAACAAGATCATTCTTGACTCCCGGCTCTGCAGATTTGACTTGGGATGTAGAATGTATCTTCTGTTTCATTCACATCTCCTTTTTACATGAATACATAAAAAAAGCCCGATAAGAAATGAAATCCAATATCGGGCAAGTTCAACACGAAATGTCACAGTGCGACCAGCGGCCGCAAAAACATCTTTCTATAAATTCTCCTTTCTAAGAATCAGCTGGGCACATATCAGTTTTTAGAATTGCCATTCACCGGCTCACCAGACCGTGCATTACCGCGTCGTGAGCGACCGTCTGGCATGGTTTCTCCCAATTCGGCGTAAAACTTCCTCAGCGCTAGTGTCAGGCCTCGTGGGCCGTAATCAAAGTCGGGTGCCATATCCTTAATAAGTATACCTTGTTCATAAAGCTCCTTTGCTTTTGATAATGTTTTTTTACGACGGTCGTCCGCCGTGGGAACGGGAAGGTTTCGTGAAGTATGCCACCATGAAATCGCTTTACCGATGATAGTATCATTCGTCTTCAGTTTTCTGGCGATCACAAGGTAAGGCAGCCCCTGATCTGCCAACTGCACAGCTTCATCGGCCAGTTGCCGGTAAAGCGGCAACGATTCCTGTTTATTAGGCAGTTGCTTACGACGTCGACGTCCGTCAGGGACAGGCAGTCCGCGAGACCGAAACCAGTGCTTGATAAGAACCGTAATGTAACTACGTGACTTACCCATCTCTTTGGCTATCTGCTTACAGAGCAGCCCCTCATCAGATAGGGCTTTTGCTTCTTCAGCCTGTCTATCGATCAGCTTTTCTGCTTTATAGTCGATAATCACTTCTTTGCCCTGCCGCTGTCCTGCATCGGCAGTCAGACCTGTGAGCTGACTGGAGACGGCAGAAACTACATCCACAACGAACCGGCCCTGTAACCACCCTTTATTCTGTCTGCGCTCCCCCATCTGATATAGGTCTATTTGACCCCCAGTCAGCAGATCGATGATACGGCGGGCGATTCGAAAATCAGTTTCATCTTCAGAAAATGAAGCAGATGCGATTAAATTGCCAAACTCATCAAGTAAAGCAGTTACTTCCTCAGCTGTCGGTATAACGACACCTTGACTTTGTGCAGTTTCCAGGGAAGTCAGTTCTACTGAAACGGCAGCGTACTGTCCCCGTAACTCTTTCAGAAGCAGCTCTGTCTGTTTTTGCTCTGCATCCGATTCACCTGGAGAACGACGATTGAACTCAATTTTACTCATCAGCTTTTTCGCTTCAGAGCGTAATTGACTTAAACGTTCTGGATCAGGCTTTTGAACCGATTCAGCCGCCTGCTGACAGGCAACGATGATTTCCAGCACCAGCTCAGAATCAGATCGGATCAATTCTACAAGTTTTTCACACGTTAATTGTAACGCAAGCTCCCGGTTGAGATGCGTATATAGGGGGCGATCCTCAGCTTTAGTAGCACGACATAATGGACAAAGCAGGCTCCGGCCGTATGGGCCCCCTACGACGAGCTTACGACCATGCTCAGGGCAAACAAAAAGTTGCCGTAACAAACGCGGCCTTGCCTCTTGAACTTTATCCAAGGGCTTTCGACCGGATTTTTGCTTTTCGTTTGCCAGAAGGTCCTGGACCCGGTACCACTGCTCGTCTGAAATGATCCGTAGATATTCAAACTGCTGTGACTTGAGGGGCTCATCGCGTTCGACCTGTTTGGCATAATCCTTTTTGCTCAACCATTCGGTCTCTTTTGCACCATAACACCAAAATCCCCGGTAGGCTGGACGCATCAAATGCTTTCGTACCAGCTCATGCGTCCAGATGCCTGTTAAGGATTTATTGGGAGCAGGTGCATTGGGATCACCATTCAGGTCTTGAGCAATACGGTCCATACTTTTACCTGCCACATACCAGTCAAAGATCTTTTTGATCCAGGGTGCCGTTTCTGGATCTATGACTATCTTCTGTCGCGGTCGCTTTTGTTTGGTAAATTGACCTGGAACATCTTGCCCCGTATAACCCAACGAAAGTGAAGTACAGACCATCCCTTGCAGAAACAAAGTCTCATGTGCTGCCTGTATATGAGCGCTATGCATTCCTGCATAGATTTCATCCAGAAAAGAGTACATCTGGAGCATCATTCTCCAGTTATCTCCATCTGCTGTGTCCAGTCCCGACTTCACAAAAATGGCACGAAGCCCGCGTTCTACCAGTTCTTCTTCAACAAACTGCATTGATTTGTAGTTTTTGCGATACAGCCGGGACGTCGTAAATACCAGGAGAACTTCGAACTCTTTATTTTCAATGGCCTCTTTTAGCTGGTTAAACCCGGAACGGCGTTCTTTCTTGCCGCTCACAGCCAAATCATAGAAGATTTTTTCGCGTGGTATGAAAATTCCAGCTTTGATCGCTGCCTCAAAGATAACGCGAATCTGATCAGCAATCGATTCCTGAAAGCGGGAAGAAAATCTCGCATAAGCGGCCCCTATCGATTCTGCTTGTTTGCGAGGAAGTTTGGCGTGGTATTCTGCCACGATCGCATCAATTTCTCCCGCTGTCTTAAGTACTAAATCCTCGCGTTCTTGAGCAATCTGCTCACGTGTCCGAGTTACCTTAGTTTTGTAGTTTGGCTTTAACATGAAAGCACTCCTTAAAAGAGGTTTTGCCACCCAGCCAACAGACATATTTCTTCGAACGTCGAAGACTTCAAATACAAGTCGCAGGTGGTACGAGTGCTGAGCATAAAAATGGAATGTCGCACAATTGTCGCAGCGTGCGACATTGAAAGAAAAAATGGCGGGACCGTAGAAAATTTTTCGAAAACCAGAAAAAGCCCGTACTATCCTTCACCGATGGGAGCGGTTTTCGCTAACGGGCGCCCTGTAATCGAGCAGTCAGGACGATGAAATGGCCATAGAATAGCGTCCTGAATGCTAAATATTCCCTACTTATTATGACACAAAAAGCGTATTAATTTAGCCTATGATGCGGTTAATGCCAGCACATCAAGAGGAGAGACTGCCGACTGAAGCTTACTTTAAGAATTAATACTTCTAGATTTTCTGGTAGGAACTCTGTTTAAACCTCCAAGTCCATCAGACTGCAGTAAAATAATGTTGTCACTATCTAATTCCAGACGATATCCTTGGCCGCGAATAGTTTTAATCAGTTGGTTTAATGCTTCGCACCCGTTGAGCAATTCTTTGAGACGAGTACGTCGCGAACTAATTTTCTGACCCTGAGGCTTATATAGCATCTCTTTATCAACAGTTCTTCCCGGGTTGCATGCCAGAATCCATAACAAATTCCATTGAACAGTTTCAGTGTCCCATTTTTGGACAATAGGTTCTCCATCCCAAAAGACCTGTCGCGGTGAATGATCAACTAAAACCAGACGGGATTGAGAGCAAGCCCAGTCGATCAAATCCTCAGGGCTATCCGGAACTTCATAAATAGGCTTGATGTCCATCAAAGCTTGAGCAACTTTTCGGATTACTGCAGGATTACATAATGAAGCAGGCTCTTTCTTTATAAGTTTGAAAGTACCATCTAACTGCTTCTCAACATGTTGGATTTCTCCGGGAGGTCGTACGACACATCTTCGAAAAGATCGTGATCTCACTTCTACTTCACTTGAATCTTCCACGAGCCAATTCAATTCAGGACGATCCGCGTAAGACAAATAAATTAATGATAAAGTTGTGCAAGCATCTCGGAGAGTTTTTTGCTTGGATTTCAGACATACTTTTTGTAATTCCTTGACTGAGGAATCTAATTGCGTCACACAATCCATAAGAGAAGAAAAATCTTTCATACTTTGCTCATCATCTATCCGTATATTCGCAAAGAAGAGTCTATATATTTGATCTAAAATTTCTTTCCAATATTTTATGCGGGCAAACATGCTGTCACAGACATGATCAGCTGGTGTTTTATTCTGCTTGTAATTTCGAAAATTATTTGTGTGCTGATTATTGAAATCCTCTAATAACAATTGCTGTGTCGGCTGATAAAAATCCTCTGCATGGACAAGGTCGAACCAGCGTCTCTGAGCAATGAAACGTATATCATTAATGTGGTGTATGGGAATCCTAGCCTGATAAACGTAGGGAAAGCAGGCTTCCAATTGAACTGCAAATTTAACCAAGCAATCATCGACATACTCCACAAGTTTGCGTTCTCGCGTCTCCGTACCTTTACTTAAGTGTGAAGCAGACCAAAGAGTATTTGACTGAAAAGTCGTTAAATCGACCAACTCTTCTACAACAGGACAAACACTCTCTTTTAACCACGCTTCAATAAGATCTGATTTCTCCTCCGTCATATTTATTTCTTGAAGCGGACCTAAATCCTCAAACCCCTGTAATGCCAACAATAATTTATTCATCAAAGTATCAGCTCAAAATTAAGATCGAGATAAAACGGATCACTTACAACAGAATCCGGTTCCATTCCAACGCATATTAGTCCAATCGAGATCATTAGACAGCAATATTTTTCTATCGAACCTAGTTCGTTCCTTGATATCTATGCCCACTGTTGAAAGGCAAGGGTTCATATTTACAGTGAGGAAGTTTTTTAATGCCCGGCTACACGAACGCTTATCAGGCAAATTATTTAACTTTTTTCTCAAAAATCTTCCCCAAGCAGTCAATTGTCGCGTCATGCGACAATTGTGCGACCCTCAATTGCGACAATCTGATGATCGAGATGACCACTGGGTCAACAATATCATCACTTTGTATCGACATTCGGGTCGGACATGGCAACAGACTGGTTAACAGCACAGCAGGCAGCAGAAGAACTCGGGATCTCAGTCCTGACGTTTTACGACTGGCTTGCGCAGTCAGACTGTGGTGAGTTTGTACTACGCGGAACCGCTGTGGAAATCAAATACTTTCAGGGAGGCCGGAGAGGACAGGGGCGGATTCGTATCGAAAAGAGTGAAATCGGACGCATCAAAGAAGAAATGCGTGTCAAACCTCAGACTAGGATACACCGTCACAGGGCGACAAATTCCAAACAGTTTCCAGGCATTACGGTACCATTGGGGCGACCAGATTAGCTCAAAACACTTACGTTGAGTCCTATTCTTGTCTACAGAGGCGGCAGATACTGAGTATTTTCAGCTGAGTAATATTCAAACTAAAGCTGATTTTGGAGCGTGGTTTACATTCCAATTGCCGTCCACAGAGGCTCCTGATAATGCTGTCCCCACTCACGGCCATAATGATCAAAGGCCACTTTGGGAGTATCCCCCATCAACTCTGCTAAAACTTCAATGGAACATCCCTGTCCCTCATTCCAGTAGCCGGCGAGCATCCGATGCGCGAATGTATGACGGCAGGTATAAGTCGAATACTGCTTGCGGACAGGATCATTGAGCCATCCTAGGTCCTGTCGTATTTTACGGAAACGTTGCACGCCAGCCACTTTCGTCCAGGCACCTCCTCGCGAATTCCGAAAAAGAGTAGTTGTGGGATCAGCTCCCACTTCCTCAATCATTTGTCGTGTCAATTCAGCGACCTCAGACCGCACAGGAATGGTACGTGTCTTCCCAGTCTTGCTGGCATAGACCCGCCATTGCATACCCCGCTCAGATTCAATGACATCATTGGCAGTAACACGGGCCAGTTCACAAAAAGGACGTAGTCCTGTATGAATTCCAGCAAACAGGAAATTGCCAAAATAATCATCGGTAGCAGAATACAGCAATTGCTCATCTTCTTCACTGAAAGAATGGAGTCGTGGGCACTGCGGTGGTTTTTGCATTCCCACCAGGGGATTGTGAATGGAGCCGACTTCCTCTGTGTAAAAATTAAAGGCTGCCATCACGATACTCATCGCATTCCGCTGTGTCGCCGTCGACTTCCAAGTAGGATGGCTTTCCACCCAATGTTGTATGTGCCCTTTCTGTAATTCGTCCACGGCCAAAGCACCACAATAGGCGCACAGTTCATTCAGATACCGTGCCACTTCAGCATGGTAATCCGAGCTGAGGTTTCCATGTTTAAATCGAGCTTCACAATGTTCAAGATACCGCGAGCACACCATGGCAACTTGTATCACCACCTTACTCTTCTGTTCTGGAGTCGGCAACCAGTCCCCATCAGCTTTCACCCGGGCCAGTGCCAGTTCTGCAAGTTGACTGTTCTCTTTCCCGCGAACAGGACGCCCTGTGGTATCAACAAGACGCAAACGTTTTTTCGTTCCCGGTGGCGTGAAATACCAGGAATCCGTCTGTTCCCAATACCAGGCACGTCCGCGGGAACGCCTTTGACGGGATTTTGATTTTTCTGCCATTGATCAACATGGTCCTTATTTTGTCTTCGTTGAAGCAACTTTACGTCTCGAGTTTGTACTACCTGACCTGCTCGTTTTCTTAGTAGCTTTGGTCTGCTTTCGTTTTGTTTTAGACTGACTGTCTTTGGGTCCAGTAGAACTTTCACCAATGGCATTCCATAAGGGGTCCTGGTAGTTCTGAGCCCATTCTCGACCATAATGCCGAAAGGTGGTCGTGGGTGTGTCACCGATGAGTTCAGCCACTGTTTCGATTGAGGCACCTCTTCCATCCGTCCAATACCCGGACAACATTCGATGTACGAACGTGTGACGGCACGTATAGCAGGAGTACTTGCCTTTGACTGGATCATCATTCCATTTCAGTTTTTTCTTTAATCCGATAAACCTCAGCACACCATTCATGCGTTTCCAGGGATTTCCTCTTGTATTTCTGAAGATGGGTTTCCCTGATCCCTGAGGGGCAGTTTTCATCAACTGACGAGTGAGCTTTGCTATCTCCGGTCGGACAGGGATTTTCCGCGTCTTATCAGTCTTACTGGCGTACACCCTCCACATCATGCCGCGATCGTGTTCCTCAATATCATCGGCCGTCAAACGGGCCAGTTCACTAAAAGGACGAAGTCCAGTATGAATCGCAGCAAAGAGGAAATTGCTGAAGCAGGGCTCACAAATATCGTATAGTGCCTGCTCTTCTTCGGGGGAGAGAGAAGCCAAGCGTGGATTTTCTTTCGGCTTCTTGAGCCCTTTAATCGGATTGACTACTCCGAACATCTCTTCAGCGCGGTTAAACGCGGCATTCACAATCGAGATAACACTCCGACGTGTGGCCGGGCTCTTCCAAGTCTCGTGACTATCAATCCATTCCTGCACATGTCCTTTTTTGAGATCAGAAACTGGAAGCGCTCCACAGTAGCCACAAAGGTCATTCAGCCAGGCAACTGAGTTAATACAATGCCCTTTGCTCATTGTGTTTTTTTCCAGACTGCGTTCACAGTACTGCAGATATTCAGAACAAACCCGTGCTACCAACCAGGGACCATGATTTGCATGAATAGTTGTTTCATCAGACCAGGTTAGTTTTTCTCTGGCCAGTGCGATTTCGGCTTCGCGTTTCTGTTTTTTACCGCGAAGTCGCTCGCCTTTTTCGTCGAACAGCGCAATCCGTTTTTTGGTACCTGGCTGGGTATAGTACCAGCAGTCCGTCTGCTTCCAATGCCAGGCGGAACCATGTGTTTGACGTCGTTTTGTGCGTTTTTGTTTCATGCTGTTCCGCTTCATCAAAAATGATTCGGGTAATGATTTGCTTGACCCGCTGGTTCCATTGGCTGATACTAAAAGGTAATAACTTGCAATCCCCGAGAAGAATCACTTTGATTGGAGCCATTATGCAACCTGCAGCAGTAATTTCCGGGCTTGATGAAAAATCATCAAATAGATATTTACTACATAATATTACTACACTCATCCTTACAACACTGACATTATACATTGTGTTTGGTTCGCTTAATATAGCATATTCCTCTGAAAAGAAGAGTGTACCTAATATTGTATTTATACTTGCCGACGATATGGGCTATGGTGATATTCGCGCGTTGAATCCGGAATGTAAAATCGCGACGCCGCATCTGGATCAGCTGGCACATGGCGGCATGATTTTTACCGACGCGCATTCCAGTTCGTCTGTCTGCACTCCCACCCGCTATGGCATTCTGACGGGCCGTTACAACTGGCGTTCGCGTCTCAAAAGCGGCGTGCTCTGGGGCCTGTCCCGCCGCCTGATTGAACCCGACCGGTTGACGGTTCCAGAAATGCTGAAGCAACACGGTTACTACACCGCCTGCGTAGGCAAATGGCATCTGGGTATGGACTGGACGCTCAAGCAGGGAGGTTTCGCCACCGAACAATCATACAACAAAAAAACGAATCCGGGCTGGGAAGTTGATTATTCACAGCCGATCCAGAATGGGCCCAACAGTGTCGGCTTCGATTACTTCTTTGGTATCAGCGCGTCGCTGGACATGCCCCCTTATGTTTATATTGAAAATGATCGCAGTCAAGGCATTCCCACCGTAACCAAAGCCTTCTTCCGCGACGGTCCCGCACACAAAGACTTTGAAGCCATCGACGTGCTGCCGCGCACTACCGATAAAACCGTGGAGATGATCAATCAACGAGCGGCTGCGGCGAAAACAGGAAAACCGTTTTTCATTTATTTCCCGCTGAATGCACCACACACGCCGATTCTCCCCACTCCCGAATGGCAGGGAAAAAGTGGTATCAATGCCTACTGTGATTTCGTGATGCAGGTTGACGACACCGTTGGACAGGTAATGCGTGCCCTCAAAACGCAAGGCATCCACGAGAATACACTGGTCATTTTCACCGCCGACAATGGCTGTTCGCCGGCCGCCAACTTAAAAGAAATCACCGACAAAGATCACCGGCCCAGTTATCATTTCCGTGGCCACAAAGCCGACATCTATGAAGGGGGACACCGCGTCCCGTTCATCGCCAACTGGCCAGACCGCATTCAAGCGGGAACACACTCGGACCAGCTGACATGTCTGACCGATCTCATGGCAACCGCCGCGGATATCGTTGGTGCAAAACTTCCTGAAGCAGCGGGCGTCGACAGTGTGAGCATTCTGCCCGCGATGGAAGGCAAAGCGACGAATCCACTCCGCGAAGCCGCCGTCCATCATTCGATTCGAGGCGCGTTTTCCATTCGTAAAGCGCACTGGAAACTGGAACTCTGCCCGGGTTCGGGGGGCTGGAGTTTTCCCAAGCCAGGCAAAGATAACCTGAGCGAACTCCCCGCGATTCAGTTGTATGATCTGAACGACGATGTGGGAGAACAGAAGAATGTGCAGGCAGAACATCCCGATGTGGTCAAAGAATTAACGACACTGCTGCAAAGTTATGTTGACCAGGGACGTTCGACTCCTGGAAAACCGCAACAGAACAACGGCGCGGTCGACATATTCGAAGCGGGGACATCGGCGCAAAAAATCAAGAAGCCGGCCCCAAAACGCCCCAACGCAAAATCGTAATCACGGTCCCTGAGCCCGTACTGCCGGAGTTCGACCTATCCTTTTTACAGGCTTAGCGTTGCGCTGTTTTGTCACTGATCAAATCAATTCGCATTGATAGAAAAACTTGAACTTCCTCCGACTTGCAGTTATCCTGAACTCTTGATTTTTCTCCTGTAAAGGGAGTCAACCACACAAACTCTCCCAGTGTAATTCAGCCCGTCAGACAATGGTGTCTGGCTACCGTCCCCCCGAAGTCGGCGGTTCGACGGACCGGCAATACTTTCAATTGTCTCACCAGGTCAAGCCTTGAGATTATTGCAGTCTTACGGTTGCGTCCTGACAGGGATTGAACACGTATGTATGGTTCTTTCGTTCCACGAATAATGCTGGGTGCTGTTTCAGTTTTACTCGCCATCCATCTGGTCACACCGTCCACCTGCCGGGCGGCTCCGATTCCCGCCGCTAAACCGGGAAGAACTCCCCAGGTTGATTTTGAAAAATCGGTGCGTCCGCTGTTTGCCAAATATTGTCAGGACTGTCACGGCCCGGACGCCCGCGAAGGGGGACTGCGTCTCACCAACCGTAAAAACATCCTGCTACGCAATGATTCCGGCGAGCCGGCGATCGTTGTCGGTGAAAGCGACTTGAGTATTCTCATACATCGCGTTTCGACTCAGGAGGAAAAAGAACAGATGCCCCCCGCGGATGTCGGCGAGCGTCTCACAAAACAGGAAATCCAGATTCTGAAACAGTGGATTGATCAGGGCGCGAACTGGCCGACAGAATCTGAAGCGCCGAAACACTGGGCTTACGTCCCTCCAGTCAAAAACCCGGCTCCGGAAATCCAGGGATCAGCGCGGATCAACAATTCAATTGACGCCTTCGTCGTCGAAAAACTGAACTGGCAGACATCGCCGCTCACGCAAGCAGCCCCGGCCAGCCCCGCGCGTTTGCTGCGACGTGTTTCGCTCGATTTAATCGGTCTGCCCCCAACTCCCGAAGAGGTCCTGACGTTCGAAAAAGATCCTTCACCGGCTGCCTATGAAAAGGTTGTCGATCGCCTGCTCGAGTCGCCACGCTACGGAGAAAAATGGGCCCGCCAATGGCTCGATCTGGCCCGTTACGCCGACTCGAACGGATTTCAGGCAGACCAGCTGCGCGAGATGTGGCTCTACCGCGACTGGGTCATCAACGCGATTAATCAGGATCTCCCCTTCGATCAGTTTACGATTCAGCAGATTGCCGGCGACCTGATTCCGCAAGCCACACTCAGCCAGAAAATCGCTACCGGATTTCATCGATGTACGACCTGTAATGTGGAAGCGGGTGTTGATCCGGAAGAGAACCGCGTCAATCAGATCTTTGACCGTGTGAATACCACCGGACTGGTTTGGCTGGGAACAACTTTTGAATGTGCGCAGTGCCACAATCATAAATACGATCCGTTCTCACAGCAGGACTATTACCAGATCTTTGCATTCTTCAACAACACGCCCCTCGAAGTCAGGCAGGTCGGAAAAAGTGTGACGTTTGAAGTCACCGGTCCCAAGCTGGCACTGCCATTAGCCCCGGAAGAAATCAAAACCAAGGATGAACTCAACGGCCAGCGGATTGCTGTGCAGAAACAGTTGAATGCCCGTCAGAAAGAATTGACGAACGCGGTCGCCGAGTGGGAAGAAACGACACTCGCACTGCTGGAAAACAGCGAAGAGAGTGCCACGGTTCCCGACTCCATACAAAAAATTCTACGCACAGAAACCGAAAAGCGAACCACGAAACAAACCAAATCACTCACTCAGTTTCAGCAGCAGCAGGATCAAACCTATACCGAACTGAAAAAGGATCTCAATCGCATCCAGACTGAATTAAAAGCGTTTGAACCGGACTCCACGCTGGTGATGGTTGAGATGCCTGAGCCGCGGATGAACAATCTTTTCAAACGGGGGGACTTTCTCAGTAAAGGGGCCGAAGTGACACCACAGACGCCGGACGCCTTACATCCTCTGAATACCAAAGGAACGCCGAGCCGTCTGGAATTTGCGAAGTGGCTGGTCGCCAAAGAGAATCCGCTGGTCTCCCGTGTGACCGTGAACCGCTGGTGGTCTCAATTTTTCGGGCAGGGAATCGTCGCGACTCAGGAAGACTTCGGCAGTCAGGGTGATGCACCGACGCATCCCGAACTGCTGGACTGGCTGGCGGTGGAGTTCATGGAACACAACTGGTCGATGAAACACATACTTAAAACCATCGTATTGTCGGCCACGTATCAGCAGTCAGCGAAGGTCACGCCGGAGTTACTGGAAACCGATCCCTACAACAAGCTGTATACCCGCGGGCCCCGGCTGCGACTCTCGGCAGAGAGTATCCGTGACAATGCGCTCGCCATCAGCGGCCTGCTTTCCACCAAAATGGGAGGCCCCCCTGTTTACCCGCCTCAACCGGAGGGACTCTGGAGGCACGTTGGCCGCAATGCTCCCAAGTATCTCACGTCGACTTCGGAAGACCGCTACCGCAGAGGCGTGTATGTCATCTGGCGGCGCAGTGCCCCTTACCCCAGTTTTACGAATTTCGACGCCCCGGACCGCGGTGCCTGTGTGATCAATCGCTCGCGCACGAATACGCCGCTGCAGGCACTTACACTTTTGAACGATCCCGCGTATGTAGAAATCGGCATTGGTCTCGCCAAACGACTGGCGACGAAAGACATGGAAGCCGGGTTGAGCGACCGCGAACGAATCGCGTATGCGTTCCGTCTCTGTGTGGCCCGCGAACCAAAGGCAGTCGAAGTCGATTATCTGACCAAAGTCTTTCAGCAGGAATTAAAATATTTTCAGGAGCATCCGCAGGCGGCTCAGAAACTGATCGCAGTGGATCACCGCCCGGAAGGGGTCGGCGCCTCACGGATGGCAGCCTGGCTGTATGTCGCGAATATTCTGCTGAATCTTGATGAAACCATTACGAAGGGATAATGATGAACGCGCACTTGCAACAACTGCTGAATTATACCCGTCGTGAATTTTTTCAACGGGCCGGCATGGGGGTCGGCGGCGCTGCGCTGACTTCACTCCTGGCCACTGATCTGCTGGCGAAAACTCCAGCCGGTACCAATCCGCTGGCGGCCCGCAAATCGCATTTTACTCCCAAAGCGAAAAACGTCATCTTTCTGCATATGGTAGGAGCACCTTCGCATCTCGATCTGTATGATGCGAAACCCAAACTGCAGGAACTGGATGGGCAACTGGTTCCCGATAAACTCTGGAAAGGGCTGCGGCTGGCGTTCATTCGCGAGCAACCCAAACTGATGGGCAGCCCGTTTGCCTTCAAACAACAGGGAGAAGCAGGCCTCCCGATTTCCGAATTGATGCCGCATCTGGGCTCGGTCTCGGATGAACTCTGTCTGATTCATTCCCTGAAAACCGATCATTTTAATCACGCCCCCGCACAACTGTTTTTTCAGACGGGTTTCTCCCGTTTCGGCCGCCCTTCGCTGGGATCCTGGGTGAATTATGGCCTGGGTTCGGAAAACAGCAACCTGCCCGGATTTGTGGTTTTGATTACCGGCAACGTCGCGGGAGCCGGCAACAGTTTGTGGGGCAGCGGTTTTCTGCCCAGCATCTATCAGGGGGTCGAATTTCGTTCGTCGGGAGATCCCGTGCTGTTTCTGTCCAATCCGAAAGGCATGACCGGCGAAGACCGTAGACGCATCATCGACAGCGTGAATCATTTAAACAAAGTCCAGTTGGCTGATGTGGGCGATCCTGAAATTGCAACACGGATCAATCAATACGAAATGGCTTACCGCATGCAGTCGGCAGTTCCGGAGTTGATGGATATTTCCAATGAACCAAAACACATTCACGAGCAGTATGGCACCCAGCCCGGCACAGCCAGCTTCGCAAATAACTGCCTCCTGGCCAGAAGACTGGTCGAACGCGGCGTGCGATTCGTGCAGCTGTTTGATCAGGGCTGGGACCATCATGGCAGTCTGGTCAAGGGCCTTAAAAACAAATGTAAACAGGTAGACCAGCCGATCGCCGCACTGATCCGAGACTTGAAACAGCGCGGGCTGCTGGATGATACGCTGGTCGTCTGGGGAGCCGAGTTCGGCCGCACGCCGATGGTGCAGGGCGACGGCAAAGCGCCGGGCCGCGATCATCACAAAGATGCCTACACAGTCTGGATGGCGGGCGGCGGTGTGAAACGCGGATTTGCTTATGGTAAGACGGACGAAATCGGGTTTCATGTTGCCGAAAATCCGGTGCACGTCAACGATTTTCATGCCACACTGCTGCATCTGCTGGGCATGGATCATGAACGTTTAACGTTCAAGTTCCAGGGGCTCGACATGCGTGTCACCGGCGTCGCCGGAAATGTGGTTCCGGAGATTATTGCCTGATCAAGGACGCCGTTCAGTCCAGCGAACGGAGCATGGGCTGAATCTCAACGACGAAATCATTGGCATCCGTAAAGTTGCGATACACAGAGGCAAAGCGTACGAAAGCCACCTGATCCACGTCTTTCAGAACTGCGGAAACCTGCTCACCAATGAAACGGGAGGGAACTTCACGGTCAAAGTTCTCGTAGATTTCCGCCTCGATCTGTGACACGATGGCTTCAATTTCATCGGGGCTGACGGGCCTTTTATAACAGGCCGTCTCGATCCCTTTGACCATCTTCATCCGATCGAAGGGAACACGGGCGCCATCTTTTTTGATGACTTTTAGCGGCGACTCTTCGATCTTTTCGTAAGTCGTATAGCGTTTTCCGCAGGCCAGACACTCTCGCCGCCGGCGCACACTGAAAGGTTGACTCAAACGGGAATCAATGACTTTCGTCTCACCATCACGACAAAAAGGGCACATCATGAACGACGCGACTCCTGGTATTTATACAGCAGAAACACCTCTTCACATTCAGAGAAAGCCTGCCTGTTGACGTTTAAAAATACCATGATCGAAACTGATTCACCAGTCAATTATTCAGAAATCCTGAAATTTTACCAGTTTACGAGCTTTAAATTGAGAAAAACGAACGGGGAATTGCCTTGTTATTCTATCGGACGGTTCAGAATTTCTTCGTGATTCCGCGATTCATCGACGTCGCCTTTCAAATCGTTTAACGTTTCCTGCAGTTCGGCTTTTACTCCAGTTGAAACGTAGACTAACACCACCAGAAAAGCCAAAGCGCTGGTCAGCAGCAAGATCGTCCAGATTGTCATCCACACATACATATTTTCTCTCACAAGTATCAGGTAAGGGCAGCTGAACCGACGGTCTCTGGTTGACTTTGATCCGGAAAGAGCAACGATCCGACGACATAAACGGCTGAGGAAAAGACAAAGGTCAGCAGAGTCAGATGCGTCCCGTTGACTTCCATCGGCAACCACTGATTGATTACTTCCACACAAGGCCCCATTGCCGATAACCCCAGTAACCCACTGAGAATCGCCGCCAGTGCTCCTGCCTGACTGCCTCGTTTCCAATACAGGCCTCCCACCACGGTGGGAATGGCGCCTGAGAGATAAACGGCTCCTGTCACAGCCAGATATCCCCACAAATCGCTGCTGACTTCATACCAGAGTCCCCAGATCAATAACATGACACCGATCACAAAGATGGAAATGCGCGTCACTAAAATACGGGAACGCTGGCTCATGGGCCCTGCCAGGGGGGCCACAATATCCTGTGTAATGACGCCACTCCAGCAGAGAAGATAGCTGTCGTGAGTCGACATGAACGCGGCAATCATGCCCGCAGTGACGAGTCCGAGTAAACCGGTCGGCACCACTTTCCCCAGGAAAAGCGGCATGGCCGACAGGGACGTAATAGAAGGATTCGATTCGACGGCCTGTTCAAATTCGGCGAACAGTTCCGGCTGTGAGACGAAAAAAGCGAATGTCCCGATGCCCCAGAACACTGGCAAGGCGCGCCGTGCCAGAAACGAAATGGAACTTAATGAATAGAGTTTCTGAGCAACCGCGGCACTCTGACAGGACAGAGTCCGTGCGGCACTGGTGGGCCACAACATGGCCGCCGACCCAATCACTACCGTCATCTGAATAATTTGTAACCAGCCGATGCCCGGCCCTTTTCCTGAAGGGTTGTCGGATTCGAAAGGGTTAAAATAACCATTTTGCTCAGTCACAATCGACGACAGACCGTCCCAACCGATCGACCAGAAGACAACACCGGTCACAATCACCATGCCTGTTCCCAGAATTAAAAACTGAATCAGGTCGGTAATTACTACCGATACCATGCCTCCCAGTACCGTATAAAACAAGACAAGCAAAAGTAGTCCTGTCATAATCAGTTTGAGTGACATTTCATCCTGCAGGCCGGAAATCGCCGTCAGGAATTGAGAACCCGCTTTCAGAAACAGGCCCATATTCAACACGCCTGAAACCACCATCACGATCGCGCCGACAACACGTACTCGGGAGGAATAACGTTTTTCATAGTATTCCGGAATGGTCATGATGGCCGATTCGCGCAGCCGATAAACGACAAAACCGGTCAACCCAATGATTAAAACAGTCCCTGCTTCCAGAAAAGCGAGGTACAACGAAGCAAACTGCTGCATAAATCCGAGTTCGGCCATGTACATCACGGTGACCAGCCCGAGTTCGGTCCCCGTCATTGTTGCCAGTGCCAGTCGCAGGCGGAGTTTTCGTCCCGCAACCAGATAATCGGACAGGTTTCCGACGTAACGATTGGCCCACAAACCAATTACGACCGACGACAGCAAATAGCAGACAACGATCGACCAGTCCAGCCAGGTGAAATTTGTATCGTAAAGAGAAATGACTGGTCTCCTTCGGGTCTCGTTGTTTCATGACAAAATTCGAGATTTCGCGAAAAACTACGAAAAGGTTTCAATTAGCAGCGGTTGCAATCAACGACCATTCCATTTACCATATGCCGCTTCGCAAATTGTCACGGGTGAAAAATCCGTTTGACGAACGCGCTGATTCAGCTCATCTTGCGATCGTTACACCACTATGCCAATTCTGACAGTTAATTTCCATAGTAAAGTAAATAACTGCCATCGAAATAACATCTTATATGAGGGGATGACACCGTGTCACTCGATAAAAGTCTGAAGAGCAAAAGTACGCTGACCCGTGCACGCAATGTATTAAAGCGAGCAGAGCGTATTGAAAAATTAAAATTTGAAGACCGCTGGGCTGATGGCCAATGTGCCCTTGGTTTACCCAAGGTGCGCGTAGAAAAGATTTCTGTTGGTAAGAAGAAGAAAAAGAAGAAAGACGAAGAAGATTAATCGTCTGGTCTTGTAAGGGGGAGGAGAGTCGCCTGGGGGCTGTTACTCTCCTCCACTCAGACCATTTCTTTAGAGCAGCACAATTTAACCGGGGAGCAAGGAATGCATGCCCTGTATCTGCTACGAGCTGCCGCAGGATATTTCACGCGACGTCGCTATCGTCGTGCAGCGCATTCCTTTCTCGCGCTTACCAAAAACTGTCGCGAGGTCCAGCAACAGACCCTGCAGCGCATCCTGAGTTTGAATGCCGACAGTAATTTCAGCCGCCAATGGAATCTGAACGGCGCCTGCACGATTGAAGAATTTCAATCCCGGTTTCCGGTTTCCGATTACGAACGTTTCCGTCCCTTTATCGACCGGGTCAAAAACGGCGAGACCTCTGCTTTACTGGGGGCATCCAACCGGCTGCTGATGTTCACCCTGAGCAGCGGTACGACATCGGATTCCAAATTCATTCCGATTACCGAACCGTTTCTGAAAGATTATCGCCAGGGTTGGCAGAACTGGGGTATTCTGGCTTACGACGATTACCCTGCATTAAAATATCAGAACATCGTGCAACTCTCGAGTAATTTCGACAAGTTTCGCACCTCCGGTGGAACGCCCTGCGGTAATATCAGCGGGCTGGTTGCCGCCATGCAGAGCCCCGTGGTGAAATTACTTTATACCCTCCCCGGCGAAGTGTCCCAGATTGATGAAGCGCATCTCAAATATTATACGGCGATTCGTCTCTCGCTGGCCGATCGACACGTGGGGATGATCACGACGGCGAATCCGAGTACGCTGTTGCATCTGGCACAATTCACGGACCTGCATCGGGAATCACTGGTGCGCGATATCGCGGACGGCACACTGACGGGAGTTGAGCAGCTCGATGCGGCCCTTTATCAGAAACTGAAATCTCGTCTGCATCGCAAACATAAGCAGCGAGCCCGGGAGCTGGAAACGATCATCGAGAGCACAGGGCATCTTTATCCGCGCGATTTCTGGCCCGGCCTTTCGTTACTCGCAGTCTGGATGGGGGGCAGTGCCGGTGCCTATCTGTCACAGCTTTCCCCCTACTATGGCGACCTGCCGATCCGCGATCATGGGCTTTCTGCCAGTGAAGGCCGCATGACGATCCCACTCAAATCAGGCGCGTCGACCGGCGTTCTGGATATTACCTCGCATTTTTTTGAATTCGTACCGGAACACGAAGACCCGCTGACTGCAACCAATGTCTTAACCGCCGATCAACTGCAGACCGGTCAGAACTATTTCATTCTTCTGACCACATCCTCAGGCCTGTATCGTTATCATATCTGTGATGTTGTGCGCTGTACCGGCTTTTATGAAAAGACGCCACTGCTCGAATTTCTGCACAAGGGCGCACATATTTCGAATCTGACCGGCGAGAAAATTACAGAATCGCAGGTAGTCGAATCGGTCCGCAAAGCCATTCAAAATACGTCTCTCGAAATCGGCCAGTACTCGCTGATCCCCAGGTGGGCTGAACCGCCGCACTATGAACTGCTCATTGAAGAGTCGTCTGCACTGTCTGACACGAAACTCCCCGAACTGTTGAAACAGATCGATCTTCTGCTGCAACAGACCAATTGTGAATACGAAGAGAAACGCCAGTCCGGGCGTCTCGCACCACTGCAGCTCTGCCCGCTCGCGAAAGGCACCTGGCAGCGTTTCGCTCAGGAACGACAGAAAAAACTGGGAGGCAGCTTTGAACAATACAAGCACCCCTGCCTGATCCCCGAACTCGGGTTCGCGGCTCAAATTCTCGACCGCTTCTCAAACTGAGCCACTCGTGGCCCCTGTTCCTGCAGGAAACGCTATCCGCCCCTCCAGGTCCAACTGCAAAACGTTGTTTTTGACAACACCTTCTGCCTCTGTTTTCTTCCATGAAATCATTCAGAGACTGTGATGCGCCAACCGGATTATCTATGGGTCAGCTATTTAAACCGTAACTGACAAACCTTATCCCGACAGATCAACAGGGCTGACAATCGTTAGAACCCGCAATTTAATTTTGATTTTTGTTGGGATTGTCTGCAATCTTTTTCAGATTTTTCCGTTAGATTCGTAATGAATTTGAACAATACTCGTTATGCAAATGTGACTCTCAGAGGAACAGCAATTGGAAACTTCTCGACTTATTCTCAGGAAATGGTGCAAAGCCGATGTGGATCTCTTTGCAGAAATGAACGCCGATCCACGTGTGATGCATTATTTCCCTTCGACGCTCTCGTATGAACAGAGTGCGCAGTTAGTCGAACGAATGAAAACGCATTTTGATGAATACGGCTTTGGTCTCTGGGCCATCGAAATCAAAGATCAAGGACAGTTCGCGGGATTCATCGGTCTGGCGGTTCCCCAGTTCTCGGCCTACTTTACTCCCTGCGTCGAAATCGGCTGGCGGCTGGCAGTTCCCTTCTGGAATCAGGGATATGCCAGTGAAGGCGCGACAGCCGCTCTGGCTTTCGGTTTCACTCAATGCAATCTGAAAGAGATTGTTTCGTTTACTGCCCCCGCGAATGTCGCTTCAAGACGTGTGATGGAAAAAATCGGCATGTCTTATATTGATAATTTTGATCACCCTGCACTGCCGGACGGCGATCCGCTAAAACGCCACGTGCTCTATAGCATCAACAGACCAGACTGGGATGCATTACAGCCCGTCTGATTCTTACTCTGATAAGCGATCCAGAATATTTTTCGTGATCTGCTGAACGATCGGATCTTTGCCGCGTAAGCCATGTGCCCAGTCAGTACTGCCGACAGTGAAAACGGTCCCTCCGTTGGTATACATACCCAGAACCGCTGCGCCCACGCGGTCTTTATCAAACCGATCATACCAGAGACAGTCACCGGGGGCCCATTTCGCAGGGCAGGAGGCGAGAATCTGAAATGTGGACGGCGTCCCATCCTTGAAAGTCGGTACGGGCAAACCGTCTTGCATTTCAAACTGGCACCCATCACATTCATAACCGACAATGGTATCTTTCCCGCCAAATTCGTCTCCCTGTTTGATACCCGTTTTTTCGAATATCCAGTGAGCGGGACGGTGAACTTTGTAGGCCCCTGATCCCTCCATGAACTGGCCATGACTTTTATGATAACCGCCATAGAGAAACCCGACCCCCGTCAACTGATTCTCAGGGCGATTCACCAGATGATGGCTCCAGAGCGTTGCTAACAGACGATGGTCTCCCTCCGGAAAAATCGGATCCTGATTATACCATTGTTTCCAGCAGGTCAGCGCCCGCCCTGCTTCTTCACTGCGTACCTGCCAGCAGACCGAGTTCCCGCTGAAAAAAGCGACATTGCCGCCTGCTTTGATATAGTTTTCCAGATGGTCGCGCATTGGTGCCGACCAGTATTCATCATGGCCGACACTCAAAACCAGCTTATAATGCTGCAGCAGTTCGGGATGCAATTCCAGATCGCTGTTGGCGGCGTAATCGAGTTGATATCCATTGCTCTCCGCCCAGACGATAAACGGGTATTCCCAATTTGCAAATTGTCCGACCAGTGGACGATCAAAGGAAACACGATGCCCCTGCAGATTGGCACGCCCATGATAACTGTAAAGGCTCGAACCGCCCCAGTTGTTGTACGCGCTATAGGTGTTTGTGCTGAGCTGAATCAGAATTTTAGACTGCGAGCCCGGCTGTTTTGAACGCACAATAAAAAACAGCTCCGATTCGGCCGTTCGGGAATTTCGCTGAATGAACTTACCGCCACGATCACGAACCGAAAGACGCACATTGTAATAACCACTCGGCCAGGAATCGGGCACGCTGAGTTCAAACGCTGTCGGCCAGTGACAACCATGTGATGACGCATTCTCCGGAACAGAATACGCGGCACCATTCTTGCGAGTTTCCTTGAAGACCGTTTTCGGCTCAGGTCCGAGTCGTGTGATCTCAATGGCATATTCCGGCTCGGAGCTTGAGATCTGAAAAGCCACTTTCTCCCCCGGCTGATAGCTCAACAGATTCGTATAACCTTCAATAAAAATCGAACCGGCATTATCGTCGGCTGCGAATAGCGGGCCGGTCAGCAAGCCTGCAACGCAAACCGTCAGCAACAGCCGAGAGCAGATGTGAATCATTGATGTCTTCCTCAAACAGAAAAGCAGGTCGCGATAAACGTCATAGGAGCTACTTTGATCGTAACAAGAGCAGACACCAGTTTCTATTCAGAAACGTGGCAATTATGGTCCAATAAATGTCTGTCAGGCTGATCGTGTCACTTCCGGGAGTGAATTGACTGCCGATATTCCCGGGGGGACATTCCCATGAGTCTGCCAAACATACGAATCATTGCCTCCTGATGCTGAAAGCCACACCGTACTGCAATCTGGGAAATGGTCAGATTCGTTTCCTGCAGTAATTTCGTGATGTGTTTTAATTTTTCCTGACGGATCTCACTGGCCGGAGACCGATGCAGGGCTTTTTGAAATCGATGTTCCAGAATGCGACGGGACACGTTCAGTTGCTGCGTAATATCCGAAACCTGCAACGGTTCCTGCGCGGCGCGTAACCGAATGAACTGGATCGCTTCCCGGACCAGAGCATCATCGGCGAACAGCGTATCCGTCGAAGCCCGTTCTGCAATGGACAAGGGGGAAATCAGCGTCGGCTCGGCGGGTGCGGCTTTTCCCTGAAGCATCTGATCTAATAATTTTGCCGCTTCGTAACCGACCACGTGGGGCGCCTGATCAATGCTGGAAATCGGAACCGGTGAAAGGGCCGACATCAGGGGATCGTGTTCGATACTGAGAATCGCCACCTGATCCGGAATTTCCAGATGATGGTTCACACAAACGGTCGAAACTTCGCGTCCGATTTTACTCGACCAGACCAGCAGCGCCACCGGTTTGGGGAGTTCCCACAACCACTGCTTTAAACGCTGCTGCTGTTTCTGATAGTCGGCTTCTTTCGTCAATTCATAATAAGGAAAATCAAAACAGGCCCCTTTTGCCGTTTCCACCTGACTCTGAAATTCGTTCAGGATGGTTTCGGGATAACTCGACTTCGGATCAGGGCCGATATACCCGAATGAGCGGAAGCCTTTCTTCAAAAAGAATTCGGCTGCCAGCCTGGCGCAGGCCCGTTCATCGGAGACGACCTTTGGAATTTTGGGCGAGTGTTTTCCCAGCCACGACACATTGACAGCCGGCAGACGCCGTTTCCGAATTGACTGCTGAATGCGGGTATCTGTCAGCCGACAGATGGTGCCGTGCCCATTCCAGGAAACGGGGAACTTGAGCTGTTCTTTCAGCCCCCGAAATTCAATCCAGAAATCCCAGCCCCCCTGCTCTGTCGCATAATCGGCAATGCCTTGAATAATCTGGCGGCTCCAGTCGCTGGAAGTCTGAACTAATAAAGCAATCTTGCGACGTTCGGGAAACCGCATCCTGAAAAACTTTCCTGTAAAGGGGAGGCAAACCTGCGTGGGTTTATTTTCTATCAGCCATTCTACAGCGACTCTGCCATGATTTGTTAAAGAAGCTGTGAAGAGGATGTAAATATTGTTAATTATACTGCGCGTTTTGTCATTGTATTCTGGCCTGAATCCCACATACTTTTCAATGCACAATGAAGTTTGATCAATGTCTGGCGGGAAGTTTTCCTGTCTTCCCGCCAGACTGCGAACTTCACTGATGCGTGACAGTAACCAGATCAAGCGCAGACAACCGCTTCTTTTTTTCACTCCTGCTCGCTACGTTCCCGAACCATGTCGACACAACCTTATCAGAGCAAATACGATGTGATCGTGATTGGAAGCGGCGTGCTGGGCGCTTTTCATGCCTGCTTTTCCATGCAACGCGGATTCAAAACCCTGCTGATCGAGCGGAATATTGTTCCGCAACAGGCATCGGTTCGCAACTTTGGACTGATCATTCCGAGTGCCATGCCAGCGGGTATCTGGCATGAGCGCGCCCTGGCGTCCTGCGAAATTTATTCCGAACTCGCCGATTTACTGGGAGTTCCTCTCCGGCGTATGGGGACACAATATTTAGCGCATACGGAAGAAGAAGCCAATTTTTTACGAGAGATGGCACGCGCGCAGTTTGACATTCGCAACCCGTCAGAATTTTTCAACGCGGAGCAAACAGTCCGTTCGAGTTGCTGTCTGAGCCCGGAATTCTGTAAAGGGAGTCTCTATTTTCCTCAGGATCTGCAGTTGGATCCCGGCCCGTTTTTTCGGGCCTTGATTAACTGGTTTGACAGTGCCTCCGACTGTGATTACCTCCCGAAAACAACCGCGATTTCGATTGATGAGCACGCCAGCTACAGCCGGATCAAAACCGCCGATGGCAGGCAGTTCGATGCCAGACAGGTCATTGTCTGTTCCGGAGCCGATCTCCAGACCCTGTTTCCGGAAATCTATGCGGAAAGTAATTTGCACTACTGCAAGCTGCAGATGCTCAAATTGGCCAATCCGGAAAATCGAACGCTGGGATCGGCGATCGCATCCCCCATTGCACTGACGCGCTATCCGGCGTTTCTGAACGCTCAGTATTCTCAAGGTGTTTCACTGGTACCGCCTGATCAGGAATTACGGGACCGGGGTATTCAAATCTGGTTCACTCAAAACCAGAACAACGAATTCATTCTGGGTGACTCGCACGAATACTCGGACGAACCGCCAACCGAGTTTCTGTCGGCAGAGATTGAATCACTCATTGTTAATTATGCGCGAAATATGTTTGTTAATCTGGATTTTCGGGTCACTGATCGCTGGTGCGGGATCTATACTGAGGAAAAGTCAGCAGGACTGTTTCAGCATTCACCGAGTGAGCGCATTCATCTCGTCACAGGCATCGGCAGCAAAGGGATGACAGCAGGTCCCGGGCTGGCAAAAGAACATATCAGCCAACTCTCTCTTAACTAAAGCAGATTTCAATGTCAAAAGACCCAACCCGAAGCTGGCAGCGCCTGACTCTTTTGAGTCTGTTTCTGGGTTATGTCGGTTATTATATTTGCCGCTCCAATCTGGCGATTGCGACTCCGTTGCTGCTCAAAGAATACGACGGAATCGGGATCACGAAAATTGAAATTGGTACGGTTGCTTCCGTTGGCGTGATGCTGTACGCCATCGGAAAAATCATTAATGGTTATCTGGCCGACTTCCTCGGCGGCAGACTGCTGTTCCTGACGGGAATGATCTGTTCGATCATTTTTTCCGTACTGTTTGGTCTGGTTTCGGGGCTGACACTGTTCATCATCATCTGGGCCGGCAATCGTTTTTTTCAATCGATGGGCTGGGTGGCGCTGGTCAAAACAGCATCCCGCTGGTTTCCCGTAGAGCGACACGCGACCGTGATGGCCATTCTTTCGCTCTCCTTCTTGTTTGGCGATGCGTTCGCCCGGATTTACCTCGGCAGTTTGATCTCTCTCGGTGAATCCTATTCCTCTCTCGGCTTTCTGGCAGACTGGCGCACGGTGTTTTTTGTCGCCGCCATCTCTCTGACGCTGATCACGATTTTTGTGTATCGAACGCTCAAATCCAGTCCGAATGATGTGGGGCTGGATGAACCGGGTGCGAACCCTTTGAATGTGTATGGCGCAGACGGAAATCATGCCGAGCGGATTTCGATCAGGGATGTTTTGAAGCCGTTGCTTGTCAGTCCGTTATTCTGGCTGATCTGCATCATGAATTTCAGCCTGACCCTGGTGCGCGAAACATTCAATTTCTGGACCCCGACGTTTCTGAATGAAGTGGCGGATTTTAATATCGGCAGTGCCGCGATTGGCAGCATGCTCTTCCCGCTAGTAGGAGGTTGCTCGACCTATCTGGCGGGTATCACGTCCGATCGCTTGCGAGGCAGACACGGACGGGTAGTGCTTCCCAGTTTGATTCTGCTGGTGATCTCTCTGATTTTACTTGCTACGATTGATGTTTCCGGCAAGCCGGTTTTAGCCCTCACACTGCTCTCGCTGGTCGCGTTTTTTCTGATGGCCCCGTATTCCTTCCTCTCTGGTGTGATGGCGATTGACCTGGGGGGCAAGCGAGGTTGTTCCACTGTCGCCGGGCTTGTTGACTCCGCCGGATATCTGGGAGCGGTTCTTTCCGGGCATACGGTTGGCCTGATTGCACAAAACTACGGTTGGAAGATGGCCTTCGGCGGACTGGCAGCCATTTGTTGCACGGCGATTATCGCCGGAACCGTCTATTGGCTGATCCAGGAAAAAGAAATGAACCTGGCTCAAGCGCTTTCCCTCGAACCCAGGACGGAGACGCCCAATGTCCCCACATAACATTGAAACAATCGTCGACGAAATCCGGCAGCGGTTCACAGAAAAAGGAAACGAAATGTACGCCGGCGAACCGGTCTCACAAACAGAGCACGCGCTGCAGGCCGCCTCTGCCGCAGAGAAAGCGGGCGAATCGCCCGAATTGATCATCGCTGCTTTACTGCATGACTTCGGTCATCTGCTGCATCAACACGACGAAGACTGCGCGACACACGGCATTGATGATCTGCATGAGCGCATCGGTGCTCAGTGGCTGATTCGCTATTTCCCCCCGGAAGTTACCGAACCAATCCGCCTGCATGTAGCCGCCAAACGGTATCGCTGTGCCACGGATACTGACTATGCGTCTCATCTTTCACCTGCATCCGTTTTAAGCCTGCAGTTACAGGGAGGCCCGTTTGACGAGACGGAGCGGGCAGCTTTCGAACAGAATCCGTGGTCACAGGCAGCCCTGCGTCTGCGCAGCTGGGATGAAGCGGCCAAGATTCCCGATTTTGAAACGCCGGAACTCGAATATTTTTTAACCTATGTCCAGCGCGTCCTGAAACAACAGGCTCTGGAAGCAAACTGAATGAAAGTCATTATGTCATCTCACAAAATTCGACTCGTTATTTTCGACTGGGCAGGAACCACCATCGACCACGGCTGCTTCGCCCCGATTTCCGCTTTTATCAAAGCGTTCAAGGCATGTGGCGTCGAATTGACCCCCAGTCAGGCGCGCGGGCCGATGGGTCTGCATAAGCGGGACCACATCCGCAGTCTGTTTCAACTGGATGAGATCGCCGCCCAATGGCAGGCCAGGCATCAGGGCTCCTGGTCGGAAAGCGACGTCGAACAGATTTATGAAACCTTTATGCCTCTGCAGGTGGATGAAGCACAAAAATTCACCGAACTGATTCCCGGACTATGTGAGACGATATCCCTGCTGAGGGAACGCGGAATCAAGATCGGCTCCACGACCGGTTATCCGCGGATCGTTGCCGAACCGATTCTGAAGGCGGCGCAGTCGCAAGGTTATGTCCCCGATTTTACGATGTGTGCGGATGAAGTTCCCGCGGGTCGTCCTGCCCCGTGGATGATTTACAGGAACATGGAAGCCCTGAATGTGTTTCCGCCTGCAGCGGTTGTGAAAGTTGGCGATACGGTCCCCGATATTGAAGCCGGCCTGAACGCGGGAACCTGGACCGTCGGACTGACGCAGACCGGCAGTGAAGTCGGCTTGACCATCGCCGAGTTCGAATCGTTGAGCGGCGATCAAAAACAAAACCGATTACAGGCTGCAGAAACGAAACTCAAAAACGCAGGCGCACACTTTGTGATTCCGACAGTGAATGAACTTCCTGAACTCATTAAACAGATTGAATCGAGCGAGCACCGAAATGGACGCTGATATTCCCTACCTGTTACTGACACCCGGCCCGTTGACCACAACCAAAAGTGTGCGCGACGCGATGTGCGTTGATTATTCAACCTGGGACATTGACTACAACCAGTGCGTCGTAGAAATCCGCAGGCGTCTGGTTCAACTGGCTACCAGCTTACCCGGATACACGGCGGTGCTGATGCAGGGGAGTGGCACGTTCGCCGTTGAAGCGACCCTCGGTTCGGTGATTCCCCCGGAAGGAAAGTTGCTGCTGGTTTCCAACGGTGCATACGGGAAACGCATTGGACAAATCGCCCGTTGTCTGAAAATCCCGCTGAACGAATTATCGTATTCGGAAACCGAACCACCTGATCTTGATCAGATCCGTGCTGCGCTGGCGGATGATGACGCAATCACTCACGTGGCAATGGTGCATTGTGAAACCACAACAGGCATGCTGAATCCGGCGGCTGAAGTAGGGAAAATCGTCGCTGAAGCAGGGAAAGATTATATTCTGGACGCCATGTCTTCCTTCGGCGGGATTCCCCTTTCGATGGAAGCATTCCATATCGACTATCTGATTTCCTCCGCCAACAAATGTATTCAGGGCGTTCCCGGTTTCGGATTTGTCATCGCGAATCAAAGTAAACTCGAACAGACAGCAGGTTTCGCACGTTCGCTGAGTCTGGACCTGTTTGATCAGTGGAATGAAATGGAACACAAGGGGGGAAAATGGCGATACACATCTCCCACACATGTGGTCTGTGCTTTTTTACAGGCGTTGCAAGAACTGGATTCAGAAGGGGGCGTGACGCAGAGACATGTTCGCTATACGGAAAATCAGACCACGCTGGTCACAGCGATGCAAAAACTGGGGCTGCGTACACTTTTATCACGCGAACTGCAATCGCCCATCATTACCTCATTTTATTATCCCGATCTCCCCGAGTTTTCCTTTAACGGGTTTTACGACGCGTTAAAAAAACGCCGCTACGTGATATACCCCGGAAAAATCAGTCAGGCAGAGACCTTTCGAATCGGAAATATTGGAAACGTATTTCCAGCCGACATGCAGGATCTGGCAGCACAGATTGAGCAGGTGCTGGATCTGATGGCGCTGTCTTCCGGCAAGACAGAAAATAATTAGCCCCGACAGATAAAAGTACACTTTCCGTTTTAAAAATGGCGCTTATAAAATAAACCCTTTGCCTGACTGATTCTCGAGCTTCACGGGAATCGTTGTCTATGCGTCTGAAAAACAGTTCGTTCGGTTAACGTCAACCAGTTAGTTTCGAGTCGAATCAATCATGAGCGATCAATGTATCTCGATTGTCCTGACGGGCGAGGATCCACCATTACAGCGAACCGTTGTCACACAGCCTGAATTGCAACCGGGAGAATTGCTGGTAGAGATACTCTGCTGCACTATTTGCGGAAGTGATCTGCATACGTTCGAAGGGACACGCTCTACCCCCTGTCCGACTATTCTGGGCCATGAAATGGTGGGGCGCGTGGTGGACCTGCACCCGGAATCTCCCATGCTGGATTTTCTGAACCGACCTGTCAAGCTGGGTGATCGAATCACATGGTCAGTCGCCGTTTCCTGTAAAGACTGCGAATACTGCCGGCGCGGATTGACACAGAAATGCACGCAGCTGTTCAAGTACGGTCACCAGCGTTTGACAGATCAGAATTATCTGAGCGGCGGACTGGCCAGCCACTGTCACCTGGTCAAAGGCACGACCATTTTCAAAGTGCCGGAATCACTGCCCGATCGCATTGCCAGCCCCGCGAATTGCGCGACGGCAACCGTGATGGCCGCGTTTCGCCTTGCCGGCGATGTCAAAGGCCGTTCGGTTTTGATTCTGGGAGCGGGCATGCTGGGAGTCACGGCTTCTGCGGTCGCTCATACGCAGGACGCCTCTTCTATTTTTGTCACAGACATCGACCCTGCGCGTCTCACGCGGAGTCTGGAATTTGGCGCCAATCACACTTTGCTCGTGAAAAAAGAGCAGCCGCTGCATGCGGAAATTCAACACCTGACAGATGGTCGCGGTGTTGATTTTGTGTTTGATATGACGGGCGTCCCGGAAGTGATCGAGAGCGGGCTGGAAACTTTGGGAATCGGCGGGACGATGATTCTGGTTGGTTCCGTTTACCCGGCCCGGCCGCTTCAATTTTCTGCAGAGATGATCGTTCGCAAGCTACTCAGGCTGGAAGGCATTCATAATTATATCGATCTTGATCTGGCCAACGCGCTGAACTTTCTGGAGCGATATCAAAGCTGGTATCCGTTTCAACGGCTCTGCGAGCAGACTTTTTCACTTGATGAAATCTCTGCGGCTTTTACCGAATCCGCTAATCGTCGTTCGTATCGCGTGGCCGTTTTGCCGAATCAGAAACCCTGATTAAAAATCGATTTCGCCCGACTGGCCCAGATCAATTCCGCCGCCAGCAGGATTGGCACTTCGATTGTACCGGTTGGCGGGGGCGGGTCGCTGCTGACCTCTGTTTTGCAAAGCACGCCTGGATTGGGCAGGAGCTTGAACACTTTGTTCGCTTGTGTGCTGCAACGGGTTTCGCTGGACTTGCTGCGGCTCGTGCAGAACAGCTACGGTCGAATCATCCTGATTATCTGCGATCTTGCGACCGTTAAAGGAAACTCGCGATGCGATCGGCAGGGGCCGTGATCGACGACTGTCGCTGTCCGCCTGATTCAAACTGGCCATCTCAATCTGCTCGTCGATGGAAGAAGAAGCAGGTAAAGACTCAGGCTCATTTTCGTCCAGGTCAGGACTCTGTGATCGAATCACAAGGTTCTTGTTTTCGGTAGCTGGTTGCTGTTTCGGCTCGGTCGCTGCCAGTTGCGAACCAGCGGGCAGATTCAAATCAGGGCTGCCGGCCAGAATCCAGCTTCCCCAGCGTTGTTCCAGTTCTTCTACACTTTTGTATTTGTACAGTTTTGCAATGGCATCGTCCCAGCCATTTTTGTGTGCGTCTTCCAGAAACATCAGATAGCGTTTTTTGCCGCCGGTCTGCAACAGGAAGTCTGCTAATGAATAACCTTCGGCATACAGTGTGAGCACCTGCTGCATCTCAGACGGATATTCGGTCATCGCCAATAGACGTCTGAGGGGAATTCGTTTGTTGGTTCCCATCACCTGCTCGTTCAATAGTTTTTGACGTCTTTTTTCTGATTCGTGTTCCACGATGGTCGCAGCCCCTTCATCGGCCCAGCGTGGAAGCGGACGGCGAAAGTGGCAGGCAAAGATCGTGTGATTGACTTCGTGTGGTAAGACCGAATCCAGAATTCGTTCCAGAGTTCCCTGAATCTGCATGTCCCAGCCAAACACCTGGCCACGGTCGAAAGAGAACGTGGTCGCTCCGCCGGCACCGTAATCACCTACTTTGACATTGATCGGGCACGGGGAATACCATTTCGGCAATTCATGGCCGAGCCAGGTAATGGCCAGTTCCTTGCGATAAATTTCGGCGGCGTCACCAACCTGTTTGGCGATTTCCGGCGTTGGTGCATGCGTAATAAAATTCGGTGTTTTATAAGAGGCTCCCAGAGATAAAAATGAAGCCAGAACCAGAATCAAACGGCGACAAAGTTGAGCTTCCATGCCCTCTTGTTCCTTTTTGCGGCAGCCGAAGATGCGGGTCTTCAGCTGACAAACTCTCAATTGATGGTAACGGGATAGTTTTGGGTCGATCACTCGAAATGGGGTTTGTGATATGATCGCTGGGTGAACCTGAGGTTCGGTGACCTGAAACAATCGTCGGTGAATTCCATTCAGACGATTTGGGATAAGTGACAGGTAATACTGATTATTGCAAACGAGAGACCAAAGAACCGAAAAAAGAGACTCCCGTCGTCAAACGTGTTTCTGAAGCACCCCCTAAGTTACTTTATTTCATAGACTTAAATCGCGTCTACCAATAAAATTGTACATTGTGCTGCTGTTCAAAAGACAGGAAAGCATGTTGTAGAAATTGCAATCACAGCCAAGGTTTTAACGAAAATGCAATTATTACAAAAGGGGAATCTGCTTGCCGGGCAGCGCGTTAAAAGCGAATGCGGGCAAAACCCCAGCCCAGCAGGAAACCGACCAGCATCAGTATTCCCAGTTCGCTAATGCGCTGGGTTTGACTCTGTGTTGTGTTGAAAAACGCCTGATAAGCAAAACCCAGCACCATGAACAGCCCGGCGCCATACCTGGCAAAGCGAACCCGGACTTCTCGGGGCGTCGCTGCTGACGCATCGGTCACCTCTCCCGTCGGGAGGGGCTCCTGTCGGGACTCGTTTACCTGGGAATCCTGCTCATTCACGACTTTCAAGCCTCTACTTCCAGCTTTTCCAGCTCTTCGATAATCATCCAGACCAGCTTTTCCAGGTTGGATCCGGTGGCGGAGGAAATCTGCAGCACAGGATGCCCCAGCTCTTCTTCCAGCAATTCCGTGATCATCTCGGCATCCGGAAGTTCACTTTTGGTGACCACAACAATTTCCGGGCGTTCCATCAGCGTGGGATCATAGAGCCGCATCTCTTCCCGAATCTGACGGTAGTTTTCAATCGGATCGGTCTGATCCATGGGTGCCGGCTCTACCAGATGCACAAGCACTTTTGTCCGCTCTACGTGCTTGAGAAATTCATGTCCTAACCCCACCCCCGCATGCGCGCCTTCAATCAAACCGGGAATATCAGCCATCACGAATTGATGGTCAAAGCCGACTCGTACCAGCCCTAAATTAGGATATTTCGTCGTAAAGGGATAGGCGGCGATTTCGGGATGCGCTTTAGAAAGTCGGCTTAAGAGTGTCGATTTTCCGGCATTGGGTTTTCCCAGCAGTCCTACATCGGCGATCAACTTGAGTTCGAGTGAGATATCCCGCAACTCTCCCTGACCTCCCGGTTCGAATTCACGAGGTGTCTGATGTGTGGCAGACGCAAAATGACGATTGCCGCGTCCTCCTCTGCCCCCTTTCGCTACGATGACACGATCGCCACTTTGCTTCATATCGCGTAACAGATGCCCCCGTTTCGTGTCCAGTACCAGAGTGCCCGGCGGTACCATAATGATAATGTCCTGACCGCATCTCCCGCTTTTGAGACTGCTCTGACCGTGGCCTCCCCGTTCGGCGTTCCAGTGTTTATGCCCAATGAGGTTCGAGAGACTGCTGACGTTGTCATCGGCGAGTACAACCACGTCTCCCCCTTTGCCTCCATCTCCCCCATTCGGACCACCTCGGGGGACGTGCGATTCCCGTCGAAAACTGGCACAACCATCTCCACCATCGCCGGCTTTACAATAAATATCGATGCGATCTAAAAACATAATTATCCGTCTACAATCACTTTTCTGTTTACGACTGTGCTTAAAAGCCCCTGCGTTTCAGGGGTTTCGCTCTGAGAAACATTGATTCACGACAAAAATTCACGAAACTCCCAGAGAAGACATCTTTTGTATCTTCTGCCTGGTTCGGAGTTTAAGAAAAATCAATGACTTTGACTTTTGTATCTGATTTGTGCAAAAACGCATCCTGCATTTTCCAGCATGACAAATCGAGGATCGTCGCGACGACTACCTGTTACAAAGTTACCGCAGGAGTTTCCTATTGTAGATGTTCTCCTTTAAAATACGAGCGCCGATTCGTGCTTTCTTCTACAAAGCCGGCCATGAAATGGGAACCACAGCGATTATACTGCCAATCCCGGAAACAAACTTTCAGAAAACATTTCCGATAAGCCATTTCAAGGCAGCCACTTACAGCTTTTTCCCTCTCCCGATTTCGGATTGACCTGTTTTGCACATCCTTTTATACTCCCGCCCCCCTGAACATGCCCGCAAGGATGCGACAAAGGAATGGTATGATGAATTCCCTGCCTGCAAGGTCGGTAATCGAGTTTTCCCAGTTTGACCAGTTACGCGATGCGCGTGACATCATATTTAGCGAGGCGGACGCGCTGCGCCAGATGGGTCGCGCATTGGGAACCGAACTCTGTGACGCCGTCGATTTAATTCTGTCCCGCAAGGGAGCCGTCATCTTAACGGGCATGGGAAAAGCGGGACTCATCGCACAAAAAATCTGCGCCACGTTTTCCTCGACAGGCACGCGTTCCCATTTTCTGCATCCGGCAGAAGCCATTCATGGAGATCTGGGCTGCCTGCACGCCGATGACACCATAATCGCACTTTCCAACAGTGGCGAAACTGAAGAACTACGCCGTCTGCTCCCGCTCCTGCAGAAAATGAATCTTCCCATCATCGGCATCACGGCCCGTGAAACAAGCGCCCTCGGATGCGCCTCCGAGATCGTATTACGTTTAGGAGATTTAAAAGAAGCCGGCCCTCATCAGCTGGCACCTTCGACGACGACAACAGCGATGCTGGCAATGGGTGATGCCTTATCTCTGGTGATCAGCAAAGCCCGCGGGTTTACGCCATTAGATTTCGCCACGTTTCATCCCGGAGGCAGTCTGGGACGGCGGCTGACCAAAATCAATGAAGTCATGCGTCCTCGCCAGGAGGTGCGTGTCACTTCAGAGACCAGTTCTATTCGCGAAGCCTTTATACGACTGAGTAGTCCTGGCCGCCGCAGCGGCGCTGTGATTATCGTGGATGATGCAGATCGACTTACCGGTATTTTCACAGACAGTGATCTCGCCAGACTGCTCGAAGAGCGCCGCGACGAACAACTGGATCGCCCCATTTCCGAAGTCATGACGGCCCGGCCCATCACCATTCAGTCCGATGCTTCACTCGAAGCTGCTGTGGAATTATTGAAATCTCGCAAACTCAGTGAACTGCCTGTGGTAGATCGCGAACATCATTTTGCAGGCTTGATTGACATTACCGACGTCATTGGCTGGCAGCCACAAGTTGAGTCAATCAAGGTCAATTCTTCAGCGGGGTAACCCGGTTTTTCTTCTTCCTTTCTGCGAATCACATCACTTTTTAGAAACGACCATTCTATTTCCATGACCGAAGCCATTCATCATCACAGGAATGGATTATTCGATCGCCTGATAGCCAGCCGGCTGTTGTTGACCTGGTTCACAACAGTATCGCTGACCGGCGCTTATCTGGTGTATGCGCAGACGTTGCGACAGGTGATCAGGGAAAAAGTGATTCGCCGGGAATTTCCGGAAGAAACGATCACATCGCGTGCTTATGCTTCAGGAAATACCGAGCAGGCCAAAACGTTTCTGCCCGAAAGCCCCTGGGCCGCGAATGCCCGCTATCAGTTTAAAGACGAAAACGTCTACATTTATACGGAAAACTGGGAACAGGAAGAGGAAAATAAAGCAGCCCGCTTGAAGCCATTCGCGATGCTGATGTTTGATCCCAAAAAAAAGGATTCCGTCGCACCGTTTGCCCTGATGAGTGAAGAAGCGCTGGTCCGCTTTGAACAGCCCTTTGGCATCAAACATACCGATCCCGGTCGCATGATTGCCGGCTCTCTGCAAGGCGATGTAAAAATTACAGGCCCGAACGGCCTGATCATTTATGGACGTAACTTCTTCTATGAAGAATCGTCGATGAATATCCGGAGCGACCATGAGGTACAGTTTGCGTTCGAAGATCATCGCGGCCGCGCACGGGGCATCGAATTGAAGCTGATTCCTTCAGCCACCAGGCAGAAAGAACTCAAGCCAGCTGTAGATGGCATACGTGAAATCGTGCTGCGGCGCGACGTACTCATGATACTGGCATTGAAAAAAGATTCGGAGTCCTCAGAAGACGACACATCACGTTTTGCGACGGTGAAAAGCACGGGTAGTTTTGCGTTCAATCTCGAGACGAATCAGGGCATGTTTACCGAAAACGTGCGCGTCCATCATCCAACCAGCCCGCTTCAGGCTGATACACTGGAATGCGATAATCTGCAGTTGCAGTTTGTTCGTAATGCAGAAACGAATGGGGACGCGGCGACGGCAGAAACCGTTCACAGGCAAAAGTCCAGCCATTCCAGCGGCAAATTGACATTTCAGTCACTGGTGGCAACCGGTAAAAACGTCACTTTGATTTCCGAAGAAAACCAGCTCTCCGGCTGGATGACGCGGCTGTCTTACAACGAAGAAACCAAAACGATTGTCCTCACAGATCAAGAACGGGCTGTGCGCATTTTACAGCAGTCCTCAAAACTTCTCTGCCCGGAAATTACCATCAATCAGAACCAGGACGGGCAACTGGAAACGATTCTCTGCAAGGGAGCCGGCTGGATCAAACACGAAGATCCGAAAACGGGGCAGCTCACGATGGCCGCCCGGTGGGCCCGACAGATGAAAAAATCGATTGATCCGGAAACAAAACTGGAACTGATCGAGCTGGAACAGCAATGTAAGGTCAGTCAGCCGGCGGAAAACTTTGAGCTCGATGCACAACTGATTCGTCTGTGGCTCAAAGGGGCTCTCCCTTCAATCAAGAAAACCAATTCCATTACGCAGGACTCCGGGCAGACAGAACTCAGCAACTCTCAAGAGATGCAGAATAAGCTCGATCCTTATAAGATGATCGCGGAACAGGATGTTGTCATCAACAGCCCCCGGCTCCAGGGTCAAACCAAACGGCTCGAAGTCTGGTTTGATCAGGTAGTGGGTCCGCATTCGGCACCAAATGCTCCGCTCAGTACTCAGGTACAACCCCAGCAACCGGCCGTCAAACAACCTGTCATCAAACAGGCGGTCTTTGCCGTTGATGATCCGATTTCCGAACGAACACTGCCGGACGCCAGTTCGAACGGTCCGTTTTCGAATTTACCTGCGAATGACCGTTCCCAAGTTGAGACACCGGAAGGGCGGGCCAAACTTCCCTCACCCAACTCGCCCTTTACTCAGGCTGGCTCCCCATCAGCAATCGAAACTCCTGAACCGATCGTCGTGATCGCCGACTTGATGAAATTGCGTGTGAATAAAAATGCGCTCGGAAAAGCCGAAGTGTCAGAAGTCTGGACGGAAGGCAACGTTTCTGTCGAACAATTTCACGGCAAACAGGAAAAGCCGCTGCATATCACCGGCAATCAGTTACACATCAAAAATAAAGGGGACGACGATCAGGTGCTGCATGTGATTGGCAGCCCTGCCAAAATCAGTGCCCAGGGGACTCAGATTGAAGGCGAGAATATTTTTCTGTATCGCCTGGCAAACCGGGCTGAAGTGCAGGGTAAGGGACTGCTGCTGCTTCCGGTGCGTGGCGGCAAAAGGTCGGCCGCCGGTCTCCTTTCGGGTGCGGAAGGTATTACCAAAGATCACAGTCTGACAGAACCGGCACAGATAAATCAGCAGGACGAAGATAATCTACTGGAAATCCACTGGGATCAGGAGATGGTCTTTGACGGACTGACGGCCAATTTCTTCGGCAAGGTCAGAACGAACATGGGCGACAATCGGCTGCGTTGCCAGGAAATGGATGTCATCCTGTCCGAGCGCGTTTCCTTTACTGAAAAACAATCGGACAAAAAAGAAGAAAAGCCCACCGTGCATTTCATTACCTGCCGGGATGGAGTGGAGGTGGAAAGCAACGAATATCTGGAGAACCGGCTGATCGGGATCCGTCGTGCCAGTTTCTGGCAGATGAATGTCGATCAGAAAACCGGCAACGCCGAAGCACGCGGCCCTGGCTGGCTTAAGTTGTGGAGGCGAGAAAACCCCGGCCAGAAGCCATCCCAGACAAAGGTCTCACAAGCCAATCTTCCTCAAAAAACCGACTCCGACAGCTGGACTTACACCCGCATCGACTTTAACGGCAAAATGGCGGGAAATGTGGAGCAGCACAGCACGACCTTTGACGATCGCGTCCAGATTACCTACGGCGGTGTGAAACGGCCTCTGGATACAATCAATCCGGTAAAGTTACCTCCTGGCGCCGGCTGGATGCGGAGCAACAGTCTGAAACTGATTCAACACGAAATCAACCATCAGAAAAAGAAATTCATTTCGATGCTGGCGAAAGGCAACGCGGAAGTGGAAGGGAATACACTCATCAAAAACAAAAGCACTCCGACAAGCCAGAAGTTTAGCGCGAGTGCAGATACGATCAGCTTTGATGAATCAAAAGATTTATACATGATGCGTTCCTTTGGGAACCGCAAGGCGACCCTGCGCAGGGATTCTCAGGCTGGCAAGGACCCGAATCAGGGTGTCGTCGCGCAACAGATTGAGTTCTCTCCCACCCATGACCGCGTCACATTACACGGCGTAACCGGACTACAAGGACTGCCCTGACCAGACTTATGGCGAATTTGAAGAATAATTCTTTTTTCCTCTGAACGTCTCGCCTACAATCAAAACAGGGAGTTTTCTTCCTGTACCGGATTTCAAAAGGAACACAGTCGCCATGTCTGTTCAGAATGATCAACCAGAGCAATGCCAATACGGGGCAGCCAATACTGTCGCGCAGCAGGTTGCAGTTACACTCCGGTTCCGCGATTTCTATTGCCCGTTGTGGATACTGCTGACGGTCTCAATGATGTTGCTGATGCCCGGTCAGACGTACGCACAGGATTCACGCGCGCTGGAGACTTATCAAAAACAATATGAGGACATGCAGGCAGACTTCGAAGGCAAGCTGAAACAGCTGGCGCAAAGCTGTCAGCAGGATCAGCAGCTTGACGGCGTTGAAGCAGTGATCGAGTTGTTGAAAGCGCTGCAGGAATTCGATCCGCAATCGAATCCCTTACCGCGTGCGGTCCGCGCCGAGATTCCACTCAACCTGCCCACTGCAGAACGCGTCTGGCGTTTGAAATTGCGCAGCCTGCAGGAAGAACAGGCCAACGACCTGTTTGTGTTTTCCCGTAAAGTTTTATACGCCGGATTCCCCAGTTATGCCTACGACCGGATTCTGGAAACAGCGTTTCACAATCCCGATCATCGATCGGTCAGGCTGATTCTGGGTTATGTTCGTAACGGCGATGAATGGGCGACCCCTTTCGAAAAGGAAATGCACGACCACAAGCAACAATGGCATCCCCGGTACGGCTGGTTGCCTGCCTCACATATCGCCCGCTACGAGAAGGGAGAGCGTTATGTGAATGGTCGCTGGAAGTCGGCGGCTCAGGAAGCGGAAATCAGACGCGATTTTCGTAACGCCTGGGAAATCAAGACCGAGCATTTTTTGATCAAAACAAATCACAGTCTGGAAATGGGCGTGCAACTGGCGACGGAGATGGAAGATTTTTACCGCCAGTTCCATCAGATTTTCGTGGGATTTTTTAATACTCCCGAACAATTGAATAAACTGTTTGAGGGGGCCAGAAACCCTTTTCATCGACGAAACAATAATACGCAGCACGTGATGCATTATTACAGCACCCGCGAAGAATACCTGCAGCGATTACAGAAAGAGATCCCTCAGATTGCATTAACGCACGGCATCTATCTGTTCGGCGATCGAATCTCCCACTTTTATCATCGCCCCGATGCGGAAGGCGATCTGGGGACACTGTATCATGAAGCCACCCACCAGCTGTTTTATGAAACCGGCCTGATTCGCAAAAGCAGACAGGTGGGTGAAAAAAATCATTTCTGGGCGATCGAAGGCATCGCCTGTTATATGGAATCGTTTGAGAAAAAAGGGAACGTTTTCCGGGCCGGTAATCCGAATCATATCCGCTTCAACGCGGCCCGTTATCGGCTTCTGGAAGACAATTATTATGTCCCCCTCGAAACATTCGCCGCCATGGGCCGGAACGCATTTCAAAACAGTCCGAACATCAGCCCCAACTACAGTCAGGCATCGGGACTGTCGCATTTTTTCATGCACTACAAAGGGGGAGAATACCGGGACGCTTTCATCAACCAGATGTCGCAGCTATACAGCTTGAACTCCCGCATCAGCAACAACGCTCAAAGCCTGGAAGAACTGACGGGGGTTTCCTATACAGAACTGGATCGCCAGTATAAAACCTACTCCGCCACTCTGCAGAAAGCGCTCGACGAACGCGCACTGAGCCTGCAAACCAATAAGTAGTTGAAAACATATTCGATATCGACAAGCAATAGCACTGCAGTTGCTATGATTCGCTCAAACTTAATCTGAAGCAGAACAGACGCGTTTTCGTGCCTGTTCTTTTTTTATCCGCGTTCCTGATCAGGAATCGCCGTTGATTCGTTCTGGACCTGGCCTCTGGCGCGTTGTACGATGAATGGGTCTCACCCCCGAGTTTACACGTTCCGTTCGAACTGAGAAATTCGCGATGAATCAGCTCACTCATCCGAAATCTGGCCCGAAAACAGCAACGGGTTACAGCAAACACCCGATGCTGTTCCGCGGACTGGCGGTTCTGTTTGGCTTCGCATTGCTCGTTGTGCTGGAAGGGCTCCTGCGGCTGTGTGGTGTGGTTCCCCTGCCCTTCAGCGAAGATCCGTTTGTTTCCTTTCGTGATCACTCCCCGCTCTTCGTTCCCAATTCCGCCGGCACGCAGTATGAAATTGCCCGGGAACGAAAAGATTTCTTTCGACCACAGTTTTTTCCGGTTCACAAATCAGCCGACACCTTTCGTATTTTTGTGCTGGGAGGCTCGACCGTACAGGGGCGACCTTATGCCGTGGAAACGTCGTTCACCAACTGGCTGAAAATCAATCTGCAGGCGGCGGAGCCAGATCGGAACTTCGAAGTGATTAACTGCGGCGGCGTCTCTTATGCCAGTTATCGGCTGGTTCCTATTCTGCGCGAGACACTGCAATACCGGCCGGATCTGGTGATTCTCTATACCGGACATAATGAATTTCTTGAAGACCGTTCCTATGCGCGCCTGAAGAAAGCTTCCGCAGCGCAATTGCAAGCGCAGCGTCTGATCATGGACCTGCGGATTGCTGCGGTGATGAAACGACTGTTGCCCGAACCTGCGTTGAAAACAGAGAATACAACAGAGACGACGGTGTTGCCAGTTGACGTTAATGCCCGACTCGATTTTGAAAAAGGGTTGGAAGGTTATCAGCGAGACCCGATTCAAAAACAGGCCATCATGGAACACTTCAAATTGAATCTGCGACAGATGATTCTCATGGCGCGTACCGCACAGGTACCGCTGATGCTGGTGAATCCGGTTTCGAATCTCAAAAACTGTCCCCCGTTTAAATGCGAATTTGAAAACTGTTTACCCGACGAAAAAAAGGCCCGACTCATCGCGCTCTGGAATCAGGCCAACGACAGTGACTGGAGCCAGGCAGAGCGCAAAATGCAGTTATGGGAGAGTGCTGCCGACATTGATCAGCGGCACGCCGGTCTGTTGTATCACATTGGTAAAACCTGCGAAGCTCTAAACCGAAATACGGAAGCGAAAACGTGGTTTGTGAAAGCGAAAGAAGAAGATCTCTGTCCGCTGCGGATACTGGAACCGATGCACGCATCGCTGCTCCGGCTGGCAAATGAGTTTGATGTGCCGCTGGTTGACATTCGCGAATTATTCGAGCAGAAAACACCGGATGGAATTCCCGGCAGTGAATTACTGGTCGATCATGTTCACCCCAGCATTGAAGGCCATCAATTGATCGCCGATGCAATTTATGAAAAACTTCTGGAAATGAAACTGTTCCAGCAAGCCGAACACTGGCAAGACACACGAGATCAACTGCGTCAAAAACAGCTCAATTCACTGGATCAGTCGTATTTCCTGCGTGGTGCGTTACGCAGCAAGCGACTCGAAGGCTGGAGTCGAGGCCGCAGTACGAATATCCCCACATTGTCGACACATACAAACACTATCGAAAATCGTTAAGTCGCACGGATTGATTCACGTGCGGCCCTGCCCTATGATCAGTTACTTCACTTTATAGGTGACTGCAATTTTTTGCACTGAAATTTCTCTACCCTGATCAGTTGCTCGCAAGGAAAGAAATCCAGCATGAGTCGGCCAATAAACGTTTCTTTGACAGCGCTCGTGATGCTGATCGCTGCAAATTCTGCTTACTGCGAAACCAGCGCTGCTCCGTTTGTCTCAGGCTTTGATCGGTTTGCCCGATATGCTGAGATCGAACCGCAAACCGGCGGCAAACTGTTAATCAGTGAATTAAGTTGTACCGCCTGTCATCAAACGGAACAACCGGACCTGCAGCCGAAACGGGGACCCCGCCTGACCGGTGTCGGCGATCGTCTGCAACACGAATGGCTGCGTCGTTACCTGACATCTCCGCAGGCCGTCAAAGCCGGCACGACAATGCCCGATGTATTGCACGCGTTACCAGAGAATCAAAAACAACAGACCATCAACGCATTGACCGCATTTCTGATGGCACAGCACGCCACATTCCCCACGATCAAAGCGACCGGCGTTAATCCGATACCGCACGAATTCTGGAAAAAAGGAAACGTCCCACGGGGACAGGAACTGTATCACAAAGTCGGCTGCGTCGCCTGTCACGAGCCGGATGAAGCGTATGAACCGGGCGAAACCAAAATTTCGCCCACCGACCAAATGCTTGCACAGCTCGATCCGGAAGAGATTAAAGAACTGGGTCTGGCGGCCGCTGTCCGTTCTGTCAAATCCGTCCCTCACGGCGATTTACCGGCCAAGTACACACGCAAAGCATTGATCTTTTTCCTGCTCGATCCGGAACTGAGTCGACCGGCGGGACGGATGCCCAATCTCAAGCTCAAAGCCGTCGAAGCCGCCGACATCGCCGCGTATCTGCTGCGAAACCAGACAGAAGCAAACACCGTAAGTGAAACCGGCGGCAATGCGGCTCTGATTGCAGAAGGGCAAAAACTGTTTACCGGATTGAAGTGCGTGAATTGTCACGAAGTCCAAAACCTGAAACCGGAACAGTACGCGAAACCATTGACAGAATTAAACGCACAGGCAACTCACGGCTGCCTTGGAAAAGCTCAGAAGGACGTGCCCTACTATCCACTGGATCAACAACAGCAAACCGCGATTCAGCAGGCCTTGGATCGTCTGACACCGGAGAACAACACGGAACCGAAACAACAGTTAGCCTTTCAAATGCTGCAACTCAACTGTTATGCCTGCCACGAACGCGACAAACTGGGGGGCGTCGGATTTAATCGCAAGCCCTACTTTGAAACCGCCAACCATATTGATCTGGGCGATGAGGGACGCATCCCTCCCACACTGACGGGCATCGGCTATAAGCTGCAAAAGAAGTGGCTGGCAAAAGTGCTCAATGGAACAGGAGACATCCGCTTTCATATGCAGGCACGCATGCCGGTTTTTCCCGCAAAACAAGTCGCTGCGCTGCCGAACGATTTTGAAAAAGTGGATCAGAGTCAGAAACCGCAGCAGGATGAAAAGGTCTTCCCTGAGCATGCGAAACTGGCCTCTTCAGGTCGGATCATGCTGGAGACCGGCTGCATTCAATGTCATCCGATTCGAGGTGAAAGCATGCCCGGCGTCGTCGGTACCGATCTGGGTGACGTCACCAATCGCGTGCACGCGAAGTGGTTTCGCGAATTTCTGCTCGACCCGGCTTCACTGAAACCGCGCACCCGTATGCCTACGTTTTTTCCCGACGGAAAAAGTCAGAACAAAACACTGCTCGAAGGCGATGTCGACCGACAGATCGCTTCGCTCTGGTCATATCTGAAAGCGGGACCGAAACAACCGCTGCCGGCAAAAATCCTGGAAGAGAAATCGAAGAACTACGAACTCGTACCTGACACACGCCCCATCATTCTCCGCACGTTCATGCAGGAGGCGGGCACTCATGCGATCACGGTTGGCTTTCCGGAAAAAGTACACTTCGCGTTCGACGCTGAACTGGTCAGGCCGGCGATTGCCTGGAAAGGACGATTCCTCGATGCGCAGGGCACCTGGTTTATTCGCTTCGCACCGCCGGCGATTCCACTGGGAGAAACTCCGGTTCTCTTTCCCGCCGGAGCGCCGTTCGCCGCGTTAAAAGACAAAACAGAACCCTGGCCGATCTCCGCTCCGGATCAGGACGACATTCAGTTTCGCGGTTATCGCGTTGACGCAGCAGGCATACCTACGTTCCTGTATCGCCTGGGGCAATTCGAAATTGAAGACCGGCTCGAACCCGCTGACAATCAAAGTTTAAAACGACAATTAAAGATCAAAAATCAGCAGAGCCCCGGCTCACAGAGCACACTCTGGTTCCGTGCTTTAACCGGAAAAACGCTGAAACCACTTAATCCTGCGACGATGAAAAACCAGGCTGGTTTAAGCGCCTCGCTCTCGAAACCATTTGCCAAAACCGGCGAACTCCGTACGAACGACAAAGAAACCGACTGGATCATTCCGATTCCCGCCGCTGACAACACCACAATCGAGGTGACATACCAATGGTAAAACAAGCCCCCTTATTTCTACTGGTTCTGATCCTCGCGACGTTTGTCGCCGGTATTGATTTACAACAGGCTGCGTTCGCCGAAAGTGAAAACGATTATTATCGACTCGTGCCCATCATGACGCCCAAAGCGCAAACGGAATCACGGGCTGAAAACTGGAAACCCGCGCCCGGCGATCTTGTGCTGGAAGTCAGTGGACTGGTAGTCCTTGATGACCGGCGCGTCGCCGTTGCCATTCGCAAAGGGGAAATCTGGATTCTGGATGGCGTGTATGATGAACCTCCGAAAAATGTCACTTACAAACGTTTCGCCACCGCGCTGCACGAACCGCTGGGTCTGATCTGGAAAGATGGTGCTTTTTACACCGTGCAGCGCAGCGAACTGACGCGAATTCGCGATACCGACGGCGATGGAACAGCCGATGAATATCTGACCGTCGCCAAAGGCTGGGGTGTGACAGGCCATTATCATGAGTATGCTTACGGCCCCGAACTGGACCATGATGGCAATCTGTGGCTCACTTTAAATATCGGACTGGGGCTGAATAAAGATCAAAAAACACGTGCCGTGCATGAACCGACGCTGGGATTTTCGCAAGGCCGCTGGCGCGGCTGGGGGATGAAATGTACGCCCGATGGAAAATTGATTCCCGTCTGTGCGGGCATGCGTTCGCCGTCCGGACTGGGCGCGAATCGGGAAGGCGACATGTTCTACACCGATCAACAGGGGAACTGGGTTGCCACCAACAGTCTGCATCATATGCGCGAAGGGGCCTTCTTTCATCATGTCGAAGCGCTGGCATCGATGAATCTCGAAGGTTCGCCCCTTCACGGCATCAAGGATATTCCGAACGGTCTTCCCTACCCCGAAGCGATCAAACGCATGCCTCAATTGAAACCCCCTGCGGTCTGGTTTCCTTACAAGAAAGCGGGCCAGTCGGCGACGGACATCATGCTCGACAACAGCGGCGGCAAGTTCGGCCCGTTCGACGGTCAGTTGTTTGTCGGCGAGTTCACTCTCGCATCCATGCAGCGCGTCTTTCTGGAAAAGGTTGATGACGAGTATCAGGGCGCCTGTTTTCCCTTTCGCGAAGGCTTCGCGTCTGCGGTACTGCGGATGGACCAGGGAACCGATGGCAGTGTGTTTGTCGGCCTGACGAATCGCGGCTGGAGCAGTCTGGGAACCGCCTCTTATGGACTGGAACGCCTGGTCTGGACGGGCAAGATGCCGTTCGAGATCAAGGAAATGCGGGCACGACCCGACGGTTTTGAGCTGGTTTTCACCCAACCCGTGGATCCGCAAACCGCCGCCGACCCGAATTCCTACAAGATGAAAAGTTATACTTATACCTATCACTCGACTTACGGCAGCGATGAAATTCTAACCAAAGATCTGGCATTCGAAGACATCACGGTCTCTGATGATGGTTTGAATGTCCGCTTGAAAATCAAAGGACTGCGCGAACTTTACGTTCATGAACTCCAGGCGGGAGGTGTGAAAAACAAAGCGGGGCAGCCGTTATTACACCCGCAGGCTTATTACACGCTGAACCGCATTCCGAAAAAATGACGGGGCGCTTGCCGCGCTTCAATTCAGAAAACCACGTTCTCTCAGTTCCTGAATATTGCCGGGGGCACTTTCCCAGACGCGTTCGGCGGCGTAACGCATAATGGCGATGCCCCCCATGCCGGGTGGCGCGCTGAGAATGGCGACGTGTTCTTCTTCTTCGTCGTCAAGCTGTCGATTCAACTTGGCAACCGCTTCTTCAATATTGTCGCTGACGATGCGTTCGGGACCGCTGGTATTCGCGAATTTCAGATTGGAAAAACCGGCCGTCCGGGAAAGTAGAAACGCCGCCAGTTCGGCTTCTTCCTGTTCTTCGAAGAAATTACGAAACTCGGGTTCCATGCGATCCGGCGTAATAATCATGGGACGGGTGATGCGGACTTCCCCTTTACGGATACTCACTGTGGAACCGCTGTCGGCCGCACCGCTGATGAGATAATAAGGCAGATTTTGATCGCCGAATGTAAACAGAGAAAAAGTGACGGGGCGCTCAATCCGTACCGCCGTCCATATTTCGAAGAAACGCCGTTCATCGAACTCGTGAGAATAATTCATCTGGTTCCAACCGGGGTGAATAGTAAAACGGAGAGTTTGAACTTCCTGGTCAAAGGGCCTGTCTCAGCTGATTTTTTTCAGTTTACTGACGCGGCCGACTGTGACCCATTCTGTTACAAAAAGATTGCCATCCCGATCAAAACAGGCATCATGCGGATGCACAAACCGTCCTGCGACCCAGGTTTCAGGTTGAGCGCGGACTTTAAAACCATCCAGAACCTGATTCGTCCAGTCCTGCTGATAACCTAAATGAGTGATGACTTCATTGTTCTTATCAAACAGCGTAATTCGCGCATGCAGGTCGGAAACAACCATCACGTCACCCAGAATATCAATATCGGCTGGAAAGCTGACGGTGTTGACAAAACCCAGATGTTTTCCGTCCAGCGTGAAATACTGCAAGCGATGGTTCGCACGATCACAGACGGCGATTTTCGGCGTGCCATCCCGCTGATCAAGCCACATGCCGTGAGGAGTTTTCATCTTGCCCGGCTCGGTACCACTGCCACCCCAGCTGAATTCGAACGTTCCATCTTTTGTATATTTATGAATAAAATGCGATCCATACCCGTCGCCAACATAAATTCCCCCGTCGGGGGCAAACGCAATGTTCGTAGGGCTGTAGCGATTCTGGGAATCCTTGTACTGCGCGGGCGTTTCTGGACGACCGATGGTCCAGACCACTTCCCCTTTCAGATTCGTCTTGGCCACAACGCCATGTTTGGTATCTGAGAGATACAGAAACTCTTCATTCCCTTCTTTGCGTACATCGATCCCATGACCGCCGCCATGGTATTCCTTGCCGAAGGAGCGGACAAATTTTCCTGCCGGATCGAAAACCACGATGGCATCCATCGGCGTTTTGGCGTGCGAGCGATGTGCGATGTAAATCAAACCCGCTTCATCCACACACACGCCGTGCGTTTCGCCCCACTGAATGTGTTGGGGCACTTCACCCCAGCCGTGGATTGCCTCATATTGGAACGCGCCTTCACCCACCACGGGGTTCTTCACACCGGCTTTGTCTGCCGCTCCCAGAATGGCGGGCGCGAAAAATCCGCCTGCCACCGCAGCGCCGGCGGTCTTCAGGAACGAACGGCGTGAACCGGTTGCAGGCGAGTGCGTCAAGGAATGCTGATCCATAAGATTGGGTCCCGAAAAACGAATCGTTTCAAACAATTTTTGATTTCTACAGTATGATAAATATCAGGCTTTTCCTCGATCTTAACGGACACAATGTCCTGTTCTCAATTGAGGATCGGAAAAAATAGGGTATTCTGACAATGTTCTCCACAGATTTCAGAGCGGTTTGCATCTCGTGAAAAGAGTTCCGGCATTTAAGATAGCCTTCGAAATGCGGATGTGGTATGAGTTGAAAGCAGCTGAAAAGCAACGTTTACGAAGCCTGTTTCAGATTTTGACCCGATCAATTCCTGCGACTTTCCCCTGATCAGGAGAGGGAAGACCATGCGTCAGTTACGCGCGTTAATTTATATGTTCACCATCAGCGCCGGAATCCTGCTGGCCCAGAGTGGAGCCACGGCGGCAGACGAACCGGCGCCGGGATCTGCCGGTCTGCGAATTGACTCGGTACTGGTCAGTCTGATTGAACAGGTCGAGGTTCCCGCGCGTGAAGTCGGTCAGCTCGACAAAATGCGGGTGCAGGAAGGCGCCACGGTTCAAAAAGGGGATGTTCTGGCGCAGATTGAAGATGGGGAAGCGGTATTGCTTCTGCAACAGGCAAAGCTGGAATTTGAAATGGCCAAACTTAAATCCGAAAATGATATTAACATTCGTTTTTCGCGCAAGGCACACGAAGTGGCGACGGCCGAACTGCTGCGAGCCGAAGATTCCATCAAGAAATATCCCAAGAGTATCTCCAAAACCGAGCTGGATCGTCTGAAGCTTACCGCAGAGAAAGCGGAGCTGGAAATCGAGCAGGCGACAGAAGAAGCAAAGACCTCTCAACTGGAAGCCAGTTTGAAACGGAACGCGCAGGACATAGCTGCGCTTGCAGTCCAGCGGCGCAAAGTGGTGGCACCGATTTCGGGAATGGTCGTTCAGATTATGACAAAGGATGGTGAGTGGGTCCGTCCCGGCGATACCGTACTGCGGATCTTAAGATTAGATCGCCTGCGTGCGGAAGGTCTCGTGAATGCAGCGCGGCTGCAGGAACGGGATCTGAAAGGCCAGCCTGTGACACTCGTCGTGAATCCCGGAACAAAACAGCAAATTGAGTTCCCGGGAAAAATATCGTTTATCAGTCCTGAAATTAATCCGGTGAATAACCAGACGCGTGTCTGGGCTGAGATTGAAAACCCCGATCTCAAACTCAAACCGGGCATGCGTGCTTCACTGATTATCAAATAAACCCCCTTCGATTGAGAAAACAGCAGCAGCCACCATGTCGTTCGGCCCTCAAGATTATTCGAATCAGCCTCTGCGCCTGCGAATGCGGGCCGACCTGCAGATTCAACCGTTGCAGTTCGGTGGCAAAGTATTTTGGGGCGTCAAAGATCCGTTTTCGCTGCAATACTATCAACTGCGGGATGAAGAGTATTTTATTCTGAAGCAGCTGGATGGGCGGGCCTCGTTTGATACGATTCGGCGTCACTACGAACAGCGGTTTCCGCCTCAGAAACTGGAAGCCTCTCAGCTGCAGGGATTTTTGTCACACCTGCATCAGGCAGGACTGATTCTCGCCGACGCTTTTGGTCAGGGAGAAATTTTACTGGAACGACGGATACAACAGCAGTCACAGGCGCGGCGTGCCCGGTTCATGAATCCGCTGGCCATTCGATTCCGGGGCATTGATCCGCATCGTTTCTTAAATCAGCTGCAACCCTGGACCGCATTGTGTTTTACTCCCCTGTTTCTGCTGGCCACTTCGATTTTAATGGCAGCGGCGGGCACATTAATCATCACGCATCTGGATGCCGTCATCGCACAGCTTCCGGATTTTGCCACGTTCTTCGAAGCAAAAAATCTGTTACTGCTCGGCTGCAGTCTGGCGCTGGTCAAAGTGCTGCATGAATTGGGGCACGCTGTCGCCTGCAGACAGTTCGGTGGGGAATGTCACGAAATGGGAGTGATGCTGCTGGCTTTCATTCCCTGCCTGTATGTGAATGTCAGCGATGCCTGGACGATGCCCAGTAAATGGCATCGCATCATTGTGAGTTCCGCTGGTATTTTTGTCGAACTTATTATTTCGGCAGTCTGCGTTTTTCTGTGGTGGTTTTCCTATCCGGGTCTGTTCCATTCGCTCTGTCTGAATGTGGTTTTTATCTGCTCGGTCAGTACTCTGTTACTGAATGGCAATCCCCTGCTGCGTTATGACGGTTATTATATCCTGCTGGATTTACTGGAAGTGCCCAACTTGAGACAACGGGCACAATCGATTGTTTCCAATCGCCTGCACCACTGGTTTTTCGGTCACAAAGCAGACACGCTGTTGAAAGAACCGAGGCGGCTGCGACGATTCTTATTCCTGTACGGCATTGCCTCGGTCTTATATCGCTGGTTTATTGTGATCGCGATTTTGACAGTCTGTTATTATGTACTGGAACCGTATGGTCTGGAGGTTTTCGCTCAGGTAATGGGAGCTTTTGTTCTAATGGGGATGCTGATTGTACCTTTGAAGTCCGGTGTGAAGGAAGTCCGGACCTATGCCAAATCAGGCCAGATTCATTGGCGACGTTTTCTGATTCGTACCGCGATCGTTTTGATTCTGTTCGCAGGGCTGTTATTCATTCCCCTGCCGCATCGGATTAACGCGCCGGCACTCATCGAGCTTAAGGATGCCAAACACATTTATGTGACCGCACCCGGATTCCTCAAGTCGGCGGCCACACCACAAACGGTGCTGCAACAGGGTTCGCTGATTGCACAACTTCAGAACGATGAAATTGACCAGGAGATTCTCAAGCTCACAGGCCAGATCAACCAGCAGGAGATTCGTATTTCTACTCTGGAAAAACGCCAACTGGATGACCCGGAAGCCGCCCGGGAACTCCCCACAGCGCAAGAACAACTGGCCGATCTGAAAGATCAGCTGCAGCAGCGACAGACCGATCAGCGGCGGCTCAGTCTGCAGGCCCCCATCACCGGCACATTAATTCCGGCACCCCCCAAACCGGCTTCTCGAGAAGAGGGAGCACTTTCCAGCTGGTCGGGCTCACCCCTCGATCCGGAAAATCGGAATTGTTTCCTGGAACGGGGAACCTGGTTCTGTTCACTTGGCGATCCTGATCAGCTTCAGGCCCGGCTGATTGTGGACCAGGAAGATGTCGAATTCATTGCTGCCGGCCAGTCAGTACGTATTCTGCTGGATGAATTTCCAGGCCAGACTGTAAATGGAACCATTCAGGAAATCGCAGAAATCGACATGGAAGACCTGCATCCGAATCTGATTCATCGTGACGAAATCACAACCGAATCCGACTCTGCCGGAACACGGCAATTGAGCAACACCTCTTACCTCGCCCGGGTTACACTGGACCCCCTGTCAGAACAACCGCTGATTCACGCCTCCGGTTTGGCAAAAATCTCTGTTGCACCGGAGTCACTGGGGAAAAAAGCATATCGGCAGCTCAGAAAAACCATTCGCCTGTTTCAGTAGAATGTTGCCGTATTTTACGCATTCTACCCTGTCTTCCCACTGTTTCCGACTCAAGATCAACATTTCCAGATTGGTGCCGAGTTGATAGAATCCCGCGATTCACTGTAAAAAACACGATCCTTTCAGTAAAAAAACTCGATTTCAAATGAGTCTGGCGGCAAGGAGGCTTCCCGATGACCGATCCACAAAACGAAACTTTTCCCCAATTAAATATTGTCGTCCTCACTGGTGGGGAATCTGCAGAACGGGACATTAGCCTGAAAAGTGGTGCAGCGGTCGGCCGCGCCCTCTCGTCCCGCGGACATCGGGTGAAAATGATTGATCCTTCTCTGGTGGATCTCGACACCCATGACTGGTCCGGCTGCGATGTCGTCTTTATCGCCTTACACGGCACTTACGGCGAAGATGGAACGATTCAAACCACGCTGGATCGGCTGGGGGTTCCCTACTCGGGCTGTGATGCCCCGACCTCCAAGCTGGCATTCAGTAAGTCGGCTTCGAAAGAACGATTTATCCAGCACAATGTGAGTACGCCCTCTTATGTCCTGATACACGAATCCGACGATGCCCAACGAATTCAGCAGCACGCCCGCACGATGGGATATCCGCTGGTGGTGAAACCGGACGCACAAGGTTCCAGCCTAGGTGTGACGATTGTCAAAACTCCCGAAGAATTGCCTCAGGCGCTGGCACGCTGTTTTCATTACGATTCATTTGGCATTCTGGAGTCGGCCATCAAAGGTTCGGAATGGACGGTCAGCCTGGTCGACGATCAGGTACTGCCTCTCATTCAGATTCAAACACCGCACGAGTTTTTCGATTACGAGGCCAAATATCTCGAAGACTCAACCGAGTATCTGTTCGAATTCAATCTGCCGACCAACGTCATTCAGGCGATCATCAAAACCGGCGTGAATGCCTGCGAAGCACTGGGCACCACAGGCATCGTTCGCGTTGATATCCTGCTCGACCGTTTCCAGCAACCCTGGGTATTGGAAGTGAATACGATTCCCGGATTCACGGATCACAGTCTGGTTCCCAAAGCAGCAGCGAAAGCAGGTCTCGACTTTGGCGAACTGTGCGAACGTGCTCTCATTAATTGTCTGACTAAAACGTCCCACAAGCCGCATAATTGACAAACTTTAACCAGACGGCCTGTATCCGTGAGGAATTGCAACTTTTCTGCGGAGCGCCCCAACTCTTTTAGCGTGAGATAGCGATAATCTATTGCAGGGGACGGTGCGCGAAACTACAGCGCAGGATACTCCCTACCGTTGTTCGTTGATTCAATCTGACCCGGAACAGGATCTCATTTCTGATACAGAAACACGAAGCCAGCGTCCGCCCGAAATGCCTGCGAGACGACCGTTTCAATAGAGCCACACGATAAACAAGAGCGTATGAGTCGAAAAGCCCCCAAAAAAACCCCAAAAAAACGACCGGTCAAAAAAAAGGTCGCTGTGATTGAGGAAGAAGAACTGGAGGAAGAAACGCCTGCGTTGAGCCCTGCTTATCTGATTAAACTGCTTTTCCGTCCTAAAGTCCTGCTGATGCTGGCTGTCGTCGCTTCGGGGTTGTTCTTTTTTCAGAAACTCAAATCCCAACTGCCCGATCTTTCGCAACGCGATGAATATCAGATCGAAACCAAAAATATCGCTCTGATTCCAGCGCCGCCCCATTATGTCCCCATTGACCTCGTCGATCAGGTCATCAAACGCAGCTCACTGCCGGAGAAAGTGTCGCTGCTGGATCAGGGACTTGTGCTGAAAATCGCAGACGCGTTTCAGAAACACCCCTGGGTGCAGAAAGTGGTTTCCGTCCAGAAAACCAACACGGTAGAAGTGGAAGTCCTCTTCCGCAAGCCGGCGGCCATGGTTGAGGTCAAGCAGGCATTGTTCCCGGTTGACAATGAGGGCGTTCTGTTACCGCCGGAAGATTTTTCGGTGTCCGATGCCCGTCGCTATCCGGTTATCACGGGCATTCTCTCGATTCCGGCAGGCCCCGCCGGTACCTCCTGGGGAGATCTGACGGTCACCGGCGCAGCACAGCTGGCAGAAGCGCTCGGCCCGCATTGGAAAGAACTCGACATTGTTTCGATCGAAGCACCGCCACGCACAACAACGGAACTGGCACTGGATGATCTGATTTACCGCCTGATCACCACCGGCGGTTCCGAAATCGTCTGGGGCCGCTCTCCCAAAAGTCAACGGCGGGGCGAATTGCGCGTCGATCAGAAAATTGGCAAGCTGGAAAAATACTATCGCGACTATGGCGGCTTTGACCGTCCGCACGGCCCCTACGAAATCGACATCCGGCACTGGCAGGAAATTTCCCGCCGCCCGCTCAAACAGCAGAGCAACCAGCGCACACTGATGCAACGCTGATACAGGCTCCCATTCTACGTGTACCGGTTCCAGCCTCAAGCTTTCACACTGTCTGTTTCACTTTCCAAGACCGTTTCTGGCGTGCTTTCTGTTTGATCTTCGATTAGATATTTGGTCCTCAACTTTAAGAAGGGGGACTCAATAAACCGGAAACTGAGAGCGGCGATGGGTACCATCATTAAAAAGCCTAACACGGAAAAACAGAATGCGATATAAAAATTGGAAACAGGCATGATGTATCTGCTCAAGAGAAAAAGGAATATCCTGTAGAAAAAAAGTGCAGCAGATAGATCGAATAGGAATAGGTACCGATCACGGCAACAAATCGGGATATTCTACCATGCGTATGCACAAACGAATTATCGTACCAGGCAATGATTAAAGCATATGCCAGACCTTCCAGCGTCGGCAGATAAACCCAGATCAGACGATTCGAAGGATAGGAAGGGTTGTGATAAAATCCACCTGATTTATCAAAATACCAGTAAAAAATGGAAAAGGCGGTGAAGCCACTGAGAACCAGAAAATGGCGTCCCTTAATATAAGTCCGCATTTGGAAGGCGATCATCCCCAGCAGAAACTGATCGATGCGACCAATGATGGTCCAGTACGCGAGAGATTGAATTTGACCGATCGCCTGATACAGGATAAATCGGAACAGAATGGCGCAGCAGAGTATGATGCAGAGAGAATACCTGGACTTACGTGAAAGATACAATAAAACTGGCAGCAGCAGATAGAAGTGAAATTCAATCACGATAGACCAAATTCCATTGATTGAAATTGGCTTGATCAACCCTGAAAGCATATAAAGCAGATACTGACCGTAATGATCAACACGAAAACCGTTTAAATATTTCTGGATACCGATCACGATCAGTACAAAGAATATCAAGGGAGCGAGCCTGAAGAATCGGTTCCACAAAAATGAAAAATATTTCATCTTCTTCCCATCCAGTAACTTAGCGAATAAATAACCGCTCAGTGTCATGAACAAGGCAACTCCCGTGTGTCCCTCATTGATCAGCGAAAGTGGGAAAAATGTGGGAGCATAAGTGAAAGGGATCGCAGCATGGATAAAGTGCCACGAAAAAACCATGAAGGCTGCAACAGCCCTGAGATGGTCTAACCCAACGTAATATTTTCCTGATGATGATTTCATGGCACGGATTGAGTTGTTGGCTCAGGCAACAATTTTTGATCCACTCAGTATTCGGTCGTATCGTAACGTTTGTTGCCCCTTTTTGTATGTTTGAGCCACTCGCAAGAGGGAGCAAAACGCGTATCACCGGGCACGGGCTCTGATGGAAACGAGTGCGATTTGACCCTGCGTACACTTGCAATATCAAACAGCCTTCGTGCAAGTGTTCACGCTTGAATCCGCTCGCAAAAGTGCGAAAACAGACCGATTCGCGAAGAATTCAGGAACCAAAATTACTTTCCCGCGATTTAAAGTGACTTGCGTACCCCGTTCTGCTTGATTTTCCGCCTTGTGACGCTTAGATAAGTTGAATACACGCGCCTGACGGGTTCTGACAGAGACCGTTCGCCCGTTTGTTGACTTCGAAAAAATAGTGCCCTAAAATCGCTAACTTAGCATTGTTTAATAATTCAACAGAAAGAAACAGGGAGAGAATCGAATCTTCGCACCTGAACGATCAGGTCGTTGATCCACATTTTTCGGTTCTTATTTCGCTCGCCAAATAAAACTAAAGGGGAATGACCACGATGAGTGACCAGACTAACGAAAACATTGAAAGTGTTCTTCAGGAAACTCGTTCATTTCCGCCGCCAGCCGAGTTTGTGGAACAGGCCAATATTTCGAGCAAAGAACAATATCTGGAGCTCTGGAATCGGGCCAAAGATGATCCGACCGGCTTCTGGGGCGACATGGCACAAGAGCTGGAATGGGCTCAGCCTTATGAAAATGTTCTGGAAGGGGAAATGCCCGAAACGAAATGGTTCACAGGCGGCAAGATTAACGCTTCGGTGAACTGCATCGACCGTCACCTGGATAGCTGGCGCAAAAACAAAGCCGCCATCATCTGGGAAGGCGAGCCCGGCGACACACGCGTCCTGCGTTATCAGGACCTGCACCGCGAAGTCTGCAAGTTTGCGAACTGCCTGAAGAAACTGGGCATCGAGACCGGCGATCGCGTGACGATTTACATGCCGATGGTGCCAGAACTGGCGATTGCCATGCTCGCCTGTTCGCGCATCGGAGCAACACATTCCATTATCTTCGGCGGCTTCAGTGCCGACGCGATTGCCGACCGCAACAACGATGCCCAGGCCAAACTGGTCATCACCGCCGACGGTGGCTGGCGTCGCGGCAAAAACATTCCACTGAAGGAAGCCGTCGACAACAGTCTGGAAAAATCACCCAGCGTGGAGAACGTTGTGGTCTACCGCCGCACCGGTTGCGAAGTCGATATGGTGCCCGACCGCGATTACTGGTGGCACGATCTGATGGATGGCGTCTCCGCCGAATGTGATCCTGTCGAACTCGACAGCGAACACCCGCTGTTCATTCTTTATACATCCGGAAGTACCGGCAAACCGAAGGGCGTGCAACACTCAACCGCCGGATATCTGCTGGGCACGATGATGACTTCCAAATGGGTCTTCGATCTGAAAGAAAACGATACCTACTGGTGCACCGCCGACGTCGGCTGGATTACCGGACACAGTTACATCGTCTACGGTCCCCTCGCCAACGGTGCGACAACGATGATGTATGAAGGGGCTCCCAACTGGCCCGATGAAGGGCGTTTCTGGGAGATTATCGAAAAATATCAGGTGAACGTATTCTACACCGCACCAACGGCCATTCGCGCCTTTATCAAATGGGGCGATGAATGGCCGAACAAATATGATCTCTCCAGCCTGCGTCTGCTGGGAACCGTAGGCGAACCGATCAACCCGGAAGCCTGGATGTGGTATCACACGGTCATCGGCCAGGAACGCTGCCCGATTGTCGATACGTGGTGGCAGACCGAAACCGGGGGCATCATGATGAGCCCGCTACCCGGCGTGACCGCAACCAAACCCGGCAGTTGTACGACTCCCCTGCCCGGCGTTGTGCCTGACATTGTGAATGCCGAAGGCGGAAGCCTGGGCGATAACCAGGGCGGTTTGCTCGTCATGCGACAGCCATGGCCTCACATGTTGCGTACGTTGTACGGCGATCACGAGCGATTCAAAGAAGTTTATTTCAGCACGATTGCAGGCTGTTATCTGGCCGGCGACAGTGCCCGCCGTGATGAGGACGGCTACTACTGGATCATGGGTCGCATTGATGATGTGATTAACGTTTCCGGTCACCGACTCAGCACAATGGAAGTCGAAAGTGCACTGGTTTCGCATCCGAAAGTGGCTGAAGCCGCCGTGGTGGGTTACCCGCATGAACTTAAAGGGGAAGGCATTTGCTGTTTTGTTTCTTTGACGACTGATGAGGATACCGAAGAACTCAAGGCGGAACTCAAACAGCATGTGCGAACCCAGATTGGCGTCGTCGCAACTCCCGATCAGATCCGGTTCGCCGCAGCACTGCCTAAAACCCGCAGTGGTAAAATCATGCGACGCCTGCTGCGAGACATCGCTGCCGGCCGGGAAAGTGTCGGCGATACGACGACCCTCGAAGATCTGAGTGTCATCGCCAGTTTAAGCAAAAAGGATGAATAATTTTCGCGCATCTTTTTGTCTGTAATCAGTGTCGTTGTGCACGAGCACAATCAAAATCCGCAGGATGGCAGCTTGTTGGCCATCCTGCTGTTCGTTGATCAATCGTAAATCGAAGGTGTGTTCTATGTCTGATGACCAACTCTCCGAACTTTTTGAGCAGGTTCGTCAAGGAGCGCTTTCTGTAGAACAGGCGGTCTCGCATTTCACTAACCAGCAACATCACAAGTCGACGATTCTCCCTTCTGCGAACATCGACCTGGATCGCCGTTCGCGCTGTGGATATCCCGAGGTGATTTACTGCGAAGGCAAAACCTCGACAGCGCTGGTCGAAATTTTTACGTTACTGCTGGATTCAGGAGAACGCTGTCTGGGCACCCGAATTTCGGAAGAGCAGGCGGAAACGGTCCTCAAACAGTTTCCGCAGGCCATTTACAATCAGACCGCGCGCACGATTCGTATTCCCGAAAAAGATGCCGCCTTTGACGAAGAACTTATCACCGGCGAAATCGCCGTTCTGACCGCGGGCACCAGTGATCGCCCCGTCGCCGAGGAAGCCATTGAAACATTGACCTGGATGGGTTATCAACCCGACTTCATCATTGATGTCGGCGTGGCGGGCCCACATCGTCTGCAGGAACAACTGCCTCGCATTCAGAATGTTTCCGCCATTGTTGTCGCCGCCGGCATGGAAGGGGCGCTGCCTTCGGTTGTCGGGGGCTGGGTCTCCTGCCCCGTGATTGCAGTCCCTACCAGCGTTGGTTACGGCGCCAGCCTGGGCGGCATGGCGGCACTGCTGGGCATGTTAAACAGTTGTGCCGCGAATGTGACTGTGGTGAACATCAACGCAGGATTTAAAGCAGGTTTTGTTGCCGGCTTAATCGCCGACCAGAAACGTACGACATCCTGATCTCCTGACTTCCGATTCCAAGAGAGCCCCGTCATGAAAATCTCCCCCCTGTGTTTGATGCTCTGCGTCATTTTTCTTACATCGCTCTGCGTCTCGAAAATCAATCAGCCTGTTCTCGCATCTGAGGAACCGCCGGCTTTACAGCCCATTGTGCGCGTCGTTGATTTAAACGTTGGCGAATCAACCATGGTCACACTGAATAACGGCGCGCAGGTCAAAATCAAACTGCTGGACCTGGAAGAGACTCGCGACCCGATTCGGCAGGCGGTGCGCAGTGCACTCGTCACCGTACAGGTGGACGACGAAACCATCACACTCGAATCGGGCATGTATAATCTGCCACAAAAAACAGGTCGCGTACAGATCGACTGTTCGATTACCAAAGGTTACAACTCGAACGGCACACCGGCCTTCTGGGGTCTGGAAAAAGACGCCCGGCTGCGGTTCTGGCCCGCCGACTCGCCGCTGATCAAACCCGGGTCGTTTATTTATCCCGTAGATCAACGCTGGTTCGCCACCCGCACCTGGTATGACAATGAACCGGTCGACGGCGGGACGAAAATCCTTCCCAAAATTTATTATCACAGCGGCCTCGATATCGGGGGTGTGGATAAACTGACGAAAGTGATTGCCGCCACGGATGCCATCGTGGTTTCGTCCGGCAATGATGTTCTGGAGGCACACCGCAAAGACACGCCCGTCGCGCCACGTTATGACGTCGTTTACCTGCTGGATGCGCGGGGCTGGTATTACCGCTATAGTCACCTCGATAAAATCAACGATCGCATTCGCCCCGGCCGTCTGATTAAACAGGGAGAAGAGATCGGCATCCTCGGGAAAAAAGGGGCCAGTGGCGGCTGGTCGCATCTGCATTTTGAAATCAAGAGCCGCCAGCCTTCAGGCAAATGGGGCACTCAGGCCGGTTATCCCTTTTTGTGGGAGGCGTACCGTAATCAGTATCATCCCCCCCTGGTCGCCAACACCCGCCGCAAACATTTCATCACAGCCGGTGATTCCACGGTTCTCAAAGGGACACAATCTTACAGTGCCGACAACAGCATTCAGAAATACGAATGGACCTTTACCGATGGCACGACGGCGACAGGACCGGAAGTCAAACGAACTTACAACAAACCGGGCGCCTATAGTGAAATCCTGAAAGTCACCGACAAAGCAGGCAACGTCGATTACGATTTCGCCGAGGTGCATGTACTTGATCCGAAAAACCTTGAGGTATATCTGCCCCGCATTCACGCCACGTACTGGCCTTCTCTGAAAAACCGGGTGGGCGAACCGATTACATTCAAAGTCCGTTCTTTTGGAAACACCACCGGCAAAGAAGTCTGGGACTTCGGCGATGGCAGCCCGACCGTGAGTGTAAAATCGGATGGAAATGTGAAACCGCTTGATGAAAACGGTTACGCGATTACCGAACACACTTACCAGAAACCGGGCGATTATCTGGTGAAAGTGGAACGCAGCCGCGAAGATGGCGTGACCGCGACAACACGCTTGCACGTGCGAGTTGATCCCTAAGTTGAAATTGCAAGGGGCAACCCTGTGTGGTTGCCCGCGTTATGGATATGGTTTGTGTCATCACGTACGAAACGGTTTCACTGGTGCCTTTGAAATCGCGATACGAAATCGAATACCGCCAGGCGGGTGGGCACATAGACCCACCCCTACGATTCGGTCTTATGGCGTGAGAATTAGGATTAATACATCTGTTTTCTTTATACGTCCTGCGCGCTGCGCTCGGCACGAAATCCGTTCGTGCCACCCAACTGGTATTATTTCGTACTAAATAGATCGCCTTATTCTCTGCTGGTATTTGGTCTGCAGCGGTTTTACAATGGGCCAGTGATCATTGAACACTGTTTCACTGTCTTGCGCCTTTATCTCCCTGCCTGGATCCTGCTTTCCATGAAATTTTCTCTGCTGACTTCGTGTCTGACGCTCTTTTTGTTGAATCCCATTTTACTCAACACGCTTGTCGCGGCTCCCCTGGAAGCCGACAAACCGGATTCGACAGTCGATTTCAAAACGGCGGTTCAGAAACGCTTGCAGCCATTGGGAGAACAACCGGCGCTCCTGCATTCGGCCATCGGCGTGACCCGCAAAGAGACGCCGATCCCCTGTGTTTATTCCAAAGAAGATCTCAACTTCCACACCGGAAAAATCCGCATTCTGCTGATTGGTGGTCTCGATGGATCGGAAGCCTCAGTCGCTTCCGTCATCAACGCCGTTAACTGGTTTTATGGTGCGGAGGCTGCAAAACCGCTGCGGGAAAAATTCTCACTCTCTGCGATCCCGATTGCCAACCCGGATGGCTGGGTGTTACAGCAGGGCCCGAAGAATGCCTCTCACGGTAATCCGACGCGCGGTTATCCGCCAATGGGTCCCGCGTATCAGAGCCCGACGAATCCCGAAGCGGAATATTTGTGGCGCTGGATTGGCATGCATGCTCCCGATTTAGTTGTCGACGTGCGGGAGGGAACTCAATTTCAGTGGGTGATTCCTGTCGACGCCCTTTCGTCAACGCGTATGCTGGGCAAACAGCTGCAGCCGCAAATTCGCCCGGTATTCGGCTGGGAACTGGTTTCCAGCCTTGCTTATAAATCCCCTTCCCAGACTGGTCGCCTGCCTGCATTGGCAGTAGAAGTGACGCCGGCTCAGGCTGCCTCCTTTCTGCCAGGACTGCTGACGGCGATCGAGCAAAGTCAGTTCCAGGGCCCTTCCCCTGCCCGGCTGGAGATGATGCGACGTTTGCAGCGCACGCCGATTCAAGTTGCCACGCAACTTTCGAAAGTGTATGGCAACGATCTCAAAAGCTTATCGTACCTGCCTGTAATCTCGCTCATCAGTCAGCTTCGACTGGGCGCACTAACGGGCGACCACAGCCGACTGCCGCATGTCGAAACGATCACACAGAATTACCTTTCAAAAAACCCCAACCCGCTCAGCAACAGTGGGGGCGGCAGTGTGATTGCCGGGCATCTGCTGTTTTCCGAGCTGGCGAAAGCAACCGGCAATCCGCTGTATCTCAAACTCGCTCAACAGGCGGCGGACCTCGGCTTTGACAAGCAGGGGGAGTTCCGCGAATCGATGCCCCACCATGCGGAAATGAGCGATGCGGTTTTCATGTCGTGCCCGATTCTCGCAGCTGTCGGACGTTTAACGTGTGACCCCCGATATTATGAAATGGCACTGCGTCACTGGCGGTTCATTCAAAAACTCGACCAACGGCCGGATGGCGTTTATCGCAATTCTCCGTTGAGTGATGCGGCCTGGGGACGCGGCAATGGTTTCCCCGCGCTGGGACTGGCGCTGGTCCTGTCGGAGCTGCCTCTGAATTCTCCCTTGCGTCAACAGTTCATTGAAGGTCACCGTCAACATCTGGAAGCGTTGAGCCAGCATCAGGACCCGACCGGCATGTGGCATCAGGTCATTGATCATCCGGAAAGCTATCGCGAGATGACCAGCACCTGCATGATTACGTTTGCGATGATTCGCGGTATCCGTGAAGGCTGGCTCGATGCAACACAATACACGCCCATCATTGAACGCGCCTGGAACGGGATCAAAACGCGCGTCGCCCATGATGGCACACTCGTGGATGTCTGCACGGGAACGGGAAAACAGACCAGCGTGCGCGGTTATTTTGACCGGATGGCGATTCTCGGCAATGACAGCCGCGGCGGTGCGATGGCGTTTCTGGTTTCGAATGAAATGGCCCAGTGGCTCAATGAACGCGCCAACGCCGAACAGCAGAAACTGGATTAACAGGCACGGGCTACTCGTCATTTTATAAGAATTTTGACGCTGATTGATACACTGTCGAACCAGTCGACTTTGACACACGCCAGCATCTCATCTACCTGCTGAGAAATACTTTTGCTATCAGATTCGCTGACGGATCCTGGTGTAAAATGTGGATTGAGTCTGACGAAGTTGATTAATCCACCCAGCTGCTGAGGGTCACCGTCAACGTCATCGGCATCCCGTTTCGAATCAATTCGATATCCACGGTATCACCGGCTGATTTTTTGCCGATCCGTTGCACGAGCGATTCAAAATTCTCCACTTTCTCACCGTCGAACTGGATAATGAAATCTCCTTTTTGAATGCCCGCTTTCTGCGCCGCCAGCCCTTCAGAGACTTCGCCGACAGTGCATCCCCCTTGATCGCTTAGATCGCCACCGGTCATGCCCAGCATCGCATCGCTCTCCCGGGATTGAAAACGGGTGCCGGGCAGCGCTCTCACCAGATCTTCCATTGCCAACTCTGGCATTCGATGCCCTTTGATCATATACAGGACGTCAAAATGACCAACACGTTTGATAAATCGCAGCCCCTGTTCCTGATCTTCCACGTTCCACTTTGAACCGAGGGCAACATAACGTACGTTTCCCGGCTGGACGCTATTCCCCTTCGCTGCTCTTGCGATCTCTTCCGCCGTCCACACTTTCACCGTCCCGCCTCTTTTTCTGATTTCGCGAATGGCGCGTTTCTTTCGAATGTCGGCATGCCGATCAATGGCTTCTTCTGCGCGGATAGCGACGGAAGGATTAGTGGCCTGGGTCAACAGGTCGAGCGCGTCTTCCGCTTCAGAAATGGAGTTCTCTTTGCCTTGGACATAAATATTTTCAATGACCAGAATCGCACGGACGGCGGCTTCCAGACTGTCGCCGCGTGTGACTTTCAGCAGCGGTTCAATGACCTGTTTACCGAATCCGGGCAAAGCATGAGTGGCTTTTTCACGCGTTTTAAAATCGTCACTCTCCAGGTCAAGAATGTATTCGATCGCCTGCTGAGGAAGTTTGGGTGTTTCTTTTTCTTCTGCGCCAGCTGCCCGGTTATGCAACATGAATGCCGCGCAGAGAGCGCAGCCCGCAAACAGAATAAAGCGTGATGACATCTGGTCTGTACCTCTAAAAAAATTCCTCCGAACAGGCGACGGATCTCCATTTTCGGACAAAACCGACTGTAAATCAATACGAGACCGCTGGAGGAACACGGGAAAGCACGCTATTTTTCCGGTTTCAAGGCGGAATTTAATAAACCGGGCCGATCTGTGGTGATGCCGGCGACACCCATTTCAGCCAGTTTTTTCGCATCCGCTACTTTATTGACGGTCCAGACATACACGGGCAGGCCGGCTGCTCTGGCCTGTTCGACGAATGTTTTGGTGATAAATTGATTGTAGCCGAGGTCCAGGCCATCCAGATTGGCGGCCTTTGCTTTTTGAATATAGTAACCTGCGTTGTGTTCCCATTTGCGCGTAATTTTATTCTGATTGACCTTGAAGACCCAGATGACTTCGAGTTCCGGCATTAACTGTTTGGCCTGTTGCATGGTTGCATAATCAAAGCCGATGATGGCCGTCTGGGCGGCCGTTTTACCGGAAGCCGCCAGGTCGCGCTTCAGTTGTGGCAGAACTTCCGGACCGCATTTAATTTCAATAAACAGTCGTTTCTGTTCCGGAATGGTTTTCAGAATCTGAGTCAGCGCGGGAATGCGTTCCGCTTTATATTTCGCATTTTTCCAGGCGCCTACATCCAGAGTCTGCAGCTCGGCAAAAGTCTGTTCTTTTACAGCGCGATTGCGGCCGCCGATCCGCTTGGTGGTTTTGTCGTGATAGGCAACAATCTGTCCATCTTTCGAAAGATAAATATCAATTTCGACCGCGTCCGCATTATGCTGCCAGGCGAGATTGATCGAGGCCAGCGTGTTTTCGGGAGCGTCATATGAAGCGCCGCGATGACCAATGATTTCGACAGCAGAAAGGGTTGAGGTCACAGTCACGATGGCTAAACCTGTAATAAAACAAACGAAACGGGGTAAACACATGCACGACATCGTCTCTGGTCCTCGGTGAAATATCCTGATTCCTGTGACAAACTTCAGTTCCTGACTTAGTTATATAGAAGTATATGCACGACTTGTAAAGAATCGCTGAAATCGGTTCATCGGAATCAGAGAACAGCCGCCGGTGTCGTTCATTCGGAGCGGGAGAGGCATTTCCTGCCGTAAATTATATGTTCGACTTCCCGGCCAATGCTTGACGATCAGCAGTATCACTTCTAAACTCGTTTTTTGCAAACAAATATCAAAACCGCGGTAAATTGTGTCTACGATGATGCATTTTCTCTGCTGTTTGCTGAGTCAGATGCAGACCTCTTCAGAAGGAGCCTTACTGGTGCAAATTCAGGTGAACGGTGACGATCAGCAGGTCCCCGATGATTTCACAGTGGCCGGGCTCCTGGCACAACTGGGTCTGCAGCCAAAGTATCTGGCCGTGGAACGAAATTTGATTTTAATTCCGCGCGAAGAACACGCATCCTGTACACTGCAGGAGGGCGATCGTCTGGAAATTGTAACGCTGGTAGGCGGTGGATAAGAATTATGGCAACAATTGGCAGTACAGAATCCTCACTGATCCTGGGAACACATCATCTCAACTCACGCCTGATCGTGGGAACGGGAAAGTATGCGACTTATGAACTGATGCAGGAAAGCCTGGAAGTCAGTGGCGCCGATGTAATTACCGTCGCCGTCCGCCGCGAACGGCTGATCGATTCGGACGGCCGCAATATCCTCGACTTCATTGATCTGGATAAATACACGATTCTGCCGAACACCGCCGGCTGCTTTTCCGCGGAAGACGCGGTTCGCGTGGCACGCATGGGCCGCGAAATTTTGCGTGGTCTGGAAAATCCGGGCGCGGACTGGGTGAAAATTGAAGTGCTCGGCGACACGAAAACATTGCTCCCCGATCCGATCGCGACACTAGAGGCGACAAAGCAACTGGTGGACGAAGGCTTTTCCGTACTCTGCTATTCAACCGATGATCCGATCACCGCGAAACGCCTGAAAGAAGCCGGCGCAACATCGGTCATGCCCGCCGGCAGTCCGATTGGCAGCGGTCAGGGAATTCTGAACCCGAATAACATCCGCATCTGTCTGGAATACCTGAAAGAAAACGATCCCGATTATCCCGTCATCGTTGATGCCGGCGTGGGAACCGCCAGTGACGTGACCATCGCAATGGAACTCGGCTGCGACGGCGTGCTGCTCAACACCGGAATTGCCGGCGCAAAAGACCCGGTGCGGATGGCACGTGCGATGAAAAACGGAATCGAAGCCGGACGCGACGCTTATCTCGCCGGCCGAATTCCGAAGAAGTTGTATGCAACCGCTTCGAGTCCCGAAACCGGCGTGATCGCGCCGAAAAGCTAAGTTGTTTCCTGAGTTTATTTCTTTTTCTTCGGCTCGCTGGTCTCTTCTTTTTGCGGCCAGGGCGGCTGTCGTTTCGCCGCGATCGTCACAGTGATCTGATTCAGATCAGCAATACCGCCGATCTGCCCTGATGTACTCACCACACTCCATTTGACTGATGCATCCATCACACCTCCTTCGTGAAGTGCCTCATTCAGTTTTTTGATGGCTGCCTGTAATGCTTTCTCAAAAGAAGCAGGATGAGCAATGCCTCCCACATGTCCCCCCGTAAATCGACGAAGCACGGGCTTTGAATCTTGCTCAAATTTGATCACGACAATCCCGTCTTTGGCACCATGCATACGAATGCCTTTGACCCAGCCAGGAAACCCATGCCATAAATCAATCGATTCGACTTGAGAGATGACAGTGATCGCCGGACCTGAGGGAGGAACGGCTTTCAGAAAATAATCCTGAATTCCGTCTTTTGGCGGCATGACATAAACGGCTCTCTCCAGTTTGACGTTAGTATAACCGCCGGTCGGAACTTCACCGATGGCTTTGACGTATAGATTCGGCGGAAAGGATTCCTCAATCTCAATCTGATGACTTACTTTAAGAATTTTGGAAATGGTGACCAGTTCTGATTTTGCTTCGTCTGCTTGCAGTGATGTCATACTATTCAACACTAGAGTGAGAGCAAGCAGAGCATAACTGATCTGTTGTAGACAGTTCATTGAAAAACCTTTCAAACGATAAGAAGACTGACAGAGGTAGAGAATCCCAAATGCGACCCGTTAGCAGACAGACACATTTTGAATACCCAGTGGTTCCGAAAATAATGAACTTTTCAAAAAAACGAAACCACGAATATTTCCAGACCCCGCTATCTTGCCTCGATAGTTTTCCATTGGTCGTCTGCAGAAAAGGGATCGATTAACTGCGCCAGGCCAGCTTCGACCAGCTCCGGTCCTGAAACGAATCTGCCCGGTCGCGTCCATTTGTCGAGCAAACTCTGTTCGCAGCCGAACAGCTGAGCCTGCAGCCGATCAAAGTCGGTTTCCATGATCTTAAAGTGCCGCGCCCATTCGACGGCTTCTTCGAACCGCACGTCGTCCTCACTCTGCCAGCGAACAGGGTGGAACAGCAGTGTTGTATGAGTGGTAACAAAGCGATGTTTGCAGGCGGCAAACGGAAGAATCGCAGCGGAAGAACATTCGCCTAAGGCGACTCCGGCCACATTTAATTGACGCAGCCGAATTAAACTCGCCAGCGTGAGCCCGGAATAAACAGAGCCACCGGGCGAATCAAAATAGATGGTACCGCGGGTGCCTCGCGGCAGATCAACCAGACGTGAGACGAGATCCGATTCCTTATCACCCAGATCACCGGAAATGGCAATTTCCCAGTCAGGCTCTTTTTCTCGCGCGGAATGGCTGCGAAAAGAAGTTGATTTTTCCGGGTAAGATTTCAGTGAGGAGGTGGTATTCAACCGTCGTCGTTTATTCATGGTCTCGTTTATTTTATCTTCGCTGTGGTGATCTGCAAAAAACCTTTAATCCAGGCTATTTAGGATAACAGAACAAAAGCCCTCTTCGCAAACCGTGTTTCGGTTCAGTTCGAGAAAAAGTCCGTGAAATTGCCTGTGCGACTTGGCGCAGAGACTCTGTTCAGCACACAATAACTGATTGTTATTTACAAACCATCCACGACCGAATGCCATTTGAGGAATTTTCACTGTGAAAATCGTATTCAGCATAATCTGCCTGTTTGTCGGCCTGTCTACCGTAGCCGTTGCCAACGATGCCTCCGTTCAAATCACTCAACAGGGAACGAAAGTGAATGTTTCCATCGAGGGAAAACCTTTCACGACCTATCATACGGGAGCCGACCTTCCCAAACCGTTTTTCTCTCCCGTCCGTGCCGCCGACGGAACCAGTATCACCCGGTCGCTGTCCGATCCGGAAGATCACCCGCACCATAAAGGAATCTGGGTCGCCGTTGATGAAGTCAACGAAGTCGATTTCTGGGCAGAAAAAGGGAAGATTAAAAACTCGAAAGTGAAAATCATCAAGGCGTCCGGCGATCCGGCAGTAATGCAGGTCACCAATGAATGGCTGGGGGCAGACAATAAACCGGTCGTTACAGAAAACACGGTGATTTCCATTTATGCCAATCGCCTGTTGACATACGACATCACCTTTACCGCCGGTGCAAAACCAGTTGTATTTGAAGACACCAAAGAAGGTCTGTTTGGAATTCGACTTCCGAACGGGATGCGGGAAAAAGAAGAAGGCAGCGTTGAAGACAACAAAGGCGTTAAAGGGACCAAAGACACCTGGGGTAAACCCACCGAATGGATTGACTACTACGGCCCCTTGAACGGTAAAACTTATGGCGTGGCATTGATGGACTCTCCACAAAACTACAAGAAGTCCCGCTATCATGTGCGTAATTACGGTCTGTTTACCATCAGCCCGTTCGGCGATCATTCCTACACAAACAAAAAACAGCCTGCCGACCCGAAACATCTCAAAGCGGGTGAAACGCTGAATCTGAAATATGGAATTTATATCCACTCAGGCAATACGCAGCAGGGCAAAGTTGCTGACGCGTATCAGCAGTTTTTGAACGTCACAAAAAATAAAGTCGCTCAGAAAAAACCGGTGAAGCAACCTGAGGCGGATAAAGTCGCAGCCGCACCCAAAAAACCGGTCGCGCCGCAAAAGAAGGTCACCGCTGCTCCTTATGAGGAACAGAGCGACGCCTTGAAGCCGATCCCGGCCACCGAAGCGGCCGTCAGTAACGAATGCTATACCTGCCCGGAGGGCAAACGACGCGGCCTGTTTCGTCGCTTGCGCCGCCGCAATTAACTGAACATGCAGCCACATCCCAGCTCATCCTGCCTCCTTCCCGTCTGTATAATCGGGCAGAATGGAACAGATAATGCGCGAGAACAGGCTGTACGCGTTCCTGTTCATTGCGAGCAGTCGCCTGCTCTAATAAGATCAGCACCATAGATTATCAACTGAGGCGCTGATCGCGGCCCCCGACCTTTCAGCATGAATGAAATTCAGGCCGGAAAGTCAGGATCTACCGGCGATGATTGCTCCCGAGATCGCTGCGGAATTCGAAGCGTTCCATCGATCATTCTGCTGGCCTCAAGCGATCTTCAGACAGAAAACTTATTTCAGAAAAGCAGCTTTTCAACCAAGGACTTATTACGGTGTTACGAACACATACCTGTGGCGAACTGAGAACAGACCATGTTGGGCAAACCGTCACTCTGGCAGGCTGGGTGATCCGAGGCCGCGATCATGGAGGTCTGGCGTTCATTGACCTGCGAGACCGTTATGGCGTCACGCAAATCGTATTCAACCCCGACCGTGATACCACGATGCATGAGCTGGCACGTTCCCTGCGTGCGGAAGACGTCATCCAGGTGACCGGAGAAGTGGTCTTACGGGAAGATCGCGAAAATGAAAAGCTGGCAACCGGAAAGATTGAGATCCGCGCCCATCAGTTAAAGGTCCTCAACAAAAGCAAGACGCCTCCATTCGAACCGGGAACGTCGGAACTGCCTAATGAAGAACTGCGGCTGACATACCGTTTTCTCGATCTGCGCAGCGAGCGTCTGCAGGAAGCGCTGAAGTTACGACATCGCCTGTCCAAACTGACCCGCGATTATTTTGACCAGTTGCAGTTTCTGGAAATTGAAACTCCCATTCTGGGCCGCAGCACTCCCGAAGGCGCCCGCGATTATCTGGTTCCCAGTCGCGTGCACGAAGCCTGTTTTTATGCGCTGCCTCAATCGCCACAGATCTACAAACAGATCCTGATGATCTCCGGCTATGATCGCTACTTCCAGATTGCCCGTTGTTTCCGGGATGAAGACCTGCGAGCCGACCGTCAACCGGAATTCACGCAAATCGACCTGGAAATGGCGTTTGTCGATCAGGAAGACATTCTGACTCTCGTTGACGGCCTGGTCGAAACCTTGCTGAAAGACTTGCGTAACGAAGATGTATCGCTGCCACTTCCCCGTTTTGATTATCACGAGGTCATGGAAACATACGGTTCCGACAAACCCGATTTGCGGTTTGGTCTGAAGCTGGTGGACATCGGCGAAATTGCCGCCAACTGTGATTTTTCGGTCTTCAAGAAAACCATCGAATCGGGCGGGCGCGTGCGGGGACTGAATGCCAAAGGTGCCGCCGACCGTTACAGCCGAAAAGACATCGACGGCCTGACAGAATTTGTGGGTGACTACGGTGCCAAAGGATTAGCGTTCTTCAAAGTCACCGACGAAGGCCTGCACTCCCCGATCGCCAAATTTTTCTCCGATGCCGACAAACAGAAAATCATGGACCTCATGGGCGCTGAAGTGGGTGACCTGCTGTTTTTTGTCGCCGACCAGTGTTCTGTCACCTCAGCGGCTTTGTCCGCCCTGCGGAACCGTCTGGGCAAAGAACTGGAGTTGTACGACCCCAAAGATTTCAAATGCTGCTGGGTACTCAACTTCCCCCTGCTGTCTTACAACGAAGAAGAAAACCGCTGGGACGCCGAACATCATCCGTTCTGCCAGCCGGTGGAAGAAGACCTTCCATTGCTCGAAAGCGATCCTGCGAAAGTGCGGGCGCAGTCGTATGACCTCGTCATCAATGGTTATGAATTAGCCAGCGGCAGCGTGCGTGTGCACGATCAGCGTGTGCAACAGCAGATCTTCGATCTGTTGGGGATCTCTGCAGAGGAAGCGGAAGAGCGCTTCGGCTTTTTATTGCAGGCGCTGCGTTTTGGTGCGCCACCACACGCGGGAGCCGCTCTGGGTCTCGACCGACTGGTGATGCTGCTCTGCGGGAATGACAATATCCGCGATGTGGTTGCGTTCCCCAAAACACAAAAAGCAGCCGACCTGCTCAGCGGTGCCCCCTCTGAAGTCGATCCACACCAGCTGCGAGACCTGCGCATCAAAGTTGACGTTCCCAAATAATCAGAGGGCGTACATAATAGGGGTGACACCCATCAAGGAGAATCACATGAAGTCTGTCACTCTGTTTCTGTGTCTGACCGCCGGTCTGTTCGCTGCCGCCTGTAGTGATACGGCACCGGCGGCCGCTAAACCCGCTTCTAAAACACAGGATCTCTTGCAGGAGCAAACCCGCTCTGCGGAGTTCGCCGAAGTTTCATTTCAAGACGCTCCGGCTCCCCGGCAGCAAAAGGAAACAGCCGGCTATTGGCCGCACTGGCTGGGTCCGGACTACAACGGCATCTCACCGGAAACCGACTGGCGGGCTGACTGGTCGGATAAGCCGCCGCAAGTTCTGTGGCGCAGCGAAGTCGGAACAGGCTACAGTTCGATTTCCGCCGCCGACGGCCGCATCTACACCATGGGGCACACAGCCGGCAACGAAACCGTGTATTGCCTGGAAGCAGAGACCGGCAAAGTAATCTGGAAACACGCTTATCCGGCTCAGCTGGTTAATCATCTGAATGCCGGCGGCCCCGGCGCGACTCCAACCATCGACGGAGAATTTCTCTTTACGAACAGTCGCGACGGAAGATTAATCTGTTTCGAAATCAAAACCGGCAATATCGTCTGGCAAAAAAACCTGACGGAAGCCTACCAGATGAAAGTTCCCGAATGGGGCTTCACCTGTTCCCCACTGATTCGAGGCGAGAAATTATTGATCGAAGCGGGCCGTCTGGTGGCGCTCGACAAAAAAACGGGCAATGAACTCTGGAAGTCCACGCCGCATATGCCCGGGTACGGAACACCGGCTGCTTTTGAAAGCGAGGGCACCGCTTATCTGGCACTGCTGAATAACGACTGCCTGACGGTGACGCGCGAAGACGATGGAAAAGAGGTTGCGACATTCGACTGGCCTTCCCCCTTCGACACGAATTCCACCACACCGATCATCGACGGAAAAACCATCTTTATCTCTTCGGGATATCGCAAGGGCTGCGCATTGCTGGATTTTGAGAACCTGCAGCTAAAAGCCCGCTACACGAACCAGGATCTGAAAAATCATTTCAACAACAGTGTGCTTTATCAAAAGCATTATTATGGAATGGACGGCAATTCCAATCTGGGACGCATTGTCCGTTTAACGTGCCTTGATCAGGAGACCGGAAAAATCAAATGGCGCGAAGCCGGCTTTGGTTGCGGGTCACTGCTGATCGCGGACGGCAAACTGATCATTCTGTCGGATGAGGGGACGCTGGTAACAGCGAAAGCGACTTCGGATTCATATCAGGAAATTTCCCGATTCAAAGTCCTCGACCATCAATGCTGGACGGTCCCCGTGTTGTGTGCCGGACGCATTTATTGCCGGGATTCAGCCGGAAATCTTGCCTGCGTTGATCTCCGACTGTAACCCGACATGTGCTTTGAATCTTATGCCTGATAATGACGGGTAATCAGATCATTCTGCAGCCAGAGTAATTTGTTGAACGCCGTTAACGTTTTGACTTCGGTCTCCCGATCCAGGTTCAAGCCGAGAATCGTGCTGACTAAGGCGTTCGAAACAAATCCCATCAAAGCGTTCATCTGAACCAGTGGAACATTCAGCGCTTTGCTGCCGGCTTTGGGAGTATGCATCTTCCCGACCATGTCCAGATACTGGACCATTTTTTCATCGTAAGGTTTTGTGACCAGTGTTTCCAGATAACGCCCCAGATGCTGTTTGCGAAACTGGATCATTTCATGATCTACAGTCAGGCTCTCAATGCTGGCAGGAATTTCGCCTTCATAACCGTGTTGGCGTGGTACAAAATGGCGTTTTGTGCAATCATATCTGAAGAGTTGTTCATAAACCGCATCAACCAGTGCAGGAACTAATGGTGCAATGGCACCCGCCGCGGAATGGATCGCCTGTAAATCGTCCTCATTGACCCCGATGAATTTGGTGAGATATTGAAAACGATAAGGCAGATCGGTTTCCAGTTTTTCTTCATCAATGTGTTTCATTTTGGGTTCCTAATTCCATTGAGCGACTATAATTACCTGACTCGAATACTCAAAACGATTGCGAATTAATTTGATTCGCAGAATACCAGACGCAATAATAGACATCAATGTCCATTTATCGCTAACGAAGGACTTTTTTATGTTTTCCCAGACTGTTGAATACGCACTGAGAGCTATTGTCCATTTAGCAGATCAGTCTCCCAATCCGTGTACAACAGAGCAAATTGCGAAAGCCACCAAGGTCCCGCAGGCCTATCTTTCCAAAGTGCTGCAAAGTTTGCGACAGTCGAATGTGGTTCATTCACAGCGGGGTATCGGAGGTGGCATCTCGCTGGTGAAGTTACCAGAAGAATTGAATCTGCTGGATGTGGTGAATGCCGTCGATCCGATTTGCCGGATTAAAACCTGTCCCCTCGGACTGGAAGGGCATGGCGTGAATTTATGTCCGTTGCATCGCAAGCTCGACGACGCCCTGCGGGAAACAGAAACCGCGTTTGCCAATACAACACTGGCTGACATTCTGTCTTCTTCAACCAGCAGCTACCCACTTTGTAACGAACCCCACAAACGAGTGACGTCTTTATAAGGATCACCTCTCATCCCCGCCAGAGAATGCAGACGCTGGCTGGATCACGTTGCCTGATTCCCCCCGAAACCGCGCCGGCTGCTCATCATCTGAACGGAAGACTTCGGTTTCAAAGTGACTTTGCTGCACGCCATCCTGCTTTCCTGTTTCCGGCTCTGACTGACGTGCATCGAGTTCCGGTTCCGTCGCGGAGACGTGATGCACGCCTCGTCGGGCAACCCGTGCCAGCTGTTCCTGTTTGACCTCATTGGCTTTCCAGCGTCCGACGATGTGCCCCGGAATCACCGCACCGGCTGTCACCGCGAGATCACTGAAAGGCAATAGAGGAGAGGCGGCACCTGCAATATACGTCGCATATGCAGGGTACAACACACGGTACGCTTCCTCTTCCTGTTCATAGTTTTCTTCCGCGCGCAGGTAACCAAGGGCATCGTTTGTCGCGATCGACTCGGGCCAGAGAGATAACACCGGCAGAGAGGTCGCCACTGCGTACGTTCCCTTATATTTGCGCGAGGAAAAATCCTTGGCGTGCCCCCCTTCATGCAGGGCAATCGCGGGCAGATCGGAATAGAGACTGATCGTGTTCGTGAACGGGTTGTAGTTGTCTCCGCCCACGATGCGCCCCGGCAGCAACGTGTAGGATAAGGCCGTTAATGTTCCCGCGGTATAACGCCAGCCCCAGCCCACCGATTTATTTTTTCGCAGCCGTCGCCACTCACCCAGCGGATCATACTCATTGATGCGCACCTTGACTTGATCAAGATGATTTTTCTCCAGGTAGGCGGCAATCGCGGCTTCTGTCTCGGGGGAAACATCATGATTGTCCACGCGACGGTTCCACAGCAGAATTTTTCCGGGAACACCCACGACCCAGCCGATCCCGTCCAGCACCGGTTTAGGCCGGCCCCGCACGATTTGCGACTCGCCCTCCGCAAAATCCATTTCAGGCTGCGGAACCAGACCGGTCTGATAAACATATGGAGTCGCAGCGCAACCCGCGACAAACGGGCATATGATCAATGCCGCAATCGCCAGCAGGATCTGTCGCTGCGCAACAGGCACGCACGGTAAAAACATGACGGGAACCATTGGGAAAACGAGAGAGAAGTGAGAGGGAGGAGGTTGTTATTTATCAAAGATCTTTTTTCGCAGCAAGATCAGGATTCCTTCGCAGAGATTTGCTCCGGCGGTGCGGCAAAAACTGCCGAAATCCGGCGTTCACTCTTCCCCCTGACATTTCCGAAACAGCGCGCGAAACAGGGGGATGCCCGTCATGAGAATACCCGGCCCCATAAACAGCCAGCCGAACAGATAATAAAAATACGTCGTTTTGAACACACCCGGTTCCAGTACCGCAGCCGCGGGATCTTGAGGATCATAATAAACGGTCACTTTCTGATGGTTCGGATATTTCGCGACAGTCTCCTCCGCCAGAGATCGATTGGACGTCGAAATATCACTGCCAAACCAGACCGTTTGACCTTCATGGTTTTGACCTTCCACCTGATAGCGGTAAATCACATTCGCGGAATACGTTGAGGAGCTGGAATTGCTGCTGCGATGAGTGGCCACCTTTGATTCCAGTACCACGCCGTCCGTCGTCGGCCAGCGGGTACTGGCTTTTGCCTGTTCCAGCTGAGGCAGTCCCAGGAGATAAGTCACCAGAAAACCGGTGCTCAGGAAAATCACGCCGAGACACAGTACAAACATGCGGCCCGCTTTGAAGATCCTCAGTTTATTTTTGACCATTGTTTTACCCCCCGTTCGATGACTGTGAGAAGTAGAGGCCTCGTTCCCTGTTCTTTATCGCTTCAGCGGTTGCCAGAAAAATCCCTCCTCCGCGCGGCGCTGTGAATGTCCTCTGCCCTGCATGTTTTCACCTCATATTTTATGCGAGATTTGGCAGACTTTACTGCACCAGATTCACAACCGTGAATCATTAATGAGAACGTCCAAGATCACCTGCAGGATTAAAATATCCCGTTCTTACTCGAATTACTGGCAATCTTTTCCGAATAAGCGAAGTTTGCCGATTTAGAGTGAAGAACTAAATTTCATTAAGTCGATTGAATGATTTAAGGAGAATTCACTCCAGAAAATGATAACAACTCCTTTTAATGAACAAATTACCAGACAACGGGGCTTTGTAAATCAGTAATGTCAGGCTTTA
>CAXBFD010000011.1:0-86794 GCA_963974925.1 uncultured bacterium | reverse complement strand
CGTGGGGGAACCGCAATCTGTTCCGTGCGTTCTCACACGCGATTCAACATCTGTTCGTCCACAAGGAAGAACCTTATCCCTGTGAAAGGACGCTGCTGATGACGGGGGCCCTGGATGCCGCCATGCATTCCTGTTTTGAAAAAGGTTCGGCGAAAATGAAGACACCGGAGTTGGAGTTTTCCTACAAGCCGAAAGATTTCAATCAGTTTCGCGAAATGGGCGACTCCTGGAAGGTAATTACGGACGAAATGACGCCGCCGGAAGATTTTGTGGTAGCCGACCCCGCACCACAATAAGAGGCTCTTTTCGCGTCATTTCGGGACCGCGGTTCCGGAAACGGGTTGTGTCGCAATTTCATGACTCAGGTTACTTGCGGGGAGCCCGGAAATTCAGGATATTGAGGACAAAACAGTTCTTTTCTTTTGAGATTTCCTGATCCTGCCCGAGAGTTAGTGTCCCAAAGATGAAATATGTGCTTGTGATTCCAGATGGTTGTGCGGATGAACCGCAGGACGCATTCGGGGGTAAAACCCCTTTGCAGGCAGCTCACGTACCCCGGATGGACGCGATTGTTTCACAGGGAATCCTCGGCAGAACCGACACGGTGCCGGCGTCGATGCCGTCAGGCAGTGATGTGGGAACGATGAGTCTGTTTGGTTATGACCCGCTGGTTTATCATACCGGTCGTGCGCCGCTCGAAGCGGCTGCGCAGGGAATTGAACTGGGCCCGCATGACTGGGCCATTCGTTGCAACTTTGTCACGATCACAGACGGAAACATGGCGAGCTTCACCGCGTCGCAGCTTCCCAATGAGGTGGGCGCGGAACTGATTGAACTGCTGCAGGAAGCCACCGCCAATGATCCGCAGTGGGAATTCCATCAGGGGGTCAGCTATCGGAATCTGTTGATCTACCGGGCACAGAATCCGGAAGACCAGCCGTTTGATGCGAGAACCTCCACAACGCCTCCGCATGATTTAACAGACCGGCCGATCGCCGAGGATCTTCCTGCAGGCAGAGGGGGCGCGCTGTTACTGGAGCTGATGGAGCGCAGCAAAAAACTGTTTTTGAAGTCGGAAAAAAATCAGAAACGGGCCGACGGTCAACCGGCGGCGACGCAGATCTGGCTCTGGGGACAGGGGAGCAGGCCGGCGTTCAAACCGTTTCAGGAACAGTTTGGTCTCACCGCCGCCGTGATCACCGCCGTCGATTTATTGCGGGGGCTGGGAAAATTGCTCGGCTGGGATGTGATCGAGGTAGAAGGGGCCACCGGATATACCGACACCGATTACGCAGCCAAAGGACGCGCCGCGATCGAGACCTTGCAGAAGTCGGACTTTGTCGTCGTGCATGTCGAAGCCACCGATGAGGCTTCCCATGAGGGAGAAGCGGACGAAAAAGTGAAGGCGCTGGAATGCATCGACGAGCGCATCGTCGGCCCGGTGCACGATTATCTGAAAGAGCAAGGCGATTATCGCATTCTGGTCTGCCCAGATCATCCGACGTTTTTAAGAACGAAAACACACAGCCACGGTTATGTGCCGTTTGCCATCTGCGGCACGCGGGTGCGTCCCGATCAGGCAAACGGTTACGACGAAGTCACGGCGGCAGGCAGTAATCTGCTGCTGCCGAAAGGCCATCAGCTGATGCCGTTCTTTTTCGGAACGTTGACGAAGTAGGCGCGGCGCAACGGGTGAGGGGTGCGTTTTGTATTCACTGTCGGCAAGCCAACAGTACCACACGGTTGTGTATATGGGAATGGAGGGGTCGACCCTCGGTATCAATGTGGTTTACGTGGAATCGTTTGACGTTTTTTCCGGTTCCATTTCGAGAATGATTTGGGATCGAATATCGCAAGGCGGGCGGGCACATGGACCCGCCCCTACGATGATGGTGTTCGATATCAGTGAAACCGTCTGCCGTTTATAGTTGTAGGGGTCGCCCCCTGTGTTGTCCCTCGGTATCGATGTGGTTTACGTGGAATCGTTCGACGTTTTTTCCGTTTCCATTCCGAGAATGATTTGGGATCGAATATCGCAAGGCGGGCGGGCACATGGACCCGCCCCTACGATTTGTTTTCGCTACCCCAAAACAAATGCGAACGTTGCGTTTTGCTTATAACGGCCAGTCGCGGAGGATGCGTTCGACTTCTTCGGCGTGGCCGCTTTCGTCGCGGATCATGTCTTCCAGCTGAACGGCCAGACCTTTGTCGCCCAGCTCTTCCGCTTCCTTGGCGCGGGTCGTGTAACCTGCGGTAGCGTCTTTTTCGGCTGCGAGAACGGCTTCCAGCATTTCCCGGTTGCTGTGCGCTGCTGTGACTTTAGCGGGGACGGTGGTTGGTTCGCCTCCGAATGCCACGATTTTATTCGCCAGAAACTGGGCGTGCATCTGTTCGTCGGGCACTTCTGCCAGGAAAAACTGTGTCAGCTGCGGGCGGTAGGGGCCCGTGGCTTTGGCGGCGTACGTCGTATATTGAATGATGGCGGCCAGTTCGTTCGCCAGATCCTCGTTCAGTTTCACAATCATTGTCTGCTTGTCCATGTCTCTCTCCTGAATAATGAATAGGGGGGAATCATCGCGGGATCCGCCTGCCAGTTGATGTCATAAGAAGTTACTTACCTTTATAGATGAACATTCTATTTTATCAACTATAGAAAAAAGAGAAGCGAATGAAAATGCGCTGAAATATCGGATCTCCCCTCAGTCAGACCTTTAATCCGATATTCGGCTGACATTTTCGGGGTTCTTTTCAGGGTGACCATGGGCTATGATTGTATTTACTGCGTGAGGTTCGTTATTTTGTGAGCCTGCGTCATATCGGCGGTTTTTAAGCAATCATACTGAAATGGGAGAGTCAGGTGCCTGACTGGGTTGAACCTCTGGGAATGAGAATTCTCATTCGTAAAGATGAAAGTCGGCAGACGACCAAGGGAGGCATTGTACTTCCCGACAAGGCGGAGATTCCGAATATCACCGGACGGATTGTGGAAATCAGCGTCCAGATCGAGCGGGATGCCGACTTTCCCATCAAGAAATACGATAAGGTGCTGTTTAATCCCAGCGAAGCCATTCCCGTGGATTTCGAACCGGACAATGTGCTGTTCGTGGTGCCGATCGAAGATGTTGTCGCCGTCTTCCGCCGTGGCGATGCAAAAACCGATGAAGTGCGCTCCGCCGAAGAGCGGGACGAACGGGACTATGAAGATTCCGACGACTGGGAAGAATAACCTTTGTTGAGAATCAACCGTCGGAACTAACCGCTTTGATTCGACACTTTGATTTCTTCCACCAGGCTCGTTCGCTGATATCCTGCGGGGATCGTTTCCAGGTTTCGGTAGGCGACCAGTTCCGCGACGATACTCAGCGCAATTTCCGGAACCGTCTGCGAGCCGATGTCAAACCCGAGCGGCGCGTGGACTTTTGCGAGTGCTGCGCGGGGCGTGCCGGTCCGCAGCAGGTCTTCGAAGATCAGTTTCACTTTTCGTTTGCTGCCGATCATCCCGATGTAACGGGCCGGCGTTTCTGCCAGATGGCCTAATGCTTCTTCGTCGTGATTGTGTCCGCGGGTGACGATGATGATGAACGTGTCCTGGTTGACGGAAAAATCAGAGAGCGCGGAATCAAAATTTCCGACGATCAATTGTTTCGCGGCGGGAAAGCGTTCTGCATTGCAGTATTCCCGACGATCATCAACGGCGATGATTTCAAAGCCGACGGCGCTGGCCAGTTCTGCCACCTTCTGCCCGATGTGTCCACAGCCGACGATCACTAACTGGCACGTCTGATGAAAGGTCAGATAGGCGATGCCCGCATTTACGTACGGTCGGGGCCGATTATGAATCGGTTTGAGGTCTTCCCATAATTGTGCCGGCGGTTGTGCCTGCTTACCGCGTCGGGCGACAATATTGGAATGCGCGTCGATCAGAAAACGGTCGGTCTCGCTGCCGCCTGCCGCCGACTCCGGGTTGATGACGATGGCTTCCGTACAGCCCTGATCGCTTTCCAGCAGTTGCTGCATGGCTTTGAAATACGGCAAATCGTCGGCGGTTCTGACGGAGTCCACGAGCACTTTCATGCGACCGCCGCAAATCAGGCCGTCGTCCCAGCCGTAGTCGCTGTCGAGCTGGAAGGTCATGATTTCCGGAGTGTCGGCATCGATCAATCGCAAGGCGCGGCGTTTGACTTCGGCTTCCACGCAACCGCCGCCGAGTGTGCCTGCCTGCGAACCATCGCGAAAGATGAGCATGGCGGCGCCCGGTTTTTGTGGCGTTGATCCGCGCGTTTCTACCAGGCAGGTATAACAGACGGGCTGATTCTGCTGGACCGCTTTTTCCAGTTCGATTAATAATTCACGCATGGTCGGATACTTCAGTCATGTGCTGCGAGCGAATTAATGAGGTTCCGGGCCGCCTGCAGTTCGCGCGTTAATCCTTCGACCAGTGTCGGTTTCTGGTCGCCGGGCAGGACTTCCCAGGTGTAGGTTTCCACTTCCAGATGCGGCGCGTAGTCGAGTTCTTTGACCGTCGCCAGAGCCTGTCTCAATTCCCGATGCGTCGTACCCAATGGGCCCAGTGATTCTGCATTAATGGGAACATGAAAATGCACCCGCAGTCGTTCGGTGTCTTTTAAACGCGGATCGGGGTCCAGTAAGAAGTCGCGGGTTAAATCGACAATCCGATACAGATCGCCGGTTTGGAAGCAGCCAATCGTCTGATGCAGATAGCGGGGCTCAGCGTACTGGGCGAGCAGATTTCGGCCGGCTTCATTCTCCCACGGATCGAGCAGCTCAATGGCGTTCGAGATGTGAAATTTATTGATCCGGATTTCCGCATGGGTGATCTGCCGGATCGAACCGGGAATGTCTTCAAATTCAACCGCCTGATGACAGATGTCGTAACAGGCTCCCAGATATTCCCGGACCGTTCCCAGCACCTGTTTTTTCGCGGCGCGTTCATACAGCCGTTCGAAGAACACAATCAGTTCGTGTGTGAATTCAATCACGCAGAACGGCTCCGGTTCGATCGCCAGACGAATGGTTCTGCCGGTCTCTGCTTTTAACTGTTTGAGAAAGATGGCCAGCTCGATTAATTGTTCAACGCATTGCGAGCTGAAATCCGACGCATGCTCAAACTGTTTGAAACCGAGTGGCACCGTGGAAATGCTGCCTTCGGTTTCTTCGGGCAGCAATGCGGACAGCACCCGGGCACAACCTTTGGTGTATTCGAGCCGTTCCGGTTCGGACCAGTCGGGCAGATAAACGTTTTCCTTCACACGATCGCTGTGAAAATTTCCAAAGGGAAACGCGTTCAGGGTGTAGCAGGTCAGATCCCGTTTGTGGATTTCCTCAGCAAAGCGCAGATGTCCCTGCGGCGTTGACAGAATTTCCCGAATGACGGGTTCTGCCAGCCAGAGACCGGCGGCCAGCGGGGCGCCTAACTGTTGCTGGATCGGTATCGTAAACTCATCCAGTTTCTGCAGAACTTCCGCAACAGTCAATCCCGGATGCACGTTGGTGCAATAACTCAAAGGCAGTGAATTCAGCGTCATAAAACTTCCTCAGAGGGCCCTCATATCGGTAGGAAGCAGAAAACCCAGAGAAGCAAATGGATTCCCCACTATCTTTATCATAACCGAGACAAACCTGCGGACTACCTGCGAATGAAATTTACAGGAGTATTGCGGTTGTGGAACGAAAGATTCTTGCAAAGTCAACTTGTGTTAACCTGTAAGTTTAGCGACGATAACGGCTGCGATCTTGCATGAAAACAGACAAAAACGGGTTTCTTACAAACTCTATGAGAAACTTTTTGTTATGCTGCGTGTTTAGTACAGGTGGGTCATTTACCCCGGAAGATGGGAGTCGGCAGTCAGTCGTGGTTACAACGGAAATCTTGAATTCACCCTATTTGCGAGATCCGGACGTGCAATTGATGTTGCGCGCCAAGGAGGGAGATGAAGGTGCGTTCACCGAGCTGGTAGCCGCTTACCAGGACCGCATTGTCGGAATTTTCTGCCATCTGCTGGGAAATCAGGAAGCAGCAGAAGATCTGGCCCAGGAAGTCTTTTTGCGGATCTATCGTTCGCGTGCGAATTATGAACCCAAGGCCAAGTTTTCCACCTGGCTGTTTCGGATTGCCAACAATCTGGCCAGTAATTCGCGCCGAAACAAAGGCCGCCGCAAAGAGGTGACGCTTAATCCCCAGGATTCCGGTCCACTTGGTTTCCGGCCGGAAGAGCAGTTGCTGATGGAAAAATCCGGATTGATGCCCGCGCGTCAGGTCGGCCTGAAGGAGACCCAGGCCGTGGTGCGTCAGGCACTGGAAACATTGAACGAGCGGCAGCAGATGGCGGTGCTGCTGCATAAATTTGAAGGCATGAGTTACGCGGATATCGGAACCGCGATGAAGCTGTCCGAGGCGGCTGTGAAATCATTACTGTCACGCGCCCGGGAAAATTTACGGGTGCAACTTGAAAAACATATTTACGGTTAAATCAAAACAGGAATTCCCTACAGAGTGCTCCGATGAATAAAGAGCTGAATGAACAGGAACTCGAAAAGCTGGTTGCTTATCTCGATGGCGAGGTGAGTGAGCAGGAAGCGATCGAGGTGGAACAGTCGCTCTCAAGCAACGAGGAAACGCGTGCGCGCGTTGACTCGCTGGAACGGACCTGGGAGCTGCTGGACCGACTGCCGATCGCGAAAGCCTCTGATGAGTTCACGAATAATACGCTCTCAACGATCAAAACCATTCAGCTGGAAGCAGAGGCGGCCGAAGAACAGAACCGGTCCGGTTTTTCATTAAGCAAAAAATCACAGGCGCAGCTGCGCAGGGCTGCCATTTTCGCAGGCTGGATGGTCGGTCTGGCAGGCGCGCTGTTTGCAGGATATCTGATGACCAATCAATGGGTGCCTGACGAGTCGGAACCATTGCTGGAAGAGTTTTCTTTTATCGAAAATCTTGACACTTACTCGGAAGTACAAAATCTGGAATTTCTGGAAGCGCTTCGGAAATCAGGAACATTCAATGAAACCGCGCAACAGTAAAATCGATCAAGGGGGTCCCCGGGAAGCCTCGCAGACTCCAGGAATCAGTGGGTCCCCGGTCTTGTTTCGCGCGGCGGGTCTGGGACTGGGTACAGCCGTTTGTGTGTTGATCATGCTGGGGGCCAGTGGACCAGATACAGACCAGGAACAGGACAGCCGCCAGAAAATTGAAGCGATGTCTCCCTCGGAACGCGAACAGTTAAAGCGCAATTACGAAAAGTATCAGCAACTGACGGACGAAGAAAAACGGCGTTATCGGAAAATCCATGAGGCGACCCGCAATCAGCCGGATCTGAATCGGGTCATGCATTCCTACAACGAGTGGGTCAACACGCTGTCTCCGTTGGAACAGGAAGATTTGCGCAAAGCGGGCACCACGCAAGAGCGGATGGAGCTGATTCGTAAATATCGATCTCACGGCAATCGTTCGAATCATCGTGGCGGCAATCGAAAAAATATTGAGATGCTGAAAATGCTTGAGATTGATCCCCGGGTTACGTTTCTCTGGATTCATTCGCCGCCGCCGGAACTCTTTAAAGAAGTGGTCGGGATCATCGAGAAGAGTTTGCCAGAACCGGTGAAATACCCCAGGCCGAAGAATCAGATGTCCGATTTTGATCGTTCGATGGCGGTTTTCAAAGCGGCGGTTCCCCTGCGAAACCGCAGAAGGCCAGACAACGAAAACCGGTCTGACTGGCCTCCTCCGGAAGTCGTGACGAGCATCCACAAACTGCTGGACGATCAAAAATATTCGTTTCGCAATTCCGATGATCAGCGCAACTTCAGGTCGCTTTCCCGTGAAGATGATCGGAAGAGAATGCTGACCTCGGTCTTTTTGGTAAAAGGTTTGCTGGATCAACTGGTCGGTACTCTCAAACAGGAACTGGATCAGTTCAATCCCCCCGATGATGAACTGCAGAAGTTTTTTGAGACGTCGCTGGATTCCAAAACCCAAGATTACCTGATGAAATATCCGCCGGAGGAATTACTGGAAAAACTGAAATCCATGTACTTCCGGGAACATATGCCGGCAGAGCTCAAGAAAAAACTTCGCAGTCAGGCTGTCGAATTTAATCAACTGATGGGCGAGTTGGAACTGAAGGGAGCTGGCCCCGATGGTCCGTTCCGGGGAGGACTCCGAGACCGCATGCAGGACATGAAAAACCGGCGTCCCGATGGTCCCAAAGACCGCGGCGGTCGGCCGGCCCGCGGTCGAAATCCGGGAGAGGCGCCTCCGCGCCTGCCGCGGGAAGAGCCTGATGCTTGAAAAACAGGCCGCGATCCTGTCTCATAGATTCTGATACAAGATCAGATTTCAATCGTCAACCGAGAATTTCTGCCCCCCTGTGGTGAGAAGACCTAAGGTGAGTCGAAATGCGTCGGCTGCGAAGTTTTATTGAATCAGGAGCCATTCCATGTTGCGTTCATTCCTCTCTGCGGGCCTGATGACAGGACTCATGCTGTTTTCCTCTGCCGCGATCGTCGTGCTCAATGCCGCTGAACCAGCGCCTCTGAAAACGCTGGAGAAAGATCAGATCCCGAACAGCATGCAGGGGCTGCCTCTGCTGTTTCACGAGAATTTTCAGTCAGGCCATTCAAAGCACTGGGAACCGACGGACGACAAGGCCTGGAAAATGATTCAGCAGGGAGACAATCAGGTCTTCAGCCTGTTTAAGAAAAAAAGCAATTTCGAACCGCCGGTTCGCTCGCCTTATAATCGCGCATTACTGAAAAACATTTCGGTCAGCGATTTCATTTTCGACGTCAAACTGCAATCCACGATTCCCGATTATGGACACCGGTCTTTATGCCTGTTCTTCGGTTACCAGGATGATTCGCATTTTTATTACGTGCATTTCGGCAAAAAGAGGGATGATCACGCCAACCAGATCTTCATCGTCAACGACAAACCCCGTACTAAAATTTCCACGAAAACTACGCCGGGCACGAACTGGGATGATGAATGGCATCACGCGCGCGTCGTCCGCGATACCGAATCGGGGTCGATCAAAATTTATTTCGATAACATGCAGGAACCGGTCATGACGGCCGAAGATAAAACCTTTTTATCGGGACGGGTGGGCATTGGTTCGTTCGATGATACCGGCAACTTTGATGAGATTCTGCTGTTCGGGAAAAAAGCCGAATAAAGAGACGCCCTGACCGGTCTAAGTGAAACGCCCTGGCGAAGCCCCCGCGTTGCGTCCACAAATGCGCGACGATGGATTTCAGCCCCCTGCTGTGTCTGTTACGCGAGCCAGACCTACTTCGATGTGCGGCCGTTTACAATTCATGGCCGGGAGGTGTTGGCCTTAATCCTGTATAACCTGAACAGGCAAAACTGGCTGAAATTACCCTGCCTGACGTGGCAGTTCCTGATTCCGAAATAAAAAATCGTTCGTTCACATGCGAATTCCATGATTTATGTGTATATTAGAATGACGGGCTGTTATAAGAATCGAGACAGCATTAACTTCGGGAGAAATGGTGAACGTAACACTACGTATGCGTGAAGTTGCGAACACAAAGGCAAGTCAAGTAATGGATAAGCCTTTATCATACCAGATCTTATCTATTCCTTACGGATTATCAAAATGAGCAAAGCTGCCACGGGTTCAGAGGAAGAAGTTCCGAAGGAATCAACGCTGGAAACCGATATTAAATCGCTGAAGGAAATCAGCGCCAACTTGAAAATGGACTACAACGGCAATATTGCCCAGGTCTCGTTTTCCGGTTCGAAACTCGTTGATGCCGGCCTGGTTTATCTGGGACGACTGTCAAAGCTGCGGAAGCTCGATCTGTCCGGTTCCAAAATCACCGATGAAGGGATGGTTCATCTCAAACCGTTGAAAAGCCTGCGGGAAATTACCCTGCACGGAATTCCGGTTTCAGACGCAGGGCTGGCGGAATTCAAAAAACTGACCAATCTGGAAATTCTCAATCTGTCACGCACCAAGGTGACGGATGCCGGCCTGAAGCACTTGAAAGGGTTGGACAACCTCAAAGAACTTTTTCTGACCGGTCTGGAAATCACAGATGAGGGGCTGTCGCACATTGCCGGCCTGAAGAGTCTGGAAACTTTAGGACTGTCTGAAACACAGATCACGGATGCCGCCCTGGTTCACATCAAAGGCTTGAAAAAATTACGTGTGCTTCTGCTGCGGGATACTCATATTTCCGATGAAGGGCTCAAGCACATTAAAGGGCTCACCCGCCTGCAGCGACTCTGGCTGCGAAACACCTCCGTCACAGACGATGGCATGAAGTATCTGGCAAAGATGACTGACATGGAATGGCTGGAACTGAATGATACTCAGATCACCAATAACGGCATTTCGGAGATCAAGGTGCTGGAAAATATGGTGGATATGAATCTGCGGAATACTCTTGTGAACGATAAGTGTATTCCCTCGCTCAAGAAAATGAAAAATCTGGGTACGCTTTATATCGACGGTACGGAACTCACCGAAGATGGCATTTCCAAGCTCGAAAAAGCACTCCCTTACTGCCGGATCGAAAAATAGCGGGGAAGAAACCCGGGCCTTTCTTTCAGACGTAAGTTGATTCAGGAGGGATCGGCTGGTCTTCGCTGCCCATCTGGAAACCCAGTTCTTCGGGAAGGATGGTTGGCTGATAACCCAGTATTTTCCGCGCTTTACTCAGATCCCAGCGACGCTGGGAACTTTCTCCCACAATGGTAATGGTCTCGCAACCCGCGACCTCTGCGGTCAGTGATTTCTGGTAAGCCTGCATCAGATCGGGGAACGGCACCCACTGCGGTCGGAGCGGCTGTGTTTTCCAGAGCGGGTGGTCCAGGTCAACGGGTTTGGGAATTCGCAGGCAGACGATCGACATGCCAAACTCACGCGCATAATGCGCACACATCACTTCGCACAGTTGTTTCGTCAGTGCATACGAGCCGACAGGCAGCGGTGTGGCATCGGATTCGACCCACTGCGGCGCCCGATAACCGAGTACCGTCATCACCGTGCTGGTAAAGATGAACCGTTTCACACCGGCCTCGTGAGCCGCCTGCAGCAGATGAAACGTCCCTTTGACGTTGACGTCGAAACGTTTTCCGTTCAGCTCATCCCCTTCCATCGGACCTTCGTCGGCCTGTTTCGCCAGATGGATCACGGCGTCTATGTTCTGCATGGCGGCCCGCGTCTGCGTCGGGTCGGTGATATCCAGGGGAATAAAACGCGGGTCATTCTGGTCCGGGTGAATGTCTCCCAGAATCAGTTCGTCGTCGGTCTGCCAGTGACGCGCGAAATAACGGCCGACATAACCGGCGGCACCTGTGATTAACACTCTCATGCGGGAAGCTCACTTAAAAGGAGACGATGCAGGTATCACTTTTCAGGCATAGGACTGCTGACAGACCCGCAGAATATTGCCGCCGATAATTTTCTGAATGTCCGCGTCAGAATAACCGCGCTGCACCAGGCCGACGGTAAACAAAGGCCAGTTCGTCCAGGAAACACTGGTTCGCATTGCCGGTGTTTCGATGAACGGATCAGCGGGCCACAAACTCCGCCAGGGAGTCCGCGACCGCGGTGCGCGTGGCACTTTTTTGCTCTCTAAAGCATTGTTGCGCGAGGTGTAAGAAACATCGGTGCCGATCGCCACATGATCGATGCCAAATGTTTTCACGACGTAATCAATGTGATCCAGTAACGCACTGATGTCGCCTGTGCCACCCAGATAACGGGGAATGCAGCAGATGCCGATCAAGCCGCCGGTATCAACGATGGCCTTGATCACGTTGTCGGGTTTACTGCGGATGTGGTGATGCAAGGCGGCGCACGTGGAATGGCTCGCGACCACGGGCCGCGTTGAAACCTGCGCGGTTTCCAGGCTGGTCTGCCAGCCGGAATGCGCCACGTCGGGGATGATGCCCAGCCGATTCATTTCGCCGACCACGGTTCGCCCGAAGTCGCTTAAGCCGGCGTTTGCCGGTTCGGCACAGCCGTCGCCCAGCATATTGCGGCGGTTGTAGGTCATGTGCATCATGCGAATGCCCAGCTGATAAAAAATCTGCATGTACTTCATTTCGTCGGTCGTGGTTTCCCACTGCTGCGTCAGCGGGACGCCGTTTCCTGTCAGGTATAAACAGTGACGGCCTTCTTTTTTCGCCTGCAGAATGTCGGCGGGAGTCACCGCTTTGGAAACAAAATCGGCGAGCATATCGGTTGTAAACGTAAATCGCGCCAGCCGTTTGATCAGTCGCAGCGGGTCCTGCCCTTCTTCGCCGGCGTTTTGAAAGATGCAGGTCACGCCGGACGCATCGAAGGCTTCTTTGAATTCGCGCTGCTCTGCCGGGTCGGTCACGGAGCGCGTCATCCCCATGTCTTCTCGCAAATCCTGCAGTTCCTGAGGCGAGGCGTGTGCTTTAATGGCGGCGGCCAGCCTGTCTCCATCGATGGCGGACCGCGGTGCAAAACCGTAAGAATCGAACACCAGTGAAACCGCATGCAGCTGCAGTCCGTGTTCCAGTTGTTTGGGCGTGGGTTTCAGAATGTCAAGCGCCACTTTGCGTGCGTGCAGAATGGTTTCATTCTGAATCGGCTTCTGTTTTACCGTGGTGGCTGGCGGTGTTTCTTTCTCTTCCGCGGCCGACAATTGTGCTGCGGCAGCCACTCCTAAACCGGTAGTGGCCACACCCAGTGACGTACCCAGAAACGAACGACGGTTGATTGAGTTACTCATGATGATTTCCGTTGGTGTGTGGGAGGTTGGTGTGTGGAGGCGAGTCTCTCACGACTGTGGATCACAGCAGCGAGAGCGGGACGATTTCAGGAACGTCTTTTTTTAACCGCAGCCACATCCGCCACTCGAACAGCCCGAGGCGGCGGGTGCTTCATCGACGGGGTGAAATACAATTCGCCAGGCATAGTTGGCATTCAGCTCCTGCGCAAGAATTTCCAAAGCGGGCATCCGGCTTCCCAGATAATACAGCACGACCGTTTGCTGATCAAATAATTGTTCACAATCAATAATTTCTGTCGGCATGCCCCGTTCCTGGATCAGGGTCTGGCAGTCTTGAAAAACGCGGGCCCTCACATCTTCCTGACGGGCCAGCGTCTCCTGATCTGCCGGCGTGAATTCACGCAGAATGGTGCCGGCAGACGAGACCGATGTTTCCTGCACTCCGGCCGAGGCAAGTATTTCGCCGACCTCTTCGCCGCGGCTGGTTTTTAAAATCACGCGTTCGCGGTGGGGATAGGCGGCGTCCTCATCTGCTTCGAAGTGATCAACCCAGCCCATCACGCCATACCGCACCAGAAACGGATTGACGGGAATCTCCTCGTCTTCAATCGTGGAGGCATCGAGCAGAAGTACGCCGTCTTCCAGTTTGACTTCGTAGCGGGTTAACGGAAATTCGGGAAAGTCATGGCACTCTCCCGAAGCCACGTCAAAAGTCCAGTCATGCAGCGGGCAGGTCACTTCCGTGCCACAGCCGTCCCCGTCGACCAGTGAAGCGCCCTGATGCGGACAGGAATCATGGATGGCATAAAATGCTCCCGGCTGTTCATTGTCAGCGACATGGAACACGGCGATTTCTGTGCCTCTGATGGTATATGATTTTCGATTGCCGGGAGAAATCTCTGAAGCGTCTCCCAGTGGAATCCAGTTTGTCATGATGCGTTCGTCCAATATCCAATTCAAACACGGCCACGGTGGCTGTACGGTGGCTGTGGGTTCAATTTTATTATATCCTCAACAGGTAATCATACCGTTTTATCTTCAAAGTGTCTTCCTGCAGAGAAAAAACCTTCATGGCTGTGCGACATATCTTACTGGACATGGATGGCGTCATCTCCGATTTTATGGGATCGATCCTGGAACTGCATGGCCAGGGACAGTTGACCGAGAACTGGCCCGAGGGGGAAGCCGATTACGCCGGCGTGCTCGGTTTGACCAAAGACGAGTTCTGGAAACCCGTTGATGCCGTCGGCGGCCGCTTCTGGCAGGAATTTCCCCCTTATCCGTGGCTGGATGAGCTGATGACACTGCTGAGAGCAACGGCACCGTTGACGATCAGCACCTCACCCAGCCGCAGCGCTCCCTGCGCTTCCGCCAAGGTCGAATGGCTCAGGCAGCATTTCAGGGAACCGCATTTCATGGATTTCATGATCGGCACTCAAAAATATCTGCTGGCCAAACCGGACGTGGTATTGATTGACGATCAGCATAAAAATATCGACCTGTTCCGCGAACATGGTGGTCAGGCGATTCTGTTTCCCCAGCCCTGGAATGCGAATTTTGCCATCACCGACCGAATCGGCTACGTCAAATCAGAACTGGAACAGATGCTTTAAACGGCATGACTGCTGCTTCTGAAATCAAAACAGTGTACAAGTGGTTGATTTCTGTGATAAAGGGTAGTTTTTGCCACTCAGAGAAGGTATCCTAGGTGGTGTTTCGTAAATAAAGTTATTAAACGGAAGTTGACGAATAGGAAATATACGAGATAATGTATATATGCAGGCAATTAGAAGACTTATAGACTCAGTACTATCAGGGTTGCTTTTAAATTTTGAATGCCTGCGATGAATGCCTTCCTGCCTTCCTCTTAGTACTGCTACCGCCAAACCTCACAGCGTATCCTTCCTATTGATTTTGGGACAGAACATTAAGATGAAGTCTCTACTCTATCAATGCCTCTGTTGTTTGCTGCTGCTTGCTGCCAGTTCCGTGCAGGCAGCGGATGCGCCTCCCAAACCATCACCGCTTTCGGTTTATCCTGAGAAAGTGGAGTTGGTCGGCAATCGTGCGCGGCAGCAGTTACTGGTTTCCGCGCTCCAGAATAATCAGCCCGTTGATCGCACGCGTGATGTGCAGTTTGTATCGGATCAGCCAGCCGTGATTCAGGTGGATGCGGCGGGAGTGATTCACCCGGTTTCCAACGGTGCCGCCACAGTGACTGTGACGGATGGCGCGCAGGTCGTCAAAGTGGCCGTCGAGGTCAAGGACTTCAACAAACAGACTTTGATCGATTTCGAGCGCGATGTGCATCCGATGTTTTCCCGCTTTCACTGCAACGCCGGTTCGTGTCATGGAAAACAACGCGGCCAGGGCGGATTTCAGTTATCGATGTTTGCCTTCGATCCCGAATTTGATTATGACGCGCTGACCAAAGAATCGCGCGGACGCCGTGCCGCTCCCCTGGCCCCGGATCAGAGTCTGCTTCTGCTGAAGGGAGCCGGAAAAGTTCCCCACGGTGGCGGCAAACAGCTGTCGGAAGACGGTCCCTATTTTAAACTGCTCGAACAATGGATCACGGAAGGGGCCACACGCGCTGTGGCGGAAGCGCCGAAACTCGTCAAGATTTCAGCCGAACCGACCGAACGCATCATGCAGCCCAAAACGAAACAGCAGATGGTGGTGACCGCGTATTACAGCGATGGCAGCACACGGGACGTTACGGATCTTGCCGAATACATGTCGAGTGAAAGCGTGTATGTTTCCGCGGATGAAAAGGGGCTGGTCACCGCCGGCTCACTGATGGGCGAAGCCTCCATCATGGCCCGCTACATGGGCAATTTTGCTTCTCTGAATGTGACCGTTCCCTCGGATAACAGTGTGCCCGACAGCTATTATGCCGGTTTGCCGCAAAATAATTTCATAGACGGTCTGGTGTGGAACAAACTCAAAAAATACGGTCTCAAGCCTTCGGAACCGGTGGACGATGCCACTTATCTGCGGCGCGTGTCGATTGACATCATCGGTCGTACGCCGACCGTGGAAGAGGCCCGCGCGTTCCTGCAGGACCCCTCTCCCAACAAACGCGAACGTCTCGTGGACTATCTGTTGGAACAACCGGAGTACGGCGATCACTGGGCCAATAAATGGGCGGATCTCCTGCGGCCGAATCCTTACCATGTCGGCATCAAGACGGTTTTGAATTATGATGCCTGGATTCGGGATTCATTTCACCAGAATAAGCCACTCGATCAGTTCACGCGTGAATTACTGACCGCCAAAGGCGGAACGTGGCACAACGGCGCGGTCACCATGTTCCGTGATCGTCGCAAACCCGAGGAACTCACAACGATCGTCAGCCAGCTCTTCCTGGGAATCCGCTTGAGCTGTGCCCAGTGCCATCATCATCCTTCCGAAATCTGGGGGCAGGATGATTTTTACAGCTTTGCCGCCTACTTTGCAAAAATTGGTCGCAAAGGTCGCGGGATTTCGGCACCGATTTCAGGTTCTGAAGAGATGGTCTTTACGGCAGATTCCGGCAGCGTCAGACACCCGCTCACCAACGAAGTGCTGGAGCCACGACCATTGTTCGGTGAAGTCCCCGAACTCAAACCGAATCAGGATCCTCGGGAGATTCTGGCCGACTGGATCATTTCACCTCAGAATCATTTCTTCGCGGAAGTGAATGCGAACCGGATCTGGTCTGAGTTGATGGGGCGCGGCATTGTTGAACCGATTGATGATTTCCGGGAAAGTAATCCCCCCTCAAATGCACCGCTCGTCAAAGCGCTGGGGAAACATTTCCGGGAGCAGAAATTTGATATGAAACAATACATTAAGACAATCGTAACGTCGCACGTTTACAGTTTGAGCCCGATTCCCAATGAGACCAATGTGGGTGACACGCGGAATTACTCTCGATTTTATCGCCAGCGCTTACGTGCCGAGGTGCTCGTGGACAGTGTCAACGAATTGATCGGCGTTTCAGAAAAATTTTCAGCGATGCCCCCGGATTCCACCGCAAAACAAATCTGGACGCATCGTGTCAGTTCCGTTTTCCTGGATTCCTTCGGGCGTCCCGATCCGAATCAGGATCCGCCTTGCGAACGGACCACCGATACCACCGTCGTGCAGGTGCTGCATATGATGAACTCACGCGACATGTATGCCCGCATTCAATCGGCAAAAGGCAACAGTGCCACCTGGGCAAAAAGTAAAATGACGCCGGACCAGATTGTAGAAGAAATTTATCTGGCAGCGTATTCACGTTATCCGACCATTGATGAAAAGCGGCTGGGACGTTCCCTGTATGAAAAGGAAGGCGCCGATCGGCAGCAGGTCACTGAAGACCTGATGTGGGCGCTGCTGAATACTCCGGAATACCTGTTCAAGAATTAGAGTTCCCTGCCCTGAAAATAACGGCTGTTTCACAACAAATGTCACAGGATCAGAAATTATGAACGTTTCAAAAAATTGCAATGGAATGACCAGACGGAATTGCCTGCAGCTGGGTCTGGGTGCGATGACCGGCCTGGGAATGGTTGATCTGTTACGTTTGCGGGCACAAGCGAAAGGGACCGAACTGCTCCGACCGAAAGCATCCGCCAAGAGCGTGATCCTGATCTGGATGGACGGCGGGCCGAGCCATTATGAAACGTTTGACCCCAAGCCCGATGCGCCGATAGAAATTCGCGGCGAATTCAACCCGATTCCGACCAAAGTTCCCGGCGTTCAGTTCTCGCAGCACATGACGCGACTGGCTTCGATCTTCGATAAATATTCGGTGCTCCGTTCGATCCGTCATAACCAGGGCAACCACGGTGCCGGCAATCACTATATGATGACCGGTGCCCCGCCCCGTATTCCTGTGGGCTGCGGTGCGTTCGTCAGTTTTCATCCCAGCATGGGTTCGGTCGTCGCGCATGAGAAACCGACGACGAACAACTTGCCCCCGTATTTCTCCATGCCCAGCATGTCCCGCTCCGGCGGCCCTAACTTCCTGGGTGCCAAGTATGCTCCCTTTGTTGTTTCCGACAATCCGAATTCGAAGGGTTTCACTGTCCGCGATCTGGCGTTGCCCAGCGGCTTAACCGATGCCCGTTATCAGAGCCGTCGCGATTTACGACAGCAGGTCGATCAACTGAAACGCATCAAAGACAAAGTGGCCGGCGATCCGGTGTTGAACCTGGATGAATACTACGAACAGGGTTATAGCCTGGTTGCTTCCACCGAAGCACAAAAGGCGTTTGAGGTGGATCTCGAATCCGATAAACTGCGTGATAAATACGGCCGCACTCCCTTTGGACAACGGGCTTTATTAGCCCGCCGCCTTTCTGAAGCAGGCGTCCCTTTCATTACTTTGTACGAAGGGGGCTGGGATAATCACGGCGATCTGTTCAAAACATTCACTGGCAGAATGCCTGCCTTTGAAAATACCATCGCGACTCTGATCGAGGATCTGGACGAGCGCGGTCTGCTCGATACCACGATGGTGCTGGCGCTGGGTGAGTTTGGACGCACACCGAAAATCAATCCGGGTGGCGGCCGCGATCACTGGTCGAACGCGATGTCCGTGCTGATGGCCGGGGGCGGAACTCCCGGCGGTCTGGCTCTCGGAGCAACCGACAAAGCCGGTTATTCGGCCGTCGAACGCGTGGTTTCTCCTGAAAACTTTGTCTCGACCATTTACACCAAAATGGGCATCGATCCCGATAAAGTCCTGTTTACGCCGGAAGGACGCCCCGCGCATCTGGTCAGCGATCCAACCCCGATTCCCGAGTTATTCGTATAACTTTAGACCCTGACTGAGAATGATTTACCGATGTCGTCTACCGCTCAGATTCTGCCTTGTGTTCTCTCGATGTCGTTTGTTTTCGGTCTGCTGTCGTCAACCGTCGCGGCGCCACCCAGCGTGAACTATCTGAATCCCGCGGGCGGACAGGTCGGCCAGAAGGTCGAAGTGGCCGTCGATAAAACTCTGGGAACGCTGCCCGTTTCCGTCTGGATGTCGGCCCCCGGTTTGACTGTTACGATTCCGGAAAAACCGGAGAAGGGAAAAGAGAAACAGTTTTCGATTCAAATCGACGCGGCTGCGAAACCCGGCCTGTACTGGCTGCGGTTTCATAACGCCGAAGGGGCCTCGGAAATTCGTCCGTTTGTCGTTGGCACGCTGCCCGAACAGGCAGAGACTGAACCCAATGATGATCTCGCAAGTGCACAGAAAAGTCTGCAGCCCGGCGTGACCATCAATGGCGTGTTGACCAAAGAGGTCGACACGTATCAGGTTTCACTCAAAAAGGGGGAAACGCTGGTCGCCTCGATGATTGCCAATGAGCAGCTGGGCTCGCCGATGGACAGCGTCATGCAGATTCTCAATCACCGCGGAACCGTCCTGTCGCAGATCGATGATACACTTTGGTACGATCCACGCATTGTGTTTACGGCTCCCGATGAGGGAACCTACTATGTCCGAACGTTCGCATTCCCCGCCGATGCGAACAGCAGCATCGCCTATTCCGGCAGCGCTACGTATATCTATCGCCTGACGCTCACAACAGGTCCGTTCGTTGATCACAGTTTCCCGCTGGCGTTTCATTCCGCATCGGCCAAACCGGTCGCGCTGGAAGGCTGGAACCTGCCTGACAGTCTCAAGTCGCTGCAGCCGACTGTGGAGGGGGCGAACAGCACCGCGTTACTCAGTCACCCGCAGTTGTCAAACTGGATTACGGTCCCGCTCAGTCCGACGCCCGTTGTACTGGAATCAACAGAGACGCAGCAGGAAAAAGGCCAGGCACTGACGCTTCCCGCCAGTGTGACCGGAAAAATCGCAGCGGCAGAAGAGATTGACGTTTATCACTTCACCGCGAAAAAAGGGGAAAAACTGACGTTTCGTGTGGACTCGCATCAGCTGGGTTATCCGCTCGACGCGCATCTGAAACTGTTTGATGCGACGGGCAAATTATTGAAAGAGATTGATGATCCCGTGCGGAATCACTTTGACGCACGTCTGGATTACGCGATCCCCGCCGATGGCGAATATCGCCTGCAGGTGACCGACCGTTTTCAGCACGGCGGTTTTCGATATGTGTATCAATTGACGATTGTACCTACGGAAGCCGACTTCGCACTACAGGCGTCGGAAGAACAGTACACGCTGACCGCCGGCGATAAACCGCTGGAATTTGAAGTGACCATTGATCGTCAGAGTCCGCGTTTCAGCGATGAGATTGAAGTCAGCCTGGTCGGCCTGCCGGAAGGCGCGACCTGCGCCCCAGTGATTTCCAAAATGAAAGAGAAGACCGAGAAGGCCGTCACACTGAAGCTCGAAGCCAAAGCGGACGTCGTGTTTCAAGGGCCGCTGGTGATTCAGGGCGTGAGTCTCAAAGACAAAACAAAATCACACACCGCGACCGCCGTCATCAAAGGCATCAGCCCCAAACGCAACACCCCCCGCCCCAAAGCCGATCTCGAACTGCCGTACCTGTGGCTGACGATTAAGAAGAAGTAGGCATTAAAGGCCCGCTGCTTTCAGAAGAAGTTTCCACCCATGCCGGTCAAGATGGTGATCGTCTCTCGACTGTATGTGTTTATTTTCGCACACTCCTCTGGATTTTTATTCTAATCACATTGAAAGGGTGAACCAGTTGCCTGTTTTCTTTGTCGGCAGGTTGTAGTAAGTTTAACTACGCAGGCTGACAGCCAAAGCGATCTTCACTCGAACGAGATGCGAGCACCAACATGAATCAAGAAAATTTAGACGCACTCATTTTTCCAGATTGTCCTCTCTCTGCTGATCTGGATTATTCGAAGGAGAAATGGTTCGAAATCATCCAGTATACTCTGGGGCGTTTTGAAACGTTTTTAGGAGTGCCCATTGAGCATGAAGACCTTGAGAACAGTAACATCGGTCACGGGTTTTGTATTGATATTGGCTCACCCGCTCCTGCCTGCGGCGCATTTCATGTTACGTGGAAAGGTATTTATGGGGCAGGCTGGCTCGAAAATGCTGAAACGAATCTTGCTTCTTTCTACATTTCGGCAACATTGTTTTTATACAGTAATACCAAAAAGCTGGTAACCAATTCCCGGGAGAGTCTTCTGGAATATGAATACGTGCGACTAGATGACAATTCATGTATCTGGCGACCGTTTATCGAAAACGCCTGGATGACAGACGAATTTGAAGAGTATGAACCATTTGATGATCCAGATAAACGGTTTGTCTAATTAGCATTGAATCATGTCAGCGGAGTTGAATTCTACTGTCAGTTTTGGCGTAGGGACGTCGGTTCAAAAACGGAGGTTTCTCGACGGTTTGTATTTGTATTGTCGTCGCCTACTCCAGTGTAGGGGCGGGTCCATGTGCCCGCCCGCCTGATGATGTGAGTTTCCTGATCATTCGTGGAATAGGCCAGAATATGGTTCAAACGATACTTTACCAACCACATCAATACCACGGGTCGACACATGGGTCGACCCCTACGCCTACGGTTCCCGGATTAACGGTTTGTACCGCTCGTACCGTCAATTCACTCTGACTCACTTCAGCGCTTTGATCATTTCCTGGGCTTTGGTTTCGAAGATCGCCTGCCATTCGGGGGCCAGCATGCAGTCGCTGTCTTCCTGGGCGCCGCCGACGTTTTTGAGCTGTTCGGCGGTGGGGGCATAGTAGTTGTAGCCGTTGGTATATCCGGCGACGAACGTGTTTTCGAACGGCGAATTTTTCTTGATGTTCAAACCGATGTCGACCGTCAGTTCCGCGGGGAATGTAATCATGCGGAAGTCGCCGACTTTGATGCCGAACACTTCCACGTCGAGCGTCTTGCCGGCGGCCTGGTTGCGGGTCTGGTGTTTGTTCAGCAGCGCCAGGTTTGCTTTATTGCGGGTCATCATTTCCATCTTGTAGACGTTGTTGATGTAACGTTCCATGTTCGCGCGGTTTTCTTCATCGAGTTTCAGTAAGCCGTCGCGGCCCAGTTTCTGTTCCAGCATGTAACGGTGTGAATAGTACGAAGGATGTTCCTCGTACAGTTTGTATTTCACGATCAACGGCAGGAATGTTTTCAGATTCAAGCTGGTTCCCTGCAGAGAATTCAGCAGTTGTTCCTGTTCTTTCTTCAGAGATTCGATACGGGTTTCATTGTTGGAACGGGGCACAGTCAGCGTTTCGTTCATCACTTTTAAGGAACCGGCATCGGTGCATTTGATTTTTTTGATCGCTTTCAATGTGCTCAATCCGAGCAGGTTACCCAGCGTTTCGGCGTCGCGGGGATTATCGACGTCTTTGTATTGGGCCGGGTTGATATCGCCGCCACAACCTTGCACGAAGAGTGCAATTGTGCCGTCGCTCAGATTGTCTTCGATCACCTGAGATGCGAAGCCGCTCATGTCGGCGGTACTCCCTTTACCGGGGACGCCTTGAATCGGATGGACGGCGAAGTTATAGACAACCGCCAGCGTTTCGCCGTTCTGTTTCTCGAGTTTCAGAATGCCGATCTCCGGATCGATGGGGCCGATGCCTGCCACTTCTTCATCGGGCGGCAGTGCATAGGCGTGCCGCACGTCGGCTTCTTTACCATTTTTAAGGAAGAGGCGGCGGTTTTCCATCACGCGGTCTTCGTGACCTGTGCCGACACCCACGTTAACAGGAACCAGATTTTTGGCTGCGTCTTTGATGGCTTTAATGGTTCGTTCTTCGACGTCGGCGCAGACGACACCGTGACAGTGGCTGGCATTCACCATGATGTTTTCGGGTTTGATTTTCAGATCTTTTTCGATCTGATCACGCACGTTGCCCAGATATTCGTTGGTGATCGAACCGATCTCGCCGATGGCGACCGCATCGACGGTCACGATGACGCCGGTTTGCTCGCCGTCTTTAATGACCAGTGCTTTCACAAACAGGGGGTCATTAACGGGCACATTTCGATTGGAGATATCCACCTTCGCGGCGCCGGCCAGGAGCGGCCCCGCGGAAGCGTTCGTCGGCGTGAAGACTCCGACAAGGGTCAGCAGCAGGATCGCTCCTGTCAGTTTGAGCGAAAATCGAAAATGGCGGGAGCGCGTGTGGGGGGGCAGGTTGAGATTCATAGTGTCGTCGATTCTGAAGCGGGGTGTGAAGATCGTAAAATGAGTTCGTCTGTCAAATGCGAAATACGGATCCATGTTCTTTCCATATTAACGGCGACATGGATGATCAGGCACCTGTTTTTTGAGGATCATTCCGGATTAATATAAAACGGCCGGAGCCATTCTCGTAAGGAAATTATTCCAAATCGAAATTGTATTTGCCGTCGCCTTCTTTCACATCGGCAGTGAGGCCGCTGGTTGATTCGCTGCGATACTTTGACGGCAGGTTGTTTAAGTCTGTATGGCTGTCAGCATTGGCAGGAGAAAAATCATCGGGAGGTGTGATGAACACGGCATATGCGCCGGCAGGAATCGCACCATCCAGTTCGTAAGAACCGTCTTCTTTCAAATCTCCACCCGCACCGATTCCGAATTTACTGGAATTAAAATTGATGCGGCAACGAGTGATGGGCTTGCCTGCGTAAGTGACAGTGCCGGAAACAGTGCCCATCGGTTTCGTTTCTGCCTGATTACGACCACAGCCGACGAAAATGCTGATCGCGCATAAGGTCAGAAAACAGAGCCCGGCACCACGAATTCCGGCGAAAGCAAATTTAGAACAGGGACTCAGAGGCAGCATGCAGTAATCTCCTGGTTGTTTTGTCGTTGGGTAGAAACACGGTGGTATAAACAGAGTCGTCGGGTGGGAACTCGGATACGGTTGAATGCCAACCGTATCCGTATGAGTATCACCAATGGGAGAAAGTTCTACTAGAACTCGCCGACAACCAGTCCGTCATTCAATGTGCCTAATGCGAGCAAGGTGGTGAAGTTGAGGTTCTCCGAGATGAACCGCACGGCTCCATCAGCCAGCAGCACATGAACTCCACCGACATGGTATGACGTCATCGGACCGTTATTGTATCCCGCGCCTGTATAAGCGGGTGCTGTTTTGGGATTGGGAGCATAACGGATCGTAACGATTCCCCCACCTCCATATCCATTGCCACCGGATGTACCCGGAAATCGCATGCCAGACCAGCCGCCGGAAAGGTTCTTGCGGCGGTCGTCTCCGGCAATGGCGCCGGAGTCTTCCCCTACGATGATGGTATTGGAAGTTCCATCGGTACAGTCTCTGATCCGTACGGCGTTACCAATTTGCAACATGCCATTCTGACCCATCGCTCCGTAACTGGTATTGTTCGCTGCCTTGGGGTTGCTGGCCTCAGTGAAAGGGGCAATCGTTTCACTGAATGCCCCCCCCACACCGGCATAGTCCATGGTCATCCCGACTTGAGAGTCCTTGGGAGTGGGATGTCGGCCTTGTACTGTTCCCACATAAAAAGAACTTAGCGCGCTGGAGGGGCACTTATATACGTTCACGTATGCTTTATCCAAGGCTTCATTGGATCCCGCTCCGGTTCCATATCCACCGCCGCCCGTCCAGTTGTTCGTGGTATTATAACCGCGGCCATTCGCGGGAGTCTGCGTTAACTGATTGTAAAGAGGAGCCTGATCGATGTACGGCAGGATGGAAGACCGCCAGTTGGCTTGCCACATGTCGTATTGAGAACCAATGGGAAACGTGGTGAAGGCATCGTGATAGTTATGAAATGCCAGCCCGATTTGTTTCAGGTTATTCTTACACGCCGAACGGCGGGCTGCCTCACGGGCCTGTTGTACTGCGGGAAGCAGTAAGGCGATCAGGATTGCGATAATGGCGATGACCACTAACAGTTCGATTAAGGTAAATGCTTTTCGTTTCACGTGACTGGATCCTTTTTCTAAATTTAAATAAGGAATAATTAGGTTTAAAAAAAATGAAATTTAACGTCGTCGTATAGCGCATCACTGGAAAACGTATTTCGTGGTGAGTCAGAGAGACTGATTTGAATGTGAACGCAACTGAAAGCAGGTCAAAGACTCGAAAAAAACATTTGAGATATTCTTTCCTTGCATGAATCGACAATGAAGAATGGGCCGGAATTGAGTCGCTAGGAATACCCAGTCTACGTATATTTAATTCACTAACTGAGTATATTTAATGTACCACGAGATTAAAAGATAAGAATGTCTTTTCAGACCTAAAGGTTTCACTATCGGACATTCAGCATCAGGGGTGTGTACAAAAGGGATCTGTTATTGGCAAAATATTTTGATGATTCAAAAAAGGGTTTCAAATGAGTTCGCGGTTTCGGGAGATTCCAGGATGTTTATAATAGAATTATGGTATTCTGCTCGATTCTCCAGTGTCACTGGACTTCAGCCAGAGTCGATTGGGTGAAAAACCTCAAGTCCCATTGAAGAGCGCTCGGGAAAATGAAAATCAGATGATCGAAACCGGACAATCATGAGTCGTAAAACTACACTCCAGAACCAGAAAACATCAAGGCAACTCATCCAGCGCGAGATCAATCTCGAAGCAGATAAAACCGATCTGGCTTATTACCTTCCCGCCGTGCGTCCCCAGAGAATGGATACACTCAAGCAGAGCTGGAGTTATCTGGCGTATTATCATCCGACGCCAGGTCCGTTCGCCCGATTTACTTCCGGACATTTCCCCCCGAAAACGACCACGCAGAAACACAATCACGCTGTCATTGCCATGCACGGCAGTTTGCAGGGACCGCTTACGTTGAAGACACCCAAAGGGGGTTATGAGCTGGATTCGGGGGATTTTTGCATGATAGGGCCGGGCGTCGATCATCACTGGTCGAATGCCGGACCGCATACCGCGTCAACCATTGCCTTCCTGGTTGACCTGGATCGTCTGGGCGAGTGGCCGGAACAGTCGGGTGTTGCCGAGGCCTGCCGAGAGCTGGCAACCATTGTCAAAGGAGTCCATTGCGTCAAACCTGCGGGAAATCCGGATCTGCAGCATGCATTCTGGGGAATTGCCGACCAGTTGATTTCAGAACATCCCCAGCGCATGATCGATATCACCAGTCGCTTATTGCTGTTTCTGTCTCTGGTTCTCAAACATTTTGCACCTGACGTCAGCGGCAATATTCAGGACGACGTCGCACAGCGCATTCGGCGACTGCTGATCAACCGTGTGAACGATCGATTGACGATTCCGGAAGTCGCCCGTGAGGTTCATGTGAGCCCCACCCTTGCCAAAACCGCATTCCGCGAAACTTACGGCTGTGGCATCATGGCCTATTTCAACGAAATCAAAATCTGGCAGGCCAAACGATTGTTGAGTGATCTCTCGCTGACGATTGATCAGGTGAGCCGCAAGCTGGGCTTTTCATCACCCGCCTACTTCACACGCACCTTTCGAAAACTTGCCGGAGAAACCCCCAGCGGTTTTCGCAGTAAGCGATTTCCCACGGAATAACCTTGTGTGCCGGCCTGTAACGTGATGCATCTCGCATGCGGTCTGTTTAAGGAGCGGCTGTCTGCGCGAAGATCTGTTTTGCGAATTGACTGTAGGCGGTAGTCAGAGTGCCCCGCGCCTCGAAGAGCAAATCGTTATGAGTGCCCTGCTCGATCGAAACCATCTGTTTGGGGATGCCGCTGATCGAGGCGGGCGAAGCGGCTTCGAATAATTTTTTCCCCAGCGCATAGGGAACAATCTGGTCTTCGATTCCGTGTATCAGTAGCAGCGGGCAAACAACATTTGATATTACAGACTGGCTGCGATACTGATCCCAGAGTAACCAGGAGACGGGCACCCAGGGATAATGAAACGAGGCGGCATCGACCATGGAACTGAACGTAGACCGCAATATCAGTCCCGCCGGGGGCGTATTCTGTTGACAGAGTTCGCTGGCGAGTAACGTTGCGACACCGCCCCCCAGCGATTCACCCATCAGAATAATGCGCCCGGGATCGATCTTGCGGTTACGGACTGCATACTTCCAGAAGGCGCGGGCGTCATAAAGCAAACCGGTCTGACTGGGGCTGCCCGGATTTTCGGCGTAGCCGCGATAGTCGAATGCGAAAACATGCAGCCCGAGACTTGTCAACAGCCGACAGGTTTCCACGCGATGCAGCCGATTGCCGCCGTTACCATGAAATAAAATCACGACGGGCCGACCTTTGGCCAGTTCTCTGTCGCAGTCGACCTGATCCGTGCAGACTCTCTGATCCGCAAGAAAATGCCAGCCTTTCAGATTCAGGCCATCTTCGGTGGTGGCTGAGATTTCATGCACCATACCAAAGGGCGTACCAGTCTGTTCAACGGAGAGCGAGGCCACCCGCGTCGGCTGATAAATGAGCCAGCGCTGCACAAGCATCAGCAGCATCAGCAGGAGTGCATAAAATGCGCACACCCGCCAGAGATAATAAACGAGCATTTGTTTCCCGGTCAGCGGTTTTTCGAATATCCCGCGTGGTAAGGGGACCAGCCACGGTAGACAACGTTTCCAGGCTGATTGTGATTTCGTATTCATGAATCATCGAGATGGATCAGACAATATAATAAGTGATTGCTTCCCTTCTATTCTATACAAGCGATTCACAAATGCCAGAGGTGATGTCGCTCTCTCAGACGTTGAACCGGCAGGACGTGTTTTTTGATTGGTTTTGAATCTGATTCCCAGGACCGCAACCTGACGCAGATCCGTTTTAACCGCGTCGAACGCCGTGCGGCTGATCTTGTTTTCAGGTCCTTTGACAGCCGGAAGACTAATGAGCCGAAGGGCATTAGCCCCGGTTGCGCCACATTTATGTGGACAATGCGAATCAGGAAACACAACTGAACCCTGACTGCTCTGATTGTTCCTCTTTTCATTCGAAGTCAGTAAAATCGATCCTCATCTTATTCCATCTCTCAATTGGCAGAGGATCGAAATGTTGAATCATCGGTGGAAATCAGAATTGCTGTCTGCACGGCCTGTGATCGTGATTCTGTTTTGTGCGGTCGTATCACTTTCCGCTCGACTGCAGGCGGAAGAAGCTCCCACGTTTTATGACCCGGTCGAACAACAGATTGAGGGCTGGACGGTGGCCATCGACCCGTTACTGCTGTCGGAAGAACATGCCGAGACAGGGAAAAACGCGTTAGCAGCGCTGGCCAATCATCTGCAGCGGATCAAGTACATTGTTTCGGCAGAGCGGGTAACCCAGCTGCAGAAAATGCGTATCTGGATCGAGTGGAAAAATCCTGAACTGGGCAATATGCAGTACCATCCCGACCAGGGCTGGTTGAAGGCGCACGGCCACGATCCGCGTCTGGCCAAACACGTGCATATTCCGATTGCCGGGCAACTGCTGGAACGGAAAATGTGGGCCAAGCATCCATACATTTTTTGAAACTGTGTAGAAAATACGAATTATTCGCTATACATCCCGCAACATTGTTAGTGTTTCAGGTTTGCGTAAATTGGCAAAATTAGCCACGCATTAGCCACCGGGCAGAATTTCAGCCGATCAGCTTGCTGACAGCGTTTGTGGCTTCAGACTTCATTGATGGCAGAACATGGGCGTAAATATCAAGAGTCATGGACGTGGATGCGTGCCCGAGCGTTTCAGATACCACTGTAATCGGCACGCGGTTGCTGATCGCGAACGTGGCGAACGTATGGCGCATGTGGTGAAATCCACGCTGCTTGATTTCGAGATCAGATAAAAAGTTGTTCCATGTCCGTGTGAAGCTTTCTTGGTTGATCGGCGCACCGTCCCTTCCGCAGAACACGTGCTTTGATGATGCATAGCCGTGTCTGATCAACCATTTCCGTTGCTGCAACATTACGTCGACGGTTTGCTCTGAAATATCGATTGTCCGATAACTGGAATCGGTTTTCAGTTTTTTGATTTCCTTGCCGCCTTCACAGCGTGACAGTTGCTGAATGACATGGATTTGTTTTGCATCGAGATCAACGCTTTCCCAGAACAGACCGAACAGTTCACCTGATCTCATTCCTGTCGTCAACGCAGTAAAAAAAAGACCGTAATGCATGTGGTCTGTAGCGGCTTTTAAAATCAACTTCACTTGGTCAACAGTGAAAGGGTCGATTTTACGCGGGTCATGTTTGGGTTTATCTACAGGTTCACACGGGTTGTGCTGAATCATCCTGTAGCGATAGGCTTTCCTCAATGCACGGTTTAAATATTCATAACTTAACTGCAATGCTCTGCCACCAATGCATTCATCACGCAGCTGGTTTATCATTCTTTGCACGTCCATTGGTGTGAGTTTGGCCAATTTCTTTCTGCCGATCTTTGGTAGTACGTGTTTGGTGATGATGTTTTTGTAGGAACGATAGGTGTTGTATGCCAGTTGCGATTTGGCTTCGTCCACCCAGCCCAGAAGGTATCCTTCCACCGTTTCGGAACTGCTTAGAATTAATCCATTTTCAACCTGCTTGTGGAGTTCCCGAAGAAAAGTGTTGGCATCAGATCGACTGGTTGCTGACTTCGTTTTTCGCCGTCGTTTTTCGTTTTGGTAATACGTGACCTGGGCAACCCATTTGCCGGTCTTCTTACTTTTGAACACAGATCCTTCACCGTTACTTCGTTTTGCCATCACTGTTGCCTCTCGGAAGATAATCAAGCATGTCCTCTGCACGAACTTTGCATGCTTTCGTGCTTTTACCGAGAAAAGGAATCTCGTACTCATTAATCCAGTTTCTTATCGTTTGTGCCTCGACCCCGAAATTCAAAGCCCAGAATTCCGGTCCGAAATAACCTTTAGTGGGCATTTCACCGCCGGCCATGCAATACAATTGAATTTGATTTTTATAAGAATCGCTGTTTCCACTTGACGTACTTTCGCTAGAATGACTACTATTGATGTCAGTCATTTGAAAACCTTTGCTACAAGGTGACTATTTTTCGATGCTGACAAATTTAGCCCAGTAGGAAGTACCAATTCCTGCTGGGTTTTTTGTTGCATCGGGAAACGCAAACAATCCGTAATGCGTTTAGTGAGAAGGTGGATCGCGACCGCAGGAGAATACCAGCTGTATCAGATTTGCTGGTTGGGAGATCGACGTAAGATATACTTGAAAGCGCAGGACAGTGCGCCGATATGGATTATTAGCGTCCATTCTTTTTCCAATTGCGGTTGGAAATCGGTGGGCGTTAGGGAAACACGGAGCGACAACTCCGCAAAGTACCGGGGAGCCTTCGGGCTCCCTTTTCTTTTGCACCCACGATTTGTTCATATTGTAATAATTACGATTCACGTTGCCAATACCTGTCTTGGGTTATTGTAATTTTTGCAGTCACTTGATTTATCGGCACCCTTTAGCACCACTTTAGAGAAAAAGTCCATTTTTCCGAAAATCATCTAAAGTGATGTAGAAACAAGTTCAAACTCTTCACTGCTTCAAAATTCTGCGGAAGTCGTCGAACTGGTCATCCCCTCTCCCAGGTTGAGTCGCTTTTTATTCCACACCCAAACGGTGTGAAGTCCAATGCTCAGTTGTGCTTGATTTTTGTGAGGTAAATCGAGCTGTTCAAGAGCAGTTTTCAATCACCCGTAATCAATACGCAACTATATTCACAGACAGGGCTTAGGTTGTTCCTATTTTATAGAATAAAACTATTTTCGTATTTTTGAAAATTAGTTTCTCCGTTACCCCACCACTGGCCCCAGCGTCACGAAAACCAGCGTGAAACCAACCGGCGTGTCGAACACTTCCATTAAGGTACAAGTCCACTGATTGAACATTGCGGACCTCTGCGCGTAATGCGAGACAGTTATAAATCGTCCTTGGTTTAGATGGCCCGGATTCCAGACAGGCCGAAAGAAAAACGCGGATTAGAAATCTGTTGCGACCACCTACAGCGGGTCACACGCGGTCGCCACCCTGGGCGAAAATGGAACCGTCAACAAAACTGAAACCGCCTCATGGAAGACGGTTTCGTTACTGTTTCTACTCGTGGCAGATCAGTTGAGATTACTATATCTAAACGAAATGTATAGTCAATAAAATTGCCGTCAAATTTTAACATTTTGCATCAAAAATACTGTTCAGTGGTTTATAGATAAGTCGCCCTAAATTAAGGCGACTTATCTACCAGATTCATTAACGCATTAGAACTGGAGCATCTTTGCTACGATGTAGCTACTGATGACTTTTGACACGTCTTCTAAATTCGCAAGCAGCTGAAATGTAACAGCACACAATACTAATGCAAACACAAGTCTACCCATCTTATTTCCTCCATGAAATACCCAAGAAACAATTCGTCTCGCAAAAGACACTCTATGTGGTATCGGCAACCTTCATGAGTACAATATAGTGTTTTGTAAATTTAACCATTGCTCTCGAGAGGAAATCCTATCGGCGCGTAATGCAAAACCGTTGATCGTCCTTGGTTTGATGGCCCAGATTCACTACGGGCAAAAAACGCGGATTTTAGAATCATTCGCGACCACCTTCAGCGGGTTGCGCGGCCAAGCATGGAAGCAGAGATTATTGACGTTGATGTAGCAGACGTGTAGGTTGTCGCAAGTGAGAATCAAAGGATTTCTGAGTCGTTCCGTGAGTCGGATTTTTGTTGTTTGAAAACATATCTTGACATCGCCTTGCGGATGTGTGTATTATACACATCCGCTGCTTAAATGTCTCATTTTTAAATGAATGTAGACTACCTCTGGAATAATCGCCCAGGCAGCTAGGACACCACTGATCCTCTGGTATACAGGAAGTAAAAACTAGAACTATTACTAAACAAGCAGTTTTGGAGAAGGTAGAAGGTGTCGTTTGCGACGAGATGCTCCCCACCTTTTACGAGGGTCAAAAACAGCAGACTTTCCAGACTGTGCGTGGCGTAACATCTTTTTTAGGAGCTGAGATTTATGATTACAGATTATGGCCGATGTGTGCTCTCCTCAGCTCAAAAGGGGCTGTTGAGCGATGCACGAGTATGGAGATTCGCGGCAGGGTAGTGGTGAAGGGGATGGACCAGATTTTGATAGCTGGAAAGACTCCGAATTTACATTAGACGATTCAGACAAGTCGTCAGGGTATTTTAGATCCATATACAAGTTTTTGGAGATTGTAAGAAGCTCCGAATGTGTAATGGAATTTGTTGGGGTAGTTGCGCTTGCCATTGTGGCAGTCAAAACAGAGATGGAATGGATTGGTATCACTTCGGTGATTTGTATTACTGTTCTGATTTGTTTTAGCGCACTGCTGAAATTTCTAAAAGAGGCCAATAATGGCAGAAAAGATACCGGATAAGGTACGTATCAACCTGGAACTTCCAGGCAAGCTCAGAGAGAGAATCGAACACGTCAAGGAATTGTCAGAAGCCGAAAGTGTGTCCGAAGTTCTTCGCTGGTCACTGGCTGTTTATGAATACCTGTGGACTGAAAAAGAAATAGGATCAGAAGTTATCATCAGGAAGAAAAACGGCAAAGAAACAGAACTCCAACTGTTGCCGATGGTCTTGCAGAAGTAGCACCTCACTTCTCAACCGACACAAAAAAGCCCCTAAGAAACATTCAGTTCTCAGGGGCTTTTTCACATTACCGATCCTGCTCTTTGAGGTCGGTCGCGAAGGCATCTGGCGAGACGTAGTGCCAATTCCGAATGTTAATGACCGTGGTGGGCTCGGCGTGCGAATTTGACTGAACCCCCCAAATGCAGACCATCCAAAAAAACAGCAGTTTACCCTCCCTTATTCCCTTGCAATTCACGACGCTCCGCCTTACTCTCAGGAGCTATAAATCAGCTTTTACAAGCAGGCACGCTTTAATAAGTTGAGTAATCACATGATTAAGATTGCTTTTTTGCAGTCCGATATCCAGAAAATGGTTTTAAATACTATTACAGCTACGACTGGTTTTCTCATTTCCTCCAGTTCGCTAGTGACTAGATATCGTCAGGGTTCATCTTGGCTTAATTTGAATCGATCGGCTTTTATTCCCTTTTGCGGTTCATTAATAATCCCCCCGCGACTTCTGGAGGGATATACTATGAAATACCAACTCAGAGTATGTACTCTGGTATACTATGTGTACAGTTTTTGAAAAAGGGAATAAATCCAGGCTAATATTCTTCTGAGAGTTATATTTTGTGCTCCAAATCTTCTAGTTTTATATCTACCGGCTGGTCTGATAAATTCCTAGCCTATGGTTGCATAGGGGGGTATAATAGAATAGGCGAGGAGTCGGCCGGCTTTTCCGGATTGGTTTCGAACCTTCCAGTTTGGTTTATTGTCAAGCAATGTGTTGTAAAATCAACCATTGACATGATAATGCCGATAAATAAAATGCCTGGAATTTATTTTTTCTTTGCGCTGTGTACTGTCCGTATATATTACCAGTGTGTACATTGATGTTTTAATCATCAAGAATTTGATGTACATTGGGCGCAAAGTAATGTCACTTAACAACGAAGAACAAGCAAGAAAAGAATTTGATGAGTCTGGTATACGGGAAGATTTTGGGATTTCTTTCTTTGGATCCTGCGGGTTGGTACTCGCGGCTATTACCCACTTTAATTTAGAAACACCAAACATCCTAATTGGCACGTCATATGCGGGTGGTGCAGTAGCACTCGTGCTGTTACATCTGTCAAAAACGAAGAAAAAGAAGAATAAAATTCTTCGAAATGATAACACCAATACATCTATTGAAGCTGTGTTAGAAACCGTATATCAAATTTTATTAGTGACCGTAAGCAAAGATGAACCTTCGCCAGGCTTAAGGTTAACAATTTATGATGTTTCACCGGATAAAACGAAATTAGCTCAGTACACTGGGTATTTCGGTGAGAATATCCGGGATAGCGGAAATAGGCACATAATCGAGAGGTCAAAAGGATTAGTTGGCGCCGCGTTTAGGACACAAAAAGTTGTGCCTCTGAACAGACACCCAAAGGTGTCAGACGAGCAGTTTTTGGAAGACATGGTTAAAGGTTTCGGTTTTACGGCCGATGAAGCACTCAAGTTGAAAAGTGATCGACGGTCATGGATTGCATTACCAGTTGAAGAAAATGATGTGGTGCACGCCGTTTTGTATTGTGATTCTAATGTATTCAATTTTTTTGCTTCCAAAAGAAAAATTCGTTTTAAAATTTTAGAAGCAGCCTGTGCTGGGCTTGCTGAATTCTTAGCTAAGAAGTAACTTACGCTTTAAATCTAGGGCCTTGAGGGAGTTGAATCATGGCACGTAGAAAAATACCAGAATTAATCAAAGGGTTCACCAATACTGGTGAGCCGATCGTGGATGTCTTGAGTGAAGAAAATCGGATCAAGCGAGATACGAAATATCTGAATATTGAGTTCTTCGAAATGTCCAAGGATATTCAAGAACGTATTCATGCTGCCTATAAAGAGGCTGCATCTGAACGCGGAGCTGGAAAAAGTGAAGTTCCCCCTGCAGACGTAACTCAATGCAACCTGTGGTAGGTATGTGTAATTAATACACACAAGGTAGCTCTTTTTTTTAGGCTAGCTTGTGTGTTTTTCAATCCAGAGATACAGATTTTTTTTCTTCAAAACTGTATCATCAGTCCCTGTTATTTGGCTCTGAAACCAAAAAAAACTCCCTTCATTCCCGCTGAAACTTCAGTAACTCGCCCCGCTGGGCAGCCTCAACCCGATGAGCAGCAATCTCGCAATACTGCTCGGACGCATCAAAACCAATAGCCCCTCGGCTTTCCAGCACCGAGGCAACCAGTGTTGTTCCCGAACCGCAGAACGGATCGAAGGCCAGCCCGCCAACGGGAACGCATTGAACCAGGCGTTGCATCAACGGTGTGGGCTTGCCGGTCATGTGGTGCTTGTCGAGTTGCTTCACACCGATGGAGTAGGAACCCGGAAACGGTCCCCGGTCTTTCAGTTTTGGCACCTTGCCTTTCGATCCCCACGGGATGAATTCACACTGATGGCGGAAATACCCTTTGTGTGGTGCCCGCGCTCCGCCCCCTTTGTCCCAACTGATCAACCCTTTGTAACAGAAGCCACCCGCCTGCAGTGCGTCAATCATCGTTGCCAACTGTCGCCAGTCAGTGAAGACCAAACCGTATGCCGCATCTTTGCACGCTCTGAGCGCCTGGGCGATCCACAGCGAACACCAATACTTGAACGAGCGTTGGTCCCGGAAATCACCGCCGAACGACGGACGCCCGACCGTGTTGCCGTTGTGACAATACTTCGTTGATGGATCGGCACCCACAGCACTACCTGCAGCCCCGGAGCAATACGGCGGATCTGTGATCAAAGCATCAATCACGTTAGCTGGTAGCTTGCTGCCCAGTTCCTGCGTGTCACCGTTATAAATGGCAATACCGTTCGATTCATAATACGGTTTGCCTAAACTCAACTTAACCGATTCAAGTTGACGATACTTCCCAAGTGTTAATCCATTTCCTGTAATCACAACAATCCCTTTGCAGAAATACTGCGTGTTGTGACCTCTCATCCAGGTCCTTCCGTAGTTAGGGAACGTCGGCTGTTGACGCAACCGGCGTTCCCGCTTTTCAAATTGCTCATTCCTATTTGTGAATAAAAACCGCGTCCGCATTCAGGTCGAACGCGCGAAACTCGGAATTGAACGGGTAACCGTCCGCCCAGAAATTCTCCTGACCGATATCTCGGTAAGCCACCTGGTTGAAGACCGCCATATTTAAATTGTTCCGGCCGGCGTTCACTCTCTCGAATTCCTCACAAAGCAGATTACAAAATCGGTTTGCAGCTTCAAAGGTGCCCCCCCAGTGGCCGGCCGCTAAAATGGTCTGATTCAGACTCTCGGGGGGAACGTCCCCGTATGTCTTTTTGAATTTATTCACCATCCACCGGCCGTCTGATGTATCCAGATTATTTTTCAGGGCGCCGCTTTCGATTCCGAGAAACAGATCATGTTCAGGAAACAGATCCAGCATCGTCTCTGGGTGTCGATTCATTCGCACGTCAAACAGGTCACAGTACCAGACCGTTTCATATTCGTGGTTTTGCAGCCAGTCCCGAATGCAGAATGTACGATAATCACAAACGGAATAAATGGGGGTAACGGGCACGCGTGCAAATTGAATTAAATCACTGGACCACTTTTGGCAAAACGATTCTGATAGCAGGTCATGAAAGATCGTCAGTTCCACTCCCAGACGTTCACAGTCACCGATTAACGGTTCCACCTTAATATCATCGTCGATCGCCATCTGGCCCTTCCCCTGCGGGTCTGGGGCGCCGGTATAATAACAGCTAAACAGCATGGGCTGCCCCCTCCCTCTGGAATTCGGCTGATTCTCTGTGAAGGTTCAAGCGACCAAACAAACCAGGGGAGGCGCCGGCTTCAATCTGTCGATAATGGTCTTCAAACTGGGTGTGAATCTTTTTCAATTCTGGCGATCCAATCCCCGATCTTTTACCGTGTGAAAGACTCTGAGAATGCAATCGCCTTAATGCAACTACCCGATCCGTTGTGGTGACCATCATTCCTGCAGCGTGGGCGCGTCGAACTAAATGCGTGTCTGCCGATGTCAGACTGTCATAATATCCGTTTAGTTTTTCAAACGCGGTTTTCTTAATACACAAAGTGGCGTGGATCGCATTCCCTTGTGGCGTCATTTTATTTTTGATACCGGAAAAAATCACCGGGTAACGCTTATAAATCCGCTCCACCAGTTCACTGGACCACCTGTAATCAATAAATTGCATCATGGCGGCACCAAACAGATCCGCGCCCGTTGTCTGCATCTGCTCCAGACTGTGCGGGATGCGGTCAGGTAATGCAAAATCATCAGAATCATGGGGGAAAATATAATCCGTTTCAAACCATTTCAGGGCGCGCATCGTTGATACAAACGGGCCAACCGAATGTTGATTCCGGTATTTTCTCACGTTTGGCAAATCGTTGAATTTGTGTCTCAGAATGTCATCGGATACCGGGAACCCGTCCGCAATCAAATGAATCAAGGGTTTCGCGTCATTCTGATTCAGAATTGATAAAACCGACTGCTCAACCCACTCAAACGCGGCCGGGTGGTAAGGTATCACGACATCACAATCAAACGGACTTGATTTCCGGGGCTTGCTGGTCCCCCGTGTCGGCGTGGTTTCTCCCTTCCCATTAGAATGGCCGGCCTGGGTTTCACATCCTTCAAAATCAAACCAGGCAGGCCGTTTTCCGGCATCCCATAGCGCCTGTGTAAAATGCCAGTCCCCGTATCGATCAACCCCCCAGGCGGCGTGGTGCTTTTTCCATAATTCACGGGACACAATAATACAAAAACTGGCAACCTTCCCCCGTTCCGGCTTCCATTCCATGCCCCAGGTGATGGGGTAACGGCGTTCCTTGATATTACCTTTCACCATGATCCATTCCGGGTAACCCTGATCAACAATAAAACGTTGCAGGCGTTCCAGGTAATCGGGTGATTTAATAACATCGTCGTCGTCGATCACTTGGATATAATCGCCGTTCACGGTTTCCGCCGCCGGATCACTGGCCAGCAATCGATTCGCGCCGGGAATACCGATTTGCCCGGGGCTTTTAATTAAAACGTGTTCAATACCTTGGACGGTCTGGGCTTCGATCGATTCGCGCAATATCGCGAAACCGCGCGGCCGGTCGACATGACAGCGGGTAATGACGGACAGCGTGGTCGGTTTGTTGTGTCCCCGCGCGGGAGGCGTGTCCGGGGCGGGGGTAATCTGGCGGCGTTCAACCACATTTCCCCAGCCAGGACAGGCCGTTCGGTTTTTAACCAGGTGGCGGATTTCGTCACCTTGTTTGGTGCAAAAATAGTTCCGGCGTTCTGGGCAGGACTCACAGAGTTTTTGTTTTGCGGCAGTGCTTAAAATCGTCATCGGGGAACGTGTCTCACATCAATATAGGGGGGGGCCAGGTAATCACCTCTGGTAAACCCTTCCGGGTAAAATATGCCAGAAAGAACGGTTGGCGTCGTCGTTGGCAGTCCGGTTATTTCATCAATCACATACTCCGGAATGTGGGGAGGCCAGCCGTAACCAGGTGGGAGCGAATTTATTGTGATCCCGCTAAATTCAGCGGGGGGAAGCGTTGGAAGCGGCTTCGTAAACCGAATGGTTTCACCGTCCCGAATAGGACACTGGAACCCGTCCGGGGCGTAATAGGTGCCTGTCAATGGACTCGGCGATGCCGTATGCGTGTCGATCCCATCGAACACCTGATAATCATCTCGGTTGATGTAATTCCCATTTAAAATCTGATCAATATAAAAATGCCATTCATCCCACCAGATAATGTCCCCATGATAGGTCGCTTGCTGGTAATTGGCCAATTGATCCACATTCAGCGCGATTTTCCACCGTCCCGCCGTAACCAGATTTCCTTCATCCAGTGTTGCTTCCTCAAAACTCACCTCAGCGGTATGACGTCGATAAAACGCCGCCCAGGTGGTAATGTCACTGTCTGTAAACGGGTAATAAAAAGTAAACGGAACACCCGTGTCAAGCAAATCAAAATCATTCACCCAGTCGGGCCAGGTGGTTGAATTCGAAACAGTGCGATCGGGAACGAGGAATTCCAGAACATTTTTTCCTGTAAACCGGCATTGCGTTTCAACAGCGGTCGGGTTATTCAGAACCGCTGTATGATTCGGAATCGCTTTAATAATCACCGGGTTTGTTCCAGGGGCATTTGTAATCAGTGTGTCTGACTCCTGATACCACCACTTGTGAAACGTGGGAACAGTCAACTCCCAGTAGCGGCTGCCGTTCAGGATCTTTGCTCCACAGCGGTTGCAATGGAATTTCCGGCGCGGGCAGGGCTTCTGAATCAACGACATGGCACAATTTGACATTTGAAAACCTTATAGATCCGGGGTTCCATCGCCATTGGAATCACGGCATTCATTGAGATCTGACACATAGCCAATACCAGGGAACCACTGCCCCGTTCCGATTGATCCTGCGGCCACGGCGTCATTAATGGCACCGTCATCGCTGTCGTATTTTCCATACAGGGGAATCGGATAATGCAGGTCCGCTTCCTTCCTGCTATCCGCCCACATGGTTTCTGAAACGAGTACTTCAAACACGGCGTCTTCCGGTCTGTCGACCTCAAACAGGTCAAACGATTTGCCGGCCAGCTTTCCGATAAACTCCACAATCCACCGCCCGGGAAAGACCGAAACAGAGACGTTGTTTTTTTCGATGTTCGGGAGTTTTTCAAGTGCCTTCGTAATGTTTTCGCTGGTCACATTGACCGCCGTTAATGAAATCGGATCGGTCTCGAATCCGTCAAATATCAGCTTGATTTCACCGTTGATCGAATCGCCGGCAAACTCAATCATCTGCTTTTGATTGCCGGCAGCCTCGTAATGGGTGAGCGCCACGCGAATCGGTTTGTCCCCATCGACCATAACCAGATACTTTTGCCCCGCTCTGTCATCGCCATCTAAATCGTAGCTGGTGGAAGCATATGTGCGGAGAATGTACGTCGAATAAGTCTGTAACGTGATGTAACGAATGGGAGGATGATAATCTGTATCAACCGTTCGATCGTCGATCGTCTGCGCAGACGAATTCGGTTTGGTTTTCCACCACTCCACCAGATCCACCAGTGACTTCGCAAACTCTTTTGTACCCGTCAGGTTAAGCAGCTCTGTCATAACGTGACCAGTCCGTCAATGATGGTTCGGTCAGACCGGTACAAACCGCCCGTTCTGTCGATTCCTTCCAATCCCACATCCGAACCGGTCCAGACCTGACCGCCGCGCTGTGTGATCTGTTTCAGATAGGCGGCTTCCTTTGGCCCGGTTGCCACACCCACATCTCCATCGAGTACCAGCAGAGTGGCGGTATTGACCGCATTGACGCCGATCAACTGGATAGCGTGTTCCCCATTCTGACCGCTGGCAGATCCGTAAACTTCGATTTCCGGGCTGGATGACCCATAATCAATGTTAATGCGTTGGCTGCCACTTCCGGCCCCCAGTCCGATCACAATTTTTGTTGCCGTCAGTTTCAGATAGCGGGGCAGATATTCAATATCATTAGCGTCTGTCCGCCGTGGTAAACCGATTTGAGTATCCGAACGGTGAATTTCCAACAGCGCCAGAGACAAACCGGATTGATCCAGCCCGTACAGAATGTTTGCTCCATCCGGAATGATGGCCGTGTCGTCGTCTTCCGGCAGTGAGAGCGTGTCCCAGTTCGCTGCAGTGTTCCAGTCATTGGGACCTTCGTTTTCCGTGACTAACTCGTAAGCCAGTTTGGTTTGCGTCGTCTTGATTTCGACCGAGGGAAGACCACCGCCGGCTACCGTCTCGGCAACGTGACCGTAAATCACTTCGATCGGGTCCAGGTCTTGACCACTTAGCGCCGCCGCAAACGTGATGACAACGGGTGTGTCCGGTAATGCTCCCCCGCTGCAGGAGACATCAGCAGCACCGATGCTATCCAGGGCTTGTAACGCGGTTTCGATTTCTTCCGCCGTCGAATCGAAATCCAATAGAGTCGTATCATCTCCGCCAAACCGCAATGCAAACGTCCCCGCTCCTGGCGAACCGGCAATACTGAGAGTTTGAACTTCTCCAGTTCCGCTTATACCTTCGAGTATTTTAAAGGTTATTGTGACGTGACCGCCGATATCAACATTGTTAGTACCGATCGTAACCGCTTTTCCAGTATCTTGGTTTGCTAAACTGCCTATGAATTCCAAATGTCTGACGAATGTATAAGCACCCACATCACCGGTAATCAAAACATTACCAACACCAACATTTGGCAAAGCTTCAACCGCGGCCTGTATTTGCGCGATTGTCGATGCGACATCTAAATCGTCTGTCGCAAAGCCATCCACCTGGATATAGAATGACGAAAAATCAGTTGCTGTGCTGGAGAATGTGGGATTAGATGGAGTACCAGCGCTATATACACCACCAGTCATGCTCGTGTTATTGATCGTTACGGAAACCGCGTTGCTGGCTGCCGTTTTCGCAGTCTCTGGACTGATCCATAAGTAGATACGATCGCCGTCCGACAACTGGCCAGTTCCTGTCGATGCGGATTCCCAGACACAGACTCCATGCATGTAATTACCGTTGTTTGCGATAGAGCCAACCGCCGCAATTGCAGCCTGCACTTCTTGAATTGTTGCATCATAGGCAATAGGAGCCGTCGTCATTATCACATCGGAGTCTACACTAATCGAGATCGTAAATGTGCCCCCACTCGCCAACGCACTTCCGTAGATTTCAACGGCACCATCAAAAGCCCCGTCGCCATAAAGTGCCAAATTCCAGAGTTCATTTGAACCGCCGCCGCCCGGCGTCGTTTCATCGATCGAAACATCTAAAACGCCGGTCAGGTTTGATCCATCAACTGTGATCAGGCTGACATTGGTGCTTTTCAAGTCTCCGATGAATTCCACCACCCAGGGTCCTGTTCCGCTCACAGTGACATTGCCGGCACCGATGCCAGTCAGGGCTTCCAGTTCAGACTGAATCGTTGCTGCATCGGCGTTATGCGCAATCGGATCTGTGGTCTCTTCACCAAACTCCAGAGCAAATGTACCACCGCTGCAGCTGGCCAGCGTGATGGTCTGTTCTTCGTTGGTGCCTTCGAGGAGCGTATCATCGGCCAGCAGCAACGCCACGTCGGTATCAGACAAAGCCCCCTGAAATTCGATCGTCCAAGGCCCGCCCGCGTCACCTGTTACCAGCACGTCACCGACTTCGATATTTGACAGCCCTTCCAAAGCCGTCTGCACGGTTTCCTCTGATGCGTCGGAAGCGATATTGGCGGTTTCCTGACCAGCAAAATCGAGCGTGAAGGATCCTCCCGTAGGACTGCCGACCAGCGTGACCACCTGGATTTCATTGGTTCCGGTTCCGATCGTAATTGTCACAACAAACGGCTTGCCGGCTTCCTCTGCCGTCAGATTAAAACTACCGTCGCCATTATCAGTGATGGAAACGGCAGTAAATTCGGGGATGTCTTCCGCTGCTGTATCCCAGACTGAAACGAATGCGTCCACAACATCAGGGCGCAACGGGCCATCTGGAAAGGTATAGGTAATGGTTTTCAGACCGATCGTCGCTTTTAACACTTGACCTGATTCAATGTCAGCCGGCAGCGTGTATTTTTCTGCCCTTGCCTTTGCCGGGGCACCGCCGATCCACACTAGTTTTTTCGCCATCATTTCACCTGTTTAAGTTACTGGTAATATTCTGAAGTCTTCTTCAATCAGGTCTCTTCGGTATTGGATGTAAATCTGAGACAGATCGATTCCGCCTTTTTTCTTGTCTTCCTTGAGATCCAGCAGAAAACCACTCTTGTCGAGAAACTGTTTCTCTTTGGGATACTCCGGAGGTGTGCCGACCGTGATTCGCTGTTTCCGGAATTTCGTGATGTATTTACCTTTGACCAACTCAACCACGGGATACAGCTCATGAAATCCCATGCTGGGTTCCGGAACGTCATAGGTGTCCTTATCCCGCCTGAGCGAATAAACCAGCGGGTAATGCCAGACACCGTTTTCCAGAATCTGCTTTGGTCGTTCGATCGGCAGTAACAGCATCGTTCTGGCGGGATGTATCTTCCCTTCAATCGGAAAGTCGTATTTATTGATCGAGCCGGGCCAGTCTAAAAACCAGTCGGGAATCTGCGCTACATTTTTTTCAATGCGAAAGATTTGAAATGTCTTTTTCCGGATGCCGGGCACCAGGTCGCCAGCGGAATTAATCCGCAAGCGGCCGTTGGCCTCAAACAATGTCGTGACATCTTCAACTTCTGTTGCGACCGTGATGACAGCAGGTCGTTTCAATGGGTCCAGCTCGTTACTTCCGGAAAGCGATTCCGACGTCCATTCGACAACCACTTTCCAGATCCGTGTGAATCCAATGCGTGTCGGTTTCACGCGGGAAACGTAAGTGGTGGGATCATCTTTGTGTCGATCGCCGGGTTTCGGGCATTTTGAATACTTGGCAATTGCGATCGGGCTGGTGAATTTGGTCTTTAACGTCGCAATGAACGTCTCTGTGTAGGTATGCAGAGGCCCTTCAGCAAACTCCGCTGAATCTTCAAATCCCTGCCGCCATGCGACCACATCACCGGCCATTATCCGAGCTCCACAGATCGATTGAGTTTCTTGTTCAAAACATCTATCACAGAAATCAACAGGTCGTTACCGTCTTTTGTTGCGTCCAGCAGCTCCCCCTCTGAACCCTGGTTAAACAGGTTGGCCAGCAGGTTGGTGCCCTCTTCTGATTTCAGGTTAATGCCGGTTTCTTTTTTGCCAGCCCCCAGGGCGTTTTTCCCATCTGGGGACGCAGCGAAATCAGAGAAATCTTTGGCACCGTTGACGATGGCCGATTCCTGCTTGTCTGGCAGTGCGTTGACCTCTTTTGTCAATGTGGTCAGTTCGGCACGGGCTTCATCCACTTTCTTCTGAGACGCTTCCAGAGAGTCTGCCAGGCGTTTTTCACGGGCTTCCCGCTTGCGGTTTGCCTCTTCTGAATTGGATTCCTGAGCGCCTACGCGTGCGTCCTCGATTGCTTTGAGTTCGTCTCTCGTTTTTTGATCACGGTCCAGAATGCTCTGATTGCGGGCTGCTGATCGGTCTTTTTTTTCTAAATCATGTGCTTCCTGCAAAGACTCTTTCGCGCCTTCCACGTCGAAATCAGAGTTAATCGCCCCGACAATTTCCAGACCTTTATTCGCGATGTAGTTCTGGGCGTCTTTCCACGCGTTAATGATCCCACCAATCACCAGGTCCCAGGCATCACCAAAAAACTGTGTGATCTTTGTCCAGGCAGACTGCAGCGTCGCCCAGGTATCGATGAAATAACTGGACGCGTTGTCAATCGTTCCCTGCCAGATATCCAGAAACGTTTTCTTCCAGGATGCCGTTTTATCAGACAGATCCTGCAGGCCCTCATACCAGACCACCTTCACAGCAGCCCAAAGAACTTTTGCTGCCAGCTTATATTCACCCGCATCCAGGGCCTTTTTAATCAAGCCGAACGATTCCGTGGCGAACGCCGCCAGCTCACCGAATTTTTCCTTCAGCCAGTCGAGCGCGGCCGCTCCCGCACCCGAGTAATACGCAATAGCACCCAGGGCCACCAGAGCCAGCCCCAGCGGGGAAAGCAGGAATGTTATCAGGCCGGCAACCAGGCTGATTCCAGCAGCCAGCAGCTTAAACCCCAGAGCCACACCAAACAGGGTGCCGGCAACGCCGATTAACGCACCGCCCAGGACAATCAAACCGACTCCCGAAGCGGCGGCAATCTTAATCATACTGGCGTTTTCGTTGACCCATTCGCGGGCTACCTTGATTGTGTCCACGACGTACCGGGAAAGATCGGTCAGAGTAGGTACCAATGCGCCGCCGATGGCAAACGTAACCCCTGTCACTGATCGCTTCACTCTGTTCCAGGCATCGGTAAATTCTGCGGCGTTTTTGGCCTGTTCTGGTCCGATAGACAACCCTAAATCGCGGGCTTCCTGCCTCAGTGCCTGGATTCCTACCGCGCCACCATTGATTAGAGGTACAAGTTGCTGACCAGCGCGTCCAAATAATTGCATCGCCAGCGCAGCACGTCTTCCAGGATCTTCAATTTTGCTGAGTTTATCGGCGATCAGTTCAAACTTTTGATCTTCTGACAATCCGGACAATTCAGAGAGACTTAATCCTACATCATCCATCGTGTCTTTTGCCGTGCTCAATCCGCGTTCGGCATTGAGCAGGAATTTATCCATGCCCTTAAAACCGTTTTCAAGGGTTTCAATACCACTTCCTGATTGTTCGGCAGCGAAACCCATCTCTGAAAGTGCATCAGTCGTCACTCCAGTGCGGGCAGACATCTTATCAACCTGGTCACCCATATCGCCAAACTTGAAAACAGCAGCTGTCAGAGGAGCAATAATGGCAGTTCCAGCGGCAACCAGACCACCGCCGACTTTCAGGACGTTGCCGGCAGTGGATTTAAATCGCTGTTCCGCTTTGTTCAAGCCTTTATATAGCTTGGAATCTTCCAGGCCGATTTCCACAAAAGCCCGACCTGCTCTGATTGCTCCCGTGCTACCCGCCACTGGTACAAACTCCCATTGCAATAAACAGAGCTTCTGTCTGTTCGACCGTCATTTCCTGATCTGAAGCAGGTTTTTCTTTCAGATCGTCTGGCTTAATCCATTTCTTCGAAAATGTGTTGTAGATCGATGCGATGACAGATCGTAAAGCCACGTCATGAACTTCGTATCTGCCCTCGTACATCCAATACAGTTCCCGCACAGTCAACGGGGCAATATCAACCACCCCGACATAACCGGCCATGTGGTAGATTATTTCCCAGAGATTTGTTCGCTGACCGCTTCTTTCAGCAGGTTCGGGAACCCCTCCTGCATCTTCTGATCCAGTTCCTCCATGATTAGATCCTGTTGATTCTCCAGGCCCTGTTTCAGTTGTTCCTTCCACCGGGCTATCTGCTCTCTTTTGCCCGGACGGTAAAAATTTGTGAAGGATTGATCCAGTGCCTCAAAAGCATCGGCAATTACTTCGCCGTCCATCGCTTCCATGAATTCATCAAGCGAAATTTCCATGCCAGTTGCCATGTGAATGACTTTGGGGAATTTATCGAGGTCCTCATACAGCTGTCCGATCAGCTCATAGGCTTTCTGAGGATCATTCAGCACTGAAACGAAATCAAAACCAGCCTCGTTTTTCAACTTGGCAGCCAGACCAATCGTCATTCTGATTGACCACTCCCGGCCCGCTGTGTCTTTAAAACTTGCAGACAAAATTCTGCCTCCTAAATTGCTGATTCATAAAACGGGGAAAGAAAACAGGGGCTTACTTTTTAGCTTCCGCAGTCGATGGCTCCGGTTTCTTCAACGTAGCGGGCTGGCCTTTTTTGCCGACCACACGCATTTTGACGGGCTTTTCGTCACCGTTTTCGTCGATCATTTTGTGTTCAACGGCATCACCAACTTTTAACTTGCGGAGCGTGTTTTTCTGGTTCATGGTTTCCTCTGGATTATTTCTCAGGAAATAAATTGATTAAAAGACACAACCTGAAACGACTGTATTACTACGTTGTTTCCATCAGGACGGGTTCAAAGGTGCTGTCATACGCGGGAACCAGCTTGATATTGCTGTTTGCGTATCCTTCCAGGGGAATCGTTTTCGGCATCTCTGAGATAATGCAGTCCATGTGCATTCCCTGAGCGCCAGCGTCAGCCATATCACCGATATAATTAGCCACACCGATCACATCTCCCGCCTCGTAAGCATCACGCAGGGCTTCGAAATTGGCGTTTCCGTTTTTGATCTTCAGATTGAAACTGAGTTCAATCACTCGCTGACCTTCAGCGTTTTTCTGAAACGGTGATTCACGCGTGTTGATGGCTTCTACGTTCTTCGAATCGGGCATGTCCACATCACCGACCGGCGTGACTTCCACCCAGCTTCCCTGACCGGCCCCGGCAACATCGATATACATTTTTGATTTACGACCAGTGGTCATGATTCAGACTCCTTTTAAGTACTGATTAAATTCTTCCAGTAAGGTGTGAGTTGAGGCGTGACCAGGTCAAGCGCCGGTTTCATCGTGGGATGTGTTCGTTCCAACTTTTCAACCACCCCTGATTTTGCTTTTTTCGGTCCTACAACGGTCGTTTCCGTCTTCAGATCCAGTCCGTAAAACAACAGTTCTTTCAATGGCGACTTTGGTTTCATGTGCAGGAGAGGGGGCTTTCCCTTTTCTGCAGATATTTCTGGCCGTCGTGGTTTCGGCAGTCCATTTTTGGCCGCCCATTCAACGCGCTGCTGATAGACCTCTTTTTCAATGTCAGTCATTTCTGACAGTTTTTTCTGACGTGCCTGCTTTAATGAACGGCGAGCAATCTTGCGAGTGAGCCCACCGGCCCATCCAAGGTATTTACGCGCGGCAGGACTCAACCGTTCAATTACGGCTTGCCTGTCGAAAAACGTGGTTACCTTGGTGAATTTGATGCTCATTGTTCAGTCCAGTACTCACTGCCCAGAGTCGTGATCAGGCATGAATCCTGATACAGTTCATCAGACAGAAACAGCACTTCTATTGTGCAGTTTTCACTGTTGACGTTTGCCATGTCCCGTTTATTCAGAAACTCTCTGATGGATCGGGGAAGATCCAGCAGTGGGTCAATGGTGTCCACTTCCGTGTTTGCCACTTTGCGAATTACAGCGATTCCAACACCGAATTCAAAACGATCATCTTCCCGGTCTTCCGGCTGATTGACTTCCTTCCTCGAGATCACAAATACTTCAGGCGTTTCCGTGTACTCAGACCAGTTGGTATTCAGTGAATAAGACCGCTTTGCTGTGAATTCCTCTGTGAATTCTGATGCGTTACCAGCGTCATTCAGGGCTTCCACAATCGCATCAGCAATATCAGTCACATTAATGGGCATCAAACAACATCCTCTTCACGGAACGCCTTTGTGTGGATACGGAAGACAGTTTGCCCGGTATCTGAATATTCAAAAAAGGGTATTTCCCGACCCATCGGGAGGACCTTGTAAATCAATTTCTTAGTGCCCCGTATGCGGGCAATTTCATCGTTTCGCTGGGGCTTAATCAAAATGCCATCCAGCACCAAGTCAGAAACAAAGATAAGGAAATCCACACTTTCAACGACAATGATGGGGTTTCCCGGCTCCTGAATCTTGAACAGCTTTTTTCCCTGAGTCCCCATCAAATCGATAGGGTTTTCAGAGTCGGCAATTGAGGTGTAGGTCAGGCTGGTTGCCGTCAATGACAAACCAGCCTGAAGCCCCACAGCAAGAACGTTTTCAATGACGCTCATTATTCTTCAGCGGCCAATAATGGTTCTGTGCTGACAATTGAATCCGTACAAATAATCGGAATGCCATCAACCTCCGTTGGTCGTGGTGCAGGTACACCCGTGGCATTCGTGGCCGTACGGGACTTCCGCAGCTGACCCAGACTGCGTCGGTTCATCACAATCAAGTTAGGCTGCTTGCTGGAAGGGAACTTTTCCAAACCCTGATAAATCAGGTCATCAGTCAAACCTTTGCCTGCGTCATTGGTGAGATTGACAATCCGGCCCACTGAATGGATTGACCCGATTTGAAGACCCAGCCAGGCAAGAATCGCAGTGACATAAGCGTGATAGTGCTTACCTTCGGCGTCATCTACCTCTTGAGTGCTGGTTTCACCGATGGTAATATTGCCTTCCATTCCAGTGATGAGTGTGCAGTCAGTGCCTTCATCATTGGTGCGAATCAGGTAAACACTGCTGGCAGTGTCGGCAGTCGTCCCGCCAGCATCGACCACCATTGGATCGTCCAGACCATCCAGCGTTTCCGCATCAGCCAGACCAACAAAGCCATCTGCTTTATTACCCGTTCCGTAGATGATTTGTTTTTCAGCAGTCGCAAAAGCAGATTTCAGGCTGCGTCGATTCTTGCGAGCAACGAATGCCAGCGGCCCGCCTTTTTTCCAAGTTGCCGCAGCAGCCACGTCCGTTCGCGTTGAAGCGTCAAGAACCTTTAAATCAATCGTGACGATTTCGTCACCAGACGTGGTGTGTTCAATACCAGCATTGATGTTGCGGAAGCCAACAACAGGTGCCCCCGTCTCTTTTGGGTATTTATGCTTATCGCCATCGCTGGCCGTTTCCGCTGCTAACGCAGCCAGCAACGGCGCATCGTCCAGCAGATCCGATATCTCAACATCGGCCAGGTTTTCGTCATTAACCTTGCCAATATCCGTTAAAGTTTCATAAGTATCAGCCACTCTACATCACTCCTTTGATTGAATTCGTCTTCAAAAATACAGACCTGAGACGATTTGTTTATTTAAACCGGTGCAACGCCTGGAACGCGTCGTATTTCCCCTTTGCGCCCTTGCCGCCGCCCTTTTTCTCACCAGCCTGGCCTGATTCCAGCGGAGTATCCTCGCCCAGATCGATTGAAGCAATTTTTTCATTCAACTCTTCAATCTGCTTGTCTTTGGCTGCCAGTTGACCACCGAGAACATCAACGTGGGCTTCCAGTGCGCTAGAATACGACTTGCCTTCACCGAGCCATTTCACTCCGTTTTCAGCACCGAACTTGGAAACATATTTGTTCAACTCAGCAGTGTACTGGGAACGGATTTCATCGATGTTGACTTCCGGTTTGGAAGGTGTTTCGGTTTCATTTGCCATTTCTTCAAGCTCTCCTTTAGTAACAATTATTAAACCATGGTTATCAAGATAACGATCCAGGTAGGCAGAGAGCCTGTCAGGATCAATTCCAAAATCAAACTGAGAAGGCTTGTCAGCCCCTTCAATGTGAAACGCGTAATTCAACAGCTCTTCGGCCTGCTGGGGGATATCTTGCCCCCGGTGAAACAATCCGTCAGGGTTGGCTGCTGGATCGTCAACAATGTCAGCCCCATAAAGCTTGGAGAGTCGGCAATGTTCATAATTTTTTTTGTTGTCAGGATCGGGGCTTTCAAAATCCCCGGAATCCTCGTTTTTGTGTTCAACATAAAACAACTCTTGCGACTTGCGGTCTGGCATGAACACGATTGAAGAGCCGAATTTATCCGGGTCCTCATCGGCAAAATCCATCACATAACCAGCCAGATTGCCATCAGGCGTTTTGTGTGCCGACTTCGAAAAATGCAGGTCGGCAATAACCTGATCGCCTTTCATGGATGCGTTTTTGATATTCCCGAGAAACTTGCCCAGTCCATCAGCTGACAAACCAGGGTGAGTAAATCGGGCTTTCAGCCCAGCTCCCCCAGCTTCGTTAATGGCATCGTGAACCTGCTGCAGGAATTCACCATCACACCACATGTAATGACCGAGGGCTTCGCCTCGTGTGATCACACTGAAACCGCTGATCAGTCCGGCTCCATTGTCGCCGCCTTCACGATCAACATTGCCAACCGCACCACGATTCACTTTTGAACGTAGTCTGTTGACCGGTTTTTTCAGGATTTCAGAAACATCAGTCATCTTTTTTCACCACTTCAACGGTTTCTTGTACAATTCCGAAGTCCAACGGAACGCTATGGTCTTTTGCAAACTTGTATGCCTTGGCGGTTAGTTTTATGTTGTCCTCAAAGCTTTTGTTCCCGCGTCGCTTGCAGATGTCATATGGGTTATCAAAACCGCCTGTTACAGCAGCTTTATCACCGTTGATTTCCTTCAATGGGTCCCACCAGGGCATCCCGTTAGGAACCCACTCCCAAAACTGTTTTTTCAGCCTGATTCCAGCTGGAAGCTTTATTTCATTATGGATCACACCCCATTGGAGTTGGCCGACAATCCACCAATCACGGAGTGACCTGTTGCGCTGTCGTTTCGTTACGCATGACCTGTCGTAGTGCTGCCATGCTGCCTTGCTACCAAAAAAGTTGGTGAAACTTTCGTCGTAAAATGAAAACGGGATGTCTAACGACTTGAGAGTGACTGCAATTACTGAGTTCAAAAACCCGGTTGTGTTAACGCCCGGTGCATCCGACTTTAAAAATTCTGCTCGGTCACCTGGGTCCAAGTCCAACATGACTGGACCTGCACCAAAATCAACTTGATATTTTCGTTCATCGACTTCGGTTTCTTCGTCATCACTGCCTGTCTCAGTTGGACCACCGAAGCCCTCTGTTGCTTCGCGAAAAATCGCCATTGCAAACAGTTGTTCAACTTTCAGCTTCGCCAGCCCTAAATCGAAACCTTCATCAACGTCTTGCAGGTCAGTCAGCCCAGCCAGGATTGGCGATACTCCGCGTACTTGGTCGTATCGATCATAGTAGCCGTGCATATACAGGTTGTTTGCTTTGACTGTGCGGTCAAATTCGTACCCGTTCCCGCCTCTGCCACGATTGAAGATCGCGTAATCTAAGGCTCTGCCAGCCTTGTTTGTGCGAACGCCATGCACCCAGATATCGTTTTTGTTTGGCTTTGGATGATTGCGAATACGGTCGCCTTCAGCCCCTTGAGAGTGTCCCGTGTTTAATCGCAGGACGCCTACATCGTTGTCAACCAGGGAGCGAATTTCAGCAATTCGCATAAACGTATCTAAGTCATGGCGACCTGCAATGTCGCAGTTGGTCTTTTTGGATCGCTCTTTGACAAACTCTTCAACCTCATTATTAAAATCCTCGTCCTCAGTTTTGCACTGAAACGAAAATTGAGTCGTGTAATCAAGGTGCTTACGAATCATCCAACCGGCAATCGCAAAGTTGCGGTGAACTTCGTTTGCTGTGCTGATCACTTTCCGACGTGCAGACGTACCAAGCACCGCGTCTTCGGACTTGATCGGCCCTGAACGCGATTTGCGCTTGTTCTTCGGTTCGACTGCGTCATAGCCGAAATAAGAACGAACCCGGTTGATACCGTTGCTCAATCCGTTAAGCAAAACTTACGCACCCCCCAGGTTGATCGTAGAAACCACCGGTCGCTTCGTGCGCGTGGTCTTGTCAGCTTGGTTCAGTTCCCGCAGGCGTTTGCGCAGTTCGGACGGGGTAACCATCTGAGTTGTTACCCCGTCCGTCGTCACGCTCTTCACACCAGCATCGAGTATTTGTTTTATGTTTTCTTCACTCATGAAATCCAAACTACCACACTTTTAAAAAAACGATAGATCGCAATTCCGAGATTCGGAATTCCTGTTTTGTCAGATCACATTTTCGTAAGTTTTATCGATGCGATGCTGTCCGCACTTTGCACACTGTGTTCGTTTCCAGCTAATGTAGTTGTAGGGTATCCCCGCTGGGCTCGTGCCAGAGTGCTGCATTGTTTTGACACGGTTGTAACCGGTTCTCTCTGTCGATTTACATTTTGGGCAGTGGGTAGCCGAGATTTCTACTACAGGTAAATCCTGCGTCTTTTTTCCTTTGGGTCGACCAGTTTTTTTACTCGCCTTGGTTGTGCTCATAGATAACTCACCCTTTTGCGTCGTTTGCGGTTTGATTTTCTTGCTGCAGGTTTTCCGAGTAAAGAAGCCCCTTCGATGCTGGCCGCCACAATTGCCATTCCAGTTGTATCAAGCCAATGATTGTCTGGTCTGCCGGGGTTAATCTTCCACTCGTTCACCTTCCGTCCTCTTGCCTCTACCTCAATCGCATACTCAGCCCTTAAATGTTCTGCATATAAATCATGCCCTCCTTTTTTGTTGTAAAGAGTCATCGATCCCGGTGACCCGTATGGCACCAAAAGTCGTCTATGTAAAAACGTTTTCACGCTGTTTGTGTCCCAGATCACATGCCGCTGGCCTCGTTCCTCACTGGGTAGCATCCTCCAGGGAACCGTTGTGTCCGATGGTCTGAACTCTCCTGTTTGCGGTTTAATCGAAAGCAGGGGATAGTCAGAGGCTTTAACCCCTTTCCCATAGGCTGGATACAATTTTTTTGCAAACGCACTCTCACGACAGACCTTTTTCACCGCCGCATTGCTTTCCCCCCAGGCAGCGTCAATCAGTGTTGTTCCGAGGCTGAATTCTTCACCCGCTTTGTTTCTGTAGGTCTGCCCGTGAAATAACCAGACGCACGTTAGTAACGCCTCTTCAAGTTGTTTTTCTAATCCTAATCCCGGATGTTTCTGTTGAATGGTGGGCTTAATGTCTTTGAGAGAAAAGAACTGCTTTCTCTGCTCTGGATAACAACCGCTGTCCAATTCAAAAATGTCAAACTGATCAGTTACCGCCAAAATCGTGTAGAACAAAACTTTCTGTTGTACGTCAATTGACATCACCAATTTGCGGCAATCCGGAGGAACTTCAAAACGTCCAAACTCATTACACTTTTCAGCGATTTCACGCACTGACAACAATTGAAAGCTATCAGAGCCAGCCCGCTGGGGGTTGTTCTGGTACTCTGTTTCAAAAACGTCCTCACCATCATCAATGAGGGCGTTATAGGCGTGCTGTATTGCACTGATTTCATTCTCTTCGTCGTAGCAGTAGGTCCAGCTGACTTCGCAACCATCGTTCATCGCCTCAAAGTTGGCTTGATAAAATACGGTTGCTTCTTCCTCTGCCCGCTTTTTGTCTCCCGGTAATTCAGGGTTGTACGAATTGCGAAGTCTCGCGTATTGATCCTTCCACAGATCGTCATGTCGTTTCGACCAGCTTTTGACCATCGCCACCCGCACACCCTGCCATTCGGGGTGCTTGATCGGGTCTAACAGCTGGTCAACTAAATCTCCCTCTTCAATCACCGTTGCATTCATCACACACGCCAGTGTGGAATTGTGCCCGGCTAATTTCAGAACCGCCTTTTGTATTAACTTCAGTCTGCTGTTAACCTGAGTCGGTGATGCCGCTGAAACGTCGGTTTGCGGGTCATCGATAATCGCCAGGTCGGGACGCTGTTTCACTCCATCAGAACGTTTGTGTGCCAAACCACGAATACGGCCCGTCAATCCTCTGGCCTGAATAATGGCCCCACCGCTGTCACTGAGTTCATCATTCACATAAACACTGGGCAACACGACTTTGTCGGCGTTCCACTTAATGTGGGTCAATTCGCCGCCGACGGTTTGCGTACTGCATCGCTGGAACTTGTTGTCCAACTCGACAATCGGAAAACAGGCTTCCGGGAAGTCTTCATAAAGTAGTTCGTTGGTCAGTAATTCGGTTTTAATCGAATCAATGTTTTCAGAAGCCGCTGTTTCATCGGCTCCCACAATCACCACAAATCGACGATGCCCATACAGGGTAGCCCAGAGGGCTGCATTTTCGCTGATCGTGGTTTTGGCGAATCCTCGATAGACGGCGTTTAAATATCGTCCCCCAGAGAGGATTGCCGTTTGTATCGACTCAATCGCCCGTTTATGATCCTCACTAAACGGTTTTAAGCCCGTCGAGTGTGGAAAATACGTTATCAAAAATCGCAGGAGGTCAAACCGGCAAGCTTCCTTTCTTGCCGGATCAACCACCGCAGGGGGGAGCCCGATTTCAGCGGCTGCCTCGGAACGTTCACGGGACCGTTTGCCCGCTGTTGTCCTGTGGCGTTCGCCCGCTGATTTCATGTCCGTAGGCAAACCCAGGCTTCCCCTTTATTCAGACTGCAGGCTTTGCAGCCTCCGCCGCCCTGAGTCGTTCAATTCGATCCAACAGTAAACGTCGCTTATCAGGATCTTTGAATTTTTCCTCAAGTAGCTTGGTAAACACCTCTTCAAGTTCTGTTTGTCGCTGCTCAGGGTTGTTAAAAGCCAGCATCAATTGCCGAATCAACTTGTCCACGTAACCCCGGTCATTCTTCATCAAGGCGTCTGGGAGTTGTGGCAACAGCTTAAAACCTGCAGCAGTCATCGAACTTGATAGTGCTGTGAGGTTTTCGAGAGTCTCACCAAGAAAACCGCTCTCACCTCCGCCGGTTTCAGACTTCTTTTTCTTCAGAAACTGACCAGCAAAATACAAACCCGCCAAAATCAGCACTCCCATCAGCGGGTTCATGTCCAGCAATTCCATAATCAATCCTTTGCTTTGTAACCTAAGAAGAAGACAAACAGACCACCGATCACAACCAAGACAGTGAGAAATGGTCCCTCAAATAAGCGCTTCGTAGCTACCGCTTTCGTGCCCAGGTCAATCAGATCGGGAATCGGTCCCAGAGGGTCTAACGGCAGCAGACGGCCTCTCTTTTCCCGTTCTTTGTAAGGCTGAACTTCGTTGTCGGGTTCACATTGACCACGCCAGCAACGACGTCGGGACGTCCTCTGAATCGAATCGGCGATAGCCGGACCAGAACGCGGTATATTGCCAGCACTGGCCTTATAAACGATGGTTCCATCGGGACGTTGCACTGTGATCGCCGGTAATTCTGGTATCGCTTCAGCAAACGTTTCACGATAATGCGGATCTGATTCTGTGTAAGTGTTGAAAACGGTCTGACCTTTCAGGCTGATCAGTCGCCGATCAGTTTCAAACGCGTTCACAACCATCGATTCCTGGGGCTTGCCCTGCCATGAATCATGCAGAAACAGCGAGGTGAACCATTTATTGCCGTCCTCGGGCAGATCAATCACGCGCTCCTGAATGTCGCCATAGGTCACCATTCCCGCCATCAACACAAACAGACCGAACAGAAGAATTTTAAGATTAGATTTCAACGTCATCTCTCCAATGTAAAAGAAAGTCCTTGTTGCTGATCCAAAACAACAACACAATTGCCGCCGCCCAGGGCAGCACGATCAGAAAGTTAAAAGCGATTTCCAGCATTACAGCTTTGGTTTTCTCGGGGGAGGATCAAAAACCGGAGTCACCGCCCATTGATGGCCGCTGTTATGCCATTCGTTTAAAAAGTCCTGACGGGTCCAACGGCTGATGTTGTGCGGGTCATTGTTGTCCAAGATCCACGCGTTTTGATCATCCAACCCGACCAGACACACCATATGAGCCCCGCCCATGATCGTGACACAGGCACCACGCCGCGTTCTAATCGCCCATTCCAGAAACTTAACATCGCCGCTCCTCGTCTCCGCAAAACTGATGCCGGCTTCATTCAGCTTTTGGTTCATCGTGTCGGGGTATTCCCCGCCGTTAAACGATTTCCGCCACCAGTCCGCCAACTCTGGGTGACCCTGCCAGCGCAGAATCATGACCATTGAGGCATGCACACAAGAGCCTTCACCGTAGGGAGCCCAGTTTTGCTGTCGGTAACCATCGGGAATATCAACCACCGGTTGCAGATCCTGAAACGGTTTGGTGGGCACAAAACACAAATCTGCCTGGGTGCTTTGCCCACAGAACAGGAGCATAAATGCCGCAATACAGGCTAAAAAGTAGTCATAGTCATCCGTGATCATTTGGTGAATCCATAAAAGGCATTAGCAAGCAAACCGGCAACGACGGCAATGACAACCTCTACCACTAAGGTTCCGCTCGTTTTGAACTTTTCCAAAATCGCAACCCGTGTGCCTAATCCGGGGTATTCGTGACTGCCATACAAAGCCTGGTCATGGCGTTTTGTCATCTCAAAGAGCGTCTTGTTTTGCTCTCTGATTTCAGAAGCCAGAGACGCCAGATTCTCTTTGACCTCCGAAATTTGACTCAATTCTTCCTTGGTCATCCCACCCGCTTTTCAATCGATCCCTGAAACTGAATACCCGATTTCTAACCTACCACACTTTTGAAAAAATATAAGACAGCAATTCCGAGATTCGGAATTCTGGTTTGCTAATTAGGTTTTGTTTTGTGAGAATGGTCACAGGCAGGTACTTGCCTTTACAGAAGGATTTCTAAATGAGTTCAAGTGAAAATACTGAGATAGTAAACACAAAACCAAAACCATACTGTTTTGTGTTAATGCCCTTTGATGAAATCTTCAAAGATGTCTATCATCGTGGAATTAAACCTGCGTGCAATGATGCAGATGCTTTCTGCGAAAGAGTTGATGAGCAGATATATCAAGGGGCTTTTATCGAACGAATTTACAACCAAATTTCAAAGGCAGATTTAGTAATTGCAGACATGACAGGGCAAAATCCTAACGTGTTTTACGAAGTTGGATATGCGCATGCCCTTGGGAAAAGCACGGTATTACTAACAAGCAAGGTTGACGATATACCTTCTGATCTGAGGCATTTACCACATGTTATATATGACGGAAGCTTGACAAAATTGTATGATGAATTGAAACGCCACGTTGAATGGTTTTCCACAACTCCAGTAGAGAAACATAAAGATGCTAATATTAAAATAGACTTATTCATCGGAAAACATAATCTTTCATCGATAAAATTAATTGAAGACTGTCAAATTAAACATGGCTTTTTTATGGATGAAAACGTGACGATTCATAACGCTGGTGTTAGTACCCTACGTTCAGGCTCTTATACTTTTAACATCATTAGCAAATGCTGCCGCCCTTTTGAATCACGCGAATACAGAGAAACAAAATTGCCCTCTGGAGAATGGCAGCTTACATTGATAGATGCTCCAAATATACTGCCAGATTCTTATCATTCAGTATACGTAAATCTCGAACCGAGTCGGGAATTCATTCAAACTATGATGGTCGGAGATATTGAACCACTGAAGTTCAAAATAATAACTGACAATGGTTACAGAGAATTTCCAATACGTCTCAAACTAATCCCGGATATAATGTAGATATGATTTACAAAAAGAAGGAAAGACACACACAAAACCCGACAGTTCCCTATGATATCGACCTTTAAATATACCCAAAAAGGACCCGTAAACATCGGAAACACCACAAAACAAGGGTTTTTATGCGTTTTTTCCTATGGGATAGGGGTTTTTGTTCAACGAATACTCACGTTTTGAACCTCCAATTCAATAATTCAATCACCTGCTCACAGCACTGCACAGGCTTCTGTCTTAGATCCTGAGTCGTGAAATGCAGCACCCGCCACCCGAGTGACGTTGCCGCGTTCCCCTTCTCACAGTCCCGCTGAACGCCCACACCAGACGTGTGACCGGTTCTACCCTTCAGAAACACACCACCTTGAATCTCCACCGCCACCCGTTGTTTCAACCATGCGAAGTCAAGACGCCACCGACGCGTTGGATGAAATTGGTACTCCCGTTCTGGCGGGGGCAAACCGGTTACCTCCCGCCAGATTTTCAGGAAGACTGATTCCAGGTCTGGTTTCTTCTTTACTTTCTTCAGTCCCACGGCATCTCCTCGTTATCCATTGACGGCTGACGATGAACATCAAATCCGCTGCCATCATCGGTTGGCTGTTGTTGAGACTGGCCTTGCTGACCGCCACCATTACCAGAGCCCAACATGGTCATGTTTTCCCCGACCACCTTCAGCTTGCTGCGTTTCTGGCCCGATTCTTTATCGTCCCATTGATCCAGCTGTAGACGGCCTTCAATCAGTACAGAACGCCCTTTGGTGAGGTATTCGCTGGCAACCTCTGCCGAACGTCCCCACAGCGTTACATCAACGAATGTGGTCTCCTCTTTGCGGGAATTGGAGTTTTTATCAAACCAGCTACGATTCACAGCCAGCCCGATTTCATTGACAGCAGTTCCGCCTGGCGTGTACCGGACTTGTGGGTCGCGGGTCAAATTGCCAACCAGAATCACTTTGTTAAAACTTGCCATTAAATTCTTTCCTTAGTAAACAGACTTCAGTTTGTGTAACAACTCTTTTTCATTCCACGGATAGGGCTTACCGTATTTGTCGAAACAGTTTGTCATGTTCCAACGGTGAAGCACCGCCCATGCTTCCAGTTCATTCATTCCAGACTCCTGTAAATACTTGACCACTTTGAAGGTTTCGTTGTGTGCTTTCTGTCCTTCCCTGGCGAATATCTTTGATACATAGGCTTCACCGTCCCGGATCTTTTTGTCGAACTCATTTGAGCAGGTTTCTGACTTCGGTTTTGGAATCCATGACAGATTGAACAACGGGAGGTTTTCCGGCCTGAGCAGTTCAGCCCCGCTGTGAAACCGGTAATGCTTTCCATTGACTACTGATGGAGGGGCAACCACATAACCACCGTCGCCTCTGATGTCATAACCGTCTGATTGGCAGGTCTTGACAGACTGCCCAGGATGGCGATAGAAAAAATGAAAGCCTTTTGGAGTCTCCACCACCACCGGGGTTTCGCATTCATTCCAGAAACGGTTCGCCGCTTCTATTGTGTCACAATCGATCACAGCAACCCCGCTGATTTCACCAGTCACAATTCCAACATTCCCCCAGACTGGGCAGCCCAGTATTTCTTTCACTGTCATTCGTCGTTTCTGCAGCGGTTGCCAGGGGAAGTCCCGAGGGGGCTGTTTTGAACTGCTCAATGGCAGCACTGCCAGGCCAAAGTGGTCTGAATACTTAACCGCATGCGAAATAACTTTTTCTCTGTGATTCATTTAATCCGTTGCCTTTATTACTGCGCGTAACCGGAGCTAAGACCTTAATAGTCAAAGCCCATTTTCAACGTTTTCACTTCGATTCAGACGGGTCTTTGCTCCACATTTCACGCCCACTCAGGGACGCCGTTTCTGTCCAGGTCGCAACACCAGGACTCCACGGTCACCGTCGGATACTACGTTCGCAGTGTGCTGCTAAATCACACACATCGAAGCTATTTCAACTCACTGCCAATCGGGGCTGTATGCCGCTGGTTGAAAACTTACGGCCTGTACTCGCTTCTGATTACGCTCTGGACATTTCCCGCTTATTGATCTGATTCGTGATGATGTCGCCAGCCTGGGCCTGTGTGAGCCCGTCTGCTGCATATCCGAACCGAGACAAAACTTTGATTTGTTTTTCAGTCGCAGGGGCATTCATTCCCTGTCGTTTGTTGATCTCTTTCCGAATGGCTTTTTGCAGTCCGCCCCCTTTGCATTTATCAATTGCCCAGTTCAGGTAATAATCCGGCAATTCTGAAATATGTGTTCCCTTGAATTTCCCGAAGGGCATCTCTGTGATTTCTTTTTTCACGCCTTTAAGTTCACGTTTGGCAACGCCGCCCCCATCACCAACCCGACTGGCTGAATACCGTACCTCTCCTTTGATTCTGGCCAGACGGTCAGCCTCTTCTTGTTCAACTTGCAGTTGTGCCAAGTACCGCAGATTTGCCGCCTCGCCTTCTTCCGCAATCTGCCGTTCTGCTTTGGCCAATTCTTCAACCATGTCAGTCGGCCCGTTGTTTTTCATGGCGTTCTGATTCGCCCGTTGAATCACCTCATCAGGTTTACCGCTTGCCAATAAGTGAGCCGTTGAAGCTACCGGTGGGAGCCCTGTCACGCCCACCAGATCGATGATCATGCAGTTCGGCTTATCACTCGCGGCAATTGCCTCTCGGCGTTCCTCGGCTGTTTCTGGCCCGTCTACAATCCCTTTCAATGGTCGGCATCCACGCCCCTTCATCTGCTCAGCAAGTGACCTGCTTTTCGTAGGTCGGAAAACAGCTACCGCCTTAATCCCCGGATCGTTGTAACCTTCTCTGCAGAGACCGCAGACGGATAGGAATTGAAACATTCCAGTCTGATGTTGTCCGAACCGTTTATTTTTCAAGTCCGGGTTGGCATCACCGTCAACCGATGCTGCTGCATGTGGTTTGAATTCGTTGATGGTGTGAGCCACAGCCCGAGCCGTCTTTTTCTTGGGACTGAAAATGATCGTTCTCCGATCACCAACCAGATCGATCAACGGTTTGACCATCGATAACAACGACTCGCGTTGTCGTAGTGCTTCGTCCAGTTCATCAACGTCAAGGTCCCCGTTGACGTCGCCGATATTCTGGAAATCGACTCCTTCCACACTGACGAACCGTTGATCAAAGGGAACGCACCAACCGTCCAGGATGGCGTTTTTGTGTTCGCCAAACATCTTGTAATCTAACGCCACATCAGGAAACAGCCGACCTAACGAAATCCCGTCTCCCCGTTCTGGCGTTGCTGATAGACCGAGTCGTTTGCTTTCCGGGTTCTGTTCGAACCAATCAATAATGTGCTTGCAGGACGGGAGCGAGTAAGCGTACCTGTGGCATTCGTCGATAATAATCAGCCATTTTTTACGCCAGTCAAATTTATAAAGCCGAGATTTTCCGTCCTTCTCTGCCAGAGTTGCCCGACTCGCTACCGTAATCCTGGGAGTGTCGTATCGCCCAAAGGCAACACTGCCGTCAGTTCCCATTTCCAGACCGATTGGTATCTGCAGAAACTCCCCCAGCTCTGCCCTGAATTGTTCCACCAGCTGTCGTTCATGCCCCAGTACAAACACGTAATGATCATCAGATCGCTGAATCCAACGCTCAGCAGCCATCGAGCCCATGAACGTTTTCCCGCCGCCTGTGAAACACCGGAGGATTGCCCCCGGTGAACCACCATCAATCAAGTCGTAGAAATTCCCGATCCCCTCCGCTTGGTAATCACGGGGAGTGAATTTCAAACCGCTATTGATGGGGGGAGAGACAGGTTGATCATTTTGAAACAAAAACTGCTGCACGTCACATACACCCTTTTGGAATTGATTCGATTATTTGACGACCAATGTATTCAGAAACATCTACGTCAACTGCATTTCCGCCGGCTTTAATTCGCTCCACCCGATTGGAAATCCCATCAACTGCTCGACATATTCTGGGTGTGGTGTTCCGCCGATTTTGTCTGGCAGTGTTGCGAATTTTTTCTTGCCTGTACGCTCTCTCCATTTCTTCGAAGACATTCCTTTCCAGTCCCGCGCACATGGAGTCGGCACGGACGGCGAACAGGAACAATCTTTCCCGTTTGTGGTCTTTGCCAAAACAGCACGATCTGAGTCTAAAGGGCACAGCGATGTAACCAATCGACTCAAGAGCAGATCGAAACCGAAACCAAGGCCAGGGAGCATCTGACCGGACTGCTGACGGATTTTCTCGTAAAACAAACCGAGGCCGAAGGATATTAATAATGCGGATGAACTGACCGCCGAGACTCTTCTGTGAGAGTCCAGTCCGTTGCCTTGCGTTTGAGTTTTCCTGGCATGGGTCGCCGCCGCATATAAGATCCACTTCGTACCTTTGTTTCCATCGGTGCAACAACCAGGGTGACTGGCATGGAGGTGGGAATTCGCATGCGTCGATAAACTGCATTGATTCTGGAAACCGATTACCGAGAATTGCCCTGCAATATTTTTCATATTCCACCTGCCATTTAATTTGAAATCCGGACTTTTCCAGCCCTAAACCTAAACCGTCGATTCCTGAAAAGAGACTGCCAACGGTTAGTTTCATTGCGTCGCCGCCAATCCTTCTTTCAACGCTTCAGACCGGTCTTTGTTCAACGCGCCCGTCTGATAGCACTGTTTGCATTTCTTACCGCCACAATGCCCGCAGACGGCAACCGGTTTTCGGTACTTGATGGTTGACATCAAATTGTTGTAACAGGTCATGATGTCCTGCATGGCGTTGGGGTTGTACCAGGCACCACCCGCCCCGGTCGGCAACTCTTCAATAGCCTTTTTGAGTGCCGTTGCTCGTTTCTGTACCTCGTTAAACGGAGCCTGCATTTCCTTAATGTGGTATTCTGTCACCACGTCGTCAGGAATGACCGGATCGTCAACGGTCTCCATTCCGCCCCACTCGGCAGGTTCGAATGAATCCCCGCCCGATGGTTCACCCCTCCCCATTGCACGATCAAAGGCAGCCTGCTGTTGACCGGCGGGAAGCTTGGCAATTTCAACCACTTTGGTTTTGCTGATCTTTTTACTGGCAAGAATTTCGCTTTTCGTTTCCGGCCCGACATTCTCAATGATGGCGTCAACGGCTCTTGCAAACTCCGAATCTCGCTTTACCTGAGCAGGGCTTTTGCCAACCTCATTGCCAATTCTTTCTGCAGTTTTCTTCGGGGGATCATTTTGAGCCCCCGAGGTTTTTGGGGCGTTTTTCGGTTTAGTGAGATTTTCCTTATCATTTTTCTTCTCAGCCTGATACCGAAGCCCTACCAAATAATCACGCTGTTTTGGTGCCAGATTACGCCGTCCAAGCTGGTTGGAAATAATCCAATTGTGAGCCGCTTCCCGGTTTTCGAAATCCATCAGCTTGATACGTGGCGGGGCAATCCGTTGCCGTTGTTCGTCGTTCAGGTTTCCCCACACATCAAGCCGGTTGTGCCCGTCAATCAGAATCCCCTCCGACTTCCAGACAATCAGCGGGTCACGAAATTCCCCATCCTTGACAATGTTCGCGAAGAGTCGGCGTAGCTCATCCGTGAGCAGGCCAGGGCAGAGTACCCTGAACTCTTCATCAATTTTTATGTCTGCAATCTGCATTGGTTAAAATCCTGTTTGTTAAAATGCGTCATTGGCTGCTTTAACTGCTCCAGCAACCTGCAACGCGGTTTCCGGTTTGAACACTCCCTGTCCAAGCTTGGTCTTGAGTTCAGCCAAAACGAAACTTGCAATTTCTTCGTTTTTGATCGTTTCCACCGTTTGACCGGGGGCAATCAGATCGAGGACAAGTTCAGCAGTTTCCTTGCTGTCACAACCTGCAGCCTTCAAGAAAGAACTGACTTTTTGATAGTCGGTTTTTTCATCCTGGGGTTTTTGCTGCGCAGGTTGGCTTTGCTGTTGTTGCTGGTTTCTCTGCTGATTCGCAGGGGGCTGAGCCTTTTGGTGATAATTCACCGCAGCTTCGCCATCGTCATCATCATCTTCAGGGGCAACACCCACCATCGCCGCCAATGCATATCGCCTGGCGTAAGTGATGGCAGAGCCGATTCCCTGACAATCCCACTTTTTGACGGGCATCGTGATTGAGGATTCAATCCATTGCCCGGACTTGTGCAACAGTGTTGTCGTGACTTTGACCGTCTGTGCTTCCACTTCCGGAGATTGAACGACACTCAATCCGTTATCCGTCAGAGGAGTTTTGCAGACTTGCCAGACACTTTTGAGTGTTGCATAGCCGTGGTTAAAATGAGGGTTGGTTCCCTCCTTCGCGGCATTGGCAATGCCCGCTTGAGCCTTTGCCAATGCCGCTGAAAGTTCAGTTACAGATTCAGATTTATTCAAGGTCAGAACCTTTCAGATTGCAAAATGAACATTGGGTGGAAGGAGTTCTGACAAGGGCTTTTCCCCAGACTCATCAATCTGCTTTTGGACATTCATTCCCGCTTCGCGGAATTTGCCTGCGATTTCGTAACAGTAGTCACGAACCGTTTCTAAAACGTCCTCGTCACTCATGCCCACAATGTCGATGGCCAGGAAGGGCTTCATAAAATGAACATCGATGAAGGTTGAGCCTTGCCGGGCTTCGGACCCGCAATTCTGAAGAACCTTGTCTAAACAAACGCCGATACTTTGAACTGTGTGGTAACTATTCACTTTCAAATCTCCCCTCTGTTAAGTAATGAAAACGGTTTAAAAACATTTTTCTCGCTCTGAGGTAGCTCTCTGGAACAATCCGACATTCCAACGGTTCTGGCAGATCGTCTTGCTTCTGAGGTGTCTCAAACAGGTCACGGAATTCAGTAGCCCTGGCTTGCATGTCTGCAGTGTCAACACGCCACAGGCCAGCCAAGCCGGTTTCAACGCCGTACTTCGTTAAAATTACGTCTAACAAAGGACGTTCAAAATCACCGAAGAAACTACTTATGCCTTGTTTGACAGGGTGGACGATGTCCCCCAGGTAGGCTTCTGCAGCATCGTGCAGTAAACCGAGCAAGGCGAATTCAGGTCGAACAATATTGCTCACGATCACGCTGTGCTGCGCTACGCTGTATGGGTACTCTGTTGCTCCATTGAAGCGGTTAATCAAACTGAGCTGGTGGGCAATGTCATTGATGCAAATCAACGCCGGGTCGGGTTTGGCTATATCAATCGACTTGCCTGAATAGGTGGTAACGCAAGGCACGGTTTTCTCCTTAATGTTGGGCCATCCACAAAAAACGGCGTTTGATTGCTTTTAAATGGCGAATGGCGTTGCTGATGATTTCAATTCGATCTTCCTCGCCGTACGACATATCAATTGCCAAACTGGCTACTTCTTCTCCGACTTCGCCCAAGGCGTCTAAATCGGTTTGAATCATCTGTTCTTCTGATTGGGTCATCTCATTGCATCCCTTCTGTTTTGCTTGGCACTGCGCGTACCTTTCACGCAGTTGAAATAATTGGTTTAAAAAAGAAGCCTCTAATACCCCTGACAGGATTCGAACCTGCGACCGATGCTTTAGGAAAGCATTGCTCTATCCAACTGAGCTACAGGGGTTACCCTGGGGAATATTATTGAGCCGCCATCTTGACCTTCCGTCCGGCCAAATCCCCGCAAGGTCTCGCCTCACTGGGTCGCCGGTCTGCTTTCGTTCTTGGCTTCATCGGCTCATGAAGCAACATGAACTGATATTTGTTATCCCTCACCACGATTTCACCGTAGCCTCTCTGGAGACAGTCAGTCTTTAGCTGTTTCAGTTCAACATAGAACCCAACACAACCCAAGGTGACCGCGATGACAAACAGAGCCGCAAATACAACAATAATCCCCTTAATCGTATCGTTCAAAACTCACACTCCTTTCATCTGGTGATTAAGTAATAAGTCACAGCAACCATCCAGGAAGCCGTAAAGACAAACGTTACCGCCCATCGTGCCTTACAATGGCGATTGATGGCCGTCGTGATTCCATACCAGGGATCAAGAATGAACCGCTCACTGCGAAGCTCTTCTTCAGTGAGCCAGTATTCCACCCTGGCATCCTTGCGAGCTAGTTCTTCAACCCATTCGATAAAACGGTCAATATGGTTCATGGAAAATCATCTCCCTGATACAAGGTGGCCAATGAAGTCTTGACCGTAGATAAAACAGCGTCGGCCTACTTTGCGAACAGTCAGGCCATTACGTCGGGCAGTATCCAGGGCAAACCTTTTGATTCCGGTTACTTCCATGAATCGTTCGATAGCGTAAACTGTATTTACGTCAATTTGGCCAAAACCACTGGGGGCACCTTCAGCTTCACCAACTATCGATTCTGCGATTTCGTCAATTCCGAGTTCTTCGTTATTTTCAGGTTGTGCACTGTCAAGTAGCAGCTGGTTACATTCGCTTAACCCAGGAACTGTCCTGCGTCGTCCAGCACTAGCCTTGACCACTTCGATGCACATGCAAACAAATTCTTTGTTTGACATGGTCCCTTTTGCCGTGTTGATTTGCTTATCTAGTATCTGGATATTCTCAATAGCATGAGCACCGCCTTGGCTAACAGGCTTAATGTGGTCTGCAGAAGCGTTCTCAGGAGACAGCTTCCGGTTGGTTAAATTGCACCTGTAGTCTTGCTTGGCAATTATTTCTTTTAACTCTGATATTCGAATTCTTGGCACCCCTAAGTCCTCCTTCCTTTTCGCTTATTAGCTCCCATCATGTCGCCGCGCATCTCCATACAGCGAGACTTGCCTCTTGCCCACTTGTCCCATTTACCGAGTTTTGCATAGCGATTATCTACACCAATCCGGCATCGCATTCGTTCAAAAACCTCGTCGTCCCACACTTCTGATCCAACACGGGATTCCTGATTGTCCTTCACCTCAACATGTCCTCTCAAAACCAAACAGCCAGTTCCACAGCGTACTCATGATTCCCATTGCTTTAGTCCTTTGCCCGTTCGATTAAGTTGTGGACAGATCGAGTACAGACAATTCGTTTGCCTTTGCTGTTGTTCTCACCATCAGCAACTGGAAGCTTGCCGCCTCTCAACCGTCCGTCCTCACAGAAACGAATAACCGACATACGGTGAATGCCGATCCAAGCCGCAGCATTTTTGACGCTCATTGTTCCGTCACAACCAAATCGATAACCGTAGTCTGCATCAGAGCCGGTTAATTGTTCTGTTGTTTTTGTTGCCATCGATTCACTTTCAAAAACTCAATTTTGTGTCTCAGATGGAAGGCAGTTTAAAGCGTTTTTGAAAAGCGTCAACGAGTGTTTGACGCTTGAAAACAGGCAAAAAACGGACATCTAAGTTGAAATGAATTGAAGTGAGTTAAAGTGAAATGAAACGAGTTAAAGCGAGATAATACTTTTGGTTTTTTTGAGAATTATTTCCCGAGCAACCAGATTGAACATCGCAGGGAGAAATTAGCCACGCTATTAGCCACCGTTTTTTGCATTATGGATCGCTATGCGCATTTCTGGAAAACATCCCACGAAATCGGCTTGATTCTTATGATGCATTATGTGCCAATATGCGCTTTGAGGCTTTTCAGTGTGGGCCAAGCATCCGTATGTCGTTCTGCACGAACTGGCGCACGCCTATCACGATCAGGTGTTGAGCTTCGATCAGGCTGACATTCTGGCAACATTTCATGCCGCCAGAGAAAAAGGCATCTATGAGAGTGTGCTGGTACATACGGGCAAAAAAGTACGCCACTACGGTTTGAGTAATCACAAAGAATATTTTGCAGAATCAACCGAGGCGTACTTTGGCGTGAACGATTTTTACCCGTTCGTCAGAGCAGAACTCGAAACACACGACCCGACAATGTACGCGCTGATGATCAAAATCTGGGGTCCGGTTCCATAAGAGACTGACGTTTGACACCAACTGAAGTGTTCAGCAAAACGAAACCTCACCCTTTGCGCAGTTCACCGAACGCGGTCTGCATCGCATGCTGCAGCATCAGGCCGTCGTTGGCATACACGACCAGTCGGGCGCCCTGGCGGATGGTGCGGACCGCCTGTTTCGTGGTGCCGAACCAGCAGCCGGCAGCGACATGCTGTTGATTGGCGACGTCGATCACCTTCTGGATGGCGGCGATCAGTTCGGGATTGTCATATTCGCCGGGGATGCCCATGTTGGCGGTCAGATCGCCGGGGCCGACGAAGACCGCATGCACGCCGGGAATCGAACAGATTTTTTCCAGGTTCTCGATGCCGGGCACCGATTCGATCATCGGGATGAACAGCGTGTTCTCGTTCTTTTTTTCGATGTAGTCGGCCGTCTTTTGATTCACAAATTTGCCCGTCTTGAGCACCTTGTCCAGCACGATCCCTTTCAGCGGTCGATAAACGGCGGCGGCCGCCAGTTCCTGTGCCTGTTCGTACTCTTCGACATAAGGAACCACCACGCCGTCGAATGTATCGCAGACGCGGGCCACATCCGCGGCGTCGCGGCTGTGCGTGCGTGCCAGACAGACAATGCCTTTGGAATTCAACGCATACCGCAGCGGCAGAAACTCGGCAAGATCCAGCGTCGTATGCTCGGGTGTGACAATCACAAAGTCGAGCGAGTTCTTGGGAATCGACTCCACCATCGCCGGCACGACGGAATACTGAAACAGCGAGCCATACACGGTTTCGCCTTTGAGCAGTTTGTCTTTCAGCTTCTTCACCAGCATAGCCGCCTCACTTCAACAACAGGGAACAGGAAGGAATTCGCATAAGACGCTCACTCCATGATGCCCCGCCAGAGCCAAGAAGTAAAGAAAAAGCGGTGGATTGGAAGAACAATCGAGAACATTGAAGATGAATGTATTTGCCCTGTGTCCGGAATAATAATCCGTCAGCAGCAGGCGAATACGTATGACGCGTGAGCGACAGCTTTGATGATATTAAAGTAAGGTTGTGCTGTGATCATCTCCACCCAACATTCATCTCAAACAGTGTGGAATAAAGCCAAAATGCAGGTGGGAGTTCAAGTAGAATCAGGATGAAAACAGAGGCTCGAATATATATGTTTTTTGATCGTTCGAAAATGATTTGTCCCAAAACGATGCAAGTTGTGAAATAGGTTGAAAATGCACCTCCACTGACCAGGAAAAATACGACGAGTAATAAAATTCCTGGTCCAAAAATTGAATACATGAATGATGGCCAGTGATCATTCAAAAACATGGCGCATCCGAATACGAGCACAAGCAGGCAAGGGGGTAACGTAACCAACAACATAAAAAGAAACAAAAGGCTGACTTTGTGATTCCCAAAAGAGGCTTTCAAAATCATTGATTCACTTTCCATTTCAAGAGTCGCTGTTGACGTCTCAGGCAGTGAAACCCGATCTGCGTTCATCGTCAGATTTCTGATTGTTCTATCGAGAGGGGATGATCTTTCAGTCTCTGTTTTATCAGGGTTGTTCATGAACTGCCAACCAGATTCCTCCCTTTGATTCACTTGTGCGTGAAAAGAAGCCTGACTTGGAGATTGGTTAATTTTACGTGAATCAGAAAGGTTTCCCGTTGACTGAGTGGCACTGGACTGGAATCGAAGCATGTCGACCGGCAGGTAAATTCAAATCGCAGCCTCGTATCACAGTTCCTGCATTTGACACCGTAATCAGACCCGTTACAGTTACAGAAATGAGACAGGCCAGGACGCGTGGGATGTTCCGCGGGTTTGATTTTCTGATTATTGCTGGGCCGTCTTCCTCTCTCATCAGGGTTTGTCATGACTGATACCAATCAACCGGAAACCGAATCGAATCCTCCCGTAGAACCTGCCGCCAGTGAAGGAACCTCGGCGGTCAGCGAGTTAAAGCCGTTGCGGATCTGGCCGCCGATTCTGTTGCTGATCGGGATGGTGCTGACGCGGATGATGCCGCAACTGCTGGGGTCGGATTCCGTTCTGCCGCTGATGATGTCGGTGTTCGGGCCTCTGGTATGTGGAGGGCTGATTCTGGTGTGGTGGGTGCTCGCCAGTCGCGCGACGTGGAAGGAAAAGCTGATTGGTCTGTTCGTGGTTCTGCTGGCGGCCGGTGCGACGCTGGCGTTGATCGACCCGACGATGAAAGGGCCTGGCATGATGGTGCTCACCGCGCCGATGGGGCTGGGGCTGTTCGGGATTGCGGCGGTGCTGGTCTCCCGACTGCGTTCGGTGAAGCGCACTTTTATTATTGTTGCCTGCTCGGTGCTGGGTTTTGTCTTTTCGCTTTTACTTCGTGCAGAGGGGATGTGGGGTGACTTTCAGATGGGGCTGGCCTGGCGGTGGACGCCGACCGTGGAAGAGCGGATGCTGGCGAAAGGGGATATCGCGCTTCCTGCAGATCAGACCGTCCTGACGGCTGCGGAACTGGAGACCGCGCTGGCAGAACCGGAGTGGCCCGGCTTTCGCGGTGCGTTGCGTGACGGCGTGTTGACGGGAGTGTCACTCGATGCCGACTGGAATCCCGAAGTGGGCACGCCGCTGTGGAAGATGCCTGTCGGCCCCGGCTGGTCTTCGTTTGTGGTCGCCGGCCCGTTGTTGTTTACTCAGGAACAGCGGGGCGAGGAGGAATTGATCGTCTGTTACAATGCGGAGACGGGAGCTGAACTCTGGCAGCAGGAAATCAAAGCCCGATTTTTTGACGCGCTGGGCGGACCCGGACCGCGGGCGACGCCCATGCTGGCGGACGGTGCGCTGTATGTGATGGGGGCCAGCGGGCATGTGCTGCGGCTCGATCCGGGGACAGGCAAAATTGTCTGGCAGCAGGACATTCGCAAAGTCGCGGATCGGGAACCGCCGATGTGGGGTTTCAGTTCTTCGCCGCTGGTCGTAGACGGGACCGTCATCATCTATGCCGGCGGCAAGGATGAGAAAGGGCTGCTGGCCTTTGATACGGAAACGGGAGATTTAAAATGGTCGGCGCCCGCCGGCGATCATTCTTACAGTTCGCCGGCTCTGTTGACGATCGCCGATCAACGCGTGCTGGCAATGCTGACGAACAAGGAACTCACGCTGCTGAATCCCGCCGATGGTACGGTTCTGCTGAAATATGACTGTCCCTTTGAAGGGCAGCGTACGTTGCAGCCCCAACTGGTGGGCGAAAATGAAATTTTGATTGCCACCGGCATGGGCAAAGGGATGCAGAAAATCCGAATTGCGAACAACGACGGGAAATGGGCGGCAGAGCAGATCTGGACGGAAACGAGCCTGAAGCCGGACTTTAATGACTACGTGATCTTTGAAGGGCACGCCTACGGTTTTGACGGAACGATCTTCACCTGCTTCGATCTTAAAGACGGAAAACGCAAGTGGAAAGGGGGCCGCTACGGCAAAGGGCAGGTGCTGCTGGTCAAAGACTCCGGGCATCTGCTGGTGATCAGCGAACAGGGGCAAGTCGTTTTGCTCAAAGCAGATCCGTCAAGACATGAAGAGCTGGCGCGGTTTTCCGCCCTGGATGGCAAAACCTGGAATCACCCCGTGCTGATCGGCGACCGGTTGTATGTTCGCAATTCCGAACAGGCGGCCGCGTATCGGCTGCCGGTGGTGAAATAAACAGCGTCTATCCAGTTGCCCGCACAGCCAGCCTGCCTAATCGGCAAATTTTTCGTTATTTTTGTTGTCTCCTTATATTACCTACATTAAGATAGAGTGAATGGGTAGAATCTGCCGTTGATTGAAACAGGATGTTTGCGACCCGACGGGCCTGAATTCCAAACGATCCTGCATCAAATAAGGTGGTTCCCATGTATCTGCTGGCAACAGTCTGTTCACTCTGTCTGATCGTTTTTGGGGTGCTTTATCTGTACTGGGGCGCGCGTGCAGCCCGCCTGTATCGCGGAAATCGACAGCAGCGGACCGTAGACGATTACACGCCTCTCGCGACGGTAATCCTGTCACTCCGCGGCAATGATCCGTTTCTGGTGCATTGCCTGGATGGGCTGTTAAATCAGGATTATCCGGAGTATCAGGTCAAGATCATCGTCGATCATGTCAGTGATCCGGCGCTGGGTTTTGTGAATCAATACCTGCGCATGCATCCTCATAGCAATTGTGAAGTCAGTATTCGCCATCAGCAACTCGCCGGCTGTGGGCTGAAGAATGCGTCTCTGGTTCAGGCGATTCACAGTGTGCCTGCCGATGTGGAAGTGGTGGCCTGGCTGGATGCGGACGTGGTTCCCCATCGTCACTGGCTGCGCGATCTGGTCGCGCCGTTGCAGGATGCTGAAGTCGGGATTGCCTCTGGTATCCGCTGGTATGCACCACAGTCGACGAACGCGGGCACGCTGGTGCGGCATGCGTGGAATGCGGCGGCCGTATTGCAGATGCTGTCGATGGACATTGCCTGGGGAGGTTCCATTGCGTTGAGCCGTTCCCTGTTTCAGGATCCACTGTTGACAAATACGCTCTCGAAAATGATGTGGGATGATACCGGTCTGAAAGCGGTTGCCGATCAACTGAATCTCAAACTGGTCTTTTCGCCGTCAGCGACGATGCTCAATGCGGAATCCATCGCCTTCGATTCCAGTCTGCAGTTTATTACGCGTCAGATGGTCAATGCCCGTTTTTACCACGCGAAGTTCCCGTTCATTGCCGCTCTTGGATTTATCTCGGCGCTCGCCCAGACGATCCTGATCGTGCTCGGGCTGCTGTTTCTGGATCAGGGACAGCAGCTCGCAGCCGGGCTGGTCGCGGGCGTATTGGCGTTTGCCGGCGGTTCGGCGGCATTTTCCATTTATCGAGTGGGTTCGCATATCGAACAGCTCGTGCAGTCCCGGGGTGGTCAGTTCCGTCGTCACCCCTTCAAGACGTTCGGTTATCTCTGGCTGATGCCTTATCTGTTCTGTGGCTGTCTGATTGCCGCGCTGCGCACCCGCACCATCGACTGGCGCGGCGTCATCTATTACGTGCCTGCGCCGTTCGAAATCTATATCAACCACTACGAGCCGTTCCAGAAAACAGCGCCGGCGAGTGTCAGAGCCGAACTGGAAAACGTTTCAATCTGAGTAAGCAGGATTGCCCGATACTGATGATAGAAGTATCAGCAATCCACCCCTTCGGTTGAGAACATTAAAACGAGCCGCAACAGCCAGCGGATGGACGGATCATCTGTGCTACATGCGATTTTCCATTGAAAATCGCTTCGAGCAGGCATGTTTTTTCCTGATTTCATTCGCACTCCGGAATGATTTGTGATCAAATGCAGCCGACGTTCATTCTGATTCCAAATTATCTTTCCGTCCAGAGACAATGATGGCAACACCTGATTTTCTGCGGAATCAAAGGTGTCGGACACCTTTAAAGCACCTCATAAAATAAAGCTCTGATATGTTTTCCGAATCCACCTGGAGCCGAAAAAGCATCGGCGACGTTGACGTTGTTTACCACGATGGTCTGTATCATCTGTTTCATCTGGTGCTGCCTAACCATGACTTCATTGCGCATGCAATCAGTGATAATGCCTTGAACTGGCGGCGCGTCGATAACGCACTGTTTATCGGCGAGCCGGGCAGCTGGGATGACCTGATGCTCTGGACGATGCACGTCACTCCCGATCCGCATCAACCGGGGCGCTGGCGCATGTTTTACACCGGCGTGTCGCGCCGTGATCAGGGAAAGAAACAGCGGATCGGTATGGCCTGCAGCGATGATCTGTTTCACTGGGAGAAAGCAGACATCAACTGGCAGGACGAGCGCGGGCGCTCTGATCCGAAGATCGTGAAAGAGGTACTGGCGAAACTGAAATCATCGATCTCCAATAATATCAAAGCCAGGCAGAACCCGGAGAGCTGCTTTCCTCTGCAGCCGGACCCGGAATTCTACGAGGCGTCTACCGACACGGAACGAAACTGGGTCAGCTTTCGCGATCCGTTTTACTTTCATGAGGAAGACCAGGGCTGGTTGCTGATGGCGGCACGCATGAATGAGGGACCGCTGATTCGGCGGGGATGTGTGGGCTTAATGGAAGAAGTTTCGCCCCACCAGTTTCAGGCCTTGCCGCCCCTGCATGCGCCGATGATGTATGACGATATTGAAGTTCCTAATCTGTTCCGGATCGACGGAGATTACTACCTGATCGGCAGCCTTCGCGAAGACGCCAAGATTCGCTACTGGCATACTTCGGATCTGGAACAACCCTGGCGAAACTATTACGATAATGTTTTACTGGCTAAGGGTAATTACGCCGGGCGGATCTGCCAGGACGATGAAGGCATTCTGCTCTGGAATTTTTATGTCACTGATCCGCATGACCGCACGACGAATAATTTGCTCCCCCCTCCCAAGCGACTGGCGCGACACCGAAACGGGCAGCTTCATCTGAAGACATATGAAGGAATCGAGAATCGAGTCACCGGTCCGCTCAATTCGCGTTGCCTGCATACTCTCAAGGGAGCGCGGGATGAAGCCTACTTCTGCCTGATTAATAGCTCACTGGAAGTGATCAGCCAGGCCGGTTTCCAGGGTTTTGTGTTCGATGAGGAAATTAACTGTTTCATGATGTGCTGTCGCTTTTCGATGAAAGGCGCCGGCAAGTGTGGCATTCTCTGTCGCATCGATCCTGACACACACGACGGGTATTATATTTCGCTCGATCTGATCAAGGGCATTGCCCAGTATCGCTCCTGGAAAACGGGGCCGGAAAAATCGGGCGAACACATGATGCAGTTCCAGTCGCTGCAGGATGGCTTCTGGAGCGCGGCCGATCCAAGAGATGTGGACGTCAAACTGATCTCCTTCGGCAGTTATCATGAATTGAGCATCGACGGTAGCGTCGTGTTATCACTGGCGAACGAGAACTTCAGCAGCGGCCTGTTGGGTTTTTATGTCGAATCGGCGTCGCTGCACATCGACCATCTGCAAGTGCAGCACCTGAAATCTCCGACACAGTCCGACGAACACCTCACCACAGGCTGGCCGGCGGACGGACAGGAAACGCATTAGGATCTACGCAGCCTACCCGTTGATCAGCGGCAGCAGCAGATTAACGGCGGTTCGGAGGGCCAGGAACACCGAAGAAATCAGGCCGATGAACGCCAGAATTTTCATCCAGGCGGGGATCGAATTGATGCCTTTCATGTCGGCGCGGGTGGCCAGCCAGAGCATGGCGATAGCCAGCATCGGGATGCCTAACACGGTCAGTGATTGCGCGAAGATAATCAGGCCCACCGGTTTCACGCCCATCGATTTTGTATAAATGGCGACCCCCATACCCACCAGCAGCGCGAGCACGGTGAACAGTTTCGGCCACTTCTGATCGATGTAACCGCCTAAGCCGAAGCCGTCTGCCAGAATCGAGCCGCCAATCATTGCGTTGACCAGAAACGAACTGAAGGCACCGGCGAAAATCCCCAGCGAGAAAATCACCATCGCCGATTTCCCGAATGCCGGCTCCAGACTTTTTGCCACATCGGTCACGGAATTCAATGTGGTGACATCCGGATTATGATACAGCACTTTCGCAGCCGTGATCAACACCATCATTGTAATCAACCCCAGCACGCTGATGCCCAGCGTCGAGTCAATGAGCCCCTGTTTCAGATTGTCGCGCGTCCAGCCTTTCTGCCGCACCAGATACGATTGATAAAAAGCACCCGCCACAGAAAATGTGGTCGCATACAAGGCGACCAGCGGCGTCATTAAGTCCTGTACTTTATTGGTCGAGGCATCCCATTTCGGCAGAATCGTATCGAAGGTCCCTTCAGGAATCGAGGGAATGAAACCGGAAATCGCCGCCACCCAGTCTGGCTTCACCTGAAACAGATTGATGGCAAACGCAACCATCATGATGCCCACCAGCAGCTTCATCAGTTTTTCAATCAGACCGTACAGATGTTTGAATCCGTACAAGGCCATGATAATAAACGCGTTCATCCCGACAATGATGCCGATCGAGATGTTGCTCTCCGCATCTATAAACGGCTCCACCGCTGCCAGAATTCCCAGGTTATTACTGAATTGAAAACAGGCGGCGATCAAAAACAGAATGATGCCCGTCGCCGCTGCGATGGGTCGTCCGGCCCGTGATGCCAGTTCCTCACAGATCGTCCCTTTGAGTTGAATTCCCAATCGGGCCGAGAGCGCTGTCATCGCGATCATCATCACGACGGCGACCACCAGCACCCAGATCATCTGGTAGCCGTAAGTGTGACCAATCTTCGAAGCCGACAGAATACTGCCCGGCCCCAGCACTACCGACGCGGTAATAATCGCGGGACCAAGACTGCTGAGAATGCGTTTGAACGGATTGGACGATGGTTGATGATTCATAAAAACCTGCAGTAGTTTCTAAATAAAAGAAAATAATAGACTGCATCTTAACAAACGGGCCCCTCAAAATAAGGGTTCACCGGCTCATTTTTCTTCAAATCGGTCGTAAATCACAACTTCTTCGAATGGCAGCTGTCCCGCCCGCTGATTGGCAGGACGCACTGCTTTGCCGACGACTACGAACATCGAAATCAGATAATCGTCGGGCAGGTTGATCAGTTCGCCCACCTTCTCGAAGTCAAAACCGTCCATCGGGCAGGTATCGTAGCCCATCTCTTTGGCAACCAGCATTAACGTCTGGGCGGCCATGCCGCACGAACGCAGGGCTTCGTCCCGTTCGATCTGTTTGTCATCTTTATAATAGGACAAAATCATCGGCACCAGCGCTTTCTGAACCGGCTCGGGCGCGTTTTTCCAGTAGCGGTGGGGATCTTTTTCCCAGGCCTTCAGATCCGCACAGATCACGACCAGCAGCGAAGCGTCGGTCACCTGTGCCTGATTCCAGGAGGCATCCCGGATTTTTTGTCGCAATTCGGGATCTTTGACCACCACAAACCGCCAATGCTGAATATTAAAGGCGGTCGGGGAGAGCAGAGTGTAGGAAAGCAGTTTCTGGATTTCTTCTTCGGTCATCCGGTGATCGGGATCATAACTTTTGATCGAACGTCTTTCCTCGATTGCCTTTAAGATATCCATTATAATTCGTTTTCTCTTTATGTTCTGGTAACCTGATGAAGCGGAAATGCGCATGCTATCATAGGCAAAAAAAGCGGCGAATAAAACTCTCTGCGGAATCTGTCCGGCAGGAAAACCGCTGAATTGAGGAATTTCCGCAGCGTGAACACACATTCTTTCCAGATCCTACATTGTCGCTGTCCGAAAATCCCCATATAGTTGTCGGTGTGGGCTGACCGGACATCTAACATGGATGATCATTATATTCTCCTGCACAAAGGAACTGAAACAGGATCTGATATGCCCCAGCCAGACTCAGCTAAAACAGCCAGCACGAAGAACACGTCTCCCCAAAATTCCAAGCCGCAACGAGGCTCCACAGGCCGCGTCCTGCTGATGCTGTCAGTCGGTCTGTGCCTGCTGATCTGGTTCGCGCCGTCGATCATCTCCCGCACCTCACTCAAGAATTCCCTCCTGCCGCTGATTCTCAAACACTATCCCGGTGAAATCAAAACGAGCGCCGTTTCTTTGAGCTGGTCGCAGCCGGTCGTTTTTCAAAAGGTCGCCTTTCAGGATTTTGAAGGTCGGGACATCGTCCGCATTGATCAAATTAAAACGCAGAAAACACTCTGGGAACTTGCCAAAGATCGTAAACACGTCGGCGATGTCAACATCCACGGCGTGACCTCACTGACTTACGTTGACGAGCGCGGTCTGGCCAATCGCGAATTTCTGACCGCCCTTCTGAACAAAGGGACGAAACAAAACCCGGAAGGCGAACCGGAAAAAGAAGAACCGGCTCACCAAGGCGGCCTGCAGCAGGCATTAACGCTGCATCTCTCCGACCTCAATCTGTGTGTTGTCAACGCGGCCGCCGAAGAGACCCCGTATCTCACCGGCATGGAAATCACAGTTACCCGCCCGGCACAGCGCATCGAGCCGATTCTGGTCGAAGGCCACTGGAAACAGCCTGCAGAAAAAGCGGGCGAACAGCTCAACCCCGCCGAGATGGCGTTCGCGGTGAGCCTCGTCAATTCCGGCCAACCGGACGCGTCACGTTCCGGCGCGCTCAAATTCAAAACGCAATTCTTTGACCTGAATCAGCTCACGCCGCTGCTGGATGCGATCTCACCGGGTGCCTACATCGAGGGGATTTCCAATTCCGAGCTGGAAGTGAAATGGTCGGGCACCAAAGAGGAACCCCGGTTCGCCATCAAAGGGAACTGGGAAGCGACCCCCTTTATCTGCGGCGCCCCGGAGTGGATCGGCGGTGACGAAATCGAAACCGAATCTGCAAAAGGAAATATTGACGCGTTGGCAGCCAACGGCGTGTTGCATTTCAAACAGGCCCGCGCGAGCTCTCAACTGGGCAACCTGACACTGCAGGGCAGCCTGAACTGGGCCGACCTGCAAAACGAAAACAGACGTGAAAAGCTGGCTGCGTTCATCAATTCGCGCGTGAAACTGTCCGGTTATCTGGATCTCGCGGAAGCAGCCAGGCAGCTGCCGGAAACGATTCATTTGAAACCGGGAATGCAAATCACATCGGGCACCGTCGACTTCCAGGTATCCAATCACGATCCCGATCAACCGGAAAAATTTGCAGAGACCACGTGGCGCGTCGGATTAAAAACATCGGATCTGACCGGACGCAACCAGGGTCGCGAAATACGCTGGCAGCAACCGGTCTCGCTATTAATGCAGATCGTGAAAGAACAGGACGCGTATGAAATTCAGTCTTTGAAGTGTGAATCCGACTTTCTGAAATTGACCGGCACCGGCAATGCCCGTCACCTGACGATTAATCTGGATGCGAATCTGGACCAGCTTTCGAACCACCTGGACCAGTTTCTGGATTTGCAGTCGATCGCCCTGAAAGGCAAGATGAATGGTCAGATCGATTTTCAATTTACCGACCAGAAATGGCAGACTCTGTCGTTCCTGAATTTCGATAACCTGCAACTGGCGTTTCCCGATCGACGTGGCTGGCAGGAACCATCGCTGAAACTGACCGTCGACGGAGCCGGTAATACCGACGCCGAACAGATTCATGTCGAACGTTTCATTGTGACTCTGATTGCTGCCGACGACGCGTTCCAGGCCAAACTCGAACAGCCGACAACCATCAATAAAAAACGAGACGCGCAAACCGAACAGAAATTACTCCCGTTCAAAATTCAACTGAAGGGCAAACTCGCTTCCTGGGCCGACCGTCTCAGACCGCTCGCGAAACAGGGCCTGCAGCTCGGCGGCGACGTTCAGTTCGCGTCTTCGGTTTCGATCAGCGATCAGATGATCGTTCACGAAAATACCAGTATCGAACTGACAAACGCGCGGATTCATACTCCCACACTCTGGTTCGATGAACCCCGGGCCGAGATCAAAACGGCCGGCAGCTGGAATCAGAAGCAGCGCACGCTGAAAGCAGAGCAGTTTACCTATCGCGGCGCGGCGCTTGCCGTCAACGGCGAAAAAATGGAAATTCAACTCCCCAACGCCGAAGTCAGCACGCCCTCCTTCATCGGCTCACTCTCCCTCAAATGTGATTTATACAGCGTCAGCCGCTGGTTCCAGAATCCTGCTGAATCGCCTGCTCAAAAATATTATGGCACCGTCTCCGGTCAGGCAAACGTCATTGTTACGGAAGAGGCCCGCATGGCGAACTGGCGCACAACGATCGCAGATTTTGCGATTGAAGCCCCCGTCAAAGAAAATGCCGATCCTCAGAAGCAAGTCATTTCGAGTCAGCGGAATCCGGGCTGGGCCATCAGTTGGCAGGAACCGGAAGTCCGCATCGAAGGCGATACGCTGCACGATCTGAAATCCGACACGCTGACATTGAACCAGATGTCGATTCACTCGGAAATGCTCGACCTGAGTGCGAAGGGCGAGATCCGCGAAATGTCCACCAGCAGGCAGGTACGACTGACGGGCGAAGTCACTTACGACTGGGAAAATCTGACGCCCCTGTTACAGAGCCGCCTCGGACCGGATGTAGATATCGTCGGCAGGGAAACACGCCCCTTCACATTAGACGGTCCGTTGGGAAGCGGCCGGACAGAGCGGTTGCAGGAAGTCGTACTCAATGTGCGGCCTCAACCATTACTCCCTGATACGCGGCCGCTGTTCACGCCCACCGATCGATACAAGGCCCTCACAGGGGAAGCAGGCATCGGCTGGGACAAAGCCAACATTCGCGGTTTGACGAGTGGTAAAACGAATATTGAAGCGACCATCAAAGACGGGCAAATTCATGTTACACCCCTCGATCTGCAGGTGAGCGGCGGGCGATTGACGCTGGCACCGATCGTGCGTCTAGATGTGAAACCGGCGGCACTCGTCTTTGAGCGCGGCGCCGTGATTCAGAATTTCCAGTTCACTCCCGAAATGACCCGCAACTCGCTGCGTTTTGTCGCCCCGATGATTGCCAACAGTACCAATATCCAAGGACAGTTTTCGCTGAATCAGGATTTCGCCATCATCCCGCTCAACGATCCCAAACTGGGTGAGGCCCGCGGTACGCTCACGATCAAGTCGGCCCGCGTGAAACCGGGGCCGCTGTTTGACGAATTGTCGGAAAAAATCAACCAGGTACTCTCGATTGTGAACATCAATCGTACCAGCAGACTGATCGACTCCGACTCCGTGTTTCTGCAGGTCGATAATCAAGCGGTGCAGTACCACATGATCGAAGGCCGCGTGTATCACAGTCCGTTCGAAGTACAGATGAAAGGCATCACCGTCCGCACAACGGGTTCGGTCGGCCTCGATGAATCGCTCGATCTGATTGCCGAAGTCGGGTTCACAAATTTACTCTCGGAAGACAAGGACCAGCCGATTCTGAAAACGCTCATCAGCCGCCCGCTGAGGCTGCCCATCGGTGGCACCCTGAAGAAACCCAAGGTCGATATGAGCCAGGTTGGCAACTACGCCAAACAGATGGGCGTCAACGCTCTCGACGCCGTGTTAGGCAGCGGCTTCGGCCAACAGCTGCAGGGACTGTTCCCCGAACGCACGCCGGAAGAAATGGAACAAATCAAAAAAGAGCGCGAGGAACGCAACAAAGAGCGAGAAAAACGCCGCGAACAGAAACGCCTGGATCGACTCAAACGCAAACAGGGGCTGTGAAAAAAACATTCCCATTTTAATCCTGCACATACACAATTTCTGAGCGGAATGGCGCGAGCCTAATGGCACTTACTTTACATTTTCTTACGTTGGATCGGCGTCTTTTTTTCGATTTTTGAAGTGCGTTGATTTCGGTCTTCGCTTGTATGCTTCTCGTGGATACTTGCGTCCGGGCCGGTTGGGAAGTTTGTCTTACATTGCGATACCCAAAGCCCTGTGATATTTCTTTCGCGACATGACGGCAGCAGCACTTGATTCAAGCCCCATTTACGGGCAGTCATCGCCGGGGTTTCGCTTTGCGATTTGCCAGCGTAAGATAATATCGTAGTCTGGGTGGGGACATGCATTGAAGGAATCGATCAAAGAACCGTTTTTATTATTCGTAACAGAATTGAGTACAGAGATCAGATGATTACACAACCGCTGAAAAATACCTTAGCTCTGTTTGCCATTCTTGCCGGCCTGATTTCGATCCCTCTGACCTGGATGACAATCCAGGGTGCACCACTCCCGTCTGTCACGGGCTTTCCCGTGCCGATCGCAGTGAATCAAGTCAAAGTAACCGGCATCAATGGCTCGGTTACGTTTTTATTCCAGACGCCGATCTGGATCCTCGTCGGTATCGCAATTTTTTCGAATGTGTTACAACTCATGCAAACTTCCAGGCAGTTTGCCGTTCCCCCTTTTGCGGAATGGGTGACGGCACTTTTCGGGTTTATCTGGATTAAACTTGGAATCTGCGTGGCACTACTGTCAGATATGATTACACTTGGCATTGGTTCTCTACTGGGATTATTCTGTGCGGGAGTTGCGGTTTTTTGTCTTGTGGTCCCGACATTACCTGATCGAGATTCATTTTTGTGCTAAAAAGGTGTCTGACACCTTTTATACATTGAAACCACATCATGGATACGGACATGCATGAAGCAGAGTTGAATCGGCGATCGGAACTGAAATCAGCGATGCACATTTATCTGCTGGCGCTGATCATTGGTCTGGGCGTGGGAACGCTGGGGTCGGCGTTTCATTATGGTGTGGATCGCGCGATAGATCTTTACGCCGTGATTGCCTCTACGTTCGCTGGTCATGAAATCATGGCGACCCTCATCGCCGCGCTGGTGGGAGCGGCCATGGTCGCCGCCTCAGCTGCGCTGGTGCGTCGTTTCGCACCCGAAACAGCGGGGAGCGGCATTCAGGAAATCGAAGGCGCGATGTCGGGACTCAGGCCGGTGCGCTGGAAAAGTGTGCTGCCTGTCAAGTTTTTCGGCGGTGTGCTGTCGATGGGGGCGGGGCTGGTGCTCGGTCGAGAAGGTCCGACGATCCACCTCGGCGGCTGCATCGGACAGATCGTGGGCGAGAAAGCAAAGTGCAGTACCCATACCATTAATACACTCCTGGCTGCAGGCGCTACCGCAGGGCTGAGCGTTGCGTTCAGCGCACCCCTGGGTGCGATTCTCTTTATGATTGAGGAAATGCGCCACCGGTTTAAATACAATTTTGTTTCGCTGCACGCGGTGATTCTCGCCAGTATCACCGCGAATCTGGTGAGCGACCAGGTGTTCGGCACACTGCCTCAACTCCCCGTTCAGCTCCAGACCTGGCTGCCGACGTTGCCCCCGCCGGAAGAGATTCTGTTCTTCTTTCCGTTTAACCTGCTGCTGGGAGCGCTGATCGGCGTACTCGGCGCCGGCTTCAATACGACGTTACTGAAATGCCTTCGCTTTTCCGACCGGTTGAATCCACGTACGATGTTGATCATTGCCACATCCGTCGGCGCTGTTGTCGGAGCACTGATGGTGGTGGCGCCCGATTTCGTGGGCGGCGGCGAGAAACTGGTCGCGGAATTATTTTCCGGGTCTCCCCTGTTTGGTGTGCTGCTGGCCCTGCTTGTGGTGCGCGCCGTCATGACATTTTTGAGCTATTCGATGGGCGTTCCCGGAGGTATCTTTGCCCCGATGCTGGCGCTGGGCGCATTGATCGGCATGAGTTTTGGCTACCTGGCTCAAGAGGCCGTGCCTCACGTCAATATGCACGCCGGCGCGTTTGCCATCGCCGCCATGGGGGCCCTGTTCGCAGCGACGGTGCGGGCACCGATGACGGGCATCGTGCTGGTGGCGGAGATGACGGCGAGCTTCGAACTGCTGCCGGCGATGATCGTCACCTGTATGACGGCGAGTATTGTCGCCCAGTCACTCGGCAGCAAACCGGTTTACGATCTGCTGCTGGAACGGACACTCGAACGGGAAAAAATCTCCGCGAATTGACGTGGTTTTCGCTCGATTCGTTGAAGATTCACAATCGATGTGAGCGGTACGGCGCCAGGTAGCGTTTATTTATTGGTTTTGAGTGTGATTCCCAGGACAACAACCTGACTCAGGTTGGTTTTAACCGCGGCGAACGCCGTGCGGCTCACCTTGTTTTCTGGTACTTTGACAGCCGGAATGACTTATTAGCCCCGGTTGCTCCATATTTATAAGGATAATTTGAATTAAGAAACGCTACCTAGCCGCCGTTGGGTGTGTCGTTACTGATTTCGTTTAACGGTGGCTCGCGTCATTTCGCTCAGATATAATGTCTGTGAACAGACTCGATTCAGGAATACTGAAGGTGCGCCATGCGTCACGGTTCGAATTTAAATCCGCCTAACCGGTTTGAGACAACGTACCCGGAGCCGGACCTGGAACATCTCGAATGGGATGTCGAATATCGGGAGCAGCCTCGACGGATTGAGTACATCGACGACCATTCAAAATCGATTGTGACCGAAAACGATTCACCCGATCTCAACTTTCGTTATAGCGTGAATCCCTATCGCGGCTGTGCGCATGGCTGCAGTTACTGTTATGCCCGGCCGTACCATGAATACCTGGGCTACAACGCGGGGCTCGACTTTGAGACCAAAATTATGGTCAAGCACGATGCGCCAAAACGGTTCCGCGACTTTTTGAGCCGCAGCGAATGGCGGCCGGAGTTGATCGCGTTTTCCGGGATCACCGACTGCTATCAGCCGGCGGAACGCGAGTTCAAGCTGACGCGACAATGTCTGGAAGTCGCATCCGAGGCGCATCAGCCGATCGGCATTGTCACCAAGAACGCGCTGGTGGTGCGGGATCTGGATCTTTTGAAATCAATGGCGCAGCGGTCTCTGGTACGCGTGAGTGTCTCGATCACGACGCTCGATGCGCAGCTCGCGCGTGAGATGGAGCCCCGCACGAGCATCCCGGCGGCGCGGCTGCGGGCGATTCGGGAACTCTCTGCAGCGGGCGTACCCACCAAGGTGATGGTGTCGCCCATCATTGCCGGCTTGAACGATCATGAAATTCCCGAGATCCTGCAGGCAGCAAAAGAGGCGGGCGCCCTGTCGGCCAGTTATATCCTGCTGCGTCTGCCTTTGACGGTGGAACCCGTCTTTCTGGAATGGCTGGAACGAACGCAACCCTTGCGGAAGGAACGGGTGCTGAGCCGCATCCGCCAGACGCGGGACGGGAAGTTAAGCAACTCCGAGTTCGGCAGCCGCCAACGGGGTACGGGTGAAATCGCCGCGCAGATTGGCAGCCTGTTTCAAGTCTTCTGTCGCAAACACGGACTGGACCAGCGGTTACCGGCTTTGAATTATGAACAGTTCAAACCGCCGACGACGGGTAAGGAACAGCAGTGGTTGTTTTAATGCGAAACTCTTTTTGAGTAGATGAAAAATGATTGTTACAAGAATGCCATTTTCGTTGTGAGAATTGTTGATATGTTGAACTCGCAAACAGACCGTTGCCTGTTCGCTGCGCCCGGCCCGAATTTGATTCAGGATTCCCCTGTTTGCTTTATGTGAAAAGGTGGTTTTTCCAGGTGAGTATGATAGTGCGAATACGGCCAGCGAGAGATGCGTTCATCGGCAAAAATAGATTTCACGCGCGCGACGCATAAAACGCATATTCGCGATCGGTGGCTTGAAGTCAAGTTCAAATTAAACAGCAGAAAAACGGAGGTTTGAAAACCAGAGAACCGTCAGAAAAAAATCAACTGTCATACAATTTCAAGAGGAGAGGAGATCATGGCGACGTGATCAATCGAGCCCATATTTTTTCAGTTTGCTGTAATAGGTGCTGCGGGGCATGCCGAGCAAACGGGCCGCCTGTGCTTTGTTGCCCGCGCATTCGGCGAGTGCCATTTTTAACTGTTCGGGTTCTGAAATCTGCTGATCGAAATGATTTTGACTGCCGGGGAAGGTGATGACTTCAGCATCTGATAAAGGAAGCCGACGTACTTTTTCGGAACCGGAGGGTTTGGTTTCGATCACGCGGGTGGGGAGTCGTTTTTTTCCTTCGATCAGATCAGCGGGTAAATCTTTGAGCGTGATGACTTCTTCCTCTGCGAGAACAACGGCACGCTCGATGACATTTTCCAGCTGGCGGATATTTCCCGGCCAGGGAGCGCGTTCGAGAACTTCGATGGCATCGGGGTCGATATGCGTGATGCGCTTACTGAGCCGCTTTGCGGTTCGATTGAGGAAGAAAAACGCTAATTCAAAAATATCTTCGCGGCGTTCGCGTAATGGGGGGAGGGTGATGCTGATGACGTTCAGGCGATAATACAAATCTTCGCGAAACAGGCCGTCGGTGATCCGTTGTTCCAGGTTCTGGTGAGTGGCTGTAATCAGGCGGACATCGACGTGCAGCGTTTGCGAGCCGCCGACCCGTTCGAATGCACGTTCCTGCAGAACCCGCAGCAGTTTCACCTGAGTGTCGAGAGAAATATCGCCGATTTCATCGAGAAACAACGTGCCTCCGTTGGCCATTTCAAAGCGACCGATTCGATCTTCATGCGCGCCGGTATAAGCGCCTTTCACATGGCCGAACAGTTCGCTTTCGAGCAGGCTGGGAGACAGAGCGGCACAGTTGACGCGGACCAGCGGTTTTTCACGGCGATCACTATTCTCATGAACGGCTTGTGCGAGGAGTTCCTTACCGGTTCCGCTTTCACCCCGGATGAAAACCGTGGATTCGGAGTTAGCCACTTTGCGGACGGTTTCCATCACCAGGCGAATGGCGGGACTGTTGCCTTTGATCAGGCCCCGCTGCAGTTCGTGTGGTTCCGCCCGCTCGGAGATTTCCTGAGAGTTGGTCAGCTCGGCCTGCAGGATCGAAACGAGGCGTCGTTGATCATCGATCTTTTCGACTTTGATACGCATTTCTTCGTTGAGGCGTCTCAGGTCCTGATGAATTTTCGTGCTGTGCAGGGCGATGCTGGTGATCTGACCCATGGCGTTTAAGAAAGTGAGGTCTTCCGCAGAATAAGGGCTGCCCGATAATCGTTGTCCCAAGGCAACAAAGCCGGCAAATTCGCCATCCAGTTCCAGGTTATAAATGAAGTCAAAACCTAAGAGCCGCAGCAGGTGTTGCGCGGGAGAGACTTCTTTTAAGAGACCGGTTGCGATACGTTGAAAGGCGAGTTCCCCTTCCAGAACTTCCAGTAATTCAGGACTGCAGGGGACCGTTGACGGCGCGTTTTCGATTTGAAAGCCGGTCAGTAATTCAAACTGATTGCGGTCCGGATTGAGTAGATAAATGGCGGCGCTTTTGACCTGGAGCACTTCGCGGCAGGAGGTGAGCATGCGATCGGCGATGGAGCGTTGATCGCCGAGTCGTCCGACGGCGCGGTTCATGCGTTTTAATGCTTTATCGAGCTGGTATTTCTGACGGAAGAACCGTCGGTCGATCAGACGTTGAATTCGATCGCGGGACCAGAGCAGGAGCGAAATGGCAAACAGCATCACCAGAAAAACGGAGACCGCCTGATTGGAACTGGGGGCCCGGTTTAACTGTGTGCCGACCAGTGAACCGAGCGAAATGACGGTAGCGTAAACAATGGAGATTCCGGCGCTCACCACATAAAATAACATGCCGCGGCTGATGATCTGTTCGATCAGCATGAGCCGATAACGAATGATTCCGACGACAAAAGCGACCATAAAAGAAACGCTGGCGAGGAACATCGGAATGCCCGCGCCGCCGAGGGCAAACTGGGTTCGGTCGAATTCTGCCAGATACAGGGAATAACCGACGGGGATGGTTGAAACCAGTCCGGCGAGCGCGATCCATTTCAGCTGGTTTCGTTCGTAGGCATTTTGACTTTTAAAATAGCCGTAAAGGAGGGCTGCCAGGGTTGCGAGGTAATAAAGCCCGGCAACACTGATGTAGGTATAAACGGCCCAGCGCAGAACATAAACGGCTCTGATGACCTGTTGCGGATGTTCGATGCTGGAAGTCCAGCGTAAGTATGTCAGGCAGCCGAGAATCAGGATGGTCGTCGTGACAGGAATTGAATAGGCAACGCGAAGTAAACCGACGGGATATTGTGCCAGCCAGGGGACCACGCGAGGATAGGTAATAAAAAAGTGAAGAGTGATGGCAGGGATCAATATTGCTGCCACGACGAAGGGGGTATTGAGGAGCAGAGATCCCGCGATAATCCACCAGTTGTAGCCGCCGATAAAAGCGACGAGCGTGATGGTACCCATAATAAAGAAGATGCGCGTCGTGCGATCGAAGGGGCGCATCCAGTAAGCAAACGCTCCGATCGCCAGGATAACGAGTTCCAGTGAAAACCAGAGCAGCGAAATGGCGACATCTCCCGAGGGAATCGACTGGATTTCAATCCAGGCGGATCGGGGTGATTTTGTTTCATCGGTGACGCTCAAGAATTCGATTTTGATAAATCGGCCGCTGTTCTGGATTTCGACGATATTGGGAACAGGTAGTTCTGTCGGATCTGAATTGGGCTGCAGCTGACTGCCGGGAGGGAGTTTGTCGTCTCGCAGTTTGCTGAGCACGCGTGAGAAGTCGAGAAATGTACGAATCGGGTAATCGCCGATTTTGGTGAGGATATCTCTGGGTTTCGGCGCGGGGGCAGAGCCTGTTTTGACGATGCCGGGCGTCGCTTTAATTTCGATTCCTGCGGGTATCAATTCACCTGGTTTTGCTTCCACGCTGTCCAGCATGG
>CAXBFD010000010.1:0-91215 GCA_963974925.1 uncultured bacterium | reverse complement strand
GACCCGTAAAGGCACCTTGCGCTCAATTTTCACTTCCGGGTATGACTCCTGCAGCAGAAACACATCATTGAATTCCTGCTGAGAGTCCCGAGAGCCGAGCGTGTAAGCGCCACAAAAAACGAGCACAACCAGAAATTGTACCGCAATCACAATTTTCAATGACAATTTGCGTGACTTCATAACTCATCTCAATATTTTAAGAAACAGATTTTGATTTACCGGAACAGATTCAGACGCGGATTATTCAATCGGATCATTTCGCAGGAGTACAGCCGAACGACCGTCCTGATACCCCACTCGCCATTTCTCATCTCTTTCCAGTGCGCGTAACAGATTATTTCGACGGGGCAAATCCACCACAACGGTATTGATGCCATAGCGTTCTAACAGTTCATCCCAGCCACTGCCGAGATTGATGATCGTTAAATAATGATTCCAGACTTCCCGCGGCAGCAGATGCACGTGTGAGTTCGCAAAAACAGATGCCCCCTCAGGACCGTCCCACAGCAGGTAATCGCCGAGTTCCATCGAATTAAAAAGCTGACCTTGAATTTGTTTTTCTTTCAGGTAGTTCACAGCGCCGACCGGTGTTGCCCCTGATACACTCTTCTCGAAATCGACCTGCTTGCCGTGCAGCAGCTGTGATCCCATCGGAGTAATCGCAAAACAGATCCAGATCACGCCTACCGAAACAATCGTCCATTTCCCCGCGTAGTGCATTTCGTCCTCTTCCGACTCATCGGCTAACCGTTTCAGCTTATGTCCCCAGATCGCAGCGCCATGTAACGCCAGATAATAGGCGGCAACCGGAGCCCACCAGATTATCATCCGTGAACTCCACATCGCCGCTGTTCCCAGCCCCACCAGCAACAGGACTTCCTCCGTGGCAATTCGCCGGGGAGTGAGCCGACAGGCAATCACCAGCAGCAACGCCAGTAACGCAGCCGTCTTTCCCTGATACATGCGTAGCGTTAAAGGATTCCACTCGATCAATTCCGCCAGATTAGGATTCGATGAGAAAGCAATCACTTCTGAATATAATTGCAAACCATAAGGATTTACCAGCACAGCGATGGCGGACAATTCCAGCAGTAAAAAATAACGGCGAGTCACACTATCCTGGAACATGGCTTTCCATGAACCGGATTTTCGCCCCACATCTACGGCACGTCCCGCCAGAAAACAACCGATCAAACCCAGCCCCACAGGAAACGAACCATGAAGATTTGCCCAGAGCACAAACAGTCCTGTGATGAGAAACCAGTAAGAGCGCCGCCACGGCCGTGCGTTCAGGATCGAAAACAGCAGGACAAAACAGACCAAACCTGCCAGTTGCGGACGCACAATCCCCACCTGCTTCCAGTCACACAATAGAAAGCCGGAAACACAAACCAGACTCCAGAAAAAACTGTCTGTCCGTTTTTGCACACGAAAGAGCAGCAATCCCAGACAAATGGTAATCGCAGCCGCATACAGGAATTTGAGTCCTGCCACACCAAAGAGCTGATAGGTCTCAAACCCGAAAATCTGACTGAGCCAGGCCGTGTCGATGAAAGACATACCTGACGAAAGCGGAACCAGAGGCTCGAAGGCGGGAATACCACCCGTTTCCCAGATCAGTTTCCCATACGCCAGATGTCCCCAGATATCGGTATGCCAGAGGGGCAGCGAGCTGAATAGTAAAAAAGATAATGACAGAATACAGACGGAAAAGAATGTAAACCGGGAGACACGCAGTGCTTCAGGCAGACGATCGACGAGTACCGTTTCCTCGGCGTGTTCCTCGACTGAATTCTCATTTGCAGATTCGTTTTTGTTTTCCAAAGCAGTAGCCATAATAAACAGATCGATACCAGAGAGAACTGTAAAATATCATATGCTGTTTTGTAGAGCCAAACGAGATTGATCAAACGATTATCTCGCAGCTTTTCGAATCATTCAGAGTTTGTTTTACACCCGACTGAAATCTACAGCGCAGCATCACAACAGATTTGTTTACATACAGCCTAGTTCAGGCGCTGCCCCCAGGTAAAATTCACTTACCGGAATCATGTCCGTTGCTAAAAAACAACAATCGCCCCTGATCTTTGCAGCAAATGTATCAAAACTGTCGATTTTATCGGTCACACGCGTCAGTTAAAGCGTGATTCCCTCGACCGCACTTTGTGGTGAACCGGGATCAACGGGGGGCGCCGATAAATCCCGAGGCCTGATCGGTTTCGTCTCTCGACCTGTCGTCTGAGGAAAGAGCAACTCTTCATCGGCAGCTGCCCCGGTTTCCGGCAATCGCACATCCGCCTGAACGACCGTCGCCCGATTCAGATCCAGCCGTTCGAACCAGGCCTCTGATTCACTGCCGAATACTTCTCTCACAATCATCAGCGCTTTCTCTTTCTGCTGGTCGGAGCGGAACTGTTTCCAGATCAAGCGCGCGATTTCCACTCCCTTCTCGTAGGAACGGTTCTTTTTCAGCGAGTCCAGAATAATTTCCCAGGAACGGAAAGGAGTCGCATCGGTTCGATACAGACTTAACGCCAGTTCTGCCCCGATTTTGGGCTCACCGGGAGACAACTCGATCCCCTTCCGCAGATAAATAATCTTCTGGTTGAGGTCCTCCTCGTGCCGCGCCAGGTACCAGTAATATTTTCCATTCCATACCGGGTGGCAGATCAGATAAGTACAGGGAATGATGATGAAATTGGAAACCAGAAATGTCACCCGCAGCAGTCCGACAAATCGGCTGCGATTGATCAGGACGGCTCCTGCGATAAGACCATAAACCAGTCCCGTCAAATGAGCGGCATTGGCAATGTGCAGCATATCGAAATGTGTCAGCACAATACAAAACACCAGCCAGCCCAGTCCCCAGGTGATCTCTTTCTCGGTAAATTCTTCCGCAATCTGTGGGTTGGTTTTTCTGAGCAGAATCAGTAACCCGAACATCGCACAGGCACCTCCTGACAGTCCCACCGGATAATGATCCAGATAATATTCCGGCAGAAACGAAACATACGTCGCAAGAATCAGAAAGCCGGCATAGAGCCAGGAACGCATCACCGGCTCGATCAGGCGTCCCAGATAACCGATGGCAAGGCAGTTCATGACCAGATGCAGGATGCCGGCATGATGAAAACCACTGATCAGTATTCGCCACCATTCCCCCGCCCATAAGTCAAAAGGGCCGCCTGTCGGGAAACCATCCTCTTTTACCAGCGGGTGATCATGCACGAAGACCAGAGGCTGAACCGCCCCCAGTTTCCACAACGCATCATCAAAGGCCTCTTCAGCGTAGGATGAATTCTGGACTCGATAAATTTGAACAGCAAGAAATAATCCGACCGCCGCCGCAATATAGGCCGAAGTAATGGGATATTTTGAACAGACTTTTCTTAAGGTATCGAACATGGAATTAAATTCATAAACCGATTGTCGTTTAATGTTCAGCAGCCAAAGGATAGCTGATTTCTCCCTTTTTGACACTGATAAAGGAAAACAGCACTCAGGAAGTTCATAAAAAAGATTTCTCTTTCCCAAAATCTGATTTTCCGTTACAAAACCCTCTGATTTTTCTAATATTAAAGTCCTTAAGTTGCCGGTATGATACACTCAGGCTTTCACAGAATTCCCTGGTCCATTCTCTGCTGTATTCTGATCCTGATGGGATGCGGTCTGGCAGGAATTGCGCGCGGTGACGAACTCGCAGGTCAGGGATCTTATTTTCAAAGACAATGTATCTGGATTTTCGTCTCTCTACTGGCACTCTGCGGCACAATGCTGGTTCCCTACCGAAACTTGCGTGGCATCAGTTATCCCCTGTTTCTGGGAACGCTGCTCTTTCTGGTCGCCGTTTTTTTTATTCCTGCCGTCAATGGATCGCGCCGCTGGATCCCCTTGGGATTTTTCAAATTCCAACCTTCCGAACTCGCTAAAATCACTTACATCCTGGCGCTGGCACATTATCTGATGTACCGTAAAAATTATCGACGTATCCCCGGTCTGATCGTCCCCTTCATTCTGACCTGCATTCCCGTCTTTCTGATTTTGCGCGAGCCTGATCTGGGAACCTCGCTCCTGTTTTTTCCGATACTGTTCGCGATGCTGTTTTCTGCTGGCGCGCGACCGCGACATCTCGTCGCTGTTGTGATGCTGGGAATCTGCACATTGCCTTTATTGTGGCTGGAAATGAACCCGGAACAAAAATCGAGAATCGTCGCATTGTTCACTCAACAGGATGGGGGAGAAATGCCTAAAGGGGACGGCTACCATCTGTACCAGTCGAAACAGATGCTCGCGCTGGGCGGTGTCTGGGGCAGTGAAATCGCAGGCATGCCGGTTGACGATCCTGCCGCCTATCATCTCCCCGCTGGACGCACCGACTTTATCTTTTGCCTCGTCGGTGAACGTTTCGGGATCATGGGCTGCCTGTTTGCATTGGCTGTCTTTTCGTTTTTGTTTATCCGGGGATTACAGATCGCCACTGCGACCCGCGAACCCTTCGGTCGGCTTGTCGCTGTCGGCATTGTGACCCTGCTCGCCTCACAGACCATTATTAATACCGGCATGACCGTCGGTCTGATGCCGATTACAGGCATGACACTGCCGCTCATGAGTTACGGGGGTACCAGTATGCTGAGCACCTGCCTGGCGCTCGGCCTGCTCATGAATATCTGCATGCATCCGGGTTACGAAATGAACGCCGAACCATTTCGATTTTAAAACCTCTGTAAATGAGTCCGCGTCCATTCGTTCAATGGCCCGCTGCTTTCAATGCCACTCCTTACGCAATGACCAACCGTACACGTTACCCCCTGTTTTGAAAGCAGATACAATTACCAGACGCTCAACACACTTTCGCCTGCTGAGCTGCTTCCTTTTTTCGCAGGTAACAGAAATATCCCATGACAACGATCAGCTCAGAACTCGATTCAGCACGAACAAGAATTCAAGCGGTTTACTCTCCCGATTTATTATCCGCCGCCAGCCTGGCGTTAGCTGAATTACTGACAAAGCATGCACGCTCGCTACAGAATGAAGAAGGCAATGTTTTAAACTGGAATCCCCCCGTTGAAAATATTCAAACTGCCTTACAACAGTTGCAGCAACATCCCCGTGAAGCAGACTCCAGCGAAACGGCATTCGACTTCTCGCTCGAACACCGGATACAGGAATTCCGACAGCTCGTGCAGTTAATGCTGGACAAAGGCCACAATTTACATCATCCCCGTTATATCGGTCATCAGGTTCCCGCCTCGGTTCCTCTGGCCGGCCTGTTTGAGGCTGTCACTTCCGTGACGAACCAGGTGATGGCCGTTTATGAAATGGGCCCCTGGGCGACGGCGGTCGAACTCGCATTAATCCAGACGATCGGTAAAGAGATCGGATTTACACCGGGTCAGTTTGCCGGACTGGTCACGCACGGCGGTTCGCTGGCAAACCTGACCGGGCTCCTGACGGCGCGCAATCTCTCGTGCCCTGATCTCTGGACTCAGGGACCGCAGGCGCAATTGGAATCAACGCCGGTCCTGCTGGTCTCCAGTGATGCCCACTACAGTGTAACCCGCTCCGCTGGCATTCTGGGAATCGGCACCGAAAATATCATCAAAGTCGCTCTCGACGAAAAGCGAAGAATGGACCCACACGCGTTGCAAGAGATGATCTTGCAATGTCGGAATGAAAATAAAAAGATCATTGCGGTCATCGCCTGCGCCTGTGCGACGCCGATTGGTGCTTTTGATCCGTTAAACGAAATCGCCGACCTGTGTGAGCAATATCAACTCTGGCTGCACGTCGACGCCGCGCATGGCGGCCCCACCTGTTTTTCTCAACAACATCAGCACCTCACAGCAGGACTGCACCGCGCAGACAGCGTTGTGTTCGATGCTCATAAAATGATGTTCATGCCCGCTTTGAGTGCGTTCCTGTTTTTAAAGAACAAAACACATCAATTCACCGCATTCCAGCAACAGGCACCTTATCTGTTTGATCCTTCTGCCCCTGAAATTACCGAATATGATTTGGGTTTACGAACCGTCGAATGCACGAAACGAGCAAACAGTTACGCACTCTGGGGAATCTGGTCGCTGTTCGGAAAACAGATTTTTGCCGATTTCGTGAATGTCACGTTTGAGATCGCACGCAGATTCTATTCACTGCTCCTGCAGACTCCCGATTTCGAACCTCTACACGAACCCGAATGCAATATAGTTGTATTTCGCTATCAGCCTGAATGGCTGCTGGCATTACCAGGGGAGCAACAGAATCTGATTCATTTCCAATTGCGCAGGCTCATTATCGAGTCAGGAGAATTTTATATCGTGCACTCCGTTCTGGAGGGACAGGCGGCTTTTCGCGTCACCGTGATGAATCCGCTCACGACCGAGTCACATCTGCAACGACTTCTGGAAACAATTCGTCAGAGAGGAAGTGAATTACAGAAGTCTTTTCCTGCTCCGCTCCGTACAGATCATTGTGAGCAGACTTGACAATTCAGGGGGAGATCGAAAGAATCAGCGCTCAGCAAAAGACAATATTCCTGTAACATGTTATGATGGCTTTCTGACATCATTTTAAAATGCGTATCATTTGAAATCCTCTCAAGTGAATTCAGAGACTTAACGGAGAAGTAAGACTATGAGCGGCCCCATTGTTCGTACTGGTACGAGCCCCCAGTTCTGGGAAAATTACGACAAGATCTTCGGCGATTCAGCTAAAAAAGAGACGAAAAAGAAAACCGCCTCAAAATCAGGAACTGCTAAAAAGAAAGCAGCGAAACAGACAGCCCCCGTGAAAAAATCAACGGCGAAGAAGACCGTCGCAAAAAAATCGCCGGCAAAAAAAACAACAGCCAAAAAAACGCCGGCCAAAAAAGCAACAAAAAAGAAATCCGGAAAAAAATAACCCACTATGAGATCACGCTTTCTCAATCACTTTTGCTCCGGTAAATTTTTATGGCTTAACAAGGTGCTCAAGTTCAGTGAATCCTGAATCTACAGCGACTAAAATTTCTCCCCAAGCCATGCTCATGATTTTGTTGATCGGCGGTTCCTTCGCCGCCGATTCCTTTCTCCGGTTCCCGATTCCCGGAACAAATGAACCACATTATCTTTGCAAAGCCCGACACTACTGGAATCCGCAGTGGTGTTCCGGCGATTTTTTTCTGGAATCATCCAACGCCCATGCGGTTTTTTACCAGGTGGTGGGCTCCCTGACGCAATGGCTTTCACTGCACAGCACTGCCCTTGCTGGAAGACTGGCAGGGTTTCTGCTGTTGGCGATCGGCTGGTATCGACTCGTCCGGACTTTGATACCGGGAATCTGGTCTCCTTTAATCGCTGCCTGGATCTATCTGGGAATGGCCGCCATCGGAAATTTTTCCGGCGAATGGATCATCGGCGGTATTGAATCCAAGGTGTTTGCCTACGGTTTCCTGTTCCTCTCGCTGGCCAATGCCTGTGAGCAGCGTTGGAACCGCTCCGCCATCTATGCGGGGCTGACCATCAGCTGGCATCCCGTCGTGGGCATCTGGGCTATTTTTTGCGCAGGATTTTCGCTGGCCTGTTATACGGCTCTGAATCAGGCGTCTCGTCACAAAACCAGTCTCAGGCAAAAGTGGACAACGGCACTTCCGGCAGGGGGATTGCTGATTCTTTGCGCGCTGCCAGGCTTGATCCCTTCGCTGAGTCTCTTATTTCAAGGCAACCCGCAAGAAAAATTCGCAGCGAACTATATTCAAGTTTTCTACCGCCTGAAGCATCATATCGACCCGATGGATTTTAACACAGACAGTTATCTGTTTTATGCACTCCTGACAGGGATCTGGTTTTTTCTGCGGAAGAAAGAGCGTTCGCTGTTTGCCAATCGTTTTTTTCAATTTTTTATGATCGGGACAATTGGTCTCGCATTCATCGGTTTTTTGCTGGGTGCGGGACCGCGTCCGGCCAGCGAAATGCCTTTTTATGCCTTTCGCATGTCGCTTTTGAAATTTTATCCGTTTCGCCTGTTTGATGCGTTACTTCCGTTCGCGGTCACAGTTTCCATGATCAGCGCGATTCAACAGCGATTCTTTGAAACGAACCAGGCGGATGCAGAAACGCAGAAAGTCGCAAAATCGCCTCGCACCGTGATCATCGCATTGCTCAGTCTGGGTCTGTTCACAGTCGTCCTCTACTCTGCCTGGGTCTTTCCTCCCGTCCACGAAATGCATCCCACGCAACGCAAAGACTGGCTGGCTGCCTGTGACTGGATTCAGCAGCATACGCCCGAGACCGCTTTATTTCTGACTCCCGCCCATGAATCTGACTTCAAATGGTTTGCGGAACGGCCGGAATATGTCACCTTCAAAGACTGTCCTCAGGACGCGGCCGGCATCGTCGAATGGAATCGACGCCTGAAATACCTACGCAAATGGGGTCAGGAATACTATAATGAAGGTTTCGATGACAGTGCATTACGAGCCCTCAAAGAAAACACAAACATCACGCATCTGCTAGTAAAGCGGCTGGGTCCCTTTACAGACATCAAACCTATATATCAAAATCAAACGTATAAAGTATATCAGCTTCCCTGACCGCCTACCTCTGAATGGTTAATCTTATGCAGAATTCAGACAGTTCCAACCATCATCGCTCCCGTTTTTTTTTCTTCACGCTGATTCTGGGAACGTTTCTTTCTCTGATCACGGTTTTACCTGCACCGCACACAGGCCGGTTTAACGCAACGGCAGTCGCACAGGCTGCCACTGAAAAGCCAGGAAACTGGCCTTATTTTCTGGGACCGCAACATACGGGAATTTCTGCGGAAACCGGTCTGATTGATTCGTTTCCGCTCGAAGGCCCCCCTTTATTGTGGGAGAAAAAAATTGGCACAGGATACAGTGCGCCCTCCGTCCTGGAAAACCGACTGGTGATTCATCACCGACCTGATGGAGACCGGGCAGGAAAAGAGGTCGTTGAATGCGTGGAAGCGGATACCGGTAAGGTGTTATGGAAATACGAATACGCGTCTGATTTTCGGGACCCCTATGGATATAACAATGGTCCGCGCTGCTCTCCCCTTCTGACACCCCAATACTGTTACACTTTCGGTGCGCAGGGAAAGTTGTATTGTCTCAATCTCGAAGACGGAACACTCGTCTGGCACCGCGACTGCCTGAAAGACTTTGATGTTCCTCCCGGTTTTTTCGGCGTCGGTTCCACCCCCATTCTGGAAGGCGATAAGCTAATCGTCATGGTTGGCGGCAAACCGAACTCGGGCATGGTTGCCTTTAACGCCGTCACTGGAAAAACAGTGTGGGAAAATGTCGGCAAGGATGTCTGGAATGGAACTTCCACCGGCTGGGAACGCATGCCTGTCTACAAATGGCGGGGCAATGAAAAAATTTCCAGCTACTCTTCCCCCCTCGCCGTCACCATTCACGGCAAACGCCACCTGCTCTGCCTGATGCGCCAGGGGCTGGTTTCGCTAGATCCCCAGGATGGTTCCGTCAATTTCAAATACTGGTTTCGTTCCCTGATTAACGATTCAGTCAATGCAGCACGCCCGGTAGTTGTAGATGATAAAATCTTCCTGTCGGCCGCTTATGAAGTCGGTTCTGCCTTACTGCAGGTCAATACGGATGGCAAGAGTTATAAAGAGCTCTGGCGCAATCCCACCAACATGCTGACGCACTGGTCCACCACCATTCAGCATAAGGGCTACCTCTATGGCTTCAGTGGACGCCACGAACGGGGAGCGACCATGCGTTGTGTCAGACAAACTGATGGAAAAGTGATCTGGGAAACCGATGGCGCAGAACCAGTGATCGGAAAAGTAAAAGCCAATCAATTAACCGGTCAGTATCAGTGGATTGATTCCGGCAAACCGGCCCCCTGGCCTGTTTATGGACGAGGCTCTGCGATTCTGGCAGATAATAAATTTATCGTTCTGGGTGAGCGCGGCACTCTGGCCATCGTGAAGGTCGATCCCATGCAATTCACGGAAGTCTGTCGTACTTCGTTCCCGCAGATCAAATATCCGGCGTGGGCGGCGCCGGTTCTGGCTCACAAAAAAATCTATCTCCGCAGCGAATCACATTTAATCTGCCTGGATTTTGACAAAAAGAGTCCCGAGAAATAGCGGGATGATGTACCCAGTTTGAGGAAGGGCAGCCACGGGATCGCCTAGGCAGTAAAATCTGGTTCAAGGCAACGGTTTAAATCTTCTCTGCCTCATTTGCTGACTGCTCAGTCGTTTTGACACTCGCATTCCAGTGTGGTCCCGTCAGTGCATCGAGCAACTCAGAATGAGTGGGGCGACTCTCACCATCGGTCAGTTTCAGACTGTCCGGCATATTTTTCGGTTCATCTGTCACGCGACGGACATCAGCGCCCAGTGAGATCAGCTTCTCTTCCAGCTTCTCGTAACCGCGATCCAGATGATAAATTCGGCGTATTACCGTCTCCCCTTCTGCCGCCAGCCCCGCTAACACCAGCGCGGCACTGGCTCTTAAATCAGAAGCCATCACACAGGCACCGCTTAACCGGGAAACCCCGTTCAGAATGGCGCTGGCAGATTCGCGGCGGATGTTGGCTCCCATCCGGGCTAATTCCGATGCATGCATGAAACGATCCGGAAAGACCTTGTCGGTCACAATACTGATCCCGGATACCCCCGCCAGCAGTGACATTAATTGTGCCTGCACATCGGTCGGAATGCCGGGGTAAGGCAAAGCAATACAATCCACCGATCTCAAAGGCTGCGTGACTTTCACCAGGATCGATTGCATTTTCGCGGGCTGATCCGGAAATTCGAGTTGAATCGTGACCCCCACTTCTCTCAGTTTTTCAATGACCGCCGTGATATGGTCGGGACGGACCTGATTCAATCTGACTTCGCCCCCCGTAATCGCAGCGGCAATCATCAGCGTTGCCACTTCGATGCGATCAGGAATCACCGTATGTTCCACTCCCTGGAGTTGCTCGACCCCTTCGATCGTCAGAAACGGAGTCCCCAGACCTGCGATTTTTGCTCCCGCCGCGTTGAGAAAATTGCCGACGTCAACGACCTCCGGTTCACAGGCCGCCGATTCGATGGTGGTGGTTCCCTTGGCCAGAGTCGCGGCAATCATCACGTTGCAGGTCCCCGTTACGGTGCTCCCAAACGCGCCTCCCAGAAAAATATTCGCACCACGCAAGCGGTCGGCACGCGCGATGACATAACCCCGGTCGACGCGAATTTGTGCGCCTAACGCGGTAAGCCCCTTCAGATGCAGGTCAATCGGCCGATCACCGATGTTGCAGCCGCCGGGCAGAGAGACACACGCCATCCGCCGTTTTGCCAGGAGAGGTCCCAGGACGCAGACACTGGCCCGCATCCGTCTCACGAGATCGTAATCGGCTATGCACGAGGTTTCATCAACGTTTTTCAATCGCAGTGCGCCATTCGCATCACGATTCACTTCCATTCCCAGGGACCCCAGCACTTGTGACTGAGTCGAAACATCCACCAGATTGGGGAGGGAATGCAGAACCGTTTCACCTTCGCAGGCCAAAGCAGCCGCCATCAGTGGCAACGCGGAATTCTTGGCACCACTGGCGGAAACACTACCTGCAAGCCGCTCGCCTCCGCGAACGATCAACATATCCATCCCTGGATCTCCTGGAGCTATTTTGATTGAATCTCGAAGGGGCAAGTATAGAGAATCTGATTATTTTAAGATAGGCAATTTTTTGCTGATAATCACCCGGGCACGTCCTGCCAGATCTGCCTTTACTCTCACGTCAGTATATTTTCCTGATGTTTCGAACAGCTCTTTTAACGCGGATTCCTGTTCCGGAGAGAATTCCAGCATCAATGTGCCGGCTTCTTTCAAATAGGAAGGGGCCTCCTGAATGATTCGACGGTAAAAGTCCAGACCGTCAGCCCCCCCTGACAAAGCCAGCCGGGGTTCATGCTGCCTGACATCTGCTTCCAGCAACTCAATCTCGGCATCGGGAATATACGGCGGATTACTGACGATCATATCAAACGCGGTATCTGCGGGAATTTCCGCAAAACAGTCACTTTGCAGGAATTGGATTTTATCCGAGACTCGATTCGTTTCCGCATTTTTCCTGGCGATCTCCAATGCGGCCGCGCTGATATCCGTTGCCAGAAATGAGGCCTTCGAATAATGAGCGGCGGTGGCGATGGCGATGCAGCCACTGCCCGTACACAGATCTAAAATCGATGGAGAGGCGATCTTTTGCGCTTCGTCTACCAGTTCCATCACCAGCGTTTCCGTATCCGGTCTTGGCACGAGCACGTTCCGGTCGACCAGAAAATCCAGACCAAAGAATTCGCGTTTCCCCACCAGATAAGCGACCGGTTCCGCTTTCGCACGTCGCTGGACCAGCGAACGCATCAGCGTGCGTTGTGGCTCCGTAACTTCATCTTGATAGTTGGTATAAAGACGAATCCGCTCGCAGTTCCGGGCAAATGCCAGGAGAACTTCCGCGTCGAGGCGGGGGGAATCGCTGCCATGTTTGGTTAAATGCGCCGTCGTCCAGTCAAGAATTCGGCGAACCGTCCACGACTCTGATGCAGACTGCGAACTGGTCTCCGATGATTCTGGATTTTCTTTCACAACACGATCCGTCGAAATAACAGTCAACAGTGAAACGCAGGCTGGAGATCTTAGCGCTTCGCACTATCGCCCAGCAGACGCTCTTCACGGTCAAACTGTAACAAGGCTTCGACCAGTTCATCCAAGCTTCCCTGCATAATCTGGTCAATTTTATATAGTGAAAGGTTGATGCGGTGGTCAGTCACACGACCTTGTGGAAAGTTATACGTTCGAATCCGCTGGCTGCGGTCTCCCGAGCCGATCAAAGTCCGACGTTGATCGGCTCGATCGTCGGCGGCTTTCTGCTGCATCTGCTCCAGAACGCGACTGCGGAGCACACGCATGGCTTTCGCCTTATTTTTGTGCTGACTTTTTTCATCCTGACATTGCACGACGGTTCCGGTCGGCAAGTGAGTGATACGGACCGCGCTCTCGGTCTTATTGACTTTCTGCCCGCCGGGACCACTGGCATGAAATGTATCCAGGCGAATGTCGTCCGGTTTGATTTCGACTTCAATTTCGCTTGCTTCCGGCAGTACGGCGACGGTGGCAGCACTGGTATGCACGCGCCCCTGAGTTTCTGTCTCGGGAACACGTTGGACCCGATGGCCGCCACTTTCAAACTGAAGACGGTGGAACGCTCCTTCACCGACGATAGAGAAAATGACTTCTTTGATTCCACCGAGTTCCGTAGCACTCAGATGCAGAACTTCCGTTTTCCAGCCTTTTTGGGCCTCGACATAATGTTGATACATGTCAAACAGTTCGCGGGCGAATAAAGCAGCCTCATCGCCGCCGGCGCCCGCGCGAATTTCCATGATCAAACCGCCGCGCGTGATTGAATCACCCGCTACAACAATATCTTCAAGCTCTTTTAACTGCGTTTCCTGCGCTTCGCAGAGTTCATCCAACTCTTTCTGCGCGTATGCTTTCGCAGCAGGATCGGTTTCCTCTTTGAGCATCTCACGCGCCACTTCAATATCTGCGGCGCGATTATTAAATAACCGGACTGCCTGAGCCACTTTACCAAGGCCGCCGTATTCACGCTGAATCTCAACGAGCTTAGTATTGTTGGTCAGAACTTCTGGATCCTGTAGCTGTTTTTCCAGTTCTTCATACCGGACCAGCTTTGCTTGCAGGGTAGGAAACTTCATTTACCCAAATCCACGAATAGGTGAGGCAGATTCCCATTGTATTTCCCGAGAAATTGAATTTCTGCCAGAGAAACAAAACATAATCCGACTTAAAAAATAGAATGACAGCACTGTTCATTAAACGAGGCTCATACGGATTATCCGCAGAGCCTCAGTAAAAAATCTATTCGTAAATTTGCTACTCGCCTTCTTTCTTGGCGTCCCCTGCTTCGGCGTTTCGTTTGTCCCAGTTGTATTTCTTCTGGAACTTTTCAACACGACCAGCGCTGTCAACAAATTTCATTTTACCAGTATAGTATGGATGCGATCTGGAACTGATTTCCACAGTCACCAGTGGGTAAGTATTACCATCTTCCCACTCAACTGTTGCCTTGGATGTGGCCGTAGAATTGATCATGAAAGAATCACCGGTCGAAGTATCCTTAAATACGACAGGATGATAATCTGGATGAATGTCTTTTTTCATTTTCTCAGCTTCTTTGTTACCTAATAACCTTGTCGATTTCAGGGACGAACTGTCGTCATCCCCGCCTGTCCATTACGCTTATGAAAGCACAGCTTCGTTTTGCACAATCACTGAACCAGAGAGCAAACTTGCCCTGTGGAACTGATTCCTAAAATTAGGGAGCAAAACAGCTTATAGAAATACTCGCTTAGTGAAACATCACAGTTTACGTTCCTGTACCGGAATGAGCAAGCGCAAAGCCCTTACTGCCTGAATCATTGCAAACCCTTACAATTAAATAACATACACAAATACCTCTCTATCAAATCCAGAACAATTCGCTCATTTTTTCATATTTTCCTGTCAGTATCTGATGATCCCAAAGTCAACGGAGAAAGTTTGTGGAAAAGAAAAAGGGGTTTCCAGTGATCCAGCAGATGCATCGATCGAAAAATGAGCCCCCATTTCCGCGTGACTCTGATTCTGTTTCTAAAATCAAATATCAAGTAACTTGGACTCCTGCAAGGAACCGTTTAGAGTGAGAGCCAGACAGGATCAGCTAATCGGCTCTCATCCCGAATTCATATTTCAGATTTTAATCTTCCAGGAATACCAAGATGACACAGGCATTGAATTGGAACAGTCAGAATTTGACTCACGGCTGGCAGAAGGGAGTGACTGCCTTTTATTACGGTCTCGGTTTTTCTGATGAGGATTTTGACAAAGCCCAGATTGGTATCGGCGTCCCTTTGCTGGATGGAAACCTCTGTAATGTCCACGCATATGAACTGGCAAAAGAGATTGCCGAAGGGTGCAAAGCGGCTGCCATGATCGGCTTCCCTTTTGGAGTGCCCGCCGTCAGTGACAATATCACTCAGGGACAGGAAGGGGGAAACGCCAGTCTTCCTTCACGCAACATGATCGCCAATGGCGCAGAATGCGTGGTTAGTGCGCACTCCTATGATGCGCTGATCGGACTGCACAACTGTGATAAGAACGGCCCCGGTTTCTCCATGGCGCTGGCGCGGCTGAATTATCCCGGCCTGATCGTCAGTGGCGGCAGTATTATGCCCGGCTGCCATCAAGGTCAGGATATCTCCATTCTGGATGTATACGACTCACAGGCTTCCGCCGCCGTGGGTGCGATGGAACAATCCGAAGCAGATCAGATTCTCAAAACCGCCTGCCCCGGCCCTGGCGGATGCGGGATCGCCGCTTCGTTCAATACATGGGGCATTGCTCTGGAAGCGATCGGGCTGATGCTCCCTTTCAGCAGTTCCACCCCTGCCATTGATGCGGCCAAAAAAACGGAATGCCAGAATGTCGCTTCCGCCGTCAAGAATCTGTTAGCGCAAAACATTCGTCCGCGCAATATTCTCACTCGGAAAGCATTCGAGAATGCCGCTGCCACGATCGCCGCAGTTGGCGGTTCCACCAACGGTATCCTGCACTTGCTGGCACTGGCGCGAGAGGCCAAAGTCGACTTTGACCTGCATGACATTCAGAAAATCCTGAAGAAAACGCCCGTCTTCTGCAGTTTTGCTCCGCGTGGCAAAAAAACGATGGTGGATCTTCATAAGCTGGGCGGAACTCCCGTACTGTTGAAACACCTGCTAAAAGCCGGCATCATTGACGGAAGTTGCCTGACTGTCACAGGGAAAACACTGGCAGAGAATCTATCTGACATTGGCGATGTCCCCGCCGACCAGGACCTGATTGCACCGCTGGATCAGCCCTTTAAAGATTATGCAGATATCCAGATCTGTTTCGGCAACCTCGCCCCGGGGGGCATTGTCTTCAAGGTTTCCAGCATGGCGGAATCCCATTTCAGCGGTACTGCCTGCTGTTTCGAAGATGCCAAAGAGGTCTCAGACGCCGTCGAAGCCGGAAAAATCAAACCGGGAAATATCATTGTATTAAGAAATCTGGGGCCCGTCGCTTCAGGAATGCCTGAAGTACTCGTCGCGACAGCAGCACTCGCTGTCCCAGAACTGGATGGAAAAGTCGCGTTCATCTCGGACACGCGCGTTTCCGGTGTTTCGCATGGCGCAATCGGCGTACACTGTTCGCCAGAAGCAATCGTCGGCGGACCCATCGGTCTGGTTGAAGACGGAGATCGTATATCATTCAGTCTGCTGGAAGGAACCATCAATGTCGAAATCAGCGACCAGGAATGGCAGTCACGGCGAGACAAATGGACTCTGAATCCCGTGCAACATACCAGAGGTTATCTCGCTGACTTTGCGGCGACCACTTCACAGGCACATCATGGCTGTGTGAGTAAAGCGCTACATCCCACTTGCGAATAAGGGCAGAACTCAAAACAAAATCCTGAGGAATCCAATAGTATGACGACGCCAAAGTCCTTTCCGGAAGATCTGTTGAAGACCCTGGCAGAATACCATCAAACGCATTTGATACATTGGTGGGAAGAGTTGAATGAACAGAAGCAGCAGGAACTCACGTCACAAATTAAATTGATCAACTTTGCGCAGATCCAGCGACTCTATTCACCGGTGCAGCCTCAAAAAACGGAAGAGTCCCCCGCACAGAAAGCAGAACGCGCCTCGCGTCCGGCCACAGTCGTTCGCCTGCAGGATCGAACTCCGCCAACATCTGAAACGTCGCAGGCCATTCAAGCGGGAACACAATTACTCGCGGAAGGGAAAGTCGGCGCGATTCTGGTCGCGGGAGGCCAGGGTTCCCGACTGGGCTTCGAGCACCCCAAAGGCATGTACCCCGTTGGCCCCGTCAAACAGACTTCATTGTTTCAGATTCTGGTGGAACAATTGCGGGCCCGGTCGCGCAACGCGGGCAAACCCATCTGCTATTTCATTATGACCAGTGATGCCACTCACGATGAAACCGTCGCTTATTTCGCAGCACATCAGAATTTCGGACTGCAGGCAGAAGAGCTCTATTTCTTTAAACAGGGAACCATGCCCGCCGTTGATGAACAGACTGGCAAGATTCTGCTGCAAAATAAACACCAGATCGCCGTCAGTCCGGACGGACATGGCGGCATGCTGGCCGCGCTCAAAAAATCCGGATTATTTGAAGTCATGCAGGCAAAAGGGATCGAATATCTCTACTACCATCAGGTCGATAACCCGACCGCAATTGTCTGTGACCCGGAGTTCCTCGGCTACCACCTGCTACGCAAAGCGGAAGTCTCGGTGAAAGTCGTTTCCAAACGTTCGCCGGATGAAAAAATGGGCATCGTCTGCGACGTCGATCAGAAAACACAGATCATTGAATACAGCGACCTGCCGGAGCACATCGCAGAACTGACAGACGACGATAATAATTTATTGCACTGGGCAGGAAGTACGGCCATTCATATTTTCAATCGTTCCTTCCTGGAACAAATTGCCAGCGACGACGATCTGCTCCCTTTCCACCAGGCAAACAAAAAAGTCCCCTTTATTGATTCGACTGGCGTTCAGGTTTCGCCCACTGATCCCAACGCGATCAAATTCGAGCGGTTTATTTTTGACGTGCTGCCTGTAGCAGAAACGGTTCTTGTTTATGAAATAGACCGTTTGCGCGAATTCAATCCACTCAAAAACGCGGAAGGTCCGGATTCTCCTCAAACCGTGTTTGCTGCCCTCAGCCGGATTTATGGGTCGTGGTTGAAGTCCTGCGGAGTGGAACTCGCTGAAGATATGCCAGTCGAAATCAGCCCCCTGTTTGCGCTGGACGAAAGCGAGTTAAAAACCAGAATCTCTCCCGATGATCAGTTTACAGGCCCGCTCTATCTGGGAGAATAAGTCATCGTCTCAATAAAATTGAAATGAGCGGCGTTAGACGCTCAGGTGATACTTAATTCGAAGGTGGGGAATTAACATTATGCTTCACACGGTTGTCATGGCGGGTGGCAGCGGCACGCGATTCTGGCCTCAAAGCCGCAACGTGATGCCCAAGCAACTGCTGAAAATGGTGGGCGATCAGACGATGATTCAGGCAACCACCGCACGCTGCCGCCAGTTGTCAGACAATCAACATCTCTGGATCGCGACGAATGCAACCCTGGCCGGGGAAATTCATCACCAGCTTCCTGATATCCCTGTCGACCAGATCCTGATTGAACCTGCGCCCCGTAATACCGCGCCCGGTATCGGACTGGCGGCAATTCACTTATTGAAACGGGATCCGGAAGCGATCATGCTGGTGGCCTCTTCTGACCATATTATTCAACCGGAATCCGGTTTTCTCAGCACGATCAATCAGGCAATCGAACTGATTGAAGCGGAACCGGAGACTCTGGTTTTGATTGGCATTCCCCCAACCTGTCCTGCGACTGGTTACGGTTACATCCAGTGTGGCGCGGCTTTCGATGCGGCACAACAATACGCCAGCCGAGTACAGGAATTCAAGGAAAAACCGGACGCGGAAACTGCGCAGCACTATTGTGACAGCGGGAATTACCTTTGGAATTGCGGCATCTTTGCCTGGAAAGCCCGCACCATTCTCGCGGCCCTCGCTCGCTTCGAACCGGAAATGCATCAACAGTTGCTGCAGATTTCCAACGCCATTGAGACACCTCAATACGAACAGGTGCTCAATCAGGTTTTCCCGGCGATGAAATCAGAGTCGATTGATTATGCCGTCCTGGAACATTCAAAAGAGAATCTCGCGGTGATACAGGCGGAATTTGAATGGGACGATGTCGGGAACTGGAATACACTGCAAAAGTATTTTCCCGTCGATGCGAACGGGAATACCGTCGTTGGTTTGCACTGCGGACTGGAATCGTCAGATAATATTATCATCTGTTCCGAGGATCATCTGATCGCGACATTTGGTATTGAAAACTGTTTGATCGTGCATACGCCCGATGCCACGCTGATGGCCCGCAGAGATGATGAATCTGCGATCAAACGATTAGTCAGCCAGCTTGAGGAGCGTGGTTATGAACGATTCCTCTGAAACAGGTCAACCATTCGACGCAGAATTTCCTTCAGAAGGCCGCCTGCTGGGACTTGACTATGGGACCAAACGGGTCGGCATAGCCATTTCCACGTTTGAACAGAGCATTTCCAGTCCGCTGGAAAACTATACCCGACAATCTGAACAACAGGACGAACTCTTTCTGACGAAAATCATCCGCGAGTATCAGTGCAAAGGGCTGGTCGTAGGTCTGCCCGTTCATATGAGTGGCGATGAAGGACAAAAAGCGAAAGAAGCACGCCGTTTCGGAAACTGGGTCAGTCAATTCGCCCAGATCCCAATCCGCTTCTGGGACGAACGGTATTCTTCAGCAATAGCTGAGGATATCCTGGTGAACGCCAATATCAGCCGTGGAAAGCGAAAGGCGTATCTCGACAAACTGGCTGCCCAGATTATTCTACAGTCCTTTCTCGAGAGCTCGGACCGAAACCGAATTCCAGGATCTTTTTGAATCGTTTCGGCTGCGTTTGCCGTATAATAGATTTTAGAGTCTCCCTTTCCGAATTCCGTACAAACTGATTTCAAACGAGAATCAATGAAGCCATCGCCCCTTGATCGTGAAGAATATATCGAACAGGCTTATTTCTTCCGGAATTACCGTGAGCGTCTGGAAGATGCCGTGCCGTCTCAAGTGATTCTTGCCACGATCTACGAAGAAATTCTGGCAACGACAAAACTGCCGATGGCGATCGATTTTCTCAAAGGCGAGTTACTGTTAACCGGAAAAATATCGGACGGAATGGAAAAACTTTCACATTATTTTACCCCCTTCCAGACATACATCTTAAAAAATGCGGAAAATGATCAATCGAAATTCGACCAGAAAATGGGTTTGAAAATTCTGGAACGTGAAGCAGAATACCGCGCCGAATCACCCAGCAGTGCCGGACTCTTTATTTATCAGTTTGAGTGTATTTCACGTAACAGACTGGGTTATCACCACGGACTGGATGCCATCTCGAAAGATACGATGTACAACGAGGACTGGTCGGCCTGGATTCAAAAACTCAAGCGTCAACTGGGTTCCATCGACTTCGCCGACCTGCTGTATTTTCGCTCTCAGCATTTTGTGGATGAACAGCGCAGGCAGCCGGGAAACGAACAGTTTATGCCTCGATTTCCCGTTCTGTTCAGCAAGCAGGATGGGCGCATTGCCAAAGCAAATCATAACCGCGATCCGCTGTATATGTTTGCCGCCCTGCAGCGACAACTGGGTTACCCCAATGTCCCCCGTCCTGTACCACAAACTGATAAGTCATTATTCCACCCTGCTTTAGAAGCACGACTGCATAAAATTGAATCCCGGCTCCAGCTGATCGATTCCGAAATGAAAGGGAATCTGGATCTGAATCAATTTATCGTGAAAGACAATCCCTTTGACGATAAAGAGATTCGTTGACAGCCAGAAGCATATCCTTCCGTACACAGATATATATGTAACTTACTAAATATGACTTGCCAAATCTCCGTCGCATCTCATAACATAGGGATAGTGCGAACCTGATGAAGAGGCAGGAGATCTTATCGGAAATGCCTTATCAGAAAAGTCGGGTTCATCACAAATTCTTAACTGTTTGACGTCAACAAATTCACACACAGGAGGTAAGATCCGCTAACGTTTACAATCTCACCTTAAACACAAATGAAACGCCTTGATTTCCCACCCCATACCTACACCCACCTTAAGTAGGTCATTCAGAAAGGCTCATCAATGTCTACTGTCACAATCGATGCTCCCGAAGCACGCACCGTTTATCCATCATTGCCAGTTCCCTCAAAAAAGTTTTACCAGACTGTAACGAAAATCGTGATCTGGTCTTTAGGAACGATCTTCTTCTGTCTGGCAATGATCGATTTTTATGCCCAGACACACGCCAGCGAAACAGGCATTGCCCTGCAAAGTGCACAGGCCGAAAAGCTTGAAATCAATAAAGATCTGCGTGTCTCTGAGGTTGAGCGATATATTATTGGATCTCCCACTGTCCATACGTGTCCCGCAGACAAATACACGCACATGTGTAAAGAAATGAAACAATATACCTGGAAAGGTTTCTTCAGAAACTATTCTATTTCCGTTTATTTGGGTCTGGGAAAAGATCCCTCAATCGATTTCGTGCATGGCCCGGGCGACCTCATGAAGAATACAGAAACACAAAATTCGACCCTTTAAAACCATTGTGCTGAGATAGAAAACCTTCTCCGGTTGAACAACAGCCTTAAGCAGACTATAACGTTTGTTTAAGGCTTTTTTATTGGACTGCGCCAGCCACCGACGACAATCCGGCACTGTCAGTTCATGCCGTTCCCACACTGCCACAATTATAAACGCTGCAAAAGAGCTTGAAGAACTTATGGAACAGATCAAAGGACACCTCTACGACTACCCGAAATATTATGACCTGATTTTTGGTGATGACTGGAAGGCTGAATTTGACTTCTTGCAGAACTGTTTTGAAAAACACGCGACCAGAAAAGTCTCCCGCGTTTTCGAACCAGCCTGTGGCACCGGACGCTTGCTGATTAAACTGGCACAGGCGGGTTATCAGGTGGCCGGTAATGACCTGAATCAACACGCCATCAAATACTGCAACGATCGCCTGGAACGCGCCGGCTTTCCACGTTCAGCCGATATTGACGACATGTCCAAGTTCAAACTCAAACGCCCCGTGGATGCCGCATTTAATACGATCAACAGTTTTCGACATCTCTCAACAGAAACCGACGCTGAAAATCATTTGCAATGCGTCGCCGACTCACTCGCACCGGGGGGGCTGTATATCCTGGGATTACACCTGACTCCCACTGTCGGCGAGCCGATGAAAAGTGAAAGCTGGTCTGCACGCAGGGGTAATCTTTCGATCAACTCCCATATGGAGTCAATCTCGACCGACCTCAAAAAGCGAAACGAACATCTCGAAATGACGTTTGACGTTTACACGCCAACACGTCAATTCCAGCTGTTTGACACGATGGACTACAGAACTTATACGGCACCGCAATTCAAAGCCTTACTCGCCAAGGTGCCTGATCTGGAACTGGTCGAACTCTACGACTTCATGTATGAAATGGACTTCACAATCAAGATCGATGCCCAAACAGAAGATGTCGTGTTTATCTTACGCAAGAAATAAACAGCGACCAGTTATTCAGCAGCTCCGTTCTCAACCGAGGGCAGCACGCGTGTTCCAATATTTTCGCCGGCAACCGCTTTGGCAATGTTGCCGACTTTGCGGAAGTTAAATACCAGAATCGGAATGCCATGCTCCATACAATGATGGAGAGCCTGTGCATCCATGACCTGCAGATTTTTATGCAGAACGTCCTGATAGCTGATCTCGGAAAAACGAACAGCGTGAGGGTTTTTCTCAGGGTCATCAGAATAGATGCCGTCCACTTTCGTTGCCTTCAGGAGAATATCCGCGTCAATCTCCCTGGATCGCAACGCTGCCGCGGTATCGGTGGTCACAAAAGGACTGCCCGTTCCGGCTGCCAGAATCACAACACGCCCCTTTTCCAGATGACGCACGCAGCGCCTTCTGATAAAAGGCTCGGCGACCCCTTCCATGCGGATGGCCGTCTGCAGACGCGTGGGCACGCCCGCCATTTCCAGGGAATCCTGCAGAGCCAGGCCGTTGATCACGGTCGCCAGCATGCCCATATAATGCGCGGTCGCAGGGTTAATCGAGACACTCGAAGAAGAAAACTGTTTTCCCCGCAGAATATTCCCCCCGCCACAAACGATCGCCAGTTGAACTCCCGAATCGACGAGCACTTTGATTTGAGCCGAAATCGACTCCAACTCCACCATACTGATTCCACCTTCACCATCGCGGCAGAAGACCTCACCACTCAACTTGAGCAGAACACGCTTGTAAGCAGGCTTCAGTTTCGGGGCAGGAGAATCAGTCATCCGTGGCATCCTCAATATCTGGAAGGTTTAGGAGAGTATTCAATTAAAATCAGTTTCGGGAACATAAAAAAACGCACGTGCGCGATCAGCACACATGCGTCTCTAAATCTGACAATTAGCCACCAATAGACCAGCGCGTAAATGAAACCGCTTCCAGTCCTTTTTCAGCCAGCGCCTGACTGACTGTTTTGGAATCGTCAACAGCGAAGGGCTGATAAACCAGAACCCCCTGTTCAACGAAGAATGTTTTCATCCGGCCATCCACAATTTTATCAATAATATTATCCGGTTTGCCAGTCGCTTTGGCTTCTGCAACCAGACGATCTCGCTCCTCCTGAATCACTGCAGGATCGAGTCCCGTCTCATTAACAACCGTTGGTTTCAGAGCAGCAATGTGCATCGCCACTCCCCGCAGCAAATCAGCGGCATCGGTTGCACTGCCGGAAGCCTGAAACAGGACTCCTGTTTTGCCGTCGTGATGGACGTATCCGCCGTTCGGAGCTTCAGCACGGGCAATCCGTGAAACAACAATTTTCTCACGGATCTTATTCAGCATATCCATGAAATCATCGTTTAAAGTTTTGCCGGGTGACTTTTCAGAAGACAGCGCCAGCAGAGCTTCCACCGAATCCACTTCGGGATGGGCAAGAAGTTGATTTGCACAAACGTTTGAGAAACCGACCAGATCTTCGCCACTGGCAACGGGTGCAGATTCACAGACAACTTCGAGCATGACGGTTTGCGAACCATCGTCGCTGGAAAGAATCGTAATTCGACCTTCCTTCGTGTCATTCCCACTGCGTTTTAATTGGATTTTCCCTGCATCTTCCCGCAGGATTTCAATCGCTTTTTCCTGATCGCCGCCTGCATCCTGCAAAGCTTTTTTGCATGCCATCATCGGCAAGTCGGTAATTTCCCGTAATGCTTTCACGGCTGCTGCTGTGATTTCAGCCATCTCAGTAATCTCCTTCGAAAGCAATTCCCTGTGCGGAAACCGCTTTAAAATGATAGTCTGACTCGAATATTAAAGTTCAATGCGAATCTGCTGAACGGCGATTTTCCGCTCAGCAGATTTCAGCATTACTATTGATTAGCGGCAATTCTCTTACAGTGAAGGAACTGGTTTGTGTTCTTCTTCGGCAGCTGGACCTTCATCCTTTTTACCAGTATCTGGCAGTTTGCCTTTGCCTTCAAGAATGGCGGAGGCCAACTGATTCATCACCAGACGAATGGAACGGATGCTGTCATCATTACCGGGAATCGGCAAATCCACTTCATCGGGATCGGAATCGGTATCGATCAATCCCACAACTTTGATTCCCAGAATGTGCGCTTCATGGACGGCATTTTTTTCCTTGGTCGGATCAACCACCACCAAAGCCTCTGGCAAACGGTTCATCGTACGAATCCCGTTCAGATTGCGAAACACTTTACGCTTTTCACGCAGCAAAGTGGACTGCATCTTCTTGGAGTAAGATTGAATTTCACCGGTTTCATCAAATGATTCCAGCTCTTCCAGACGTTTCAAACGATTGCGAACCGTACGAAAGTTGGTTAAGGCGCCCCCCAGCCAGCGTTCGGTCACATAAGGCATTCCGCAGGCAATTGCGGCGTCTCTGATCGGGCCCTGAGCCTGTTTTTTGGTTCCGACAAACAGAACCAGACTTCCCTGAGAAGCGACTCGTTCCAGATAACGCTTACCGCGAATGATTCCACGCACGGTCTCTTTTAAATCGATAATATGAATCTGGTTCCGACGTCCGTAAATATAGGGACGCATTTTCGGGTTCCAGCGGCTGGTTTTATGACCGTAGTGTACACCCGCCTCAAGAATATCTTTGACGATTAAGTCTGACATTTCCACACTCCTCATTGTTAAAGGGCACATGACCTGCCGGGGGCCACGTTCTTAAAGAATTACAATCAATAGACTTAGCTATTGAAGGCGTCGAACAGTATCAACAATAAACGCGCTGCGCAATCCGAGCGAAAAACACTGCGAAGTGCCAGCTGGTGGATAGTATCGGAGTTTTTTGAGCCCGTCAAACCTTGCGACCGTTAATTCATCGAAATGGATCGAATTTGAAGCCTGTGATCCGACCAATTGGGCTCATCCTGAGTTCATTGAAACGATATACTCGAGTCTCACTGATTCTTTCAAGAACAGGCAGGCCATTACGAACCTTGATATAAGTTTTCATTTCCCTTTGATTTAATTTACACTATGCCATCAACCTTACACGAATTTTCGCAAACCGTTCACCGACTTCGAGACAATCTGATTGCGCTCGAACAGAAAACCAACCAGCTTGACCTACCGGGCTTAAGTGGCCGTGAATGGTTTGATATTTTACAGCGAAAACTGATTCCCCAGCTCTCGGATAATGTCTATCTTGTGGTGGCAGTGGTCGGAGGCACGAATATCGGGAAGAGTGTGATCTTCAATCATCTGGTCAATCAACAGACCAGTGCCATCAGCCCCCTGGCATCCCAGACCAGACATCCGGTCTGCCTGATTCCCCAGGACTTTCAACAGAACCACGATCTGAAGAAAATCTTTCAGGGCTTCGAACTGATATGCTGGGCGGCGGCCGATGATCCCCTGAGACAGTCTGAGCAACACCTGCTGTTCTGGAAAACCAGCGAAAGCCTCGCATCCAATTTGCTCGTTCTGGACACTCCCGACATCGACAGTGATGCCGAAGTCAACTGGGAACGCGCAGAACGAATCCGACAATGCTCTGATGTCCTGGTCACGGTTTTAACGCAACAGAAGTACAATGACGCTGCCGTCAAACAGTTTTTCCGTGAGGCCGCACGCGAAGATAAAGTCATCATCACCATCTTTAATCAGTGTGAGCTACCTGATGATGAAGCCTACTGGCCGCTCTGGCTGAATACCTTTTGCCACGAAACCGGGGTGCGTCCTGAGTTTGTGTTCATTGCCCCCAATAATCGTCAGGCTGCCACCAGTTTGCAACTCCCCTTTTATCGCCGGACTTTTGAACCGACCACACCTGAAAACACACCTGCCCTCAATCCGAAGGCCCCTGCAGATGACACACCCGTAAATTTAATGCAGGTTTTATCACAAATGCATTTTGGCGAAATCAAAGTCCAGACGCTGAAAGGGGCTCTCCAATATCTGGTTGAACAAAACACCGGAGTCCCCGCTTATCTACGGGAAATCAAAATTCGCAGCAACGAATTCCGCTCTGCCTCAGAATTGCTTTCAGAACAGGAACTGGCCGAGATCGAAAACTGGCCCCTGGTCCCTAATTCCGTAATCGTAGAGGCGGTGCGAAAATGGTGGCAATCCCAGCGGGAAGGCTGGACGGCTCAGGTACACGGTTTTTACAACACCATCGGCAAAGGAGTCCTCTGGCCCGTTCGCTACATCCATGCGCTCGCAACCGAAGAAAAACGCCCGCCAATGGAAATCTATCGCGAACAGGAATGGTCTGTCGTGCTGCAAACGGTGGAAGGAATTTATGACCGCCTGACATTGGTCAGCGAACTCGGAAATGAGTTATTGACCAATCGTCTGAAAGCACTGTTAAACGGCACATCGCGCGAACACCTGTTAAAAATCCTGCATGAGGAGCATGCCGCCTTTGATTTCACCGCGCAACTGGAAGAGTTAATCAAAAGCGAAATGACGTTCTTTAAAAAGGAAAGCCCGCAGTACTATACGTTCCTGAAACAATTAGACCGGATCGCAGCGGTGGCGCGTCCCGCGTTGAGTGTGGGTCTGTTTTTTGTCGGTTTCGGCGCAGCCGGTCATGCAGGCTCGCAACTGGTCACAGACACGATGATTCAATCAGTGGTAAATGTGGCCGGCGATGTCGCCGGTGGTGCCGCGACCACGACCGTCGGAGAGACAGCCGTCAGCAGCACGGCATCGACGGGAATTGGCTATCTCGAAGCGAAATTCAGGAGATTTCACGCGGTGTTTGCACAAAAACGATCGGAGTGGCTGGCCACAGCCGTTCGGACGCATTTATTGAAAACACTTCCGGAAGAACTAAAATCAGCCGTTGACCTGCCGCATTCAGAGTATTATCAGGTCGTGCAGAATTCGGTCTCGGAACTGGAAACACAGTTAAATCAGCTCCGAATCTCGATCTGAATCCTGCGCAGAGAAACAATCGATATTTTTTAAATTAATGCCTGTTTTCAGAAATGGAAACCGGAAACCAAAACAGGAATTGAATGCCTAATGCCCACATCGGAATTAGCCCAAATTGAAATGCTGGCGTCAGTCGACAACTTGATCCATCAACTCAAACTGTGGAGTGAGCAGAAAACCGACTGGAAAACAGCACAGCAATGCCAGGCGGTCATCCACCAGTTGCTCCCCCGCCTGGATATGCTGCGTGTGCGTCTGGAATCACCACTGGTGATTGCCACCTTTGGCGGGACCGGTACGGGAAAAAGCAGCCTGGTCAATGCGCTGATCGGATCCTACTGCACGACATCAGGCAGACAACGCCCCACGACAATGGAACCAGTGCTGATCGCGCATCCTGACACAGACCTGGATCGTTTAGGGCTGGATCTGAGCCAGTTTCATGTCGAACAAAAGAAGCTGGATCAGCTTCGAAACATCATTCTGATTGACTGTCCCGATCCCGATACCTCGGAAGTCGCAGATGAAGCAGGCAATCTCACACGACTGCAACAGATTATTCCCCTGTGCGATATTCTGCTCTACACGTCAACACAACAGAAATATCGTTCAGCCCGCGTATCTGATGAATTAAAAGAGGCAGCGGTAGGACGACGTCTGATCTTTGTGCAAACGCATGCCGACCTGGACGAAGACATTCGCGAAGACTGGAGACAGCAGCTTTCACGTCAGTTCGATGTTCCTGAAATTTATTTTGTCGATTCCGTCCGGGCACTGGAAGATCAACTGGCAGATCGACCGCTGGAAAAAGAATTTGCCAGCCTGCAAAATGTTCTGAGCACTCAGCTCGGAAAATCAGAACGCCTTCAAGTACGACGCGCCAATCTCCTGGAATTAATCCAGAATGCCATTGATCACTGTTCCCATAAAATCAGCGTTGCATTACCGGCCATTCGGGAACTGGAATCGTTTCTCAAAGAGCAACAGGTTTCTCTCACCTCACAAATGTCACAGGAACTCCGCAAGGAATTACTGATCAGCCGCAATCTCTGGGAACGCAGACTGCTCTCCTGCGTTTCGGATTCCTGGGGATTCAGCCCCTTTTCCACAATGCTGCGTGTTTACAACGGGCTGGGAAACTTCATCGCATCGGCCAGTTTATTTCGAGCCAGAAATTCCGCGCAAGTCGCGTTGATTGGCGCGCTGCAGGGCGCCCGCTGGATTGGCAACCGACATAAAGAACAGGCCGCCGAAGATCGTTTGAATCGAATTGGCTCTTTCGGACTGGATGACAACAGGCTGCGGGAGTCACAATTATTAATTGACGGTTACACACAGGCAGCCGGACTGATATCAAATCAGAATCATCTTTCCGGTTCTCTGGAAAAGCTCCAGACAGAAGCCGCATATGTCGAAGAACAGTTTCTAACCGACGCCGGCACAAAAATAGATGGCATTATTACCAAGCTGGCTTATAAAAACTCTGGCTGGTTCACCCGATTTTTGTATGAAACGCTTTTTCTCTCCCTGGTTATTTATGCCCTGGTTCGCATTGGAAAAAACTTCTTCTACGATTCATTTATGGATGAACGGAACATCCTCGCCATCGACTTTTATGTCACTGCGGGTGTCATTTTTCTGATCTGGTCCGGATTCCTGGTGATGATGTTTACCAGAAAACTGAAACGCGGCCTGGAAGACGAAATCAATCAACTGTCAGACGAACTGGCTAAAGCGAAATTAGCCCACGGACTTTTTCCGCATCTGGAACAAGCGTGCCAGCAGGCGCACACACTGCAGCATTCACTCGAACGGATGGGAGGCGAAACGCGTCAGTTACGAAACGAAATCGCCTCTTCCCGGATTCTGGGAGCCTGGAAAGTAACTGAGCCGACAATGAATGTCGGCTCAAAACCACCTCATCTGACTTCGCAATAATTTATTTACGATTATAAAACATCTCCGCGATGCTGTAAGCTTTGAGAGCCCCTGAGCGACTCACTTCCTTCCCGTCAATTAACAGGATCAAGGTCGGCAAAGATTCGACCTTGTATCTGTCGGTCAGTTCCTGATGCTGGTCGACGTCAATGATGCGAATATGGCTCGATTTATCGGAACCAATCTCCCAGTGTTTTTGTTTCAGGGACGGAAATTCATTGTTTTTCATCTGCACGCAGGCAGGGCACCAGCTGGCTGTAAACAACAGAATTTGATGACGGGAAACATCTTTTTCCATGCGGAAGATGTTTATCACCTGCTCTGGCAAGTTAGGTACTTCCACAGTTTTCATCGGTGCTATTGAAAGAGACAGCAGCATTGTCGCTGGGATGAGAGTATTCATTGTATTGTGATCCATTACAATCAAGAAAACATTTCGAAACGCCATTTACAATTGGCACTTAACATAGCGTCTCACCCCAGTCCGTACAACCGTCAAACTTGACTCAAATTGACAAGATTCCAATTCCTCGTTATAGAGTCTTCTGAAGATTCTCTAATAATCCTCACTTACAACTGACGCATCACATATGCCTCAAAGTGTTGATACCATATCACTTACACCACTCAACCCCCTTCGTCATATTATCGCATGAACTGCCTCTGGTGAGTTCACCGGTGATCGTTATGAAATACGGACCAAAACACTTCACTTCCCCTTCCCTGAAAAAGATTTCGATATGACCTGGTTAAAAATGATTCTGCTGTCAATCATTCAGGGAATCAGTGAGTTTCTTCCCATCAGCTCTTCCGGACATCTGGTGATTGTCGAAAGCCTGATGGAGATCACAACCGATCAGACAGATGTGAATATTGTGCTGCACGCGGGAACGCTGCTATCCATATTGATCTTTTATCACAGAACCATCTTCCGACTGCTGAGCCAGGACCGGCGGGTCATCCCCCTGATGATTGTTGGTACGCTGCCCGTTGTCGTAATCGGATTACTGGCCAAAAAATATGCCGAACATTTTCTGGAAAGCCCTCTGCTTGCGGGCTGCATGCTACCTGTCACAGGTTTATTCCTGCTGCTGATTCCGCACATCCCTCAAAAGGATCGCAGCTACACGCAAATCACTTACAAGCAGGCTCTGTTCGTGGGACTCGTGCAGGCGATCGCCATTCTGCCGGGCATTTCGCGCAGCGGCAGTACCATCGTGGCGGGGCTGCTCGCAGGCATGTCAAGACAATCCGCCGCCACGTTTTCTTTTCTGCTCGCGATTCCCGCAATCTCCGGCGCCACCATTCTCGAAGCTGCAGAAATCATCTCGAACCGAAATATCAGCACTCCTTTGAGCCTGCTGGCAATCGGTGCGATTATCTCAGCCATTGTCGGACTGGCCTCTCTCTGGCTGCTGGTTCGTTGGCTCGAGAAAGGAAAACTGCATTACTTCGCGTATTGGTGCATTCCCCTGGGAATCATCATTATCATCATGCAATTAATCTGAGCAAACTCCGCTCTTAACGACGCACTGCACGGCGTACATAACAACGCAAGGAACGCGCCGGTAACACGGCAACCCTGGGATACAAGTTCGCACCATCCCGCTTGGGAAATATATCCAGCGGCGATCGGGCCGAGGTATCGACGGTCAGATTCCATTCCTTCGGCTTGATCCCGAACGGCAACTCAAAAGCCTGCGCGTCGGGTGACGAGTTGACAAGGATCATCAGGTCAGAACCATCTCGGACTCTGCGCGAGGAGTGCCTTGCTCCCAGAATACACAACAGGCAGTGCCTGTCGTTTTTCCAGTCCACAGCCTGCCCCTGCACATTGAACCAGCTGACATCGGGAAGTTTCTCAACTCCATCCAGTTGACCTGTGAGAAAATTTCTCTGCCTTAACGTAGGCTCACACAGTCGGAAATGAATCAATTCTTTCGTGAACCGATACAAGCCACTGTATTTTTTAACCAGCGACCAGTCGAACCAGGAAATCGAATTATCCTGACAATAGGTGTTGTTATTTCCGCGTTGTGTGCGGCGGCATTCATCACCGGAAAGCAGCATCGGCACACCCTGACTCAAGAAGAGTGTTGCCAGATTGTTTTTGATCTGCCGCTCACGCATTCCAATAATCGCCGGATCATCAGTAGGACCTTCAACTCCGAAATTCATGCTGATATTGTTGTTTTCACCGTCCTGATTGTCTTCGCGATTGGCATAATTATGCTTGTGTTCATAACTCACCAGATCATTCAGCGTGAAACCATCATGAGCCGTAATAAAGTTCACACCATGAAACGGTTCGCGACCGGTTTTCTGATAGAGATCGCTGGAGCCGGAAAGGCGCGTTGCATAATCGCCCAGTGTCGGAACATCGCCACGCCAGAACCGCCGGATATCATCACGATAGCGACCGTTCCATTCCGCCCAGCGCATGTGGGAAAACGAACCGACCTGATAAGCGCCAGCCGCATCCCAGGCTTCTGCAATCAGCTTGGTATCTGCCAATAGCGGATCTTCGGCGATCGCCTCGACGAGCGGAGGGCTGGGTACAAGATGTCCGCTCCTGTCACGGCTCAAGATCGATGCCAGGTCAAACCGGAAACCGTCAATGTGATAGTTACAAGTCCAGTAACGCAGACAATGGAAAATCATTTCACGGACGACAGGATGATTTCCGTTGATGGCATTTCCGCAACCGGAATAGTTTTTATAGTACTTCCCGCCCTGCTCCAGGTGGTAATAGACCTGATTTTCCAGACCTCGAAAAGACAGAGTGGGGCCGTTTTCATTTCCTTCAGCCGTATGATTAAAGACCACATCCAAAATCACTTCAATGCCAGCACTGTGCAGTGCCCGTACCATTTCTTTGAACTCACGCACCTGACCACCCGGCTCGGGATTGGTCGCAAAACCACGATGCGGAGCAAAGAATGCCAGCGTCTCATAACCCCAGTAGTTTTGATGGTCTGTGAATGAACCATCGGCTTCATTCATCGGAAATTCGTGAATGGGCATCAGCTCAACCGCAGTCACTCCCAAGTCGATCAGATAAGGAATCTTTTCAATGACCCCCGCGTACGTTCCGGGACTCTCCACACCACTCGACTGCGATTTCGTAAAACCGCGCACGTGCATTTCATAAATGACCGTGTCGGCGAGATGGTGCCTGACATGCCGATCGCCTTGCCAGTCAAACTGGTCATCGACAACAACACACTTGGGCGGTCGAACAATTCCATCAGGTGAGGGCTGGAAATTCCCAGCCAGCGCTTTGGCATAGGGATCAATCAAACGGGCCCGTTTATCAAAACGATGCCCCACTTCCGGCTGAAAGGGACCATCTGCCTGAAAGTGGTAAAGTTGACCAGGGCCGATTCCGGAAATGAAGGCCGTCCAGATATCTCCTAACCGCCCATACTCCTGGTTGAATTTAATGATTTCAGACGGCTCTAAATCATCAACGTGATTATAAAGCAAGAGCCACATGGATGTGGCAGAGCGACTGTAGACTGAAAATAAAACCCCGTTGTCCTGCGGAATCGCTCCGTAGGAAAATGTGTGCATCGTGTGAATCGGGGAACTTAAAGAATGTACCAATTCGTGACCCATTAAAAACCTATTCCTCACAATTACTGCATCGAGACAATTTCACGAAAATTAAGCATTCTTCTCCTGAGCACCAAAAAAAGAAACCTGAACTTTCAAATTCGACACAGTCATTTTATCTCGAATATTTCCTCAGAGGATTCTTTTTGTACGGAACCCGTCTGGTATTAACGAAAAGCACCAAGCCTGTTCTTATTCTTCGACGTGCTTTGGGTGAATAATCATTCCTTTTTTCTTCTCAATGTGACTTCTCCAAGATCTGTTGAAGTCTGCAGAAATCATCGAGAAAATAATCCTTTTAAATTTTATTCAACCAACAGTCAGTTTACATATAAATTTTCTGACTGCTGTAGATAGTTTATCAAGTATATCAACTTTACACAGATCATTTTTCCAAAATTCACAACTGAGCTACTGGCCAAACCCAGTAGCTCAGAGTTTACACAAACACATTGTTCATCCTGTTTTATGAAACTTTGTACCTTAAAAGCACTTCTGACATCCTAGGGGAAGAAAGGATCATTGAGGATTGAACTGGTTGGCGAAGACCGGTAAGTCTGATAATTAGGCTGACTTACCGGGCGGTAAGCAGGATACTGCTGAACCGGATTCGAATTGATACCACGATATCCCGTATTCATCTGATAATTCTGCGCAGGGGCCAGATAACGAACCCCGCAGTTACCGCCGGGACAATTTCCCGTACTGCAGTTCCCTGTTGTGCAACCAATTCCGGTTCCACATTGCCCGTTGGCACAAGGACTCTGGTAACTACTGCCAGTGTAGCAATTCCCGTTCACACAGTTGGTAGTGCCGTAATAGGATTGCCCGTAACTGGGAGTATAAGCACGCTGCTGATACTGATATCCCCTGTTATAGTTGACAGGTGTTGTCAACGCACGGAACGGAGATGTAACCACATCCAAAACTCCACCGGGACGTGGCTGGAAAAAAGCGGTTTTGGTCTCTGACGAAACTCCCGCTGCTCTGTAATCAGCAGCATTTACCTGCCCCGAAAGGATCGCCATTGCCCCCAAACAAATTGCTAATGTCATTACGAATCGTTTCATCTAAGATTTCTCCTCATTTTTATTGCCGAATAACTGTTGTCATTTAAACCACCAAGTGGCTGTTTAACTGATTGCATTCGGCGTACCAATAACGAGACCAGATATCCACAATTATCCCTTATCTATTTATAGACATTTCACTTACATCTTTATCTCAACACACAGAAACATCATTTAAGCAACACACCACCCTCAATTATTGTAACATTTACGACACAATATCTACAAAACGAATCTATTAGAGGCGACTATTCATAAGCAAGGTAACCTTTATGGTTGGTACATGTCAAACAGCCCACATTACAAAGAGTTTAACGTCATATCCAGCAGCACAACATGTCATCACATTGATAGTCCTGTTTTCTAAGACAACAAGCTGATCCAGTTATTCTGAATAGGCGCTTTTGCCGATATCAAATATAAACCTCCCTGCCACCGGTGCATTGAGTTGCATGGCATGGCCTATCCAGACTTCCACTTTTTTTGACATCGAATCCATGAATCGCTACATCAAAAAAGTCGATCAGTTCGCAGCTGCCCCCATGTTTTTCGGTGCTGTCTTTTTTCTCGTATTTTTTGCCGGCACCTTGCACTTGATGAATGGGGAATCGCCGGGAATTGCCCTGGATCTCTGCAACTGGTGTCTTTTCCTGCTTTATCCGCTGTTTGTGCTTGAAGCGGTGATACACCTCGCTCTCGGCAGTCCCCGCTGGAAATTTAACCTGCTCTACTGCCTGCTTCCACCGCTGAGAATCTGTGCCCGTGACCAGATGACCGGACAGGCAGTCTGGTTCCCGATTCTTGCCTGGCAGGTTGTGGATAAAGCATTCAAGGAGAAAATCCGAAAGTCCTTTTCTGCGCCGATGCTGTTAATCGCTCTGCTGGTGCTCCCGCTGTTTGCCATAGAACACTACTGGCAAAAACAGATTGAAGCCAACCCGCTTCTGGCAGATTTTACTGCCATTGCCACCGGATTTATCTGGTTCGCCTTCACACTGGAGTTCATCGTGATGATCTCCATTGAAGAAAAACGCCTGGAATACTGCCGCAAACACTGGATTGATCTGGCCGTCATTTGCCTGCCAATGATTGCCTTTATGCGAGCATTACGCATCACCGGCCTGCTCAGACTCCAGCAATTGACAAAAACTGCCCGAGTCTTCCGAATCAAAAGCCTGGTCATGAAACTCTACCGGGCATTGCTGGTGCTGGAAGTAGTGAGCCGTTTGCTTCAACGCAATCCTGAAAAACGGATCACACGCCTCCAGGAATTACTGCAGGAAAAAGAACTCGAAATAGCAGGGATCAAAAAAGAAATCGCGTTTCTTTCTGAAAGGATTTCGATCAAAACCCTGCCTGTTTCTGAAGCCTCAGAACCACAGCGAAACCGAAAAAAAGCAGCCTGAGATCAAACCAAATCGGCACTATTCTTCTCGATCATAGCGCGGCCGCCGATCAGACCAGTCGCCAGGCAGTTTTTTCAGGTGCTTATCCAGAAACTTGAGAATATCAACCTCCAGCCCCAGTCGTTTACCAAGCATATCAGTCCCACGAAGCTTACCGGGATACTCTTTAAAATACATTCGCTCCTTTGAATCCTGGGCTGACGACAACTGCGTAAACAGCTTATTCGCAGTTCCACGATCAAGCGAATCACCGGCACCGGCACAGACATAAAAGCTGATTCCAAACAACGGCTCTTTCAATGTCACCGTAGGACGTGAGGCAGAAACTCCCGTGATACTGGAAACAGGCGAGAGCAAAATCAATGATCTGACTGTCTGTCCCTTGGGAGTTTTCGCAGCCAGAACCGGAGCATCATCATACGGAATTTTGCTCCAGTCATATACCGCATAATTCAACGCGATCGGGACACTCATATCCGAGGCAATAATCGCCGTCTTCTGCATATTCAAGTGTTTTTTCTGATGTTCCTCATACAGAAAATTCCACACCGCTTCCATATCCAGTGCAATCATGGCTTTGTAATCCAAAGCCGACAGCTTCGCATTCGCGTCTGCTTTCTGATTTTTGTTGCCGCCTGTTTCTGTCGCTGTCAGCTGACTTTTCCCATGCTTGCGAAAATCAACGGAAACAACCGCATAACCATTTTGCTGCAATATAGGCGCAAATTGATGATCCCACGCGCGTTTACTGCCCCCTTTACCATGCAGAAGCACAACAACTGGAGAATCAGCGGCGTTACTTGATTCATAATACGTAATCGAAATCGGCCAGCCGCCTTGCGCTGTTAAAGTGATTTCCTCTGGTTTGGGAGGGCCTTTTGTTTCTTTGGTTTGTGCAAACAAAACACTTGTAGCTAAAAATGTCATAGACACAAACGTAAAGACCGATTGATTGATCTGGCGATTTTTCATACAGCGGAAAAATTTTCTCACAGAACCCCCTCAGCGTTGGAACAAATTCTTTGCGGCTGCTGCTTGCAGTTTGACTCTCTCTCGATTAATCAATATGTTAACTAATTTATACCTGCATTCTACGAAAAATGAGTGCTGAGGTCAAATAGTGATCCGCGCATTTTCTTTCATGAGTAATCTCGTATGTGCTGATATGATTCCTACTTAAGCCTGTTACCATCAATTTTCCTCAGCATCTTGTACCAATCCGTGAATCGTAGATCCATGTCATTGAATACCACCTGATTGGCAGGCGAGACATGCAGGACAATCAAACAGAAGAAACGCCCTCAAAATCGTTCCTCGGTCTGCAAAGAGGAGACCAGTATTTTCTGGGTGTACTCATGATTGCGATCCTGATCCTCGCCGTCATTTATCTCGGGCAAATTTCCCGCTGGGGCACCGAGCCAATCGAAATTAACAGGCAAAACCAGTTGCCCTATGAATACCAGATCGACATCAATCAGGCATCCTGGGTTGAATTCGCGCAACTAAAACAAATTGGACCGGCCCTGGGTAAAAAAATTGTTGCGCACCGCGAAATCCATGGCCCGTTCGCCTCGATTGAAGACTTGCTAAAGGTCAAAGGGATCGGCCCCCGGAAACTGGAAGAAAACCGAATCTACTTCAAACCGATTCTCACTGACTCAAAATAACGATGCAGACGATCAACTCTGCCACCGTTGATTCCCAATCTCCGGATCACCGAATCATGTTTCAGGCGAAATATCGCCAGATTCGCAATTCTTTTGCCGTCCTGCTACTGTAGTCAGTTGATTCCTCGCTCATTTCCGGTTTGAATAGGCATTCCCAACAACACAACTGATCCGGCACTTCTGGCTGATCGACCCCCAAATAGCGTTTCAACTAAAGGGTTTACTTCTTATGGCAGGTTTTGACCACGGCCCCAGCGAGCCTGGTGAGCAGGAAAATAGCGAGACGATTTCTCGCAATACACGCCTGGGGCTCAAGCTATTCATCGTTTATCTGGCCCTGTATGGCGGGTTTGTTTTTCTCAACACCTTCGCCCCTGCGAAAATGGAAGTGGTTCTTTTTGCGGGACTGAATCTGGCAATTGTCTACGGCTTCACTTTAATCATTACCGCATTTGTACTCGCGATGATTTATGGCTGGCTGTGCCGCAATGATATGGCTTCCTCCGCTCCCGAAAAGCAGGAGGCAGCCAAATGATTTACGAACCATCCTTAATGGCAGTCCTGATCTTCGGCGGCATTGTGGCAATCACGCTGGGGCTCAGTTTCTGGCTGGGATCCAAAGCAAAATCCTCTCAAGGATACTTCGCCGCCGGCGGAGGCATCCACTGGTTTGTGAACGGCGTCGCGTTTGCCGGAGATTATTTATCCGCCGCTTCGTTCCTTGGCATCTGCGGTATGATTGCCTTTTATGGATACGACGGTTTTCTGTACTCCATCGGCTATCTGGCAGGCTGGATTGTGGCTTTGTTTGTGATTGCCGAACCACTCAAGCGCATGGGACGGTTCACCTTCGCCGATGCGCTGGACAGTAAATTCCAATCGCGGGGCATCAAACTCGCTGCCGCCATCAGCACGCTCGTCGTCAGCATCTTTTATCTGATCCCGCAAATGGTCGGCGCCGGTGCGCTAATCACCCCCCTGCTGGGATTCCCGCATTATGTCGGCGTGCTTATGGTGGGAACCATCGTCATTCTGATTGTCGTCACCGCTGGCATGGTCAGTACGACTTATGTGCAATTTCTGAAAGGTTCGCTGCTGGTCATCTTCAGTACCGTTCTGACCGTCATGATTCTGCAACGGGGATTGACCACCGAACCTGAAAATAACGGGAAACCAACACACCAGTTTCAAACCATCGGACCTGCAGCCGCCAATGACATCGAACACTGGAGGTCGGAACTCAATCTGAATGAACAGGACTCGCTCATCCCCCTCAATCAGGGCCCCTGGGAAAACAAAGGCATCCTGCAACTGACCCGAGCCGACAAAATCTCTTACTGGAAATTGACAGAAACAACAGACCAGCAATATTTCCTGTCAGAAACCCAATACAAACTGAAAAACAAAGACGGCTCCCTCATCGTCAACGGGCTCCCGTATGGTGCAGGAGAAGGCGAGACCGATTTTTATCCTGTAGGACGCATCAGCAAACTGCCCGGCGATAAGACGGAAACAGGGGCCCTCGGTCCGGCTGAATTTCTCAGCACGATCCGGGAAAGTGAAATCATTCTCTGGGGTTCCGAAACCATTACGGAAGAAAACGGCTCTGCCGTCACGATCTATTTCCCCAAACCGACGTCAGGTCAAAAAGTCCTCAGCCCGGGGAATCACCCGAAATTTGCCGGTATTCGCGGCACTGATCTTTGGGGAAAACTTAACTTCCTCTCATTGATGCTGGCCTTGTTTTGTGGAACCGCTTCGCTGCCTCATATTCTGATCCGTTATTACACGGTGAAAGATCAGGCCAGCGCCCGGAAAAGTACGATCGTCGGCATCGGCAGCATTGGTTACTTTTATATCCTGACCTTATTCATGGGGCTGGGCGCCATGACCAGCGGGGCGCTGGATGTCACGAATTCGAACATGGCTGCTCCTTTACTTGCCAAGAGTATCGGCGACTGGTTGTTCGCGATTATTTCCGCAATCGCCTTCACCACAGTTTTAGGAACCGTCAGCGGGCTGATTATCGCCTCCAGTGGCGCGGTCGTGCATGACCTGATGTCGAGCTTCCTGAAAATCGAAATGAACGATTTTGCGAAAGTACGCATTGCTAAAATTGCTTCTGTCGTCGTCGGCGTGATTGCGATTATCCTCGGCATTCTGTTTGAAAAATTCAACGTGAACTACCTGGTGGGCTGGGCCTTTAGTGTCGCTGCGTCTGCCAACCTCCCCGCGCTGGTCATGTTGCTGTTCTGGCCAAAAACGACCAAACAGGGCATCACCGTCGCGATTTTCACCGGAATGGTTTCTTCCCTGGCATGGATTCTGTTGAGTGCCGATTCCTATACTGGAATTTATGGCCTCGATCCGACAACCGCCATTGTACCGTTCAGCCAGCCGGGGCTGGTCACGATTCCGTTAGGTTTTATTACACTGATTGTTGTCTCACTCATGACACAACCAAAATCACAAGGGATGGAAAGTTGATAGAAGAGCAACCCGAACAAGAGCAGGAATGGCTGACCGCAACGGCGATGGAGGATGAATTCACCGTCCTGTTTCGGCTGTTACCGGATATTCCAGTGGGAATTTCCACCGTCGAATTTCCGGCGCGAATTGAAATCATCTGGACTTATCAGTCTCCCAATGAATCGGGCATGCCCGGCCCGGAAGACCAGCAGCTCATGAATCAGTTTGAAGAGCGTCTGGTTGCGGCCTGGCAGGAGGCAGGCATCGGTTTCCTGACGATGTTGATCACGGGCAACCAGATGTGTGAATGGCAGTGGTATTTACATAATTCCGAACTGGCTTTGCAGATTCTCAACGAAGCGGTCGCGGACCTCCCCCCGCTGTCGCTTGAGATCCACACCGAAACAGATCCCGACTGGTATGCTTACTCGAATTTCATGCAACAGATTACAGAGTAGCCCTGCCTCGCTGCTCCGTTGCCGTCTGCTCATTTGACTGAAGAACCCGCCTGCTTTCGCAGTGGCGGGTCAGTCTCACACTGATTCGGATTGATTCTGTGTACCGAACCGATCCAGGATTTCATTGACCGTCGAGCGGATCGTGATGCATAAACCGTCCAGATCCAGATCGTCTTCATCCAGTCCGAAAGGTTCTTCCACTGAGTGCGCGATCACTTCGATGCCGATCATGAAGTATGCCATGATGACCGTGAGTGGGACCGTCCAGAATTTAAAATCTTCGACCAGCCCCCAGGGCAGCGTACACAAATACAACGTAATACAGTGACGAACGAAGAGTCGGTACGAGGGAGAAAGACGCGTTCTGCGGATACGTTCGCAGCCTCCACAAATCTCCATCAATTCCCGGACCTCCGAATCCAGAATTCTTAATTCGTCTCCGTCGATCAATCCAGACCGCTTCCAGCCAATGACTTTGCGATAAATCAAATCCGCAATGTAAGCGGGAATATGACGGGGCGGTGGATCAATCTGCTCCAGCTCCGGAAACATGGCAAAGTCGTCATCTTCCCGCAGATGATCTCGCAGCGCTTCAGAAAATGCAACAATGATCCCGGCAAGATCCCGGAGTTCATCCCTGCCGAAGTTGGTGAATTCACGAAATTTGATGGCCATATTCCGGCTGACATTTACCAGACGGCCCCACAGTTTACGGGCCTCCCACCAGCGGGCATAGGAACTGTTGGTTCTGAAAACCAGCAGCAAACCCAGCACCAGACCTAAAATACCATGCAGGCTGGCAGAAAGGTCACCCAGACTTTCAATGAAATCGATCGTGTCTTCAGATATATTGAAATGACGCAGCCAGCTGCTGTTTTCTTTCAACACAGGAATCAGACTATAAACTCCGATTAAGCCCGCATAGAGGGAAATCCGTCCCAGAGTTCCCAGTTTTTTCTCAATGAATGTCAGATTTAACTCTGCATCAGCAGCCATAAATGAAACTTCCCTATATCAATCAGCAGACAGGTCGCGCCAGACGATACAGGGACTCTAATTTTTTCGCCCCAATAATACAACTGAGGTGTCATCGTGTCTGCCAGATCCGTCAGTAAAAGCGTTGGAGTCGCGAAACAGGTTTTCCAGGGCGGAATCCAGACTGGCTGAGCGGGACTCCTGCAGCGACTTCATGATGCCGGGAATTCCGAATTCGCCAAACTTCTCCTTTTCTCCGGGAAACGCTTCCGCCAGACCATCTGTGAAAATCAGCAGGCGGCTCTCGGGAGGCACAATCGAAGTATGAATGTCATATTCGACGTCAGGCACAATTCCTAACGGCAGCCCTCCATCATCGTTGGTCCCCAGCTCATAGATTTTATTCGTCTCCAGTTCATGTACGATCGGAATCGGCGCGCCGGCTGACGTCCACTGGAACTCATTGGTTTTCGCATTCAGGATGCCATACAGCAGCGTGATAAACCCGCCGTCATCATTCACGATGGCCTGGTTACAGAGGCGATTATTCACGTCGGCTACAAACGCAGCGGTATCCAGATACTTGTTGGAGCGGATCATGCCGACCAGGGTATGCATCGTCATAATCGACATACAGGCTTTCATGCCGTGTCCCGATGCGTCGCCGACTAACAATACCAGATTATCATCGTCCATCATGAAAACATCGTAATAGTCCCCCCCCGCCAGTGTCACAGGCTGACCACCAAACACGCGAATCTGCGAAGATTCATAACGGGCCGTCACATCAAACCGGTCGGGAGAAACCAGGTCGCTGGGAATAATCGACTCCTGCAGTTTACGCACCGACTCGATTTCTTCACGCAGTCGTTCCGAAACAAATCGCTCGCGTTCTGCTCTGACGGAATCGACCACACTCTGCAGAGTAGTTTCCAGGAGGAACATAAAGTCCCCCCCTTCATCGCGGATAATATAAGCCCGCATTCCCGCGGAAAGGAAACGGGCCACATGAAAAGTTCCCTGCGTCGGACAGGCGCCCACAATGGGAGTATCGAGATGTTTCTGGCGGATCTGCTCAAAATGCTCAAACGCCGTTTGCGGATCAGGCGCCATGATCGACATTAAAATGATATCCCAGGAGTTGTTCTCCAATACCTGCGACATGAATTCTTCTGTGGTCGCACAGATCACCAGTTCGTTTTCACTGACTCCCAGATAAAGTGAAATAAGCTCACTCTCTTCGGGGTTATCCCACCCTATCAGAATCCGCATAGTTGGCCCTATCATGTTGAATTCACGAAATATTAACCTGTGGATCATACAATATTTACAATTCAATATCGATTGAAATCCCAAAGAATGGCGCAGACAGACAGAGATACTCTTCAGCGAAAGAAAGCGTATAGTAACCCAGGTTCTCTGCTGCAGAACACCTGTCCGATTGAGAGCCGGAATGTCCTCCTCTCTTCTGTCAGTCCCGCACTGAAAAGATCGACCTTGACGCCTGCACGGCGTTCGCCATGATCCTCAGTTGTGCGTCGCGCGCGAGCACTTGACAGATTCAGCTGAAGATCCGCAACGACTGACAAATCAGCACTATAAAAGTCCCTCGTTTCAGCGACTTTTTCGAAAAGCCTGCTCACCTGCTCCTCAGTTTTCGACACACTTCGCCCCACATTCACCCAGGTATCCAGCACTCTCAACACATGATCCACACACATCATCACTCCTTCGCGACACAATTTGCGGTACTCCCCCTTGACCGCCACACGCCTATCCTGAAAATCACCCACCATCAAGAGGACAACAGGATGTCCCATTAAAGACAGCATCACCTCACCCCATGCATAACAGACTTTTGAAAGGCACTGCTGGCTGGTCAGCAGAGATCAAGCCACCAGCCACACACCCCGATCAGGAAATACAGAATGCGTTCCAGCCTGAAGCGGATCGGCGCCAGTCGCCATTTCGAACGGCAGAGAAATTTCACATCCCAAAACCAGACAAATGCTACCAGATATCACCTGTCCCTCTCAGATGAACTTTCTACACCTGAAGCCCGTCTGCAAGTGCGCATCCGATTCTACCAGGAACGACTTGAATCACCGTCGGATCAGGTGCCCCGTACCGCCGGTTGCATAATGGGAGTGCCAGCGTTTCGAGTGGGTCACGGCCAGACGGCGAAGAAATTCCCCCACGGCTCCGGACGATAAAAGCCCGCAACCCGCCCCGGGCAAAATCGCTTTGACACCCGGTTCAGAGGAGGAAAGTCTGTAGTCGAAAGATTTAAAAAAGCCAGACCTCGACTGAAACGGCTTCTTTAATCCTGCTCAGCAAGTTGCTTTTTGAAAAACGCGATCGTCCGTTTCCAGGCCAGCTGGGCAGCCTTTTCATCGTAACGGGGCGTCGTGTCGTTGTGGAAGCCGTGATTGACGTCTTCATAGACATAGGCCTCGAAGGGTTTGTTGTTCTTTTTCAACGCCTGCTCCAGTGCAGGAGCGCCGGCCATGATGCGTTTATCGAGAGACGCATTGTGAATCTGCAAGGGCGCTTTAATTTTCGGCACGTCGGCTTCAGCAGGTTGACTCCCGTAATAGGGAACGCCGGCGTTGATCACATCAGGAATCTGCACCGCCAGTTGATACACCACGCCGCCACCAAAACAGAATCCGACCACGCCCACTTTACCCGTGGATCGCTCATGCGTATCAAGCCATTTTGCTCCCGCGATGAAATCCTGCAGCATTTCATCGCGATCCCGTTTCCGCTGCATCTCGCGCCCCTCGTCATCATTCCCGGGATAACCGCCCAGCGGCGTTAAGGCATCAGGGGCCAGCGCCAGAAACCCTTCCGTAGCGAGCCGTCGTGCAACGTCTTCAATGTAGGGATTCAGGCCCCGGTTTTCGTGAACCACCAGGACCGCAGGAAACTTGTCTCCCTGAGAGGGATAAGCCAGCAGCCCCTGCATCTTGCCTGCGCCGTCCGGCGAATTGTATGTCACTCGCTCGGTCTTGATCCGGGGATCGTCGGCTTTGACCTGTTCTGCCCAGGCATAATTCGGAGTGAGACTGGCCAGCAGCGATTCGACTGTAATTCCCCCCACGGCGAACGCGCCGAGACGTTTCATATAATCCCGGCGATTCAGTCGCCCGTGTGCAAAGTCGTCATACAGATCCAGAACTTCCTGATCGAATTGCGAAGCATCTTTACGATTCATGTTGCAGTCTCTCTCAATATTAAAGTAACCCACGGGATGGTTTCAGGCGAATCAACATGGTTCATGATAGAGACTGAACGACTGGATTGAAAACCATTTTTGTGAAAAAAACTTCACAACAATCCGAGATTCATAATCAATTGACAGCCTCTCTCAGTTCATAATTTCTAATCCGTCTGGTATCGATGGGAGGTCGGATGCTGTTTCCAGATCAGTGCAGTATCGTCGCCTGCCTGCAGGGGGCGAAGTGGAAGCAGGTCGCCAGGCAAAACCAGGATGCGTGTCAAAAAAATGTTCCGGAAGACAATTCACTACGAAGGGCCTTCCCTGATTCAGTTCTTATTCTTCCGTCCCAGCAGACTTAACACAGCCGCATCCACTGTGCTGGAACTGATCCGGTACTGATCCGGTACTGATCCGGGCTGAGTCTGGTGATGCCAGAAATCGGCCTCTGCCCTGACGCTGACCATTCTCAAGGCCAGAAACAAAATCGCCATCAGGGTTGAGATATACTCGTACATTGAGCGATTCCGATGTGAAACAGAGTGGAAGAGAGAATTCCATCTTCACACGGAATTAATTCGACATGTAATAACTCATCAGATAGCATAAACAGCATGAGAAGACGCGATTTTTTTAAATCTGTTTTTTCACCTTTTATATTTCTCAAATTGAACTAGAAACTCAATGGGCTGTTTCTATTCTGAGTCTGCAATCTGGGCAGACAGATCAACCTGCTATTCCGCAGAAAGTCAATCAACCAGAGGACCCGCTTATGAAATCCACGACATTTAAAATCTCGGTCTGTATAATATTTATGACATTATTCAGTTTCCCCACTCTGTCTTCTGCCCAAAAGCAGAAGCCGAATATCCTCGTCATCTGGGGCGATGATATCGGCACCTGGAACATCAGCCACAACAACCGCGGCATGATGGGTTATCAAACTCCCAACATCGACCGGATTGCCCGCGAGGGAATTTCCTTCACTGACTACTATGGACAGCAGAGCTGTACTGCAGGGCGCGCTGCGTTTATCGGCGGTAACGTTCCCGTCCGCACAGGCATGACCAAAGTCGGCTTGCCCGGCGCGAAAGAAGGCTGGCAGAAAACCGACGTCACGATGGCGACCGTCTTAAAAAGTAACGGTTATGCCACGGGGCAGTTTGGGAAAAACCATCAGGGAGACCGCGATGAGCATCTGCCGACCATGCATGGCTTCGATGAGTTCCTGGGAAATCTATACCATCTGAATGCAGAAGAAGAGCCCGAACATGAAGACTATCCGGCTGATCTCGTATTACCCAACGGAAAAACGTTCAAAGAACAGTATGGACCACGGGGTGTGATCCATTCCTGGGCAAATGGAGATGGAACACAAAAAATTGAAGATACAGGCCCACTTACTAAAAAACGCATGGAAACCATCGACGACGAAACCGTCGCCGCTGCGAAAAAATTCATCAAAGAAAAAAATGCAGCCGGCGAACCTTTTTTCTGCTGGTGGAACGGTACTCGCATGCACTTTAGAACCCATGTAAAGCAAGAACACCGCGGACTGAGCGGTCCCGAAGGAGATGAATACCATGATGGCATGGTGGAACACGACATGCACGTCGGCGAACTCCTGAAACTTCTGGATGAACTGGGAATCGCCGACGATACCCTCGTCATGTATTCCACCGATAACGGGCCGCACTACAATACCTGGCCCGATGCCGGAACCACACCGTTCCGCAATGAAAAGAATTCGAACTGGGAAGGCGCTTATCGCGTTCCCGCGTTTGTCCGCTGGCCCAAACATTTCCCCGCCGGTAAAACGCTGAACGGAGTTGTCTCCCACGAAGACTGGCTGCCGACCTTCGCTGCTGTCGCCGGAGACACAACAATCAAAGACAAACTCAAACAGGGAATCGAACTCAACGGCCGCAGGTATCGTAATTATATTGACGGCTATAATCAGCTCGATTATCTCACGGAAAAAACGAAAGAGGCGCCACGCAAAGAATTCATGTATGTCAACGACGACGGGCAGATTGTCGCAATCCGGGCCGGCGCCTGGAAAGCTGTTTTCCTGGAAAACCGGGGAATGGCGTTCGAAGTCTGGCGCGAACCGTTCACCGAACTGCGCGTGCCCCTGTTATTTCACCTCCGCCGTGATCCCTTTGAAAAGGCACAACACAACGCGACCACCTACAACGACTGGTTCCTGTCGCGGGTGTATGTCATCGTGCCGATGCAGCAAATCGCAGCGAATTTCCTGAAGTCTATGCAGGAATATCCGCCCAGCCAGACCCCCGGTTCCTTTAACCTGGAAAAAATCAAGAAAACGATCGAAGACGCCGCCAGCGGGCGGTAGGTTATACTGTGCTCTACGAACAGCGGCGGCTGGCTTGCATCAAGTAAGCCAGCCGTCTGTTTATCATTTGAGAATTCACCACGATCCGATTTTCGAAAGATTTCCATGAGACACATACTCGTTTTCTTCTTTCTCTTTTCGATCAATGTCGCTTCCGCAGCCGATCCACTACCGTCCTGGAATGCAGGTCCGGCGAAAGAGGCGATCATCAATTACGTCAAATGCGCCACCAATGATGGCTGCCCGCTGTATGTACCGCCACGGGAACGGATTGCCGTTTTTGACAACGACGGGACGCTCTGGTCTGAGCAGCCGGCTTATTTTCAACTGCTGTTCGCTCTGGATCGAGTCAAAGCGCTGGCCGACCGGCATCCGGAATGGAAAACCGAACAACCATTCAAAGCGGTTCTGGAAAATGACCTCAAAACAGTCGCTGCCTCCGGAAAAGCCGGGTTACTCAAGATCATGGCAGTCACACACAGCGGAATGACCACCGACGAATTTGAGGACACAGTCCGGGACTGGATCAAAACCGCCCGGCATCCTGAGAAAAAAGTGCCTTACACAAAGTTAGTCTATCAGCCGATGCTGGAAGTGTTGAACTTCTTACGTGCGAACGGCTTCAAAACCTATATCGTCTCCGGCGGAGGGGTCGAATTCATGCGGGTCTGGGCCGAAGACGTTTATGGTATTCCCCCCGAACAGGTCATCGGCAGCAGTATCAAAGTGAAACTGGAAGAACGTGACGGCAAACCCGTGCTCGTACGCCTGGCAGAGATCGACTTCATTGATGACAAGGAGGGCAAGCCAGTCGGCATTCACCGTTTCATTGGTCGTGCGCCCGTGATGGCGTTCGGCAACTCGGACGGCGATCTGCAAATGCTGCAATGGACAGATCGCGGAACGAATTCCCTCAAAGCCATCGTCCATCACACCGATGCCAAACGGGAATACGCCTACGATCGACAGTCACAGATTGGACAGCTCGACAAAGCGCTGGATGAAGGCAAAGAAAAAGGCTGGACCGTGATCGACATGCAGCGCGACTGGAAACACATTTACCCCACCCCTGCGTCAGACGATTAAGTCTCAGCGAATCGACATAACCGCTACAGCCGATACCGCTCTACGAAGACAGTCAACCGATTCAACCGCCGAAAGAAACTTATGACATCACCGACGCTTTCAACCAGAGAGCCGTCGACGAACTCAAAGACCATGCACAACAGCCGAAGGAAAAACCATTCTTTCTCTCTCCAGCCTGCACCGCGCCCCGCTTCCCTCTGCAGGCTTTACCTGCTGATATTGCCGCGCATCGTGATGTCTATCAGATCGGCTGGGATGAACCCAGAAAACAACGCCATCAGAGGATGACCGAACGGGGACTGATTAATAGTCCGCTCTCTCCCCGCGATCCCGATGCTCAGGTCTGGGACGACTGGGCAGAGCGCGTGAGCGTCGTCCCCTGGGAACAATTCCCCTCGCCGGGATACAAGAAAAAGGGACCGGGGTTTTACCGCAAAAAGTAAACGGCTGCTCTGCCAATCGGGCTCCTGAATGCAAACAGATCAGATAAAACAGCCGCAAAACGTCCGGTCCCTTGATTCTGAACTCTGAAATCGAGATATTTGATCTTTGTGACCTGTGGGTCTTTTATCAACAGGTTTTGATTCACCGCTGCTTCCCGCGCTGGTTTTCTACTTCCTTTATTTATAGAACGTTCCCACCGCATGTCATCCGTTGCCTCTTCGCCGCTGTTAAAACTGCACCCGGAAGATAATATCGCCATCGCCCGCAATTCGGTGGCGGAAAACCAGGAATGTCCGATCTCGGAAAGCGAAAGCGTGACCGCCCGGGAAGACATTGATCTGGGACATAAGGTGGCCATTCAGCAGATTTCCAAGGGAGAGCCGATCCGTAAGTTCGGTCAGGTCATTGGTTTTGCAACGTCCGACATGCAGCCTGGCGACTGGATTCACAGCCACAATCTGGAAGCCGGAGAACTGAGCCTGGATTACGCTTATTCGAGTGATGTACCAGTTCCCCCGAAATCCATTGAAGGCCGGACGTTCATGGGTTACCGCCGTCCGAACGGGAAAGCGGGTACGCGAAATTATCTGGCGATCGTCAGCACTGTCAACTGCTCCGCCACGGCGTCAAAATATATTGCCCGGGAACTGGCAAACACGTCGCTGGCAGACTATCCCAACATTGATGGTATTATCCCCCTTGTGCACAAAGGGGGATGTGCGATGCAGTATGATGGAGAAGACCACCATCAACTTATGCGGACTCTAGGCGGTTTTGCTAAACATCCCAATATCGGCGCTTATGTTGTTCTGGGTCTGGGATGTGAAACGGGGCAAGGTTCATTCCTCTCTGATTCGGAAGGGCTGGTCCAGTTACAGAACCTCAACGCACCCAAACCCCAGGAACCACTGGTCCTCAACATCCAGGATATGGGAGGCATAGCTAAAACAGTCAAAAAGGTGACCGCACTTTTAAAGGACTACTTACCAATCGTCAATGACGTGCAGCGCGTCCCGATTCCGGTTTCAGAACTGATTCTGGGCACCGAATGCGGCGGCAGTGATGGGAACAGTGGCGTGACCGCGAATCCTGCATTGGGTATCGCCAGCGATCTCCTGGTCGCACATGGCGCGACTTCGATCCTCGGAGAAACTTCCGAAATCTATGGGGGCGAACACCTTCTGACACGACGTGCCATTACCCCCGAAGTAGGTAAAAAATTGATCGACCGCATTAAGTGGTGGGAAGAGTATACGGGGAAATTTGGTGTTGTCATCGATAACAATCCCTCCCCCGGGAACAAAAGGGGCGGCCTGACTACGATCTATGAAAAATCGCTCGGTGCAATTGCCAAAGGGGGCAGTACTGCGTTACGTGAAGTGTATCGCTTCGCAGAACCCGTGACTGAAAAAGGATTTGTGATTATGGATACCCCCGGTTATGACCCGGCTTCGGTCACCGGCATGGTCGCCGGCGGCGCCAACGTTGTGGCCTTTACCACCGGTAGAGGAAGCTGTTTCGGCTGTAAACCGGTTCCCAGCATCAAGATTTCGACAAATACGCCCATGTATGAGCGGATGGAGGATGATATGGACCTCGATGCCGGCCGCATCTTAAATGGCACCTCTGTTGAACAGGTGGGCCGGGAAATCTTTGAATTGATCATTGAAGTCGCCAGTGGCAAAAAAACCAAAAGTGAGGCTCAGGGGATTGGAGACGAAGAATTCTGCCCCTGGAGCATCGGGCCGGTTTTATAAATTCAGATATTTCTTCATCTTAACGCCAATTTAAGACATGATTTCGGGATACTGCGCGCCGGCAAATAAAACCTCAGGCAATGCATACCACCTATCCATCTATTATATAGAGACTTACAATTCATCCACCGTCAGAAATCCGCGCCCGGTTTTCTCAAGCAGACGCCCCTTTCCCCTCCGATCCTGTAGACATTAGATCAGACAAGTACTACCTAAGTACAACCGTTAGAATTATTGAAACTGGAAAATCCGATATCTTCCGAATAATCGCTACAGTTTACCAGAAGCCCTGTCCGATATAACCAGCAACAGACTCCGTGCTTTTTCGTTTTTGATCGCGCGGATTGTTGTCAAAGTTTCCGCTGTTTGTAAGGACGTATAGATGCGGCTTCTTAATTGGCTAGCACCGGTATTGAGCATCGTTCTGATCTCACACGCATACACCAGAGTGAATGCGCAGGGATATCCCCCTACGATTACGCAGTCAGGAATGATACAACCTGTATCCTATGATTCCTTTAATCTGCCGGGATTAACACAGAACGCACAATCAATGTCGGCGCCACCCCCGCCTAATTTTTTCCAGGCTGCATCAGGTGGATACGGTCCTCCCGGAATGCCTGGAATGCCCATGAACGTAGGGCCAAATGCGCCCATAAATGCGTTCCCTCAGATATCGCCATTTGAAAAGTTGTTTCAACAACATCGCGTTGAGGATAACGGCTTGTGGTCATATCGTGAGAGTAATCACGGCAAAAAATATTTCTTCAGCACAGAAGCATTATTCGCCAAGTACCGCAATCCCGGCAGCTCAAAGCTTGGTAACGATGGCACCATCTCCTATTTTGGTATGGTCGAAGATGAGCTGATCGATGCCACTGATGACGAGTTTTCCGAAGCCGCAGAAAACCTGAATTATTTTAACCACGTCAATTATAATGTGGTTCCCGCTCTGTATGCTCCCGGTACACGGCTCCGCTGGGGCTGGACCAACGACGACGAAAGCGGATTCGAGTTTACAGGCTGGTGGATTGCGAATGCTGATTCGGAATGGTCGGCGATCAACAACTCCACCCATAAACCGAATCCCGCGAACCAGTCAGTCATGGATATCCTGTTGTCGCCACCCAACTATATTGATCCCACGGGAACGGGAGTTGTGTCTTCCATTCCTGGCGTGACGACAGCTCAAATCAATACCATCCTGCAAAATGAATTGATGAATCTCGGCGGTTTACCACTTGATGACGGTTCACTAAATGGTGTAACGGTACCTTACGACCTGGATTTCAGAATCAAGGTCGTCAGTCAAGCCTGGGGAACGAACGCAACATGGATGTCGACGCCGATGATCGACAAAAACAACTTGAAAGTTCGCACCCTCGCCGGTGTGAGATATATGAAAGTCAAAGAAGCATTTAGTTTTGTAGGTCGCGACAGCGGATTACTTTACAGTGATGCCACCAGTATCACAGGCATCCGCCCTGACCTGAAACTGTTCTCTCACCCCACCGGCAGCGATGAAAACGACGATGATATCATCGATAACGCCGGCGTTGTGGAAGACGACTCCGGAAGCGGAGGGTCAGGTACCTCTACGGCTTTCTTCGCCGCACCAGTAAATCCTGTAACAGGTCTTCCTGTAATCCCTTATACCACCGTTGTTGACAGTAAAGTTGACACCAATCTGGCCGGTCCTGAAATCGGGATTCAATTTGACCTGGGCGGTGAAAAGTTTAAGATCTGGGGACAAACCAAACTGGGTTTGATGGCCAACCAGGAAAAAATTCAGTTGAGTGGGGATAACGTCGGCATGGGGATCCGGGCCGATCCGGACGATGTCGATCGTCCCAAAGCGTTAATCGATCCCACCACAGATGATCCCAACCCGAATGCATTCAGCAGCACTCAATCACACACTCACGTATCGCCTATCTTTGAACAATCGATCTTCGCGGAAATGGATATTTTCGAACATGTGCCCGTGTTAAAACGAATGAAAATTCTTGAAGAAGCCAAGTTCAAAGTCGGTTACACCTATATCGTCGCCGGTGAAGTTGCCAGACCCTTTGACAGTATTCGCTGGCAGGGTATGCCAACCCGGGGGTTATTCCCGTCGATTGAAGTCGAACGTCAAACATGGAGCGTCGGCACCTGGAGTGTTGGTATCGACTGGTTGTATTAAACCATTGCTTTCTGAATATCTTGATGAACGAAACCGGCCTGGGTCCTCTCCCAGACCGGTTTTTTCTGTTGAGACTGCCTGCATTGCTTCAACTGCTGAAGCAGGACGTCTCCCGGCGCGCCGGTACTTGCGGGGATCGACTCACACTTACCCTGAATGCTGAAACCCCGTGCTCCCGATTTCGTAGCTGTTCTCGTTCTATCTGAAAAAACTGTTGCCGGTCAGCCAGCAATGCCTTACGATGGTGAAGGGAATCATGTGCTAAACTAATGAAGTCGGGAGACAGACCATGAATTACCGGCGCGCCTGCATCAGCGTATTATTCATCGCAGCAGTCATTCAGAGCCAGCAGATTCAGGCACAAGCCATCCGGATCCAGCAACCTGTCGTACAGCAATTCTCGGCAGGCACAACGCTGAGTGTACCCGATCGGGGCAGCGCGCTCTGGGGCGGTTTCCATTCCGGTGCGATCCAGTCCAGGCAGGTCGGCCCGTTTCGGCAGGGCAGTTCGTACGGTCAGTCATTTCAAAGCACAACCGGCAGTGTCGGCGTCTACATCCACGATTTTGAAGCGATGGACCGGATGCTCCTGAATTCGTCAGCCCCTTCGTCGCTCAGAGACTCAGGAGGGAATCGAAACGCTCAACAACACTGGAAACGGCAACTGCGTTCTCAACACGCACGCACAGTCGACTCACGGCAGGTTTCTGAGTCTCGCGCGCCTCTTCAAAATACGATTTCACCTTTGAACTCGATCGCTCAGTCCAAAGCAGAACGTTTTTTTGAATTAGGTCAGAATGCAGAAGAAAAACATGCAACCCCCAACATCGCCATTCTGCATTACAGAATGGCTGTGAAGTATGGGAGCACCAGAGCCGAAACAAGATTGCAGATGCTGTCGCGCCCCAAAGAACTCAGTGAGTAGCAGGGGATCACATCTTCAGGCTGCTTCGTCCGCATCCTCTTCCGAGGCAAACACCCGGTTCGGAAGATGGACCTTGGCGTAACGTTCTCCCCTTGCGTCGTAAAAATAGACCATGTTGGAGTCAGAAGCCCAGATTGCCCCTAACCGCACGCTGCGCGGCCCATTGATCGAAAATTGCAGCCCACAGTCCCGGCCACGACGCCTGAGCGCCATTTCTGACATCGTGAACTGTTCTTCGAGCAGATTCTCTTTTTCGCAAAGCGTTTTATGGATGTAGTCACGGAGTTCGTTAAGCGACTGGATGTTGTCTATGCTGATACTCATTTACTGTCCCTCTTGCGCTGTGTCTCTTTCACTGTATCTCTTGCAATAATTTTCGTTCACCTGTTGTTCAGAAAAGCCTTCTGTTCAGCAGATTAGACTCAGCTGTTTTGACAGGTTGACCTCACGAATATCGTCCAACATTTCCCGCATCTGTCACAAGAGTTCGGACGCCGTTCTGTTTGTTATTATTTGATAAGATGATGGATTTGATTTATTCGTCACATCACAGAATTATTTCCAGATTTCTCCCCCCATCCGAAAAATAGGACTGATGAAAAACAGTCGATCGCATCCTGAACTGGCAGGTAAAACAGGCTCGATTGCTACGTTTTTTTTAACTAACCGGACCAGATTGTGTACTTTCCTGCGGAGGATCGATTGATGGGGTGTTTCCGAGAAGGTCTTTTTTCTCTACAACAAGGAAAATCCTGTTATCCCATAAATTTACCGAATATAAAAAAGTTTGTATGATGGGTATTTCACAAACATTCAAAATACACTTTTGTTCAATATCTGATCCGCAAAATCATTCTATCGAGGACTTCCTGAAGTGCCTGTAATCTCTGCTGAGTCGCTGGAAATATTTACCGAAACACTCCTGCTGAAAGGTGGGGCCAATGAAGAAGAAGCCCGCATTGTTTCCCACAGTCTGGTTGATGCCAATTTACTGGGCCACGATTCACACGGAGTAATGCGACTCCCCTTTTATCTGGGACGCGTCAAAGAAGGGATCCTCAAAGCGGGTGAGAAGCTGCAGATTCTGAATGAAACTCCAGCCGCCATTAACGGCGACGGTTGCTGGGGCTTTGGACAAACCGTGATGCACGAGCTGACGAACCGTTTGATCGAAAAGGCGTCGAATCTGGGAGTGGCCTGCGGAACGTTAAAACGCGCTTCCCATATCGGCAGGTTGGGAGAGTATGCAGAACTGGCGGCGGCCCAGGGAATGGCGTCGATCATCTGCGCCAATACCCACGGCTCTGCCCCACGCGTGGCACCGGTGGGAGGCAAGCGTCCCCGCCTCGGCACCAATCCGATCTGTATTGGAATGCCCGGCGGTGCGGAAGGTCCGTTTGTCCTGGATTTTGGAACCTCTGCCACAGCAGAAGGAAAAGTCCGCATTAAAAAAATCGCCGGTGAACAGGTTCCCCCCGGATTGATTCTCGATCCGGATGGAAATCCCACAACCGACCCTAATCAGCTTTATGGAAATCCCCCTGGCACGATTCTCCCAATGGGCGGCGATCAGGCCTATAAAGGCTTTGGGCTTTCTTTTATGGTGGAAATGCTTTGTGGCGCGCTCTCGGGCGGACAATGTGCCTTCCCCGACCCACCACCGCCACAGGGCAACTGTGTTTTTGTGATCGTCATCGATCCGAAGCATCTGGGCGGACAGAATCACATGCTGAATGAGATTGTCAATCTTGAGAAGTATGTCAGAAGCGTCCCCTTGAAAGAGGGCGTGAGCGAAATCTTCCTGCCCGGAGATCCTGAAAAGAAAACCGCTGCCACCCGTAAAAAAACAGGGATTTCACTGGACCGTGGCAACTGGGAAGCGTTGACAAAACTTGCTGAGGAATTAGGGGTCGAAGTTCCGTCCGTGGTAGAATCGTAGTGACCGTGTGTTATGTCAAAAGAATATGATAGCAACCAGGAGTCGCTTCCCGAGGGGCAGAATGCGCGCCTGTATGTTCCTCATAACGAAACGGAACACATCAAAGTTCAGGTCAAAACATCGGCGTCGAAAGAGTATTGCTTCTCGAAAAATCCGGGTGAGGACCATTATCATCTTTTAATGCACGGCGAGGTGTATGTCTCAAACGGGCATGACATGTATTGCCTGGAATGTGCTCTCCAACACGGTTTTCTCACCAGAGACCGCTTGAACTGGCAGCATCAGCAGCGATAAAACGGGCCTGTAAGAATCAGCAGGCCCGTTACGCATTGACGGGAACAATCGTCGTCTCTTTCATGTAGTTCGAAGTGAATTCAAAACCTGGCTCCTGCTGAACGATCTGTTCGGCGTCTGACCACCAGGCGGTGGCTTGTGCCTGAGTCCATTCTTTGAGCTGCAGTTGATTTAAGGCGCTGCTCAGTTCTACCACAGTCTGGTATCGATCAGCGGGATTCTTAGCCAGACACTTCAGAATAATCGCTTCCAGCTCCTCGGAGATTTCCGGATTGATCTCGGTCAGCGGTTTTACTGCCTGACTCACATGGGCAAACACGACTTTCAGCGCCGTCTCTCCCTCGAATACAGGCTGCCCTGTCAGCAAGTAATAGGCGGTTGCTCCCAGTGAATAGATGTCGGAACGCGAATCAGGCTTTCCATCGCCGGTCACCACCTCGGGGCTGGTGTAAAGCGGAGAGCCGACAACGGCCCCTTCCATCGTCAGATTCAGTGAATTTTTATCGGAACGACTGTCTTTAACCAGACCGAAATCAAGGAGTTTCGCCACATCATACAGTCCGCCCCGTTCCGCAGAAAAGATATTTCCCGGTTTGATATCGCGGTGAATCAATCCTTTCTGATGTGCTTCCGCCAGAGCAGAACAAACCTGTTTCAACAGATATACAACCCGTTCCGGAGGCAGCGCGCCAAAACGCTCCACAATTTCCTGCAGATTGAGGCCGGGCAGGAACTCCATCACATAATAAAAGGTGCCCTCTTCCGTATGACCATAATCATAGATTTCAATGGTATTCGGGTGAGACAAACCGGCTGTCGCCTGAACTTCACCCTCAAAACGCAGCAGGACGTTGCTGTCGTCGACTTTGTCACTACGGATCAGTTTGATTGCACACGGGCGTTTCAGCAGCCGGTGTTCTGCCAGATAAACTTCTCCCATGCCTCCGCTGCCCACCTGCTGTCGCAGGGTATACAAGCCAATGCTTTTCGCGTCAAAGGCTTCGCGCCGGAGGCTTCCCACCCGATAGGATCCATAGATGGCCGTACTCGCGGCGATTAACAGCAGGATGATCATTTCCGATAATCCACCTGAATACAGCACTTCCGCGACCTCAGGTACCCGCATGCCTGTCATGACGGCCCCTGCAATCGGCGTGACGACCATCAGGCTGACAACAGAGATGACACCCCGTAACGAATTGGGAATAAAAAATCCGTAGGTATATATTAAAATCACCCAGGGAAACACGGCTCGCAGAGGAAAGGCAAACGCGACTTTACCAAGAAAGATCGGATCGCAGGCACAAATTTCACAAAAATGCCACCAGATAAAAAACGCTGCCGGCGCGCCGAATGTAATCGCTTCACAGATTCTCAGTCGATAAATACACTGGCAGGGACGCCACCAGAGAAAACCGGAGACAGCAAACAGAATCCCCGTCAAAATCGATTCGAGGAACAACATCTCCTGACCGTGTGAATTGTAAAATTCCCCCAGCCACAGTCCGCGAAGCAGAAACGCGGTTGAAGCGAGCGCCAGTAACAGGGAAGCCATCCGCAGTCGGCTGAGCAAGAGCACTCTTCCCTGCTCATGAAACATGCCTGAGCCACGCGAGACCACGCCCGCATGCGGGCAGAATTTGCCTGCTTCTTTAAGAAGTTCTTTCGGAAGGGATGGGGGTAAGGTTTTCTGGTCCACTGCTGAAAGGGTTTCCTGTTCCGAACTCATCCTTAAAGTTCCCAGTCTGATCGACGATTATGGATTACGATTTAATCAACGTCTGTACTAAATCTCACAACAGTGAGCGACACTGCCTGATCAGCTCGCGGTCATTCGACATCAAGCACAACGGAGCGCGTTGTGATTCCAGTTTGAAACACTCAAAGCAGAACCAGCCAGAGGGCATTACAATTTTGGCTCTATTATACGCCGTGGTAAAGACGAATTATAGTACCTTTTACAGACTCGGACCAAATTAGCAATCCTCATCATAAATTATTATTCTTATGAGACTTACGCTAGGAAAACGCACGTTTCTGATAACATTCGCCCAGGTGAACCATGATCTCAAGTGCGAGTAAATCGGCCCGGGACATCACATGCCGTGAACTGCGATTTCCCAATCCCTTGACAATGACTTCCACGCATTCAAGGTGAAATTCAAGAACCTGACCGGGAGTCAAATTGGCAGTGGAGAGTAATTCCGCGATTTGCAGAATCTCTTCTTTCAAACTACCAGACCCCATAATGACATAGGTCCTCAACAATTCGTGGTAGTAATCCTGCACCTCAAGGGGAATTTGATATTCCTGATTCGCCAGCCGCGATTCGTTTCGATGCGGACTTCGATCCAGCATCAATTCACTCACCGATTCCTCAAACTCATCGGGATAAGCCAGCGTCTGCAATTCTTCCACCATGGATCGCTGCTGCTTTAACAATCTCTCTGCTTCATCCCGTTCTCGAATTAGACGGCGATGATTTTCGACCAGCAAGCGATGATTGTCTTCGCTCAATTTGTGGATCAGCATGGAACGTTTCATCGTGCTCAGCAATGCCGGTGATTCCCACATTGATGTTGAGATCAGAACTTCGGCCTGATATTCGCAGGCCGCAAGCACAACCTGATCATCGGGCGCAGAAAGCACGAGTACAACCGGATCATGACAGCCACTGACTCGAACGGCATTTAAAAGTTCAAGCTGAGTCGATCTTGTTTCCGATTCCATCCCGATCAGCAGACAATCATAGTTGTCATTTCGCAGCAGCGTGAGTGCCTCTTCCGACGTGGGGACCCATTCAAAACGAGGCTCCAGACAGCCGATGGAATCCAGCCTCAGGGCCAGGCCCACCCAGTCCGGCCTTCTGTCACTGACAAACAGCATTTTACAACGGGGAGGAATCAATTGCTGTCGAGACGAGAAGCGGGCATCCTCCTGCATACTCAGCTCAGTCCGATCAAGCTCTTCCGTTTGTCGGGAATTCAACTGTGTTTCTGCATCTTCCGCAGAAGAAACGAAATCAACCTGATTGATTTTTTCCTGTTTCAAGCTCATATCCGGACCTGCATTTCGTCAAGACTATAGAGTTTCTCAAGCAAAATTGTCAATACGAGGTTGTCTTTTGAGCCTGTTGTGTCTGTCGTTTCACAGACACAGTGAATCTAAAATACGAGCGATTCCGCGTTAAACACAGGTCCTTCAACACACGTCCGACGGTAATCCCATTCCTCATCACTGATCCGGACTTTCGCCACGCAACTGAAGCAGGCACCAAAGCCGCACGCCATCGGTGTTTCCAGTGAAAGCCAGCAGGTGATCCCGGCTGCAATCGCCATGCGGCTTACCGCTTCCATCATCGGTTCCGGACCGCAACAGAAAATCGTAGCGGGAGGTGCAGGGCCGTCGATTTGCTGCTGTAACAGATCGGTCACAAAGCCATGATGCCCGTACGAGCCATCATCGGTGGCGACGTTGACTTCCAGCCCCGGCAAACGGAAATCATCCAGACCGGCAAGGTACTCTTGTGAACGCGCGCCATACAGCAGGCTGACACTGGAGGGAAACTCAGCGAGTTGCCGCTGCGGCTCACCATACTTTCGTTGTCCCAGTGCTTCTCTGGCTGTGGCCAGAAAGGGCGTCTGCCCGATGCCGCCGGCTACCATGGCCAGTGCACCGCTGCCCGGCTGGGGAAACCCGTTTCCCAGTGGCCCCCAGACCTCCACCTGATCTCCGGGTTGCCAATGCGTCATGCGCGATGTCAATTTCCCGATAACCACATAACCGAAATCAAAACCGGTTGGCTGACCGGTTTCGTCCAGGCAGGTATCGTACAGCGCGAACGGCCGTCCCAGTAAGGGATCATTCACCCCCGGTTCCCTGACCATGAAGAACTGCCCGGGCAGAATCACTCTGGCAATCTGAGGACATTCCAACCGTAGACGGTACGTGGACCATGCCATTTGTTCCTGTTCAATAACGGTAGCAGAAAGGTATTGTGGAGATGCACAATCACTGAATTCCGAAGCCGCGGTCATTTTCGTTTTCCTTGCCGTGTACTTTTCTGCTGGTCATCGCCGATCATGCGTCTGCCCGAAGCCGCCTGCTGAGAAACAACCGCTCCCCGTTTCGTGCTGCTTTTCTTTGACTTCGTATCACCGCTCTTGGGCCGGGAGCTGCTTTCCCCCGCTGTCATTTTAGGTTTCTTCGATCTGGTACCACTTCCACCCGATGTTGACCCGGCTTTCTTTGATCTGGTACTGCTTCCACCCGATGTTGCCCCGGCTTTCTTCGATCTGGTACTGCTTCCGCCCGATGTTGCCCCGACTTTTTTCGATCTGGTACTGCTTCCGCCCGATGTTGCCCCGACTTTTTTCGATCTGGCACCGCTTCCACCCGATGTTGCCCCGACTTTTTTCGATCTGGTACCGCTTCCGCCCGACGTTGTCCTGGCTCGTTTGGGTCTGCTATCCCCCTCGCCTGCTGTTGTTTTGTCTTCCGCTGGTTTTCTACCGGGAGTTTTTCGCTTCATAGCAGCACCGGACGCGGGCCGGCCTTTGCCGTACGCAGTGCTTTTACGCCCTTTTCGCGGCGTCTCTTCAGATGCGGGTGTTTCGTCCATCATTTCCCGCAATTTTTTCAGCTCCCAGTCCGTCAGGCGTTTGTACTCGCCTGATTTCAGTTTGCCGAGATTGAGAGGGCCAAAACGAACGCGGATCAACTGAATGACTTTATGTCCGATTCGCGCCATCATGCGACGAATTTCCCGGTTCTGACCTTCATGGAGGGTCAGTTCAAGGAATGTGCTCTTCCCCTGTTTGCGGAGCGGTTTTAAACCGGAAACACGGAAGACTCCTTCTTTAAAGCGAATCCCCTTGCGTAATTCTTCCAGTTTTTCACGTGTCGGGTTGCCTGCCACCTGCACATGATACGTACGCGCCACCTTGTAGCGGGGATGTGCGAGTCTCTGGGCCAGCGCACCATCATTGGTCACCAGAATCAGCCCCTCGCTGTTTTCATCCAGTCGCCCCACTGTGAACAGCCGCTGTCCTTCCTCGGGGAAAAGATCAACGACTCTTCTTCTGCCGGATGGATCGTTGTTCGTACATAAAAAACCGGAAGGCTTATTCAACAGGTAATAACGCCGCGCCTGAAGACGAACCCGCTCTCCATCCACGTTGATCACTTGAGTCTCGGGATTAACCTTGGCCCCCAGCTCCGTGATCACTTCCCCGTCGACGGTGACCCGCCCGGTCTCAATGTAATCTTCGCAATGACGGCGGGAACCCAGGCCCGTGGATGCCAGAAATTTCTGCAGACGGACAACGTTAACATCATCCGCTGACGGATCGGGCTCGGAATCGGGGGGAGTGGAAGTTTGAGGACTCATGATTTTTCAACTATGGTAAAACTCGGAAAAAACTGCTATGCAGGCGTTTTGCGCCTTGCTTCCTTTATACCACAGCCTGCAGATGATACCAATTAGGAAGAACCGATTCTTTTCAGGGAACTCAAATGATTTCCGGAATTTCCAGGTTTTGTTCCTCAACCGCCTCTCTCATCCGCTGCAAAGATCTGATTGTCAATTGTCGAACGCGTTCAGTACTGACGCCCAGATCTTCTGCGATTTCGCGAAATTTCTGAGGTGAATCTGATTGATGCAATCCAAACCGACGTTTGAGAATCAGCTGCTCCCGCTCATCCAGTGATTCCAGCACCTGTTTCAACACTCCATGAATCTTGTGATGGTATGTTTCATGAGAACGCTGGGCCGAACGATGATCGCTCAACCCCACGGCCACCGTTTCCACTCCACTCTGGAATGTATTGCGATATTTTCGTCTTTTTTTGGTGGAGCGGAACAGAAAATTACGAACGGCCCACGTGCCATATGTGCTGAAACGGTTACCCCGCTCGATATCAAAGATTTCAACCGCGCGAATCAGAGGCAATTGACCGTCGCTGACAATTTCTTCAAACAGGTTCGCACGGTCAGTCAGGCTTTTTGCAATCGAGACTACCAGCCGCAAATTGGCCTGAATAATGTAATCACGCAAGCGTTGTGCATCTTTCAGCTTCTGCTCAATTCGATCCAGCAGACCTACACAGGGGGACTTCGAGTCGATTTTATTCGTCAGGAGGGCTGCCCGAAATTTCAGATAATTCATGCCTCGGAACAGAATGACTTCCTGCTCTTTTTCCAGCAAAGGCACCGAATACAACTGACTGTGATGCGCTGCGAAATCGGATGATTCAGAGTCGGGATCAGGGTTCAATTCGGCGCACAGCTTTTGCAGCGGCAAAAGGATCTGATCGCTCGCGTCGTCCTGTTCAAAATGGTCGCTGAAAACATACTCGATTTTCTGTGAGCAAATCAGTTCAGCGCGTTTCTGCAATGCACGCGTGACGCAAAACTTCCTCATCCGCGCCGCTTTTTGAGACGCTGCAAGCTCGCACTGACAGGCACGCGCCTGATCTGTACGTACAGCACGCTCTCCCAGTTGAGAAAAAGAATCCGTTTCAAATTGGCCGACCGATGTTTTGCTGTACATAAAATCTCACTCACAGAGATTGATCTCGCAGAAAGTAGAAGTCTGAGAGTCAGGAACTCTCACAGGCATCGTATGCGATGGCACAGAACAAAACAATTTTGACAGGCGATATTGTTTAAAATCAACAAAAATTTCTAATCGACTCCAATAACAGGCTTTACAGCTTTTACACACCTGTGGACAAGATTCTCAGCAGCCCGGACAAACAAACGACGACACTCCCAAATAAAACAGGAAAAACAGAAGAAATACAAAGACATGGCAACATAGGTCGCTGCTCACGCAAGTTGACTGGAAAGCCGATCATAACCTTAGATGAGGCTCTCCTCATTCACGCCACAATCACCACAAATTGACGGTTCATTTCCAGCGAATTTCCTGTCACAAATCGCATCTCAAGCCCATTTGACGTTTGCCATGTCTATTACAGAGTTTAGACCTGATGTTATGACTCGCAAAACAGACAGAAATCCGTTAGCATTTCCGTATTCGAGGTCTCATTCAGTATTCCTGCTTCAAATCACATACTGAATCCCTCAAAAAAGAAATGGATTAGTTCCCTTAATGACGGTGCATTCCTAGAATTGTTTTATCACTCATCTGCGTCACTTCATCCTGGATGGCTACTGGAGCGCATCTGAGAAGGAAGTACGCTCACTGAAAATATTTAAGCAGGCTGAAAGAACCTTATCTCATGGCAGAACAAACAGTTACAGGTGCTGTGCCTGGAGTCGATCCGGCAGAACTTGAAGAATGGTTTGAATCACTGGATGACCTTATCATCCGGTATGGTAAGGAAAGAGTAAAACATGTACTGGCAGTCCTGCAGGAACGCGCTTATCGTCAGGGAGTGACGATGCCATTCACTGCCAACACGCCTTACATCAATACCATCCCTCTTGAAGAGCAAACACCTTTTCCTGGCAATCGCGAAATTGAACGGCGGATTAAAAGTATTATCCGCTGGAATGCGATGGCAATGGTCGTTCGCGCCAACAAAGACCACGATGGCATCGGCGGACACATTTCAACCTATGCGTCAGCGGCCACGCTCTGGGAAATCGGTTTCAATCACTTCTTTCATTCCCGCACGGAAGATCACTCTGGCGATGTCGTTTATTTCCAGGGCCATGCTTCACCCGGCGTTTATGCACGGGCGTTTGTCGAAGGAAGGCTGACAGAAGAAAACCTGTTACGTTTCCGTCAGGAACTGCCTCGGGGCGGCGGTTTATCCTCTTACCCTCACCCCTGGTTGATGCCTGATTTCTGGCAGTTCCCTACCGTTTCGATGGGCCTGGGTCCGATTATGTCCATTTACCATGCACGCTTCCTGCGCTACCTGCATGACCGCGGAATCATGGATACTTCCCAGTCCAAGGTCTGGTGTTTTGTGGGCGATGGGGAAACGGATGAGCCTGAAACTCTGGGAGCAATTACACTCGCTTCCCGCGAGCATCTGGACAACCTGATTTTTGTCATCAACTGTAACCTGCAGCGTCTCGACGGGCCGGTGCGCGGGAACGGCAAGATCATCCAGGAACTCGAAGCGGCTTTCCGCGGTGCAGGCTGGAATTGCATTAAAGTCGTCTGGGGGGGTGACTGGGATCATATGCTGGCAGAAGATGAAAATGGCCATCTCGTCAAGCGGATGGGAGAAGTCGTCGATGGACAGTACCAGAAATACGTGGTGGAATCGGGCGCTTATGTCCGGGAACATTTCTTCGGGGAAAACCCCGATCTCGCGAAAATGGCAGAGCACCTGTCTGACGAGCAGATCAAACGGATGAAACGGGGCGGCCATGATCCCGAAAAAGTATACGCCGCCTACAGCGCAGCGGTGAAACACACAGGATCTCCCACAGTGATTCTGGCCAAAACCATAAAAGGTTATGGTCTCGGCGAAATTGGCGAAGGACGCAATATCGCCCACAATGTCAAAAAAGCCAACGAAGAAGAGCTGCGGGATTTCCGTTCTCGATTCGGGATTCCCATTCGGGATGAAGATGTCAAGAACGCCCCCTTCTACAAACCTGAAGAAAACAGCCCTGAAATGCAGTATCTGCAACGGAAACGGGCAGAACTGGGCGGTTATCTTCCCAAGCGGACGCCCACAGAAGAACGCCTGGAAACTCCCACACTGGAGTCACTCGATAAATTCATGCAGAGTATGGCGGGCAAAAAAGGGTCGACCACAGGAGCCTTCGGCATTCTGCTCGGCAACCTGCTCCGCGATAAGTCCATCGGCAAACGCATCGTGCCCATCATTCCCGACGAAGCCAGAACTTTCGGGATGGAAGGTTTGTTCAAACAGTGTGGTATTTATGCCAGCCAGGGACAGTTATACGAACCGGTCGACCGTGATCAGCTGATGTATTACCGGGAAGCAAAAGATGGTCAGATCCTGGAAGAAGGCATCAACGAAGCCGGTGCGATTTCCTCCTTTATCGCCGCGGGTACTGCTTACTCCAACCAGGGCGTAAACATGATCCCGTTTTACGTCTACTATTCCATGTTCGGATTCCAGAGAGTCGGCGATCTCGTCTGGGCAGCCGCTGATTCGCGTACGAAAGGCTTCCTGCTGGGCGGAACGTCTGGAAGAACGACCCTCAACGGGGAAGGACTTCAGCATCAGGACGGTCACAGTCATCTGATCGCTTCAACCGTCCCCTCGCTTCATTCGTATGACCCCGCTTATGCCTATGAACTGGCGGTGATCATTCAGGATGGTCTGCGTCGCATGTACCAGGAAGGTGAAGAGATCTTCTATTACCTTTCTGTTTACAATGAAAATTATGAGATGGCCCCGATGCCGGAAGGCGACCAGGTCGTTGATGGGATCATCAAGGGAATTTATAAATTCCGCGAACAGAATGTTGAAAACTCAGCCTGTTCCATGCGTCCACAGCTGTTTGGCAGTGGCCCGATCTTCAGAGAAGTGCTGCGTGCTCAGGAAATCCTGGCGGAGAAATTTAACATCGCCAGCGATGTCTGGAGCGTAACCAGTTACAGTGAACTGGCCAGAAATGTAAAGGACGTCGAACGCCATAACCGTCTGCACCCTGATGCGGAACCACAGAAATCATTCCTGGACACGACCTTTGAAAATGTCCCGGGACCGTTTATCGCTTCCAGCGACAACATTAAACTGGTCGCCGATCAGATCCGCGAAGGAATTCCCGGAAATTACTGTGTCCTCGGAACAGACGGATTCGGTCGCAGTGAAACACGTGAATCGCTGAGACGTCATTTCGAAATTGATGCGGAAAATGTCGTTGTGGCAACGCTCGTCTCGCTGGCCGAAGAAGGTCAGTTCGATAAAGCAAAACTGCCGGCGATCATCAAGGAACTGGGAATCGATTCGGAAAAAATCAATCCTCGACTGGCTTAATCAGCGTCAGTTTACGGGCTAAATAAAAGAAATACTAAACGAATAGAACGACAAAACTATGGCAACTGAATTTAAGCTTCCCGAAGTAAGTGAAGGCGTGGAGTCGGCGGACGTCGGACAGATCGCGGTCGCCGTGGGCGATGCCGTGGAACAGGGTCAGGTTCTGATGGACATCGAAACCGACAAAGCGGTGGTCCAACTCGAATCACCTTATAGTGGCACGATCGCCGCGTTGAATGTATCCGAAGGAGACTCGATTCCGATTGGCACCGTTTTGCTGACCATTGAAGAATCGAATGGTGCCCCCGCGGAAGCGCCTGCTGCAGAAAAGAAACCGGAACCAGACGAACCCAAAGAGGCGGAACCGGCGGAAGCAGAACCCGAGGCTGTTCCGGAACCCAAAGCCGAAACCAAAGAGGAAACCAGTCCGACAACGGCTCCCGCACCGTCTGCTTCAAAAGCGGCACCTGCTGCAAAGGATTCTTCAAACAATGCGCCCGTTCCTGCAGGACCTGCCACCCGTCGCCTGGCCCGTAAACTCGGGGTCGACTTAAAACTGGTAAACGGTTCCGGACCCGGTGCCCGCGTCACACAGGAAGATGTCGAAAACTACGTTAAAAACCTGATCACCGGCGGTAGCACTTCTGGTGGCGGTGGAGGTGGCATCACTGTTCCGCCACTCCCCGATTTCACTCAGTTTGGTGAAGTTGAACGTCAGAAAATGAAAAAACTCGCGCGCGTGTCTGCCAATAACCTCAGCCTGTCCTGGCAGATCATTCCGCACGTGACTCAGCACGATCTGGCCGATATTACGGATCTGGAAACGGCACGAAAACTCTTCATTTCGAAACCAAACTACTCTGGTCCGAAAGTAACAATGACCGCTCTGGCGATGAAAGCCGTTGCCATTGTATTACACGAGTTCCCCGCGTTTAATTCCAGCTTTGATCCGCAGACCGAAGAAATCGTACTCAAGAAATACATCAACATCGGTGTCGCCGTCGATACGGAAAATGGTCTGGTGGTTCCCGTTGTCAAAAATGTTGACAAGAAAAATATCATTGCCATCGCTCAGGAAATGAATGTACTGGCGGTCAAAGCACGCGACCGTAAACTGGAAATGAGTGATATGCAGGGGGGAACCTTTACGATCACGAACCTGGGAGGCCTCGGCGGAACTTCGTTTACTCCGATTGTGAACTATCCGGAAGTCGCCATTTTAGGCATGTCCCGTTCGCGAAATGAATTCCAGCTCGTGAATAACAATCCGGTTTCCCGTCTGATGCTTCCGCTGTCGCTGTCTTACGATCATCGGGTAATTAACGGTGCAGACGCAGCCCGCTTTATTGTGCGTATTTCCAGTTTGCTCTCTGATCCGTTCAACCTGCTGGTTGACTGCTGAGAAATAATTTCGAATCGTCTCAAAGCTTATAAAAAACAAACAGAAGGTTAACGTATATTATGTCTGGATCAGCAACCAGAGAAACAGATATTGTTGTCATCGGCGGTGGCCCCGGCGGTTATCCTGCTGCGTTCGACGCGGCAGATAAAGGTTTCAAGGTCATCATGGTCAACGATGATGTTGCCCCCGGCGGCGTCTGCCTGAACCGGGGTTGTATCCCCTCCAAAGCACTGCTGCATGTTGCGAAGCTCATCAATGAAACCAAAGAATCTTCCGACTGGGGTATTTCGTTTCAAAAGCCTGACATCGATATCGACAAATTACGCGACTTCAAAAACAAAGTCGTCACGCAACTTACGGGAGGCATCACGCAACTGGCGGGAGCCCGACATGTCGAAGTCCTGAAGGGATTCGGACGCTTCCATGACTCGCAGACGGTCGAAGTCACCAAAGCCGATGGCTCAAAAGAAAACATCAAATTCAAATACGCGATTGTCGCCACCGGTTCTTCACCGGCAGTTCCGCCCGTATTTGACCTGGATGACCCCCGCATCATGGATTCCACCGGCGCACTCGAGCTGCCAGAAATTCCCGCGAAATTACTCGTAGTCGGCGGCGGTTACATCGGCCTGGAAATGGGCAGCGTATACGCCGCTCTGGGATCACAGGTGACGGTCGTGGAAATGACCGACGGCCTGCTGCCCGGAGCCGACCGGGATCTGGTTCGCCCGCTGCAAAAACGTCTGAAGGAAAGTTTTGCCGCCATTCACTTAAATACCAAAGTGGAAAAACTGACTCCGGACAGCCGTGGAATCATTGCCAATTTGAGTGGTGAAGGGGTTGAACCTCAACAGACCTTCGATCGCGTATTGATTTCCATCGGACGCCGTCCGAACAATAAAGGGCTCGGCCTCGAAAACACGAAACTGGAACTTGACGAGCGGGGATTCATTAAACACGATTCCCATCAGCGGACCGCCGAATCGCATATCTTCGCGATTGGTGATATCGCCGGCGAACCGATGCTGGCACACAAGGCGACCCGCGAAGCGAAAGTCGCCATCGAAACAATCGCCGGAGAGCCTGCCGAGTTTGATAACATCGCCATTCCCGCCGTCGTCTTTACCGACCCGGAAATTGCCTGGTGTGGCATCACGGAACAACAGGCCAAAGATCAGAAACTGGATGTTGAAATCACACGTTTCCCCTGGGCAGCCTCCGGTCGCGCCCAGACTCTGGCCCGCACCGAAGGACTTACCAAAATGATCTTCGAAAAGAAAACAGGACGTGTCCTGGGAGTCGGCATCGTTGGTCCTGGTGCCGGTGAACTCATCGCAGAAGGAGTCATCGCAGTGGAAATGGCGGCCGTCGCGGAAGATGTCGCGGCAAGCATTCACGCCCACCCCACGCTTTCCGAAACGATGATGGAAGCAGCTGAGATCTTCCACGGGCAGGCGACTCACATGTATAAACCAAAACGTAATAAATAAAGTTGACCATGTGGCATCTCACAGCAGCCGCTGACTGCCCCCTGGAATGCCATGCTCATCGATCACAGGAACCAGAATTAAAGGCGTTGATGAATGCGATTTCATAAACGATCACCAGCGCCTTCTTATTTCAGCCGCCGCGATCAGGTCCGGCTGTTCCGACTCGTCGCTGCGATTGGCGTGATCTTCATCGCGATGCATTACGCCTCCCAACCCAGCCGCTGGTACTGGCTCACAGGCCGACCGGCTGAGGAACCTGCCAGTCAGCAAACTGATCTCCCCCAGCGGGAAATTGACTTCAGCGTTAAAGAAGATGTGAAATTGAAACCGGATGAGTTCCGGTCAGAGGCAAAGCCGCAAGTCAAACTCCCCGAGACAGCCGATTCGCAACTGGAAAACGGCGAGTACGATGTGCGCGTCGATCCGCAGATCATGCAACCTGTTACCGACAGCACGCTCGGCATACGGTCCCATGAAGCCGACACGCTGTATTATCTGCTTGCGAAAGCAGCTTCCATTCCGCAGAATGTGCTGGAAAAATCGGCGGAATCCGCGCCTCCGTTTGTGGTCATCATGACCGAGTCTCCCGAATACCGCGGGAAACTGATGACCGTAAAAGGGCAGCTCAAACGACTCACGCCACTGACCATTGATGAAAATTCTTTTGGTATCCAGACGCTTTATGAAGGCTGGTTCTTTTCGAAAGATTCCGGAACACACCCCTGGCGTGTGCTCTGTACCCAACTTCCGGAAGGGATTCCGCAGGGAACCGATCTGAAAAACATGCCCGCCGTCCAGATTACCGGCTACTACTTCAAAAAGTATGGTTATCCCTCCGTGGCAGGCAAACTGCAGACGGCGCCCCTGCTGATTGCCCGGCAGATCCGCTGGTTCCCGCCGGTGACGACAGAAAATACTTCCTCAACAGGTGCCATCAAATATATCGTCACGCTTTTTCTGGTCATCAGCACCGCACTGGCATTTCTGATCTGGCGGTTCACCCTCAGCGATCAGAAATTTTCCCGCAGCAGAACCGCAAAGCTGATTCATCGACCGGATATTTCAATGGAGAGCCTGAAAGACATTCAGACCGTGGATATCAGCGAAGTCCTCAAACAGATGGGCCAGCAGGACGATTCCTCATCCGCTGATCAGAGTCAGAAGAAACCGTAAACTCTTCTCCCTCCCTGCACTATGCGACCTGCAAACGGATCGCTTCATCAATGGCGGCAAACACCACATCGCAGAGTTGATCGACCAGATCGGCGGGCATCCCGGGAGCCGGCATCAGGATCACCACATCTCCCAGCGGACGCACAATCACCCCCTGCCTGCGCGCGGCGAGTGTCACGCGATGACCCATGCGCCACTCTGCGGGAAACGCGGCTTTACTTTCCCGGTCTGCCACCAGTTCAATCCCCACCATCACGCCCTTCTGCCGGACCTCTCCTACATGCGGATGATCTTTGAGTTCTGCCAGTCGTTCCGACAGGACCTGCGTGTTCTGTTTGACGTTCGCCAGTGTCTGCTGCGTATCAAACAATTCCAGCGTCGCCAGCGCTGCGGCACAGGCTAATGAGTTTCCGGTATAGGTGTGCCCGTGATAAAATGCTTTGTAATCTGCCGGCTCTGCATCAAAGGCGGAAAAGATTTCGTCCGTAGCCATTGTTACCGCCAAAGGCAGATATCCCCCCGTAATTCCTTTGGCCAGACACAGAAAATCGGGCGTCACCCCTTCCTGCTCACAGGCAAACATGGTTCCGGTCCGTCCCAGTCCCACAGCGACTTCATCGGCAATCAGCGGTATCCCGTAGCGGGCCGTCAATTCACGCACCCGTTTCAGATAACCGGGCGGATGCATCAACATTCCGGCTGCCCCCTGCACCAGCGGTTCGATTATAAACGCCGCCAGCCGATGCTGGTTTTCGATAATTAACCGTTCCAGTTCCTGTTCGCAATATTCCAGATAGCCCGATTCCGTCATCCCGTCGGGACGGTGGTACGTCGTCGGACAGGGAATCTGCACTGCCTCAAACAGCAGCTTGCCGAAGATCTGATGAAAGATCGAGATTCCCCCGACACTGACAGAACCGATCGTATCGCCGTGATAAGCGTGCTGCATACAGGCAAACAGATCGCGTGGCTGTTCTTCCGGGACCGGTTTCTGCGCGTGATACTGAAACGCCATCTTCAGCGCGATCTCGACGGCGGTCGAACCGCTGTCGGAATAGAATACTTTCGTCAGCCCGGCCGGCGCACGTTTGACTAATTCCGCAGCCAGCTCGATCGAAGGCACGCTCGCCAGGCCCAGCAACGTGGAATGCGCGACTTTATCCAACTGCTCCCGGATCGCCTGATCAATTGCAGGCACACGATGTCCGTGCACGTTGCACCAGAGGGAAGAAATTCCATCCAGATAAGTCCGACCGTCAACGTCCGTTAAAAAAAATCCGTCGCCCGATTCGATAATCGGCACACTTTCGTCCCGGTGGGCGCGCATCTGAGTAAACGGATGCCAGACATGTTCGTTGTCAACGGTTCGTAATTCTTCCGACTTCATAATCAACTCTGAAAAAGCGTAACTGGAAGGTGTCTATAAACAGAAAGAGTCACGTCAATTGATCGTGACTCTTTCACAGATTCAGCAACTTTTAAAAATCAGCCAGGCAGTAAATCGCGAACGACATCGCGTTCATCTCGCAATTCCTGCAAAGTCGCATTTTCCTGAGCAAAATCGTCGTGTTCAATTCCCTCTACGATTTTCCAGGTGGTACCATCGCTGGTCACAGGAAAGCCGCAGATCAAACCTTCATCCACACCATAGCTGCCGTCACTGCAGACGGCGGCACTGAAACTCTCGCCGAGTACGGTAGGAGTAACGATGCTTTTGACCGTGTCCAGAGCAGCATTCGCAGCAGAAGCAGCACTTGAAGCGCCGCGTGCCTGAATCACGGTGGCACCACGTTTTTGAACGGTTTCGATAAATTCACCACGCAACCAGTCATGATCTTCAATGATTTCCGGAACCGGATTTCCATGAATCGTGGCGTGATAAAAATCAGGGAACTGAGTCGCAGAGTGGTTGCCCCAGATGTTCATGTTCTTTACAGCGGAAACCGGCTGTCCGGCCTTTTTGGCAATCTGTGTCATCGCCCGGTTCTGATCCAGTCGAGTCATCGCGTACCAGCGATCACGGGGAACCTTGGGAGCGTTGCTCATCGCGATCAGGCAGTTGGTGTTACAGGGATTTCCGACGACAAGCACCCGGACATTATCAGCGGCGGCAGCTTCAATGGCCTTGCCGGTGCTGGTGAAAATCGGGCCGTTGATGCGAATCAGGTCGCCGCGTTCCATGCCTGCTTTGCGGGGAATACTGCCGACACAAATCACGAAATTACAATCGGCAAAACCATCTTCCAGATGATCGCTGTCTGCTTTCACAACACCTGCCAGGGTAGGAAATGCACAATCTTCCAGTTCCATCTCGACGCCGTCCAATGCGGACAGCACGGGGGGAACTTCCACCAGATGCAGGATCACAGGCTGATCGGGACCAAATATCTCCCCGGAAGCCAGGCGGAATAACATGGCGTAACCAATCTGGCCAGCCGCCCCTGTTACCGCAACGCGAATCGGATGATTCATCTCTTAATCACTCCTTAACAATGAATATTACTCAATGAACTAGTCGAATCTTTTGAATTTGATTGTAGTGTTTTTTACCTCCCTTCCGGCTGATCGGCAACCGTTCAGAGGCATCAGTTTCCAATTTCGGGAGACTCGTGGTAAATCTCGATCAAAAAGGAGCTCAGATCACCAGACTCCCCCTGTTTTGCTTCGATAGGGAGTGATTTACATGCAAATCACTGGTTGGCAAGCACCAGACCACCTATGGCCAGAGCCCCTGCCAGCAGTGAGGCGAAGAGGATTTTGACCCAGCTATAGGGGCGCTCACCATTCACTTCTCCTGTCGAGGCATTGACGGCGACCTGATACAGTTCCCCCTTATACTTGTAGGTCATCAGCCAGAGAGGTAGCAACAAGTGTTTATAGGTAATGGCGTCGTATTTTGTGTTGATGGAATCGACACTCTGCGTATCTCCCCCAATCCGTCTGCAAACGTCGGAATGCAGTTCCGCGTCGATCCGCTGTTTGCCGAACCCAAAGCCGTCATCAAGTTCAATGTCATAGGTACGTGCGGTGAACCCGGCGAGATAAGCATGACGAAAAGGCACCAGCATCTGCATCGGAAACGGTTCCAGTTCCTCAATCAATTTTCGTGGTACGCCCTTTGAAGCCAGAATCACGACATCATCAAAAAAACGCTGAAAGGCACCGGAGGCCGGATACCATCTTGTACGACGTACCCGTCTTTGATTTTTCCCGGACCCGACCGTCACATAATAATATTCTCCGCGCTGCCCGGAATAACGCGTACTGGTCATCGAATCGTAAGTGAAATACGGGAGGTAGACGCCATGAAAAGTTCCCTCGGCCCCTTTTTCAATAAACTCATTCGGCGCAAACCAGAGTGATTTTACCCAGGCTCTCAGATTCTGCCGCGCCACCTGCTGTTCGATCAGGAACGGCAGTACCGCGTCAACGGGAACCCGTTTTTTAGAAGTATGTGCGTTTTCCAGTTGAATGGGAGACGCACAATACGGACATTCGGAGCTGGTCACCGTGCCCACAAATAACATCGTCGAACCGCAACTTTCGCACCGGACTTCCTGCTCAGACTCATCACTGGCAGCGTCTGGGTTTTCACGCAGCTCCTGCAGATGCGCCAGCATGCTGTAAATATCCTGCTCTTCCACTTCCTGATCGGGATCAAAGCCGATTTCTTTTTCGAAACCGCAATGCGGACATTTCAGTTTTTGTGTGTTGATATTAAATACAAGATCGGAACCACAGCCTTCACAGGGAAAGATGTGTCCATTCTCATCATCAATCCGTTCTCCCTCTCCGTCAAATGAGTTGTCCAGAAAAATGGGCTCATCGGCGTCATTCGGAGGTAAAGGAGGGGGTTGCTGACTCATCTTTCACTTTCCGGAGGAGTAACGATCAATATTCCAGACGGCAACCTGGCATTAAGGTAACGTAATTTTGCTTCACAAGGATTAAACGTACTTTGAAAAAATCAGTCTGGATAGTCAACCTGAACGAGATACAGTCCACAGGCGGGCGCTGTTGCCCCTGCCTGCGAACGGTCCATTGACGTCAGGATGTTCTGTACCTCTTCCGGCGACCAGCGGCCGACGCCGACTTCGATCAAGGTTCCCACAATCGCACGTACCATATTGTAGAGAAAACCATCCGCCACAATATCAACGGTAATCAATTCCGCAGCCAGTGAATTCGCATCCGACGTCGATAAGCACGCTTTCGCGCCCCAGACAGGCCAGACCGACGTGCGTTGCACGGTCAGCTCTTTGATGGTCCGTACGCTGGTTGCTTTATTGGGAAAATGCGATTCAAAGCAGCGAAAATCATGCTTTCCCAGTAGAAACTGCCCGGCGGCGTGCATCCGTGTTTCGTCCAGAGGCCTGGCGAATTCAGAAACATACCGTTTCAGAAAAGGATAACCCACGGCCGTATTATGAATCACGTAGCGATAACGTTTCTGGACCGCGGAGTAAGTCGCATGGAACGACTCTGCAACTTCTTCCACCTCTCTGACACAGATACTGTCCGGTAAAAAACGCTGCAATCCGGATTGAATATTCCGACAGGGAATCGCCGACTTCGTTTGAAAATTCGCCACCTGCCCCAGTGCATGCACGCCGGCATCAGTCCGCCCGGCGACCAGAACCCCGCTTCGCTGTTGAGTCAACTTTTCAATGGCCGATTCCACGCACGCCTGTACCGAGTGACCGTTCGGCTGTACCTGCCAACCGGCATATTCCGATCCATCATAGGCTAGCGTTAATTTGATATTTCTCATGAACGTTTAATGTCAGATTTTCGCAGGATCAATTGAAGTTCAAAGCCGTTTCAACACGCGTTCATAAGCCAAGTTTTTCTTTCCAGTATTGATACTGTTCCTGCACTGGTGCCTCACCCCCGGAACCGAAGCTGCAGAGTGCCGCCATCGCATTTCGTGCCCCCAGCACCTGATAGATATCATCTTCAATCTGTGCACACGACTGCTGCAGTTCTTCCAGCGGGAGATCCACCAGCCGGCACTTGCGTGATTCGCACAGCGCCACCAGTTTTCCTACGATGCCGTGACCGGTTCGCATCGGGGTTCCTTTTTTGATCAGGTATTCCATTAAGGCGGTCGCGTCGAGGAAGCCGTCTTCCAGCTTTGCGGCGATTGTTTCCTGCTGCAGTTCTGCCCCTTCCACCATCGCCGCCGCCAGCTCCAGACAGGCGGCAACCGTATCGTAAGAGTCAAACAGCGCGAGCTTGTCCTCCTGCATATCCCGGTTATAAGCCATCGGCAGCCCTTTGAGCAGAACCAGAATCTGCTGGACATTGGCAATCGGGCGGGCCGACTTGCCGCGAATCAACTCCAGCACATCGGGGTTTCGTTTTTGAGGCATGATCGACGAACCGGTCGTAAACGCGTCGGGCAGTTTGAGAAAACCGAACTCGGTCGAAAACCAGGCGATCCATTCCTCGGCCCAGTTGCTCAAGTGGGTGGCGATCAGCGACATGCAGAAACAGAATTCGGCCAGGTAATCCCGGTCACTGGAAATATCCAGGCTGTTGCGTGCGACATCGGTGAACGCGAGCAATTCGGCAGAATAATGACGGTCGATGGGCAACGACGTCCCTGCCAGAGCGGCACCTCCCAGAGGAGAGACATTCACCCGCTTCAGACAATCGGCCAGACGCTGACGATCCCGGTCAAATTTTTCGCAATACGCGAGCCAGTAATGGGCGGCTTTCACCGGCTGGGCCCGCTGCAGATGCGTAAAGCCGGGGAGGACCAGATCCTGATCCCGCTCACAGCGCTCGACATACGCGACCTGCAGATCCTTGAGCAGAGAATCGATCCGCTGAATGGCTTCGCGCGTGTAGAGTTTCAGATCCGTCGAAACCTGATCATTCCGGCTGCGGGCCGTATGCAGCTTGCGGCCGATATCGCCGATGCGTTCCGTCAAAGCACTTTCAATGTGCATGTGGATGTCTTCGAGTTCAAAACGAAACTCAAACTGCCCCTGCTCGATTTCCTTGCCGATCTGCGTCAGCGTTTCCACAATCTGCCGGCATTCATCGTCGGAAATCAAACCGACCTTCGCCAGCATCCGCGCATGCGCCTGCGAGCCCTGGATGTCCACCGCCGCCAGTCGGCTGTCAAAACTGATTGATTCCGTAAACGCTTCAACACGCGCATCCGTCTGCTGTTGAAATCGTCCTCCCCAGGCTTTTGCCGCCACGGTGTTTCTCCACTGCTTTTCAAATGTGAATGTAAGTCCCAGCACAGCTTGCAGTATTGTTCAAACTACGCATAGGCAGATTAATCTGCGGGCAGTCATCCATCAAGCCGACCACTGGCCCGGAGTGAGAATGACACGAGAATTTATGCTTTTTCACGGTAGAATCGGGATTTTTGTTGGTAAATGGTCTATTTACCCCTCTAGGATGGAAAACGGACAGTAGTGAGCTGACATCAAGATCACCGCATTCGTATATCGTTCTGAGTTCAAAAGTATCTGCCATGAAACACACCCTGACTTTCATCCTGACGGCTGTCTGCCTCCTGACAGGCAATTCGCATAATGTATCTGCAGCAGCAAAAACGCCTTCCAAACCAGACACCAGTTCGGACTGGGTTATTCAGATTTCACCTGCGCCTGGCCGGAATTCTTACGCGACACAGGAAATCCGTTTGCCGCTCGTAAATGGTCCTGCTCTGACCGGCGCGTCTGAAAAGACCGTTGATTCCGCCGTTGATTCCATCGTGATTGTCCCGCGCGACATCCCTGCTGTCCCTTCACAGCCTGAATGCACGAACTGCAACTCCGCGCGTCATCCTCGGCTGGATCGCGTGGCTGCCCGCAGTCGGTATTCTGCCTACACGAATTCGTGGCCCTGGTCGCAAAACCCTTATTTTGCAAATCTGCAATCTGTCCCCGCGCTTGACATGTATAGCGATCTGATCCGCTCCAACTGGTTTGGCTCCCCTTATCCGGGACGCACTTTTTACTATAATGGTTATCGCCCTTCGTTCCGTTTTGGTTCCCTGCAGTACCGAGGCTTCGGCAACTATGATCGCATGTATAATCCGCGGATCATCCCTTTCGGCTACCAATACTCGGGATCGCGCACTTATTACCCCGCACTCGCGCTGACTTCGATGTACCCCTCACTTCCCTGATGCGGTAAATTACAACGATCTCCGCATTTGTCTGGTCCCCGAGTGCCTAAATTGATAGAATCACAGCCCGAAACACACCAATCATCTTTTATATTTATTGATGGGTTGAGCAAATGGCTGATGTATTTCAAAGCGGGATGTGCGCGCCTCACTTGCTAAATCGACGGCAGGCAATGCAAATTGGCGTCGGACTGTTTGGACTCAGTTTACCGCAGTTTCTCAAGGCGACTGCGAGTTCAAATAAACCAGACGTTTCCTGCATCTTCATTTTTTTAGCGGGGGGCCCGAGCCATTTTGAAACGTTTGACCCCAAACCAGATGCCCCCTCAGAAATCCGTGGCCCCTGGAAACCGACCAGCACCAATGTGCCCGGTACCTTCATCAGCGAAAAACTCCCACTGCTGGCCAGTCGCATGGATCAGGTCGCTCTGATTCGCTCCTGGCAGGGTAAAAGCGGTTCACACAGTGCCGGCTCTCAACACGTCACGAGTGGATTTTATCCCGCAGACAAACAATACTTCCCCAACTTTGGATGCCTCGTCTCTTCTCTGTTTGGCAGTCGCGTTCCCGGCGTTCCGCCGCATCTCGGCTTGCCTGTCGCCGCCCGCTATACCAATCCACCCGGTTATCTGGGCACCGGTTATGCAGCCTTTGATCTCAAAGGCGATCCCCAGAAACCGGAGATGGAACTCGGCGGACTGAATCTGTCACGGGTCAGGTTCGAAGATCGACTCTCCATGTTATCACAACTGGAAAACCTCAGCCGCTTGCAGGCAGTCAAAAACGCGCAGCTGCAATCGGTCGATAAATTCACGGAAGAAGCGATCGCCATGCTGACCAGTGGTGCCATGCAGAAAGCGGTTAACCTGGAACAGGAATCAATCCAGACACGCGAACGATATGGCGATAACATCTACGGCCGCCGCGTATTACTCGCCCGCAGGCTGATTGAAGCGGGAGCGCGGTTCGTCACCATCAACCAGGCAGTTCAAGGCGGATTATTTGGTAATGCGAAAACGAACGGCACATGGGATAATCATGGCTGGCTGTTTGATTCGATGATGTCATTTTCCAGTCGACCGACGGGTATGCCTGGCAACAAACGCTGGCACAGCTATTCCGGTCCCGGGAACGTACCACAATTGGATATGTCACTTTCTGCCTTGCTGGATGACCTGGATGAACGCGGATTGCTGGATACCACTCTCGTCGTCGCCATGGGAGAATTCGGGCGAACTCCCAAAATCAACACAAACTCAGGCCGCGATCACTATCCCAATGCCGGTAGCGTACTGATGGCCGGTGGCCCGGTCCGCCGCGGTGTGGTGATTGGTGCCACCGATCGTAAGGGAAGTCTCCCCAGCACGCGCCCCTGTCGGCCAGAAGACTTCGCCGCCTCAATCTACCATGCCATGGGTATCGATGCACACAATACCTACTTCCCTCGCCTGCCGCGACCAACTCCCATTGCCTCAGGCCGGATCATCGAAGGTCTCTTCTGAGTGTTCGAAAATACCTCAAATCGGACTGAGTTTCAGAAATCTCAAATCGACCTTTTCGAAGGGATTGCATCCGCTGATCGCTCCTGCTAGTTTGCTTTTTTAGCGCGAGATCTATAGTGGAGTGTTTCGATAAATGACCAATAATCCCCCCCAAGCCGTCGTTCTCGTCAGTGGCGGACTTGATTCGGCGACCACGCTGGCAATCGCGGCAGACGCCGGTTTTGAATTGTATGCGCTGTCCTTCGATTATGGTCAACGGCATCGGCACGAGTTGGAAGCCGCCAAAAAAGTCTGTCAGGCATTTGATGTGAAACAGTTTGTCATTTTTCCACTCGATTTGCGCGTCTTCGGGGGTTCGGCACTGACGGCAGATATCGATGTCCCGAAAGATCGCAGCGAACACGATCTGGAAACAGGCATCCCCATTACTTACGTTCCCGCACGCAACACCGTTTTCCTTTCGCTCGCGTTAGCCTGGGCGGAAACGCTGAACGCATTCGATATTTTCATCGGCGTGAACGCCGTCGATTACAGCGGCTACCCTGACTGCCGCCCGGAATTCGTCAATGCGTTTCAAAACGTAGCATCCCTGGCAACCAAAACCGGCGTGGAACATTCCGGGAACTGGAAGATTCACACGCCGCTGATTTCCCTGACCAAAGCCGAGATCATCAAGCAAGGCATGGCACTCGGCGTCGATTACGGCCTGACCCATAGCTGCTATGACCCGCTTCCCGATGGCACCCCCTGCGGCCACTGCGATTCGTGTCAACTTCGCATGAAAGGTTTCCAGGAAGCAGGCTTCAAAGACCCGGCTTTGAAATCAGACTGATTTATTTGGCAGACGGTTTGAGTTCCCACCCCGGCTGCGTCACGGGCGGCGCATTAGACGCTTCGACCAGTTTGCCGTAGAGATCCGGACGCCGTGCCCGAATATAACGCCGTCCGCCGGCTTGTGACAGTTTTTCCTCCGTGCAGAGTGCGACAGCGATATCATCACCCAGCTTCGTACATTCGGCGATGATTTCCCCGAACGGGTCCAGAATCATCGACAGTCCCGGTTTAACTTCCTGATCGTCCATGCCGACCGGATTTGTGAACACCGCATAGACACCATTATCATAGGCCCGCGCCGGCAGCCACCGCATCAGCCAGCCTTTGCCTTTCGGTCCCTGGAATTCCTGCCGCAGCCGCACCGGATCACGGTCCCGGTTGTGCCAGAGCTGCGGATCAACCAGTCCCCGACCGGGCATGACCGATGGCAGACAACAGGTGACGTGTGGCATGAATATAATATCCGCCCCCAGAAGCGCCGTCATCCGCACGTTTTCGACCAGATTATTATCGTAACAGATCAGAATACCGCAGCGACAGCCGCGCACATCAAACACGATATATTCATCGCCGGAAGAAAGATGCGAATTTACAAACGCGTGCAACTTTCGAAAACGCGCCACAAGTTCCATTCCATCCACGCAGACATACGTGTTGTAGACTTCCCCCTCATCCACTTCAAACAGCCCCGCCAGAATCGGAACCCCGACTTCCTGCGAAATCTGCATCAGTTCCCGAGTGCTCGGGCCATTCGGAACAGGCTCGGCCAGATCAATCAGTTCCTCCTTCGAAAATGATTGCACAAACGTGTAAGCCGGGATACAACATTCATGGAAGCTGACAATTTCCGCTCCCTGCGCCACGGCTTGTTGAGAGAGTTCACGAATTCGCTGCAGATTAAACGCTTTGTCTCCGTTGCGATGCTCAAACTGGACGGCGGCAATCCTGATATCTCTCATTTGGTTTTTACTCCTGATCTGTTAAACTGTGGAACCAACTTATTTTAAACTGGTGTTTTCTAACGATAAAGGGATTTGAAGAACTAATGGGTACGCAATTTACAAATGAATCGATTTCATCCCTCTCCGCTGACTGGCTGGTCATTGGCCTGATTGAGTCCGCGCCTCTCACTCCAGCGGTTGCCAAACTGGATGAATCCTTATCAGGGTTGATCACCCGTCTGATCGCACATGAAGATTTCACCGGCAAACTCGCCGCCACGTCATCACTGCTCGGCTTAACAGAGATTAAAACGCCGCGCATCCTGCTGGTGGGACTGGGATCTGCAGCCACTCTCTCTCTGGCATCGCTGGAAAAAGCGATGATGACAGCAGCCCGCACAATTTCCGCGAAACAAAACACGCGTGCTGCCGTTCTGCTGCCTGATCTGGAAAAGACTTCTGTCACCGCAGACGAAGCGGCCTGTCTCGTTACCGCATCGATGGTTGTCGGTTCGGTCGGGCAGGACTTATACCGTAAAGAAGCAGCCCGGCATCCGTTCCAGGAAATCCTGATCGCAGGCACCGAAGCTTCAGATCAGGCTGCCTGTCAGCAGGCCGTCGAACGGGGAACGATTCTAGGTGAATCGATTAATCTGGCGCGGGAAATGGTCAATCGCCACGCGGGTGATATTTTTCCGGTCAGTTTTGCCGAGCGTGTGGTAGAAATCGCCAAAACATACGGGCTGGAATCAGAAGTTCTCGATGAGAAACAACTCCAGCAGGAAAAAATGGGCTCGATGCTGGCGGTCGCACAAGGCAGTGATCAACCGCCGCGGCTGGCGATTCTCAAACACCAGGGCGCGGATTCCTCTGCACCCACTCTGGCACTCGTCGGTAAAGGCGTCACCTTTGACAGCGGAGGACTTTCGCTCAAACCGAGTGATGGTATGAAAACCATGAAGTGTGATATGGGGGGTGCTGCTGCAGTCCTGGGAGCGATGACTGCGATCGCCCGGCTGAACTTACCCGTCAATGTCGTTGGTTACATGGGACTCGTGGAAAACATGGTCAACGGCTCATCGTATAAACTGGGTGACGTGCTGACTGCCCGCAATGGAAAAACGATTGAAGTCCTGAACACCGATGCCGAAGGGCGACTTGTTCTGGCCGATGTACTCACACTGGCCGTCGATCGCGGCGCAGCAAAAATCATTGACCTCGCCACATTGACGGGCGCTTGCGTGGTCGCACTGGGGGAAGAAGTCACCGGCGTCTTTTCCAACGATGAAATCTGGTCAAAAGCCGTTCAGGATGCCGCCAAAAGCAGTGGCGAAGATGTCTGGGAAATGCCCATGCTTCCTCAGTTTGGCGAACAGCTGAAAAGTGATGTCGCTGACCTGAAGAATATCGGAACGCGCTGGGGCGGTGCGATTACCGCCGCCAAGTTCCTGGAACACTTTGTCAATAAAACTCCCTGGGTGCACCTCGATATTGCCGGACCTGCGTTTGCAGGCTCGAATCTCCCGCATCGTGAAGGAGGTGGAACGGGCTGCATGGTCAAAACTCTGGTTGAAGTTGCCAATCAGTTCAACTCAACAAAGTAAGGTAAAGCCGCCTACTCTGACGACTGTCTTCCGAGCGCCCCCAGATCTTTTAATGAATCTGCGGGGCGTTCTTTTGTTCCCCGTGGTCCGTTGAACTGTTTTTCGACCGGAAAATTCTGCTGGACGGCTTTCGACAAAACACCCGACTTGTTCAGGCACGCTGAGTTCGGAGTGAGAAAAAACAGATTTTTTGCGACGTCCTGAAATCCGGGATTTTCGTCGGAATAGGTTTCTGCTTCCGAATCCACATTTCCCACGCTGCGGGAATGTGCCGATTTCCAGCCCTTTTTTAACCAGTTGTGACTGAGAATGGCTGTTCCTGATTCATCCAGAATCGCAAAGCTGCTTCCCGCATGTGACGTGTATAAAATATTGTTGCGGCAGTCCAGGTGTTCCCCGTTCGAAGAGAGCCTGACCAGAGTTGTCGATTCCCGCCGGGAAACGATCGTATTGTCATACAGAAACAGTGTCCCTTTGCGGTAGGCACTTTCATCGCCGCTGTCGCCGCCGTAATGAATAATCTGACTGTTTCCATCCTCGGGCTGTTTAATCAGCACATTGCCGTAGACATACGTGGTTCGGTAGCGGGGATCGTAACGAATGTTATCACCGCCTTCCGAATCGACCAGATCCAGCTGGCGGCTGCCCCCTTCGATCCAGTTATACCGCACGACCAGCCCCGCGGAACGATCTTTGAGGTTGTTCCCCAGGCAGCCTTTTCTCAGGGGGCCGAGATAGTTTCCCTGAAAAGTAATTCCGGCTGCTTCCGTGTAGACATTGTGCTCGTAATAGCTGTTGGCGATCCCGTTGTGATAAATCGAACAGTTTTCCACCAGTAAATCTTTAGTCTCGTATGCCACGAACAAACCATTTCCGCAATCATGCAGGAAGCAGTTGCGAATCGTGATATGCTCCCCTTTTTCGATAAAAATCGCGGCCGCATTCTGGAAATACTTCTGGAGCCCTTCCGAATTGAAATAAAAGAACGAAGGTCGCGCGCTGCGAATGTCCAGATTCTCAATCACGATGTGCGCCGGCATGGTATCAGCCGGATCGCGGGCGCCACCGATTTTGATGATCCCGCGCTGCTCTCCCCAGAAACGCAATTCAGGACGTGTCATGGCACGGCGTCCATCGATCACCGGCAATTCCCCCTTCTCGGAAGGAATGCCTTTAATCACGATCGGCTTGTCTTTGGTTCCCCGGCGACAGATTACCCACTTCGTATGATAAGGCTGCGGTCGCCAGTGAATCTGCACTTCATCCCCGGCGACAAGGCTTTCCCAGGGAACATTTTCGACTTGATGATATTTGTGATCCGGACCAACCTGATAAACGGCGGAGTGAATTTCTGCTGCTGGTAAACAGAGAAAACAGCATGCATTCAGCAGCAGGGATGAGAAAACAAGGGGACATCGACGTGAAAGAGTGCCCTGATTTTCTGAATCAAATTGATACACCCGATATCTCCCTTCAAGATCAGAACCCGTAATCAGTCACGGATTCCTACCGTTCCTTGGAAAGAGAATCCCGAATGTATCAGAATCCCGCTTCTCTTAGTGAATCTGAGCTGGAACCCATTGAACCGGACGGGCTCCCTGGCTGGGACTGGCACTACTGGGAATGACGGTCGGCGTCCGCATCAAGGCCGGTGGTACATAAGATGACATCGGCTCTTCTGCAGCAGGTGCGGGAGCCGGCTTGAGAATGGCGCCACCGGGAGCTTTGTGAGGAGTTACTTTTTGAGGTACCACTGTGGCGGGAGCAGGCGATCCCGATTCCGGCGAGTAGGTCTCTGGTGAATAAGTCTCGGGCGCGTATGTCTCGGGCGACATCGTCCCGGGCATCACGGATTCGTGCATGTTTGATTCAGGAGCAAACGTCCCTCCCTGAGGTCCGCAATTCGGGCAACTGGACTGGGGTGCGTAAGCTGGTGTCGGATAGGAATCCATCGGGTAGTAATCACCGGAACTTTCACTTGAGCCATAACTGAAGGTGCCGGAAGCCAGCATGCCCGGAAGTTTCTTTCCAAAACCACCTTTGCGGCAGGTCCCGCAGGGATTGCAGCTGCCACAAGGATCACAAACATTACAGCTGTCACATGGATTGCAGCAATTTCGGTTCATGCGCTGGGCACGGTGCTTCGAAAGCGAACATTTGATATCATCTACAAAATTGGTGGGGCCATACATCTCGCCGCCACAGATCATGCCCGTTGAAGGATCATAATAGCCTGGTCCGGCACAGCCGGCTAAGGGCAGACACAGTAAAATTCCCGCACTAATTTTCAGTAACGAATTCATTTTGAAATCCGGTCAATCTCTGAGCGTTGAATAGAAGAGAGTTATCAGTTCGAAAATGGGGTCTTTTTTGAGAAAGAACGCCCATTATCAACTTCATCGACATTTCAAAATGTTAACCTTTAATGATTATATAAATTATAACGATCTCAAGCAGAATTCAGTCTGTGGGAGAATTCAGATCATAAATCATTTAACAGCAATACTTATGAACGGTTTGACATGACAGAACAGGAACAGATTCAACTCGGAAAGATCGGTTTCCGGGCGATGTGGAAATTTGGGGGACTGACCCCCTGGAATTTGATTTACCTTGCGTTGAAAGGATACAGCCAGCACAGGCTCAGTGCCCACAGCGCGCAGTTCGCCTATTATGCAATATTTACACTGATCCCCTTACTGATTGTGATCATCGCCTGCGTGGCTCAACTGCCGATCAAAGGCATGATTCTCAGCATGGAAAACGCCATCAATCAGGGGCTCCCGCAAAACGTGTCCCAAATGCTGTTTGATCAGATCGCGGATATTCAACGTAAAACGACATACAGCCTGATCGTGGGAGGACTGTTCCTGCTTTCACTGGGAGGCACACGCCTGTTTCTTACTATGGGAACAGGCCTGGATGCGGTTTTCGAAGTGGATCATCGCAGAACGTTCTGGCGGGCTGGCGGACTCTCGCTGTTATTAACATTCGGCGTGCTCATTCTGCTGTTACTCTCGATGATTCTGCTGGTAATCGGCCCTGAACTGGCGAGTTTACTCCTGGCAAACTTTTATGCGCCCTGGTTACACCTGCTGCTGTCGGCGGGAGTTCGCTGGTCGATTGCCTGCGGCTTCATGCTGATTTCCACATCGGTCATCTACTGGGTCGTCCCCAGTGTCAAACTTCCCTGGAAAATATTTACGCCCGGCAGCCTGTTTGTGGTCATCAGCTGGGTCATCATGCTGCAAGGGTTTCGTGTGTATGTCGAAAACATCGCGCATTACAATGAAACCTACGGTACGCTGGGCGGATTCATCGTACTTTTAGCCTGGTTGTATATGACAGGCGCTATCCTGATGATGGGGGGCGAAATCAATGGGGTCATTTACCGCTCTGCTAAAGAGAAAGCGGAAGGAATTAAACACACTACCTGAACCAAAGATACCCCACTTGAGGTTGTATCAAGACAGGTCAGCCAAAGATTTCAAATTAAAGTACTTCATGATTGACGATATCCTATTCTGATGCATAAAATATACGCATCAAAGATCTCTTATCAATAATTCGTACCAGGGATGCCAAACTATGTTCCGTGTTGGATTTGGAAAATCGGGCAGGTACTGCGACGGAGTGAGTCGGCGTCATTTCCTGCAAGTCGGTGTGGCAGGCATGGGGGCAGCGAGCCTCTCGCAAATTTTACATGCCAAAGAAAACGCGGAACAGCAGGGAGTGAAGGCCAAAGACACTTCCGTCATTCTGCTCTGGCTGGACGGTGGTCCCAGCCATATGGACACGTACGACATGAAACCCGATGCCCCCCTTGAGAATCGGGGGATCTGGAATCCGATCCACAGCAATGTTCCCGGCATGGACATCACAGAGATGTTTCCGCTGCAGGCAAAATGCGCGGACAAATTTTCGCTCGTCCGTTCCCTGCATCACAATACCGGCGACCATTTTACCGGCGGGCACTGGATGCTCACCGGACGTGGCGGCGTGAGCGGCGGCAGCACACCCGGACTCAATCCTTCTATCGCTTCGATGGCAACCAAAGTCCTCGGACCACGCGACCCCAGTATGCCCGCTTATGTTTCCGTCCCTTATGCTTCCAGCATTGGTTTAAGACCAGGCTACTTCGGGGGAAACTTTCTGGGGGTGCAGCACGATCCCTTTGAGACGGACTCTGATCCGAACAACAAAGATTTTCAGGTCAAAAATTTAAATCTGGCAGGCGGATTATCAATTGAACGCCTGAAAGAACGCAAAGAACTACTTAAGACGTTCGATCAGCTTCGCAAGGACGTTGATCAGTCGGGTATGCTCAGTTCGATGGATCGGCTGGATCAGAAAGCCTATGAGATGGTGACCGGCGACAAAGCCCGCCAGGCCTTTGATCTGAATTCCGAAGACGAAAAAATCCGCGAACAGTATGGACGTCACACCTGGGGCCAGAGTGTACTCCTGGCGCGTCGACTGGTCGAAGCGGGAACCACCTTCGTCACCGTGCATTTCGGCGGCTGGGACCATCACTGGAATTTACAAAGCGGTTACGAAAACTATCTTCCCCGCGTGGATCAGGCCGTCAGCGCGCTGTTTGAAGACCTTGCCCAGCGCGGCTTGAGTGAAAAAGTGCTCGTTGTCCTCTGCGGCGAATTCAGCCGGACTCCGCGCATGAACGATGGTGGCAACGGTGGTCCTCCCCTGAGTCAGGGAACGCCCGGCCGCGATCACTGGGGCAATTCCATGTGCTGCCTGATGGGGGGCGGCGGCGTCAAAGGGGGCCGCATTATCGGGTCCACCAATCGACTGGGTGATTCCCCCGCCGATCGTCCTGTACGACCCGGCCATATTCATCACACCATCTACCGCGTTTTAGGCATGGATCCCAATCTCCATTTCCTCGATCATTCCGGTAGACCGATCGCCGCCATTGATCACGGTGAAGTGATTCACGAACTCTTTTAATCTCTCAACCGTCAGTAAATACGTTGACCATACACGTGCAGCAAGCCATGTCAGAACACCAGCGTCCTGAAAACGGCAGCGTAACACGCCGCCAGTGGGGCTGGTTTCTGTTGTTGACGCTCTCGCTCAGCCTGTTCTGGCTGGTGATTCTGCCCCGCGCTGCGGAAAATCCTCAGCTCCGATCAGAAATAGATTTCCTGGACCAGAAAAAAATCGATCCGACCGCCATGTTCTATTCCGATCTGGAAACCATTGAAAACACCGTGCAGGACATCCGTGATTTCCACCAGGAAAATCCCAACGCGTTATGGTAAACTGAAACCGTGTTCGCCGCGCTGACGACTCTTTGCTTGAGTCCCGGCAGCTTCTCTGACTGAAGTGACATTGTATTTCTTTATCCGAGAGTGACGCATGGATCCAAATCAATTCAAGCAGGCGCTGGCTGCTTTCCCGTCATCGCAGGGAAAAACATTATCCGAACTTTCGGAAGCGCGTCCCGTCCTTGTCGTCTTTCTGAGACATGGTGGCTGCCCCTTCTGCCGGCAGGTTCTGGCACAACTGCAGGCGCTGTCGGATCAAATCGCACAACGAAATCTGCAACTGGCCATCGTCCACATGATGGACGACGAACAGGCCGACCAGTTACTGGCCCATTATCAACTGCAAAACGTGCAGAGTTTCAGTGACCCGGACCGAAAGCTCTACGAACTCTTCCAGGTCAAACGCGGCAACCTGTCTGAAACCATCGGACCTGCCGTCTGGTGGTCCGGCTTTAAAACTACAATCCTTTCCGGCTATCTGCCCGGAATTCCCGGCAAAGATATTCAACAACTGGGGGCCGCTTTGATTCTCGACAAGGGAAACGTGGTCGCCAGCTACTTCTCGCAAAATTCCGCGGACCTGCCCGACTGGGGCCAGCTGCTCGCCTGCGAGATTCCCCACGATTAAACGGGACTGGATTTCCATTTCAGACACCAGCCTGTCATAATATGCGAAACAACGTGCGCATCACTTTGATATCTCACCCCGATAAAACAGACTTCGATACGACATAAAACATGACCGACTTTCCCGCCACCATCGACAACGTTGCACAACTCGACGAACTCCTAAGCCGCCCGACTCCCCAGGTCATCCAGGCTCTGCAGCAAACGGAAGGTGACCTGATCCTGCTGGGCATCGCCGGTAAAATGGGGCCGACCTTAGCCCGCATGATTCTCCGCGCCGATCAAGAAGCAGGCCTCCACCGCCGCGTGATCGGCGTGAGCCGTTTTTCGGACGAATCAAGCAGACAGCCTCTTGAAGATCTGGGAATCGAAACCATCAAAGGCGATTTGCTCGATGCCGATTTTATCAACAGCCTGCCCGATGTACCGAATGTGATTTATATGGCGGGTATGAAATTCGGAGCAACAGGAAACGAATCGCTCACATGGGCGATGAATACGTACCTGCCGGCACTCGTCTGTAACAAATATCAGAACAGCCGCATCACCGCATTTTCGACCGGAAACATTTACGGACTCGTTTCCGTATCAAGCCAGGGCTCAGTCGAAAGCGACAAGCCGAATCCGGTGGGTGAATACGCGATGAGCTGCCTGGGACGGGAGCGGATGTTCGAACATTTCAGCCGCACCCTCAACATTCCCATGACGATCATTCGCCTGAATTATGCGACCGAGTGCCGCTACGGCGTACTTGTTGATCTCGCGCTGCAGGTTTACCAGGAACAGACGATTGACGTCTCGATGGGATACGTCAATGTTATCTGGCAGGGAGACGCCAACGCGATGACGCTCTGTTCTCTGCCCGACAGCACATCGCCTCCCTTCAATCTCAACGTAGCCGGACCGCGCATTCTCAGCGTCCGCAGGCTCTGCGAACAATTTGGAACCCTGCTTGGCAAGCAACCACGGTTCACCGGAACCGAAGCGCAAGACGCGTTACTCAACAACGGTCAATACGGGCATCAACATTATGGCGCGCCTCTGGTGGACGTCGATCAGATCATCCACTGGATCACCGACTGGATCCGGAACGAGCGTCCTCTGCTGGGCAAACCAACGCATTTCGAATCGCGCAGTGGCAAGTTTTAATGCGGTTGCCATGCACAGCACCGTAGCTTCAAAAAGGAAAGCAGAATCGTGAATTCCTCTCTCATCACGCAGACCTTACAGCAGGGAACGGCGATCCCCGCGCATCCACTGGCCTTAACCTCCGCCCGCAAACTGGATGAACGCCGCCAACGGGCTCTTTCGCGTTATTATATTGCCAGCGGCGTCGGCGGACTGGCCGTCGGCGTACATACCACGCAATTTGAGATCCGCCAGCCGGGCATTGATCTGTTTCAACCCGTCCTGGAACTGGCGGCGGAAGAAATGGACCGTGCCGATGAGCATCGAAGTGTCCCCCTGTTACGCGTCGCCGGCATCTGTGGTGAAACCGCTCAGGCTACCCAGGAAGCGACCCTCGCGCGAGATACCGGTTATCACTTCGGTTTACTCAGTCTGTCGGCTCTCAAATCCGCCGACGAAGATACTTTAATCCAGCACTGCCAGGCTGTTTCCGAAATCATCCCCGTGTTTGGTTTCTATCTGCAACCTGATGTCGGCGGTCGCCTGCTGCCATATTCGTTCTGGCGTCGCTTCTGTGAAATTGAAAACATCGCCGCGATCAAAATGGCTCCTTTCAATCGCTATCACACGCTCGACGTCATCCGCGCCGTAGCCGAGTCGGGACGGGACGACATCGCCTTGTATACCGGCAACGATGATAACATCGTACTCGATCTCGTCACTCCCTTTCGTTTTCCAGCGGAAGGGAAACAACTGGAACGTCGCATCGTCGGCGGTCTACTCGGACACTGGGCCGTCTGGACGCACCAAGCCGTTGAGACGTTCAAAGAATGCCAGCAAGTCGCCGCAGCAGAATCAGCGATTCCGCTTTCTCTGCTGCAACGTAACACGGAAGTGACCGATTGCAACGCCGTGCTGTTTGATGTCGCCAATCGATTTCAGGGCTGCATTCCCGGCATTCATGAAATCCTCAGGCGTCAGGGCTTGCTGAAAGGGATCTGGTGCCTGAATCCCAATGAAACACTCGGGCCCGGACAGAGGGCAGAGATCAACCGGATCTACGAGGCCTATCCGCATCTGAACGATGATGCGTTTGTGGAAGCACATTGCTCACAGTGGTTGAGCGGCTGATTATTTCGAATCGCTTAAGAACAGAAACGTTCCCAGCTTGGAAGCACTGAGGATGTCAGCTTTCCCGTCCCGATTCAGATCTCGCGCGTCAATTTGCACACCCACGCCAGACCAGTCATCAACCAGATGCGGTACATACTTTACTTCGCCTTTTTCCTTTCGCTGCAGTTCGAACCAATAAATCACAGGTGCTTCATTGGGCTCAATATCTCTTTGGGGACCATGAGCCCAGCGCCGTTTTCCGGTCACGATATCTTTGAGACCATCCTGATTCACGTCGATCAGACACAAAGCATGCGGTTGAGAAAATGCCGCCCCATACTGTTTCAATTTACTTCGATCATCCATAATCTGATGCTTCTGAAAGGAAATCGTCTCTCCCATTTTCTGCTGCTCAAACCAGGCCAGTCCCCAACCGTGTGCATCCAGACTCGTTATGACATCGTTGTCTCCATCTCCGTCGACATCATAAACCAGCATCTGGGCTCCCCCAATTTGTTTTGAAAACTTCAAAGGATGAAACTTCCAGTCTCCTGAAGCTGTATTCGGATTTTGAAACCAGCCGTCATTAATCACGATGTCCTGCGCACCATCACCATTAATATCGCCAGCACCTGTTCCATGATAAAACTTGTCCCACTCCCCGGCAGGTCCAATCGCCCGAAAAGTCCAGGGCTTCTCAGCTGACTTTGCATCAGGCTGCAACCACCCCCAATGATCATTCCAATGGCAGATCAACTCGGGCCTCCCATCCCCCGTCAAGTCGGTCAGTAAAGGAGACTCTCCCTGCACTCGTTCGAAAACAAAATGTTTTTTCCACTCCCCTGTGACCGCGCGCGGATTTTCATACCAGTACGCTTTGTGCAAATGAACGCGTCCCAGCACAAGAATGTCATCCCAACCATCGCCGTTGAAATCAGAAGTAAACAGCAGCATGCAGTTACTGGGGCTTTTTTCAGGAGAAAAAGCGACGGGCTCATAAAAGCGGTGCTTTGAATTGAAATCAGGCCCCGCGTACCAGAAGGGACCAGCGACAAGGTCAACATGACCGTCCCGATTGAAATCACCGGTCGCAACTCCATCCGCATAATATTGGTCGTTCAGAATTTTTTTCTGAAAAGCAGGCCCTTCAGCGGGGAGTGAGTCTGCCAACAGACACACCAGAAAGCAGTTAATACCAAGTACCAGAAAGTATTTCATTTTGATTCACCAACCCGACTGGAGTCAAATCAGAAAGACTCTGATTTGACTCGCTCAAGCAAACGGTCGACTTCGGTTTCACTCTACAATACTTTAGTCAAAAATTAAATAGATCGTTCGTAACCCAAGTTTTGAGTCGGGGTTGACGATAATGTTAATAGCGGATAATAAAAGGCCTCTTCAAAGAGTGACCTTCCCCATCGCCCACAACTCTGTAAACTATAACAGTATAAGCATTTACCGACGAAGGACCGTCAGAATGTTTGATGACAATACTACCAAAATCCTCCAGGAGGCGATCAACGAAATGTTGGTCTGGGTCGGTTTTGGTACTTTAGTTGGCTTAGCCGCCAAAGCAATCATGCCTGGAAAAGACCCCGGCGGTGCAGTCAGCACGCTGCTGATGGGCATTGGCGGCAGCGTTGTCGGGTGTGGCACGCTCATGTTTTTCTGGGACGGTGCCCGCGTGACGCCGATCAGCACGGTCGGCTTTTTAGCCGCAACAGGCGGGGCGTTTATCCTGTTATTCTTTTATCGACTGCTGTCCGGCTCTTTTTTTTCCGAAGCAGAAGATGGCGAACGCTGGCTCCACCGCCGTCGTCGTCGTCGTCGCGCCCGCGGTTTGGTTGACGAATCCATTTAAAACCCCGGAAAACAGGGGTCTCTGACTGGAACCGGCTTGAATCCCTCCGAACGTAGCAGGTCTCAAAATTGAGATAATGGCGGTTCTTTGCTTGCATGATGCAAGTCAATATACTATATAATCTTAAAGACAAGGCCGAGTGGCGGAATGGCAGACGCACGGGACTTAAAATCCCGGGTCCGTAAAGG